>NZ_CALDXR010000033.1 GCF_937920985.1 uncultured Phascolarctobacterium sp.
TTATTTGTGTTGCATAAAATACCACTACATATACGGAATTTTTTTCTTACCAACCTCTTGACTTTTTATAGTTAGTCTTCCCCTTTAATTATATACCTATCAATTTGACGATTATACACTAATTGTTTCATATGATATTGCTCCTTTCAGACCAAGTATTTACACTATAACAAATCTAATTTTGCGAACGTATCAGCAGCATGTTTTTGTAGATTTGGCACCAGATTATAGTAGATATTAAGCGTTGTAGAGACCGAACTGTGCCCAAGACGTTCGCTCACAGCTTTAATATTTTCGCCTGCTAACAACAGCAGTGTTGCATGGGTATGCCTCAGACCATGAAAATTAAACCCTTCTGGTAAACCGGCTGCTTTAACTAATTTCCGCCAATAACGACGATAAAAATTAGTGTGATTGTACATTTTACCCCAACTATTAGTAAAAACCAAATTTATTTCATTGTCGTAAATTGAATGGTATTGCTTTGCATAACGATTCTGATATTCCCGCCATTCTTTCAGCAAGTTGATTGTTTTTTCATCTATTTGGATAAGTCGTTGAGACCTTATCGTTTTTAATGTTCCAAGTTCTCTACCGTTAGATCTATGCTGTAAATTTCTTCTAATCATAATATTGAATTTATCAAAATCAACATCATCCCAAGTTAAAGCAAATAGCTCCCCTATTCTCAGTCCCGTAGCAATATCCAAAGCAATAGCATAGTAATAACACTTTCGTAAGTACTTTTTCCCTTCATCTTCTATAAAATTCTGTTTGACATCAGTATAAATATAATCTGCTTTAGATGCAGTACTTAATAACGCTATTACCTGTTCTTTTGATAACGCAATTACTTTTTTATCTGCTTTTTTTAACGGCTTCGTAGTTGCAGCTGGATTCATTCTTATGACTCCATTTTTTACAGCATATTCCAAGCATGTTTTTAACGTTCTTCGCATACCGTTAATTGTAGTTGCTGATAATGCCCTGCCTTTTTTACCATTTTCACCAACCATTTGGTTAAAAAATTCCTGTAGCATTATAGGTGTTAACTCCTTCACCTTTTTCTCTCCTAAATTAGGATTAATATAATTGCGAAGAAACATATCATAATAATCGTAAGTGCTTATTTTAATAGTGGGTTTTATCACCGTAAGCCAATTACTGCTCCAATCAGCTAATTTTACATCTGATATATTAAGCTCTTTCTTACTTTGATACTCCTTAATTTTTTCTTGCAACCCTTTTTTGGTCTTAGCTGTTAAATATTTCTCATGCTTTAACCCATCCTCTCCTAAAAATTTCAATCGCCAAATATAACGATCATGCTTATTGTCATATCTTATAGATCCTTCACCTTTTGCTCGTCTCACCATTTATACTGACATCCTCTCCAAGTCTGCGCTTTGCTTCTTTAAATTTGAAATCCTAATAGTAACTTGATTATCATGTCTCTTATCTATTATTATTGTAAAATTGTGATAATTATAACTATACCCAACCATGTTTATTTCCTTAATGGCAAGCCTTAGGTAACGATTAAATGCCTTGTTTTCTTCACCCTCGTTTCTTCCGACACGCTTCCCTAACTCATCATAACTAACACGTATTACACCATTTACCTCAATAGCACGTCTGAGTACATATAAATATAATTTATATGAGTATTTTCTTTTCAATTTTATTGATATAAATATATTTTGAGATAAATTTCTAGCAATCCAATTAAAATACAGCATTAAAAATGGATTGATTTCATACATTACGCAAACTTTTCTTTTATCAAGTTTATCGCTGAAAATAGCCAAATTAGTTACTATACTTGATCGTATATTAGCTTTATTGTTGACAACCCTACGTGATATATCAAGTATAACAAAACTTAATCGTTGAAAAAAATCATAAAATCTATTATAATCTTTTGATCCTGGACGTTTAATTCCCTTTACATAAAAATAATCACATGCTGATACATAATGCATCTTTTGCGAAACAGTATTGTTATTCAACGCCCACCAAACAATAAAATCTACAAACTGATGTAACTCTACACTTAACTCATGATCATATTCCTTTAAATTATATTTTATATCTATCAAATCATACATTGGCCTAATAATTGGATTATAGCGATCAATCTCCTTCATAGTTAGCTCCCTTTGCCAAAGCTATTTGCTGCTTAACCCACCAACACGGAATAAAAATCCTACGCATCACACGTATAGATGGTATTTGACCTGCATGTACCATATTTTGGAGCGTTGCTAACGATATTTCTTGACCATATATTTCCTCTCTAATTTCCCTCAATGTGTAAAATAATTTTTCCTTTTCCATTTTTTCCTCCTTTTTGTGCCTTTTTGTGATATGTGATATAATTAGTGTTAGTTAGACTTTATTGTTCGCTAGATTATTTTTAGCGTTTCTGCTAGTTATATTTTAGCATCGTTGTATTATCAACGCAACCTTTAGATTGTAAAAAAATGTGAATTCAATGAAGGGATATTATTATGTTATCTTTTAGTGAGAGTATCAAATTACTGCGAACAGCATATAAATTATCTACAAGAGATTTGGCAATGATTCTAGATATCAAAGCTCCCTCTATTACTGCGTGGGAAAGCGGCAAAAGCCAGCCGACACTCGAAATGTTTAAGAGTATCTGTAATTTATTTGCTGTTTCTAGCGATTTCATGCTTGGTTTTTCTTCAAAAATATACAACGAAGATTTTCTCCTTGAGTTAGAGAAAGAATTAACTGCTTTTTGCTTTAGCGAGCACTACTCTGGATCTCATAAAGACCTTATACATGATTTTCCACTCCCTCAAAAATATATTGATGAAAAGCTAAGAGTAAGCAGCTATACCCAAGTTATGAGGGCAAATATTATTTTTTTGACACGCATGTATATTGCATATCGCATTGCCCGCTATACAGTAGCTGCACCCTCTGAACAACGTTATTGTAAAGCTCTGATAGACAACAAAGACCTCCTAAAGAAATACGAGGATCAGGAGTACATGTACATATGCCGCCTAAACGATGCTCTTTTCAAAAGCACTATTGATTCCATTTACGATATCGAGCAACTTCTTCATCAACGAGGCTTGGGCTAACTCCAGATTTAAACATAAAAACCAGTGAAGTTTTACCATCAAGTAAATTTCCACTGGTTTTTTAGTACACAAATCTTAGAGAATACTTAAATTTTAGCTATCCATTAGTTTGAGATGCTATATTATAGTCTTAGTCTCCAAACATCAATTAACGGTTTTTTGCACACCTCCAACAATTAGATGACGGTTTTTTGCACACTTTTTACGGTTTTTTGCACACCTTAATCACGCGCAAACCCAGCAACAATGGGCTTTTGCAGCAATCCTATATTATTATAACTAGAGCTCGCGATAATCTCGCTCTAGTCTTTCTCCCCATACTTTCGCACCATTATTTTACAATGTTGGCAGAAAGGTAGACAAAAAGGTAGACAAATCCCCTATTTTTTTTCGCACGAAAAAAAGCACCCTACGGCTTAAAACCCGCATGGGTGCTTGATTTTTTAATGGAGCTACTGACGGGATTTGAACCTGCGACCTACTGATTACGAATCAGTTGCTCTACCAGCTGAGCTACAGTAGCACATAAGCCTATTAAATTTCCTGCTGCATCGCAGCCTCTTCCGCTGCCTTAGCTGCTGCCATCTCTGCCTTAGTACGGCGCTTTCTGGCCTTCTTGGCACTGTTAATACCAGCCTTTTTGATGACCTTAGCCAATTCAGAAATAATATGCAGCTCGTCTACAGAACAATCCTTAACCAAGTCAGCCAGCTCATTGCAGTAAATCTGCTCACTGTGATGAATGTTGTCACACAACAGCTCGTCCACAGAAACATCCAGTACATTAGCCAGATGAATAATTGTAGGCAGGCCAAGCTTAGTATTACCGGTTTCTATATTGCTGATATGCGGAGTTGACAGACCAGTTAGATTAGCTATATTTCCCTGAGTTAATCCTTTTCTGGCACGAGCGGCCTTTATCCTCAGTCCAATAGCCTTGTAATCAATATCTAACTTCACAAACGTTCTCCCCTTCTACTTAATCACATACTAATAACATTACAATTATATCTGATATCATCGTAAAAGGCAAGAGCCATTTATTTTTTTATAGAATTTTATTTTTTCAACACAGGCACTGTCAAACTACCCTGCGGCATCAACAAAACCTTATAATCTTTGCCAACATATTTTTCTGCCAGCTGTATTGCTTCCTCTACACTGTCCACGGATTCAAACAGCAATTTCTTAGCAAGCTCTTTATCCAAAGCAGAAACAAGGATAAAATGCGCTTTCTTCATCAGACGGGTGATAGCAAACGCCTTATGCGCACCGATAACAAAATTCTTTTCCAGCTCAGCTTTAATAGCATCCGGCGAAGGATTTTCCTCCAATGCTTTTTCCAAAGCAGCACTGCCGCTGCCTTCTTCACATTCGCCAAGGATTATAATCACGCCGCCGTCCTTAACAGCGCACCAGGCGTTATCCATCGTCTTCTGCAGCTGGTAGATGTTAATATCCTTAGGATAACCGCCACAGCTGGCAATTACTACATCCGCAGGCTCGTTGATAGGTACGCCATAAACTTGCTCCACAAATTTGCAGGCCTCAAGATGTGCTTCATCCCAGTCACCGGCAAAAACCTTCAGGAAGTGCTTTTGCGCATCTAAGATAGAATGGAACAGGAACATCTTATGCTCTTTGGCAAAAAGACGCACGCCCTCTACCTGATCATCGTATACAGGATTACCATGCAGCTTGCCTAATTTGGCCTCCGGGCTCATCATCAGGCTATGGTTTTTGCGTACCGTTTCCATAGCGGCAACACCGGGCAGCACAGCCTTGCGTCCGCCGCCAAAGCCGCTGAAGAAGTGATAAACAACGGTACCGGTCAAAATAACCAGGTCAGCATCGCAGACATGCTTATTGAGCCATACAGGCGTACCATGCTCTGTTTCACCAAAATATTCAAAATCATCCTGCACGTGGCAGTCACTATTATACATTTTCAGGCGTTTGGCAACGTCCTCGCCAACCTGCTCCACCATTTCCTCATGGCTCATGCAGCGATGGGTGCCTAACGCAAAGACAATATGCATATCCTCATCCTTAACGCCCAGTTTATTCATTTCGTTAACCAAAATGGGCATAAAGGAATGCGTGTTGGCAACACGGGTTGAATCGTTACAGATAAAGGCAATTTTCATTCCGGGCTGCACCAGCTCATTAATCGGTGCGCTGGCGATAGGATGATACAAAGCATCCAGAACAGCTGCTTTTAAATTCTCCAGCGGCTGCATCTGCTTCATTTTCAGTTCGCCCAGAACATGCTCCTCCGGCAGAGAAAACTCCTTGTAGCCATGACCATATTTGTACTTATAATCAGTCATCTCCGTACCTCCTCCTGCTTAGCTTAAGCTATTTTACTTAATTCTATTCTATCATATCTGCTATGAAAAATGTTTATTTTTTGGGCAGTGAAAGTAATAAAACCGTGAAAATAATGCACGCCATACCGATATAGTCAGCAACTGCCAATTTTGTGTTCAGCAACAAAACTACGGAGATAATAGAAGCCAAAGGCTCGGCGCAGGAAATCAGACTCGCCTTGGTAGGTCCGACAAATTTCAGGCCTGCCAAATATAAGGCATAGCTCGCAATAGTAGCACCCAACAGCAGATACGCAAACGCCAGATAACCGCTCATATCCCAATGACCTGCAGGAGCAAAGGGATTACGCCAGATAATCAATGCCACACCGCTGATAAGCTGGCCCCAGCCAATAAGCGTTGCCGCAGTATATTTTTTGAGCATTTGGCCCGGCTTAATGCTGTAATATGCATAGGAAAGCGCAGACAATACACCGATTGTCAATGCCATTGGCGAAATCGCCAGGCTATCCAGACTGCCGTGCGTTGCGATAAGAAAGACACCGACAAGTGCGCCGACAATGCCTATCAGTTCACGCACGTCAGGAATTTTTCTTGACTTATAACTCATCCACAGCATTACATAAATCGGTGCCATGTACTGCAATACCGTCGCTGTAGCAGCATTACACAGGCTGATTGTGTAATAAAAGCCCAATTGCGCGCCTAAAATACCTAAAAAAGAAAACTCAATAATATTCCAGGTATCTGCTTTGAGAATAGCAAAGATATCCTGCTTCTGCACAAAGGCCGCAAAAAGCAAGAACATACAGCCTGCCAAAATCTGCCGCGCCATGCAAAGCCAAATCATATCTGCCTGATGATATTGATACAAATACTGTCCTGCTACACCGCCCATGCCCCAGCAGGTAGCTGCGCCTATAATTAAAAATATACCCTTAAGCATACAGATAACCTCTTTCATATATGATGATTATCAATAATATAACACCCAATAAGAATATTTACAAGACAGATAAATTATACTTTGAAAAAACTACGTAAAAGAGCTGCCGCACCTGCGTGCGACAGCTCTCAAAAGCATTTTACAATGTTGCAATGAAGTAAGCAATGCTGCTTACCAGCACCGTTAAGGTAATCATCATCGGGTCAGCGATAGATGTACGGTAGTTTTCCGGGTTATAATGCGAACGCTTACGGAACGGTTTGGCATCGAGGAAATCCATCGGATTGCTCGTAAGATCCATAAACTTTTCGTACAGAACGCCCCAGGCTCCGCCCAGGCCGCCACTGATTGCACACAGCAGCATGCTGATACGAACGATGACAAAATCAATCGGCTTACGATAGAACCAGTCTGTATCGAGGCTGAGCGCTGTATGAGGCTCCATGCGCGGCAGGAACATCATAAACGGAACCATGGTTACGACAAGAATTTCTGCGTAGCTCAGCATATGTGCTGCAGTGAACGGCTGGTAATCTGGATAACCGAACGGCAGATAACGATACAGCAGGTCCGGATATACGCCGTACAGGAAGCAGAGCGCTGCGCCAAAGCCCATGCCAAGATACATATTCTTCGGCAGAGGATTTTTAATTTCTACATTCTTATCGGCATCACGCAGGAAGATAAAATAACCCATCTTCAAGGTAATGGACAAGAATGTACCTATGCTGGCAAGCTCCAGCAGTGTATATACCCAATCATAACCGGCAGCAGATGCGGCGGCAATCGTAATCGTTTTGCTGATGAAGCCGTTGAAGAACGGTACACCGGAAATGGAGAACGCCGCTACAAAGAAGCACACTGCCACAAACGGCATCTTTTTCGCCATACCGCTGAGCTGGTTAATCTTACGGATACCGGTTGCATAGATAATTGCACCGGCACACATGAAGAGCAGCGATTTATACAGGATGTGCGAGAAGGCATGAGCCGCAGCACCGTTCAGTGCCATTGCCGTGCCAACGCCTACACCAGCAACCATGAAGCCGACCTGGCTGATAATATGGTAACCGAGCAGACGGCGCATATCGTTTTCCATAATCGCATAGGCTGCACCGTAAAGCGCCATGAAGCAGCCAAAGCCCATCAGGAAATCAGTTCCGGCAAAGATACGGATTAAAGCGTAAACAGCAACCTTTGTCGTAAAGGAGCTTAAGAATACGCTGCCTGTAATCGTGCCTTCTGGATAAGCATCAACCAGCCAGGCATTAACCGGCGGAATTGCCGCATTGACAGCAACACCGATTAAAATCGCCCAGAAAGCAAGGTCATGCGGAGCCTTAGACAGATTTGCAATCAGAGAATCACCGCTGCCAACCTTCAGGAAGATACCGAGCAGCAGCAGGTTACCGCCGAGCATGTGCACCAAAAGATAACGCAAGCCTGCGCGACGGGACTGAGGAGTATTGCGGCACCAGATCAAGAACAGAGAGGTTACGGCAAGTGCTTCCCAGAAGAAAATCAGCGTCAGCCAATCCTTAGCCAGTGTTACACCAAGAGCACAGCCGGCATAGGACATGGAGCACAATGCTTCCATGCGGTTCTCGTTATGACAGGAATAAATGCCGCCGATGCAAGCCATCAGCGCAAAAATCATGCAGAATACATAGCTGAGCTTATCTACAAACATGTAGCCCAAATGATAGCCTGTACCAAGAAACTCAATGCTCAAATCTGTGCCAACCGGCATAGAAAGTGCAGCAAAGAGGGCAAAGAACGGGCCTACAGCCAAAATGAACTTGCGCAGCATTTTCGGCACAAGTACCGCAAGAACGCCCACGGCAATGAGGATCAGACCGGGATGAAGCAGATTACTCATCGTCCTCACCTCCCTTAGGATCATCATAGTAGGTTTCATCACGCTGCAGCAGCGGCGTCATGATAATTTTTGCCAGAATAATCAGCAGCCAACAGCCGACAAAGCCGAAGAAAATATCATAGCCAAACGGCAGCGGCCACCACGCAGGACTGTGCAGATGTACGCCGCAAAGCTCTCCGATTGCGGAAAGCACGAGCACGGCAGCAGCTATCATGTAAACAGTTTTCTTGCTCATTACATCCAACCTCCATTCCAGCCTGCGCAAATAGCGTTGGAGGCCATTGTTGCCAGCTCATAGAAGTGCGGATAAATATCCGGCACGATACCGAGGACAACAGCAATAATCGTTGTAATGCAGATAGGAATCAGCATCGAGTAGCTAATAGCGCCATATTCACGAAACTCCTCCTGTGGGTCCTTGCGGAAGTATGCCATCTGTACAACAGGCATCAGATAGCCGGCAGCCAAAAGTGCGCTGGCAACCCAGACGAGAATGTACAGAGGCTTGCCTGCCTGCAAAGCACCGAGTGCCAGATTCCATTTGCTGACAAAGCCAACGAGGAACGGCGTACCGGCGATACCCAGGGAAGCAATCGTGAAGCAGGCCATTGTTACCGGCAGCTTTTTGCCGATGCCATAAAGCTCACTTATATTGTTTCTGTGTGTACGCGCGATAATCAGACCGGCGCACATAAAGAGGGTAATCTTCATAACAGCATGAGCTACCAGATGCAGGTAAGCACCCTTGATGCTCAGCGGAGAAATCAGAGCAGCACCTAAAACGATGTAGGAAAGCTGGCCGATAGTAGAGAACGCCAGACGACGTTTCAGATGATCCTGACGCAGAGCGATAAGCGAAGAAATGATAATGCTTGCCGCAGCAGCCCACGCCAATACGTCAACGACACCGATTTCCGCCAACAGCTTCGGACCAAAGACGAAGCCGATGATACGCAGTACGGCGAAAACGCCGGTTTTAACAACGGCAACGGCATGCAGCAAGGCAGATACCGGAGTCGGTGCAATCATTGCTGCCGGCAGCCAGCCATGCAGCGGCATAACTGCAGCCTTTACGGAGCCTGCCAAAATCATCAGTACGAAGATAGCCTGCAGCACCCATCTCGGAGCCATGTCCGTAGTCAGAAAGCCGCCGGGAGTAAAGTCCATCGTACCGCTGATGCAGTAAACGGCGATAACGCCGGCCAGGAAAAGCTGACCGGAAATCAAGGTATAAATCAAATACTTACGGCTGGCCATCAAAGCTTCCTGGTTACGCTTATGCAGTACCAGCGGATAGCTTGCCAGAGTCAGCAGCTCGTAAAAGATGAAGAAGGTCAACAGGTTTTCGGCCATCGCAATGCCCATTACGGCACTCATGCAAATAGCAAAAGCAGCAAAGTAACCGGTCTGCTCGCTTTCGTTATTGCAACGCATATAGCCGATGGAATAGAAGTTCATCGGTACCCACAGCATCGAAGCCAGCACCGCAAAAATCATGCCGGCCGGATCGGTACGCAGCGTCAGTCCCACGGTATCGGTAATCTGGCACAGCGTCCACTGATACTGATTGCCGTCGAGAACAGCAGGCAGCATCGACAGGATGATACCGAATTTAAGTACGGAAGCGATAACGCTCCAGGTTTCACGCAGGTTAGGCCAGCGTCTGCTGAACGCGATAAGTACAGCAGCTATAAAGGATACACCAACCGCCAGAAATGGTCTGCAATCTATAATAGTCATCTCAGAAACACCTCCGGCAATCCTAACTTAACAACATCGGTAACGATGTCAACACTGTAGAAGCCAAGTACCAGAATCATGATACCGCCGACGAGAATCGGGATAACCATGGAAAGCGGTAAGCCCAGCTTGCCCTTATGCGGATGTACCTCGGTCAGCGAAGCTTCACGCTGAATAAACATCTGCTCAATAATGCGGAAGAAATAAATTGCGTTCAGCAGAGAGCTGATAACAAGTACAGCGATGTAAAAGTACTGTGCGCCGGTGTAGGCACCAAGCATAAGATACCATTTACTGAAGAAGCCGCAGGTCGGAGGCAGGCCGATCATAGACAGAGAAGCCAGCAGCACGGTGATCGTGCTGATAGTCATCTTTTTGTTCATGCCGCCTAAGCGGTAAAGATTAACCTCACCGAAGCGATACTCAATACCGCCGATAACCAAAAAGAGGCTGCTCTTCATAAAAGCATGGTTGATAGCATGCAGCACGGCGCCGATGAAGCCGTACATATTACCCATTGCCAGACCGATTGCAATGTAACCGATCTGTGCCACAGAGGAATATGCCAGCATACGGCGGAAGTCATACTGAGCCATCGCCATAATAGAACCGATAAGGATACCTGCTACACCGAGAATGCCCAAAACGTTGAGCGCACTCTGAACTACAGGGTTATCAACCTTAAAGATATAATATACAAAACGAATTAAAGCATATGCCGGAGCCTTACTCATGCAGCCTGCGATAAAAGCAGCAGCGCCCGGATGAGCGAAGGTGTAGGCATCAGGCTGCCAGCCATGCAACGGGAACAGCGCCATCTTGATACCGAAGCCAATAATAAAGCAAGCTACAGCAATCGCAAACAGTGGCGAGTTCAGATGCGGTACTACGCGTGCAGCAAGGTCAGCCATGTTCAGAGTACCTGTCATAGCATACAGATAACCGACGCCGAGCAGATACAGAGAAGCACCGATGGTACCGATTAACAGGTAACGGAAGGCTGCCAGCATTGACTTTCTGCCGCCAAGAGCAATCAGGCCGTAACCGGAAAGTGACATAATCTCCAGATATACATAGAGGTTAAAAACGTCACCGGTGATGATCATACCGGAAAGGCCAACAGTCAGCAGACCAAACAATGTATAATAGCCGCCTACATGCAGCCAATCCTCATCCTTGACGAACGGACGGCTGTAAAGCGAAACCATCAGGGAAATAAACGTTACCACTACTGCCAGAATACTGTTTAAGGGGTCAAGAGCAAATTCAATACCGATTGGCGGTTCCCAACCACCCATCCAGTAATGCCAGGTTTTGCCGCCGGACTCCATAACTCTTTGCAGTACGATGCAGGCATTGGCAAAGGCACCTGCGATAGAAGCCATAACTATCCAGGAGCCTAAATTTTTGCTCATACGGGAAAACAACATACACAGCAACGATGCTGTTAAAGGTAAAAGTACAATTAAGACGGGAGCATGCTGTGTCATTTACTAGCCCTCCTCAATACCTCTACCTCTTCAACAGAGCCGTAGATTTCTTTAATACGCATGAGGAGTGCAATTGCTACGCCTGTAGTACCAAGGCTTACAACGATCGCTGTCAGCATCAGGCCATGCGGCAGAGGGTTAATGTAAGCATTAGGATCTGTTGTCAGGCCGTTCTGGATAGGAATCATTGCGCCATCCTTCTGTGCAAAACACAGGTAAAAATAGATTACGGCAACCTGCATAACATTCATCGCCATCAGCTTCTTCATATAGTTTTTGCTGAGGACCATGCCATACACACCCAGGAAGAAAAGAATCATGACCAGGGAATAAATGCCTTTTGTTTTCAAAAACTCATTTAGCACTTCCATCTTCGTCACCCCTTTTCACAATTGCATCAAGCAGATTAATAATTGTCATCATTACGCAGATGGCAACGCCGATTTCAATAAGGAAAATGCCCATAGCATGCATTTCGTGCTGAGGCTCCATATGAATTGGCATATAATTGTAGTTCAGGAAAAAGTCTGCGCCGCCGAACAAGGTCAGCCAACCGGTGAAAGCATACAGGAAGGTGCCAACGCCGGCAAGAACAACAGAGGTTTTGCCTAAAACATTGAACTTTGTATCAAAGCCCAGAATAAGACGTGCCAGCAGCACGCCTACAGAAAGCAATGCGCCTGCCTGGAAGCCGCCGCCCGGAGAAAACTCACCCAGGCAGAGAACATAAATGCCGTAGGTAATCGTGAACGGCACCAGCATTCTGAAGGCCACATTCAGGATAAGACCGCCAAATGGTTCTTTCATTTGATAATCTCTCCTTCCTCCGGATCCTCCGGCTCTTCCTCAGGTCTGCGTCCTACAGGATTGCTGGTCAGCACCAGCACCGTTGTCAGACCGGCGAGGAACATTACCGAGGTTTCCCACATAGTATCGAAGCCACGATAGTCGATGATGACGCCCGTTACGATATTGGGCGAGCCTGTATCCTCCGCACTACGGGAGATATAGGTCGGAGTAACATGCTGGTTAGGCGCAGTGTTCGCGTCACCAATTTCGGGCAGGTAGGTTACAACAGAGCAGAACATGCCTGTCATAATCGCCAGGATAACAGCAACTAATCCACGCATTATTTACACCACCTATCAATTTTTTTCAACGAAGCTACGAAGAAGATGGTAGAAATCGTACCGATAACAGCCTCCGTAAAGGCAACGTCGGGCGAACCCATCATCAGGTACAGCAGCACAGCACAGAAGCTGAACGCACTGTAAATAATCGCAGCACTAAGAATATCCTTGCAGAAAATAACTGCACAGGTAATGAGAATCAGGAAGACAAGTAAAAGAGCTTCAATAGTATAAATCTCCATTTTATTTATCTCCTTTCTTCTTATGATATTTATGTACCTGATTACGATTTGTTTTTACAGTCTTCTTACGGATATGACCAACAGGCTCATCAGCGCTGTGGTCTGCCTTTTCCAGACCGACAAGCTTTTTGGCGCCCTTGCTTTGCAGTGTCCAGACAGGATGTCCGGATTTATAGGCTGCCTTGCTCAGAATATGCGAGCCGATTGGATTCGCCATAAAAACAAGTAAAAATACAAAAGCCATCTTTGCCGCTGTAAGTGTAGGTCCTTCATAAATCATCAGACCGATAAAGGAAAGCGTACAGCCAAGAGTTTCACTGTTACCGGAGGCATGGATTCTGGAATAGAAGTCCGGCAGGCGCAGCATACCGATAGCTGAGCCGACGAAGAATACCAGACCGCTTAACAGAAAGAGTGCAGCGATAACTTCGCGCAGGGAGGTAAAACCAAATTGTTCAATCATATCCTTTTACCTCCTATAAATTTAGCTACAATCAGCGAGCCGATAAAGCCTAAAATTGCATAAGAAATCGCTATATCAACATACATATCCGGACGTTTGTCAATATAGCCGAAAAGTACCAATAATAGAATTGTATCGGCACCGATAACGCCCAAGGCGTTCATTCTGTCAAAAATTGTCGGTCCGTTAAACAAGCGCTGCAGCATCGTACCGATGATCAGAAGAATGGCTACCATCATAATATAAAATATAATCTGCATAATCATTCCTCACTCTCTACTACTGCAAAATCAAATTTTTCGCCATATAAATCGGCAACCTTTTTCTGCATGCCGCCATCAAGCACGCCTGTGGCCGCACCAACGGTCAGTGCATGAATCTCATACACACCGTCGTCGGTAACATTCATTGTTACTGTACCCGGTGTCAGCGTAATTGAGTTCGCCAAAATAACAGATGCCATAGGATTATCGGCTCTGAAGCGGAAGCGGACAACCTTAGGATCAATGTTCAGCTCCTGACCTGTAGTTGCCAGCAGCACGTCAATATTGGCGAGCACCAGCTGCCACATCAGCCAGAAAAAGTACATGATCATTTTCGGAATCGAAAAACCGAAAACATAATACTTTTTACTGCCGTCCTTATTCGGGACCAGCAAAAGCGGGTATGTAACCCAAGTTGTCACCACAGCTGTGAGGATACCGTATACGACAAATTTTGTTTCTGTTCTGCCTGACAAAACCATCCAGAATGCAAACAGCACCAGAGCAAGACATGTCATATGCACCATAGGCGAGCCTACAATTTTTTTATCGTTCAATACTCCCTGCTTTTCCACAGCTACCACCTTTCTTTATATTATTTTTGAATATAATAGCATTTGCGTAACCAGTCATCTGCCGATACAGATGACATAGCTGCGAAAATATAAATACCTATTTAGACAACTCTCAAAGCAAGCTATCTTAATAGAAAGCCTTCTCACTCCTATTTACTATAAATTAGACATAAAAAAGAAAATTCCTGCTATTTTTTACGAACGGAATAAAAGTTATGCAATCAATTCTCCTTTAAATCAATTAAAGAAAAGTCGCAATCGTCGACAGGCAACATTCTGCCTGCCAAGCGCTCTACTCTTGCCAGATCAGCCGTGCAGCAAACCTGCAGACGTCCCTTGCCTTCTGTACGCAGCAGGCCTTCCTCCTTAAGTGCCGCAATGGCGTCAGCACTGGTGGCAGCCGCCGGGTCAAGCACCTTTACCTTCGGTCCTAAATCGGCTTCGATTTGTTCTTTGATAAAAGGATAATGCGTGCAGGATAAAATCACTGCTTCAACACCAGCTTTTTTAAAAGGCTCGGTATACTCTGCGATAGCCTGCTGCAGCTCCGGGCTGTCAAACTGCTCACCCTCGATTAACGGTACAAACTTGGGGCAGGCCACAGGATAAACCTGCGCTTGCGCGTTAGCGGCAAGAATAGCCTTTTTGTGCAGTCCGCTGGCAATAGTAAACTGCGTTGCCAGTACGCCGATTTTCTTATTCGGACTGGCCGCCAGCAGCTGCTTTGCCCCCTTGGACATCCCGACAACCCTGAACGGATGCGTCCCCCGCAAACTGTCTACACCAAGCATCGTCAGCGTATTGCAGGCTATAACTATCTGCTTGACGTTTTTTGCTGCCAGCCAACTGATTATTTCGCCCACAAAACCGCGGATTTCTTGTTCACTGCGTGTGCCGTAAGGCGTACGTGCAGTATCACCGACATAAATAAAATCCTCGTGCGGCAACATCCGATGCAAACATTTCAAAACCGACAGGCCGCCGACTCCTGAATCAAGTACGCCAATGGGCTGCATTTTATCCATAAAAATACCCTCCCGTATTTTTTATACTTTAATACATTAATTATATCACTTATATTCGTTTGCGTATATAAAAAACAGGCAAAGAAAAATTCTTTACCTGCTCTTTACCTGTTTTACATAAAAACAATATTAACAATATTCATCCGGCCGTCAGACCGCCATCAACAGTTACAATGCTGCCGGTCATAAAGCTGTTGGCAGGTGACGCCAGACTGCAGATTACGTGCGCTATCTCACCTGCTGCAGCAATCCGCTGCAGCGGATAGGCTGCAGCTACATCCGCCAGTGTATAACCGCCATTCGCATCCGCAAGCTGCTGCGCCAGCAGCGGCGTATCCACGTCTGCCGGACAGACGCAGTTCACGCGCACGCTCGGCGCCAAATCCAGCGCCAGCGCTCTGGTAAACGCAACTACCGCGCCTTTAGTCGCACAATAAAGCGCACAGCCGTAATTGCCGCTGACAGCAGCATCCGACGCAATATTTACCACGCTGCTTTTACTGCGCAGATAAGGCAGTGCTGCCTGCGTCAAGAACATCATGCCTTTGACGTTGACGTTCATCATCGCATCAAAATCTGCTTCCGTCAGCTGCTCCAGACGCTGCTCGCGATAAAAGCCGGCGCTGTTGACCAAAATATTCAATTGCCAGTCAGGCTTAGCTTCCTGCTCGGCAATCTTTGCCACTGCAGCCTTGCATTCAGCCTGCTTCGTCACGTCACAGGCAATATACACTGCCTGTTTCCCGGTCTGCTCCTCCAGATAACGCAAAGCCTGCGCACCGCGCTCTACGGAACGTCCCAAAATATATACCCGCGCACCATCTGCCAAAAAACGCAGCGCCGCCGCCAGCCCGATGCCCGACGTACCGCCGCTGATAGCAACGCAAAGGCCGTCACAGCCGTAATTCATCTTATTCATTTGCATACTCCTTTTCCTTCAGCTCGGGCGGCAGACTGATAATAATCGTTGTACCTTCGCCGAGCTTGCTCTGTAGCTCCAGCTGCATATCATGGCGCTGGGCAATCTGCTTGGCGATTGCCAGTCCCAAGCCACTGCCGCTCTTATTATGCTCATTGCGCGCCTTATAAAAGCGGTCGAAGGCATGCGGAATATCCTCTTCCTTAATACCGCAGCCATGATCAATCAGCTTCAGCCTGTTGCCTGCCAGCTCCAGCTTAATTTCACTGCCTTCGGGTGAAAACTTGATGCTGTTATGCAAAAAAATCATCAGCATCTGCCGCAAGCGTCCGTAATCACCATTCAGCATGTAAATGTCCTTATCCGCACTGCCTGTAATCTGCAGCTTTTTATCAGCACCGAGCTGCCTGCCGCTGCGCACTGCATCATGCATAACATCGACAAAGTTCAACGGAGCCTTTTCAATCGGAAAATCTGTATTCTGCAAACGCGACAAATCCAGCAGATCATTTATCAGTCGCTGCAAAAACAGGCTTTCCTTATACATCTGCTCATGGAATTCCTCTACATCCGCCTTTTCCGTAACTACACCGTCGCGCAGGGCCTCCAGACTGCCGCGGATAACCGTTACAGGCGTGCGCAGCTCATGCGAAATGTTGGCAATAAACTCGCGGCGCAGCTTTTCCAGCTTCTGGCTTTCGGCATCTGCCAGCTCCAGACGTTCTGCCAAAACATCAAGTGTACGTGCCAGCTCGCCAATTTCGTCATTTTGCTTAATGTTGGTGCGGGCGCTATAATCACGTTCCGCCAGACGCTCGGCAATTTTTTTCATTTTTTCTATCGTGCCGGTAAAGCGCCAGCTGAGCACTACCGAAAGCAACATGCCCAAAGCCATTGCCACCAGCAGACTGATAAGCAGAATGCGCAGACCGGACCAGATAGCATCTTGCAATCCTGCTACCGGAGAATGCAGCAAAAGCACAGCCTTTACCTGTCCCTTGCTGTCATAAATCGGTCTGCCTACAGTCAGCATAATGCCATCCAGAACAGGATTATATTCTTCTATAATAAATTCTTTGCCGCTAAAGCCCTCTTCAACCTTTTCCCTGACCTGTGCAGGAAGTCTTTCGTAGGCTTCCTTAGAAGTCTTAGGCGGTTCCTTCCAGGCAATCGGCGGCAGCGGACGCTTAAAAAGGCCAAAGCCGCTATGCTCATGATGCTTTTGTACCTCACGACGCTGACGCTGTACCCTGTCCTTATTGATGCTCAGCTGACGGTTGCTGTCTACCACCCAGACGATTTCCTGCGTCACATTATCCAGATAGCTGATAAATTTGCTGTTGGCAATACCGTCACCGTGACGGCTTTCCATGCGCTCCATATTATCACTCAGCACTTCGGCAATTTTCTCCGCCCGCAGACGCATTTCCTTTTCCTTGATTTCAATCGTCTGCTGTTTGAAGAACTGGTAAAAAACGCCGCCGATAATCAGCGCAAAAACAAGCAGCACCGCAGAAAAATACAGTGTCAGCTTTAAAGCAATTTTATTATTCATCCTTGTGTCCCTCAAAACGATAGCCTACGCCCCAGATAGTTTTGATTTCCCACAGAGGGTGCTCGTACTTATCCAGCTTGGCGCGCAGGCGCTTGATATGCGAATCGACAGTACGGCTGTCACCGAAATAATCGTAACCCCAGATGCTGTCCAGCAGATTATCACGGCTGAAAACCTTCGTAGAATTTTTTGCCAGTGTCCATAAAAGCTCGATTTCCTTTTTTGTCAGCGGCACATCCTCACCGTTAATCTGCACTGCGTATTTTTCCAAGTTAATGTACAGATTTGCATAAGACAGAGTCTGAGCGTTCGCCGGCTCCTGAGCGCCCAGGCGACGCAGTACCGCACGCACGCGGGCCATCACCTCCGGTGCGCTGAACGGCTTAATCACATAATCATCCGCACCGATATCCAAACCCATAATCTTGTCGTAATCCTCACCACGCGCCGTAATCATAATAATAGGCACCATGGATTCCTTGCGCAGACGGCGGCAAACCTCAAAGCCATCTATCTCCGGCATCATAACATCCAGCAGCACGACAGCAATTTCATGCTCATACTGCAGATATTTATCCAGTGCCTCTGCTCCGTCCAGCGCAACAACCGGCTCAAAGCCCTCCTTCTTGGCATAACCGGATAAAATTGTCGTAATCTGTTTATTATCATCAGCGATAAGTATTTTCTTCATTGCGGAACCTCCTTAAGCTGCTTTTCTTTCATTATATTACATTTTAACGTCTATGTGTGTTAAAAGTATGACGCAAAAAAAGATATTTTTCAGCTTAAATTAAGTCTAAAAACATAAAAAAGTCATAAAATGCCTGTACAATATAAGCAAAGTTAAGGAACTGCTAAAAGCCGGGCCTTAAGCAAAGCAAGATTCCACTAAACGATTTAAAGATATAAGGAGTGATTCTGATGTTGAACATGAAAAAGATTCTCGTTACCGGTACAGTTTTAACAGCCTTCTGCACCAGCGCTTTTGCTGCCTCTGCAGATTGTCCGCCGCAGCCTTCTATGAGCGAGCGTGTAAATGCTATTCTGCACGAAAATGACACAGACCGTCCCTGCCCGCCGCCGGTTCACAGAATGCATCGCCAAGGTCCTAAGCTTACACCGGAACAGCGTGCCGAGCGCCAAAAAATGCGTGAAGAATGGAAGAGCATGACACCCGAGCAGCGTGAAAAAGCTGTAGAGAAAATGCGTAAGGAGCGCAAGGAAGCTCATGAAAAGTACGCCAAAGAAACTATGTCTAAGCTCACTTCCGAGCAAAAGGCCGAAGTACAGCAGTTCATTAAGGACGATATGGCGCAGCGCCAGACACGCCACGAGCGTCTGCAGCATATGACTCCCGAGCAGCGCGAGGCTGTAAGAGCCAACAGACCGCTGCCGCCGAAGCCGCCCAAACATCATAAAGGTGAATACCGTGGCTACAAGCACCATAAGGAAGAATTCCACGGTTACAGACATCACAACGGCGAATTTCCCCAACCGCCTCAGGATTAACACAAGACAAAAATAGTAAAAATTAATTAATCCTCTTTCCCTTCAATATAACCGTAAAAAGCTTCATCCCCTGGGAGCTTTTTACAACATATTCTGTAGCTTGTGCGGCAACACAAGCTATACAGCTCAACCCCTTTTTTCTACTCAATACTCATCAAAAGCAAAACCCCGCAGGCCATATGGCCGCGGGGCTTTGTATTTTTTGCGCACAACGCAAAAAGCGTCCGTTTGCCGCCGGACGCCTTTTACGTTTTTTGATGAGTATGAGTATATCATGAAGCGAAGTCAAGTTCTTGACTAAACTCTATGTATATGATAATCTAAGTTGGGTAAAAAATCTATCTACAAAAATCGAAATTCGTACTTTAATGAACACTTTTCATAAATTGTACATTATCGGGAGAGGAGCATTGCATACCATGGACAGAAGACAAAAAAAGACCAGGCAGGCAATTATCGATGCCTTTGTCAAACTGCTTACCAAAACGAGCTATGAAAAAGTCAGCGTCAAGGAAATTATCGATGCAGCCAACGTCGGACGCAGCACCTTCTACAGCCACTTCGAAACCAAGGATGATCTGGCACGCCAAATCTGCTTCGAGCTTTTCGACCATATTTTCAGTCCGGTTGTTCCTCCCTGCTCCACACATAATTTTTCCGATATGCCGCAAAACACAGAAACACGTATTACGCACATTCTTTACCACCTGCGCGACAAGCGCGAATACTACCTGGGTATCATCAACTACGATGACGGTACGCTGTTCTTACGCTTCTTCCGTGATTATATGCTGCAGAATGTCAGCATCAAGATGAGCGGCTCCTATAATGAATACTCTCAAAGAGTGCCCGAGGATTTTTTAATCAACAGCCTCACCAGCAGCTTTGTCGGCATGATACGCTGGTGGCTCAAAAACAAAATGAATCCCGGTCCCGAGGTTGTCGCCGGTTATTATATGGCATTGATTAATCCTGCCATTGCCGAATTCCAGACCAAGGGAGAATAAAAATTGTTTACGCAACAAAAAAGAACTGCTAAAGCTTTGTACAGCAATACACTGCACAGAGCTTTCGCAGTTCTTTATTTTTTAAAGGTATTTAATCCACAGCGGATAGGTACTCAGCACTACTACCAGAAGGAGTACGAAAATATCTCCGAAGCGCAGCGGTGCCGGCGGCATATTCTTGTAGGTGTTGCCGCCAAAGCCCTTCAGCTCCATAGAAAGCGCCAGTGTTTCCGATTTGGCTACCGCACGCATAACCAGCGGACGAATAACAACCAGATAAGCGAAGAAACGCTTGAACATATTGCCACGGTTAGAATAGCCGCGACAGCTTTGTGCATCCAGCGTAATACCGCTGTCAGTCAGGAAGTTAGGCACAAAGCGCAGTGCCGTAGTCAGCATGAAGGCATATTCGCAGGGCATATGGAAACGGTCTACCAAAGCCTTGGCAATATCCTGAATTCGGCTCGCTGCCAACAGGCACAAAAACGCCATCGTCATAACAAGCATGCGCAGGCCACCAATCAGCGATACATCAAGTGGAGAGCCGAAAAGCAGCTGCAGTAAAATCATCATACCGGTGAAAACTGCCAGGCCGCCGATTGCAGCCATCGTCATTCTGTCATGCTTAATGTATAGCAGCAGCGCCAGCTCCAGAACAAGAATCGTAGCTACCGCTTCTACCGGCAGAATGAATACCCAGGCAGTAACTGCCAGAGTAACTATAATCTGTGTAAAGGCTGTCAGCTTCATCTGCTTCCCTCCTTACAAATAACTTGCTTGCAAAATTCTTCGGCAGTTGCGGCCTCAATGCCCAAAGAAGCAGCTAACGCTGCTACCGTAGGACGGCACAGGCCCCAGCGCTCTACAGGCTGGCTGCCGTCAAACAGCTTCGCCGGCGTACCATCGTAAACCAGCTTGCCGTAATGCAGTACAATCGCACGCTTAGCATAACGACGTACAATATCCATATCATGCGAAATCAGCACAATCGTAATACCGCGCTTTTCATTGATTGCCTGCAGGTAGCTCATCATAGCTTCCTTTTCCAACGCATCCTGGCCATTAGTAATCTCGTCCAGAATCAGTGTACGCGGATTAAGCGCCAAAGCCGCTGCTACGCCAAGGCGGCGCTTCTGTCCAAAGGACAGCAAACGCGGATACTCGCCCTTCAGCTCTGTCAGCCCCATCGCCTCCAGCGCTTCGTTTACCTGACGCTCTATAGTTGCTTCCGTCAGCTTTTTGGCACGCGGACCATAAGCAACCTCATCAAATACTGTATCCTCTAAAATCTGCAGGTCCGGGTTTTGGAATACGTAACCGATTTTGTCGGCTAAATCTGCCGGCTCACGCTTAACGATATCCTCGCCGTCAACAAAAACCTGGCCGCTGCGCGGATGGCACAGTGCCATAAACAGACGACTCAAGGTTGTTTTGCCGCTGCCGTTATGTCCCAGCAGCGCCACAAATTCTCCGTCCTCTATCTTGCAATCCATATCCTTGATTACAGGCTGCCCACGCATGTAAGCGAAATTGACATCCTTTGCTTCTAACATCAGTCAGCTCTCCCTTCTGCCGCAACAATCCCATAGGTGCGAAAATCAGCCAGCGCATCCTCTTCGCTGCGCCAATCGCCCAAATCCACGCCAAGCTTTTCCTCCAGGCCCAGCTTAATCTGCCACAGTGACGGCAGCAACGGACGTAATACGGGATTTTCATACATTTTAGGAGCTGCAGCCTCAAAGGTATCAGCCGCCACCAGCTCGCCCTCATTCAGTACAATCATATCCGTTACATAAGGCAGCACATAATCCACGCGATGCTCAACAGCAATAATTGTTGTACCATACTGCTTATGGATTTTATCTACCAGCTTATACAGGGAACGTGCACCATCCGGGTCCATTGCGGATACAGGCTCATCCAGCACAATAATCTCCGGATGCACGGCAAGCGTTGCAGCCAGCAGCAGACGCTGACGCTGACCGCCGCTGAGCTCGTCCAGCTGATAGCTTTCGCGCCCCGGCAGACCTACATCCTCCAGTGCCTGTCTGGTGCGCTCTTCAACCTCATGCGGCGCAAAGCCGTGGTTCAGCAGGCTGAAGGCAATTTCCTCACCGGCAGTCAGGGAAACCAGCTGGCTTTCGTAGTCTTCCATAATAAAGCCTACGCGCATGGCAATATCACTAACGCGTTTGCCCTTAGTGCTTTCGCCGTTAATTTTAACATCGCCGCTGTAGCGTCCGCCCATGTAATAGGGGACGATACCGGTCATAGCCTTACACAGCGTTGTCTTGCCGGCACCGCTCGGTCCGGTGATAACGGTGAAACTGCCTTTTTTGATTTCAAAGTTGATATCACGCAGCACCAAATCCGATTTTTTATAGGCAAAGTAAAAATTCTCTAAGTTGATTACGCTTTCCATTATTTTTCATCCTCCTGAAAGTAAAACAGCTTCCGCACGGGAGCATACAGGAAGAAGGTTATCAGACCGTTAAGCAGGCCTACAATCGCAACAACCGGCAGCATAGCATAAATCCATACGTGCAGCGGCAGGCCTAAAATAAGCTTCAGAATAAAAGTAAACAGACCGCCGCTGGTCATCGTAGCAACAAAGCCAGTGATAAACGGACGCAGCTTCCATTCGCTGATACCGGTTTTGAACATAGCCTCAACCAAAAGGCAGCAGACAGTCGCACCGGCCAGCTCACTGGCAACATTGCCCAGCGGGAAAGCCGATTTGGAGGACGGCACCAGCGTCAGACCGGCGATAAAACCGATACCGATAGCCTGAGACAGCTTAGGACGCGTCAGATTGATAACAATAGAATACATAGCAATTGTCCAGTTAGGCGTTACACCGCCGACGTTAGGACTTACAGTGTGCAGAATAATACCGATTGCCAGCAGCATCGCCGTAATTGCGACCCAGCGGTAGCCATCCTGCATTGGCTCCACCTCTATCAGCTGCGGCACAGGCTTATTATTTCTTTCATCCATGAGTAATTACACCTCTCCCTAAAATAGTGCCAGAAAATAATATGTTATCATTATACTATATTTAAATGCTTTTGTAATGCTTTAGCGAAAAAAAGTATCTTAGGTTATAGCAGGAGAAGAAAATTGTTACAAAGGTAATAAAAAAATCTACCACGCTTTCGCACAGCAGATTTCTGTTTTATGACAGGTTACGCGCCGTCTTTTCTATTTGGCATTTAAAGCATCATTACGTGTGAGCAGATACACACAATACTGATTCATACTGATACCTTCCTGCTTAGCATGCTGACTCAAAAGCTTATGCAAAGCCTTGGGCACACGAAGTTTAAACTGACCGGAATACTTATCCTTTTTTTCAGGCAGAGGAATTTCCATTTCATTTTCCAAGGCAACTTCCAACCATGTACGCTTAGCGTCAACTGCATTTGCCGCTGCCTCTTCAATAGTATCCCCCATAGTAATACAGCCGGGAAGCTCAGGAAAATAAGCAACATAACCGCCTTCATCTTCATCAGGTTCAAACTCAAGACGATAATTCAGCTTCATGTAATCTTCTAAAGTTTTCATTTTTCTTCCTCGCTTTCCACAATATTTTTCACTAACTTAATATACACCTTTTTGATTGGCTTATGCTTAGGAATAGTAATAACAGCTCTGCCCTTTTTACGAAACGAAAAATGGCTGCTGCCACTTCTCGGAGATTGCATTTCGTAGCCATAGCTTTCCAATATTTTCTGCAATTCCTCAAAGCGCATATCAGGTGATAATTTTTTCAGCTTGTACAGTAGCTTTTCCCATTGTGACATAGCTTCTTTCTATCTCCATTATACTTGGTGTCATATGCGATGTCAATAAAAAAGGCATCTGCCGAAAGCTCGACAGATGCCACTGACTCACACAGTCAGGCACGATCTTTTCGCTAAGTGAAAATAACCATGCAACTGTTTATAGTCTACCATACATATTGGGTTTTGTAAAATTTTCCTTACGCTCTCTTGCCCCCAAGCTCACGCAGCAGCTCCTCCGGCGTAATGTTGTGATAAGCCAGAAGCACCAGGCAGTGATACCACAAATCTGCCATTTCGTGCAGCACCTTATCCTTCTCGCCGTTCTTGGACGCGATAATCGTTTCCGTAATTTCGTTGCCCAGCTTTTGCAGCAGCTTATCCTGACTGCCGCTCATAAGGAACTTCATCTCTGCATCATCAGCCTGGCGCTTATACAAAATCATGCGGTACAGCTCGCTGATAACCTTCGGCAATCCTTCTACCTCAGGCACCGGCAGATTGGAAGTATGCCACAGCGGATTATGGAAGCAGGAATATTCACCTGTGTGACAGGCCACTCCCTGCTGCTCCACCTTTACGAGCAGCGCGTCACCATCGCAGTCATAGAACAGCTCCACAACCTTCTGCAGATTGCCGCTCGTCGCGCCCTTATTCCACAGCTCCTGACGGCTACGGCTCCAGAACCAGGTATAACCTGTTTCCAATGTTTTGAGCAGTGACTCCTCATTCATATACGCCAGCATAACAACATCGTTCGTGCGTACATCTACAACGACAGCAGGAACAAGTCCTCTGCTGTCAAATTTAATTTTAGAAATATCGATCTGCATTATAACCTCACCTCTATACCTCGAGAACGCAGATACTCCTTCACCTGCTTAATAGTGAAGGTTTTATAGTGAAAAACAGAGGCCGCCAGCACAGCGTCAGCGCCACCTTCTGTCAGCACATCATAGAAATCCTCCAGCTTGCCTGCACCACCGCTGGCGATAACAGGCACATTTACGGCACTACTCACGGCCTTCGTCAGAGCAATGTCATAGCCGTTTTTTGTGCCGTCGGCATCCATGCTTGTCAGCAGGATTTCACCGGCACCGAGCGCTACGCCCTTTTTCGCCCATTCTACAGCATCAAGGCCTGTCGGCTTACGCCCGCCCTGCACATAAACCTCCCACTTGTTCTCACCGCATTTACGTGCATCAATCGCGAGAACAATGCACTGGTTACCAAACAGCTTGGCACCGTCGGCAATCAGCTGCGGATTTTTTACGGCAGCGGAATTGAGCGAGGTTTTATCAGCACCGGCACGCAGAGCATTTTTGATATCCTCCACGCTGCTGATACCGCCGCCGACTGTCAGCGGCATAAAAACCTTGGCCGCAGTTCTGCTGATAACATCCAGCATCGCCTTGCGCTCCTCAAATGTCGCAGTAATATCAAGGAAAACAAGCTCATCGGCACCCTCGGCATCATAGGCTGCCGCACGCTCCACCGGGTCACCGGCATCACGCAGACCGACAAAGTTCGTGCCCTTGACCACACGTCCTTCCTTAACATCAAGACAAGGAATAATTCTCTTCGTAAGCATCTTATTCCTCCTTTGCCGCAGCAATTTTTAAAGCGTCCGGCAGATTAACGGCACCGGTATAAATTGCCTTACCGATAATGCAGCCTGCTACGCCATCCTTTTCGTATTTTTTTACGTTGCGAATATCATCGAGCGAAGCTACGCCGCCGCTAGCAATAATCGGTACGCCGCAGGCACGCGCCAGCGCCGCTGTCGCTTCGGCATTTACGCCGCTGAGCATACCGTCACGGCTGATATCGGTAAAGATAATCGTTGCCACGCCGTAGTCCGCCATTTTTTTGGCAAGCTCGGTTGCGGCAACGCCGCTGCCCTCGCCCCAGCCTTCGATAGCTACATCGCCGTTCTTCGCATCAATGCCGACAGCGATATGTCCGGGATATTTGGCGCAGGCCTCCTTGACAAGCTCAGGATTCTTTACGGCAGCACTGCCCAAAATCAGGCGTTCCACGCCCAGCTCCAAAAGCTTTTCAATCGCTTGCAGATTGCGGATACCGCCGCCAAGCTCCACCGGAATTTTTACAGTTTTGAGGATACGCTCAATCACAGGCAGGTTTTTGCCCTCGCCCGCCAGCGCACCATCAAGGTCAACAAGATGCAGCCATTCGGCGCCGCAGGCCGCCCACTTGGCAGCCATCTCCGCCGGGTCATCGGCAAAAACAGTTTCCGCATCAAAGCGTCCCTCCGTCAGACGCACACAGCGTCCGCCACGGATATCTATTGCAGGATATATAATCATAACTTTTCCCTCATAATTCAACAAAATTTTTCAGCAGGCGCATGCCGACTCTGCTCGACTTTTCCGGATGGAACTGAAAGGCCTGTACCTTACCGCGTCCTACGGAAGCAGTAACCTCCATACCGTAGTCGCAAACCGAGGTAATAATGCTTCTGTCCTCAGGCTCCGCATGAAAGCTGTGCACAAAGTAAACGTATTCACCCTCCGCACCCTCTAAAAGTGGGGACGGACTGCGCAGCTCCAGCTTATTCCAGCCCATATGCGGAATCTTCAGCTTGGTATGCAACAAGCGCACCTGACCTTTGAAGAAGCCAAGCCCTTTAACACCCGGTGCTTCATCGCTGCCCTCAAACAAAAGCTGCATGCCCAGGCAGATGCCGAGAAAAGGCTTGCCGCTGTGCAGGCTGTCCATAATAACGGGAATCAGCCCCGACTTTTCCAGGTTTGCCATGCAATCACCAAAGGCACCCACGCCAGGAAGCAGAATCTTTTCAGCATTCGCGATAACCTCTGCATCGCTTGTCACCACAGGCTCCGCTCCGATAGCGCGCAGTGCATTCTGCACGCTGTAAAGATTACCCATGCCATAATCTATAATCGTTATTTTTTTACTCATATATTTTCCCTCATGCTAACTTACAACACATGTGAAGCAACGGTGCTTTATAGTGTGTCTTAAAGTGTACCCTTGCTGCTCATAACACCATGTACACGGCTGTCAAAGGCTACTGCCTCGGCCAAAGCTCTGGCAAAGCCCTTGAAAATCGCTTCGATGATGTGATGCGTATTCTTGCCGTAAAGCACGCGGATGTGCAGCGTGAGGCCTGCCTGCATTGCCAAAGCGCGGAAAAATTCCTCCGTCATTTCGGCATCGTAAATGCCCAGCTGTACCTTAGGAATATCCGCATCAAAAACAAGATACGAACGGCCGCTGAAATCGAGGCACACCTGTACCAGCGCTTCATCCATCGGCAAAAAGCAGTTTCCGTAACGGTGAATGCCTGCCTTATCGCCCACAGCCTCCTTCAGCGCCTGGCCGAGGACAATACCGCAGTCCTCCACTGTATGATGACTATCAACGTCCAAATCACCAACAGCATGCACCACCAGATCACTGAAGCTGTGCTTTGCCAAAAGCGTCAGCATATGGTCAAAAAAGCCGATGCCGGTATTAACCTCACAGCTACCGCTGCCATCAAGACACCATTCAGCGCTGATGCCTGTTTCTAGCGTTTTTCTTTCTACATTACCGCTTCTCATGCTCTTACCTCCGCACACAGCTCGGTGATTTTAGCAATAATCTGCTTGTTTTCTTCAGGTAAGCCGATGGTGATACGCAAGCAACCCTGCAGCACCGGATGCGTGCTGAAATCACGCACCAGAATACTGTTGGTCAAAAGATATTTAAATATCAGCTTGCCTCCTGCCGCCTGCTCCGGCAATCTTTCGCTAAACTTCGCCGCATAAGCATTAGCGAGCTGCTGCATCAGCTCACCCTCCGCACGGAAGGTAACAAAATTAGTTGCCGTCGGCCATACCTTAAAGCCTAAGGTTTTCAGGCAGTCCGCAAATTTATCGCGTTCCTCACGGATTGTTTTGATGCGTTCTTTATACAATTCCTTGTTTTCATAAACAGTTTTGGTGGCCATAAGCGTAAAGGCATTTACATGATACGGCAGCAGTGCCTTGCCCAGCTGACGCACCAGCCCCAGCGCACCTACTGCGTAACCGCAACGCAATCCTGCCAAGCCATAGGCCTTGGAAAAGGTGCGGAAGACCATCAGATTGCTGTAGCGTCCCACTAAGCTCAAAGTAGAGCCTGCTACCAGCCACAGCTTATGCATCGGACGCAAATCATTCGGTGCCAGATCCTTGCCATCGGCAAATTCCATGTAAGCCTCATCCATAATAACAGGGCAATCTACATTAGCAAGAATTTTTTCCATAGCTGCCAGGCTGTTATAGTTGCCTGTCGGGTTATTCGGATTGCAGACAATTAAAAGTGACGGTTGCTGCTCCTTGCAAAAGCTGATAACGCTGTCAGCATCAACAAAGCCTTCGGCTGTCAGCGGATAGCGCACCTCCTCGCTGTCGGAAAGGGCAGCGTACTCGCCGTACATGGAAAATGACGGCCAGGGTACGGCAATCTTTTTACCGGGTCCGCCAAAAACATAGCAGGCCTTTTCCAACAGCTCGCTGGAGCCGTTGCCGATTTTTACACAGTCAATATCTACATCCAGCTCTTTGGCAATAACCTCGCACAGGTTTTCCGATTTAATCGGCGGATAACGGTTAAACGGGAAGCGTGCGGTACGCTGGGTAATTTTTTCCGCAATCTCCTGCGGCAGCGGGTAATTGCTTTCGTTGGCATTAACAATAATGTCCGCAGCCACGCTTTCTACGGCATATTCCTCCATCGCCTCAATACTTTGGCGAACAGTAAAGCTACTCATTTTCTGCCTCCTTATTTACCCACACGTTTACGGATAGCGTTGGCATGAGCCTGCAGGCCCTCTGCCTCGGCTAAGGTGATAATATCGTCAGCAGCGGCCATAAGTGCCGGAGCAGTGTAGGCAATAATGCTTGTTTTCTTCATAAAGGTTTCTACGTTCAGTACGGAATAGAACTTCGCCGTACCGCCTGTCGGCAGAACGTGGTTCGGTCCTGCATAGTAATCGCCCAGCGGTTCCGGAGAATAAGCACCCAGGAACATAGCACCGGCATTACGGATATACGGCATAATTTCAAACGGTGCCTTAGTCATGATTTCCAAGTGCTCCGGTGCGGACAGATTTGCCATTTCGATAACGGTAGGCATATCCTTGGCAAGGATAATCTTGCCTGCCTGCTGCAGCGAGGTACCGGCGATTTCCTTACGCGGCAGCTGTGCCAGCTGCACTTCGATTTCCTCGCCCACAGCGTTAGCTACACGCTCGCTGTCGGTAATCAGGATAGCGCAGGCCAGCGGATCATGCTCTGCCTGGCTCAGAAGGTCTGCTGCCAGATAAGTCGGGTTAGCGCTGTCATCTGCTACAATCAAAATTTCGCTCGGACCGGCAAGCATATCAATATCAACGTGACCGATAACGGCTTTTTTAGCCAAAGTTACGAAGATATTGCCGGGGCCGGTAATTTTTTCTACCTTCGGTACGGTTGCGGTGCCAAAGGCCAGCGCAGCAATCGCCTGTGCGCCGCCCATTTTATAAATTTCGGTAACACCGATTAATTTTGCTGTTACCAGCACGTTCGGATTAACCTTACCGTCCTTTCCGGGCGGTACGGCCATCACAATGCGGGGAACGCCTGCTACCTTTGCCGGGCAGGCATTCATCATTACAGACGAAGGATAAGCAGCAGTGCCTCCGGGAACATAAATACCGACGGAATCAACCGGGGTAACCTTTTGTCCCAGCAGTGAACCGTAAGGACGGTTCGTAAGCCAGGTTTTCGGCATCTGCTCTTCATGGAACTTCATAACATTGGCGATGGCACGCTCCAAAGCAGCCTTTACTTCCGGTTTGACGATAGCTTCCGCTTCCGCAAATTCTTCCTCGGTTACGCGGATATTTTCCGGCGTCAGCTCTACGCGGTCAATCAGCTTAGTATAGTAAAAAAGGCTTTCGTCACCATTTTTGCGCACATCAGCAACAATCTGGTCAACAACCTGTGCCGCCGTCATGTGTCTGCCGAACATAGCATCCGTGCCTGCCTGAATGCGCGGAGATAATTCCACCTCGTCAAAAGCTTTCTTCTTCATTAAAACAGCAATCTCTGCTGCGCTCATCTTTCTTGCGTCTGTAACCTGCATTTTATTTATCCTCCTCATTTAAAACAATACGTAAATCCTCAACCAGTTTATGTAAGCGGGCAAATTTCAGCTTGAAGCTGGCGCGGTTAGCAATCAGTCTGGCAGTAGCGGTAAAAATAGAATCAACCTCCGCCAGTTTATTTTCTTTCAGGGTGCGCCCTGTTTCTACTATATCTACAATCATTTCGCTCAGGCCTACGATAGGTCCCAGCTCAATTGAGCCGTTGAGCTTCACAATTTCCGTCTGAATGCCCAGCTTATTGAAATAAGCCTTGGCGCAGTTAGGATACTTCGTTGCTACCCTCAGGTGAGCGTAATCCGTCAGCTTGGCGCGTCGCTTAGCCTCCGGCACTGCCATCATTAAACGGCAGCGGCCAAAGCCCAAATCCAGAAGCTCCACTACGTCCTTATCCTGCTCCAACAGCACATCCTTGCCGATGATGCCGATATCCGCCGCACCGTATTCCACATATGTCGGCACATCAACAGTCTTGGCAATAATGAAGCGTACCTTGGTTTCCTCGTTGCTGATAACCAGCTTGCGCGAATCCTCGGTAACATTTTCGGCGCTGTAGCCTACCTTCGCCAGCAGGCGTACAGACTTATCGAACAGCTTGCCCTTCGGCAATGCTATAGTAATGTATTCGTCCATAAAAATACCCCTCTATATTTCCCAGCTGTAAGCTTAATGAGTATAATGTTTTTTCTTTAAGCTTATTCTACATATACTAACGATTTACAGCCATATTCCTTTACTGCGAGCGCTGCTCCCTGCAGGTCCGCAGCCTCGGTCAGCAGCTTCACGCTGCGGCCTTCGCGGCGCAATGCTGTCGCTTTGGCAATCGCCTCCGGCAGCTTGCCTTCGCTCCAGGCTACCAGCACGTCCCAGGTGCGGTTATTAGTAGCAACGCCGTTGCGTTCCAAAGCCAGCAGTACGCGGTCAACGCCAACGGCAAAGCCTGTTGCCGGGCACTCGAGGCCGAAGCGCTGCATCATTTTGTCGTAGCGGCCGCCGCCTGCCACCGGATAACCCATTTCCGGCAGATACACTTCAAAAAGCATACCCGTGTAATAATCAAGTGAACGGTACAAACCAAGGTCAAAGCTTAAATAGTCTGCAGCACCGTAAGCCTCCACCAGCTTGTAGATTTTGTGCAAATCATTCAGCGCGCCTTGGCATTTAGCGTTAGTTACTATTGCAGCAACCTTGTCCAAAAGCTCTATGCCGCCCTGCAGGAAGAGGAAATCGGCAAAAAGCTGCTTGATTTCCGGGCGGATATTTTCCATCGCATCTGCCATCTGCTGCATGCCCACAGCATCATGACAGCGCAGGCAATCCTTCAGCTGTTGCAATTGCACGTTATCGAAGCCCGCTTCCTCCGCCAGGCCGTTGATAAAATCAACGTGGCCCAGGCTGATAGCGAACTTCTGCAAGCCTGCAGCCTGCAATGCTTCGGCTGCCAAAACAATAACCTCGGCATCAGCGGCAGCACCGCTGGCCCCCAGCATTTCTACACCGGCCTGTTCGAATTCACATTGGCGTCCCGCCTGAATTTCTTCATAACGGTAAAGATTTGCCAGATAGCAAAGACGTTTAATCTTTTCGCCGCCCTGCAAGCGTGTCGCTGTCAGACGGGCAATCGGTGCCGTCATATCATTGCGCAGTGCCAGCAGATTATTGCTGCGGTCAAAGAAACGAAAGTCACCTTTGGAACCGGCAGCGCCGAAGGTCTCAACATATTCAAAATCGGGTGTTTTTACCTCATCATAGCCCCATTTGTCAAAAACGTTGATAATTGCATTTTCAATTCCGCGGCGTGTCTTCATCTCTCCCGGCAGAATATCCTTGGTTCCATAGGGAACCTGGTATACCTTATTAGTCATCTTCTTTCTTCCCCTCTTTTATAACTTGCATGACTGAATTATAACCATCAGCGCCATAAACAAGACAACGCTTAACGCGTGAAATGGTTGCGGTGCTGGCACCGGTTTTCTCTACAATAGTTTCGTAGATACAGCCATCATCCAGCATGCGTGCCACCTCCAGGCGCTGTGCCATGGCCTTCAGCTCGCTGATAGTACAGATATCCTCAAAAAATTTATAGCATTGCTCCTCATCCTTTAAGCTGAGAATCGCTTTGAATAACTGGTCTGTTAAATGATCATGAATATTTGCTGCCATTTTTTAGTTTCCTCCTGTGCGTTACGTGCATATAACGATTGTACTTTAACTCACTAACTCGTAAAAATACTTTAATACTTTATCTCGTGAAAGTCAAGAAAAATTTACAAAAAATCTTTTTTCCGCAGGTTTTGTAAAAAATTTCGCATTTCGCTTTACAATTACCTAGTATTTTGATATAATTTGAGCAATTCCTGAAATCCATTGGACGCAGCTTTACAGCTTTACAGTTTTTTAGTAAATTTTACGCAAAACTGTTGACAATATCCTAAAATAGATGTATGATTATTTCATTCAAACTTAACAGAGATTTCATCAAGAGTAGCTGAGGGACTGGCCCGATGAAGCTACGGCAACCACACATCAGTGAACGGTGCCAATTCCAACGGATAATTCCGGCAGATGAAGATTACAGATGCAACGTATCCTTCGCCGTGCCGGTGAAGGATTTTTTTTACGCAGCAGTCAGTTAGCTGATGGCTGATGTACACCGGAGGATGCAATCTACAAGGAGCATTCGCTGCCTTCTATTGGAAAATAATCTCTCACACTTAAATAAGGACCGTTGAAATTATCGGTCGCATTAGAAAGGAACACAAGAATGATAGAACTAGTTAATGTAGAAAAAACCTACTACAGCAAAGCTGGCGACATCCATGCTCTGCACAAAACAAGCCTGAGCATCAAGGCTGGCGAAATTTTCGGCATCATCGGTCTTTCCGGTGCCGGCAAATCCACATTGGTGCGCTGCATCAACATGCTGGAAAAGCCGACCGCAGGCCAGGTATTTGTTGACGGTCAGGAGCTGACCGCCATGAGCGAAGCACAACTGCGTAAAGCCCGTCAAAGCATTGGCATGATTTTCCAGCACTTCAACCTGCTGGCAAGTCGCACTGTTTATGATAACATCGCTTTTCCGCTGGAAATCCAAGGTCTGAGCAAGAGCGAAATCGACAAGCGCGTTCGCCCTCTGCTGGAGCTGGTACAGCTGGAAAGCCGTGCCAACTATTATCCCAGCCAGTTATCCGGCGGCCAGAAGCAACGTGTAGGCATTGCCCGCGCCCTGGCAAGTAATCCTAAGGTACTGCTGTGCGACGAAGCAACCAGCGCCCTCGACCCGCAGACTACCAAATCTATTCTGCATCTGCTGCAGGACATCAACAAAAAGATGAACCTGACCATCGTGCTGATTACGCACCAGATGGAGGTTGTAAAAACCATCTGTGACCGCGTTGCTGTTATCGAAAGCGGCGATATCATTGAGGAAGGCCCGATGATTGATGTTTTCACCAATCCGCAGCACCCCACCACCAAAGAATTTACCAAGAGCGTTATCAACGCCGAGCTGCCTGACATCGTTAAGCAGATGAAATTAAGCGATACCTATACCGAAGGCAGCAAGCTGCTGGTACGTATCTCCTTCATCGGTGACAGTGCCAGCGAGCCTATTATTTCCGGCATGGTAAAACATTTTGATGTTGACGTAAGCATTATTTCCGGTAATACCGACCAGCTGAAGGATGTCCTCTTCGGCACATTGCTGATTGAGATTTCCGGTAACCGCGAGCGCATTAAAAATGCTTTGGAATATCTGCATCAGCAGCATCTGAAAACGGAGGTAATTGGCTATGAGTCCTGATATGATTGACCTTTTAATAAAATCCTTTTGGGAAACCTGCTACATGGTTTTCGCTTCTACCGCACTTTCCACTTTAATCGGCATTCCGCTAGGCGTAATCCTTACCGTAACCCGCAAGGACCACATTCTGCCGAACCAACCGCTTAACACTATTCTGGGCGCGATTGTCAACGCAACGCGTTCCACTCCTTTCATTATATTGATGGTAGCAATTATTCCGCTGACACGTATGATTGTCGGCTCTTCTATCGGTACTACCGCAGCAATTGTGCCGCTGACTATTTCCGCAGCACCGTTCATTGCACGTATCATTGAATCTTCTTTGCTGGAAATCAACCCCGGCATTATCGAAGCAGCACAGGCTATGGGTGCAAGCCCGATGCAGATTATCACTAAGGTACTGCTTCCCGAAGCAATGCATTCCATCGTACTGGGCGTAACGCTTGCCATCATCAGCTTAATCGGCTATTCCGCAATGGCCGGCACCTTAGGCGGCGGCGGTCTTGGTGACCTGGCAATCCGCTACGGCTACCAGCGCTTCCAGATGGACGTTATGATTGCCACCGTTGTCGTACTCATCGTCATGGTACAGGCAATGCAGTCCTTTGGCGACTACGCATCCAAAAAGCTTAACAAAAACAAACTGTAATCTACAGGCCAAATGAGGGTTTACAACGATGAAGCGAGTTTCATCGACGTAATAAAGAAAAAAGCCGCTGCTGTCTGACAGCAGACCACCATTATTTTAGGGAGGAATAACTTATGAAGAAGATTACTAAACTTTTACTGACCGTTGCGCTTTGCGCACTGACCATCATCGCCGCAGGCTGCGGTGGTGACAACAAGGCAACCGACAAAAAGGCTGACCCGAACGCACCTGTTAAAATCGGCGTAACTGCAGGTCCGCACGCTGAAATCATGGACAACGTTAAAAAGCTGGCTGAAAAACAAGGCCTGAAAATTGAGGTTGTCGAATTCTCCGACTATGTAACCCCGAACGTATCCCTGGCACAGGGCGAGCTGTTTGCCAACTCTATGCAACATGCTCCGTATCTGGCAGCAACTCTGAAAAAAGAGCCTAAATTCGAGCTGGTTGAAGCTTTCAAAACCGTAAACTTCCCGATGGCTATCTATTCCACCAAATACAAAAAGGTTGAGGATATCCCGGCAGGCGCAACCATCGGCATTCCTAACGATCCGTCCAACGGTGCACGCGCACTTCTGGTTCTGGCTGACAAAGGCTTCATCGAAGTTAAGGATAAAAACGATGTTTCCACCTCTGTAGCAAGCATCACCAAAAATCCGAAAAACTACAAGATTCAGGAGCTAGACGCTGCTTCTATTCCTAAAGCAATGGGTGACCTTGATATTGCCGTAATCAATGCCAACTATGCACTGGTTGCCAAGCTGAATCCGTCCAAAGACAGCCTGCTGGTTGAACGCGCTGATAACCCGTTTGTCAACATCTTCGTAACCACCAAGGCTAACGAAAAGGATCCGCGTATGGAACAGCTGAAAAAGATTTATACCTCTGCTGAAAATAAAAAATTCATTGAGGATCACTTCAAAGGCTCCATTACTCCGGCATTCTGATTTGTCAAAGTATAACATGAAGTCCTCGCAGCCTTCCTGCGAGGGCTTTTTCTTACCCATCCGTAAATTCCCAAAAAATTTTGCGTTTAGCACTTTACAAATTTAGCATACTAAAGTATAATGGGTACATAGTTAAATGCTAATTAACAAATGAGGTGTGGAAAATGAAAAAATTAGTTGCTTTAGTAATGGGCCTGATGATGATGCTCATGATGGTTGCCGGTTGCGGCAGCGATGGCCCGAAAAAAATGGTAATCGGCCTGGACGATAACTTCGCTCCTATGGGTTACCGCAATGAAAAGAATGAAATCGTCGGCATGGATATCGATCTTGCACGCGAAGCCTGCAAGCGTGCCGGCATGGAAGTAGAATTCAAACCTATCGACTGGGGTGCAAAGGAAGCAGAGCTCAAATCCAAACGCATTGATGCCATCTGGAACTGCTTCACCGTTAACCCGGACCGTGAAAAGGTCTATGGCATGTCCAAGCCTTACATCACCAACTCCCAGCTGATTGTTGTTCCTAAGGATTCTCCGATTAAAACTATTGCAGATTTAAAAGGTAAAGTCGTAGCAGTGCAGGATGACAGCACCGGCTCTTACCTCCTCGAGCAGCCTGCACACAAAGAGCTGGCAGCTTCCATGAAGGAAGTTCGCAAATATCCCGACTTCGCAGCTATTTACATGGAAATAGACAACAAACGTGTTGATGCTGCTATCGTAGACGCAGTTCTTGCTCGCGGCTATTATGACAAAAAGAAACCCGGTGCCTACAGAATTCTTGAACAGACCATGGGAGATGAGGTTGTAGCAGTTGCCTTCCGTAAGGATGATAAAGACTTCAAAGACCGCATCGACAAAGCTATGGACGAAATGAAAAAAGACGGTACCTGCAAAAAGATTTCCGAAAAATGGATGGGCGCAGATATCACAAAATATTAATTTGTTATCACTTGAGGGCTGTCGCATTTAGCGGCAGCCCATATTATAATTATATGGAGAGAAATAGTTTATGGATTACGTTTTAAATATCATTCCTCAGATGATCGATGGTTGCCTGGTATCATTTCAAGTTTTTATTATTACCATCGTCCTGAGCATTCCTTTGGGCATTCTGCTCAGCCTTGGCCGTGTTTCCGGCATTAAACCCCTACAGGCCCTCATCGGCGGCTACGTTTGGATTCTGCGTGGCTCCCCGCTGATGCTGCAGATTTTCTTCGTTTACTTCGTACTGCCGTCCGTAGGCATTCGCCTGCCGGACTTTGAATCGGCCATCGTAGCCTTTGTATTAAACTACGCTGCCTACTTCTGTGAAATTTTCCGCGCCGGCATTCAGGCAATTCCTGCAGGCCAATACGAAGCAGCGCACACTTTGGGCATGAACTACGTGCAGACCATGCGCCGCATTATTCTGCCGCAGGTTATCCGCATTATCCTGCCGCCTATCAGCAACGAAACCATTACTCTGGTAAAGGATACCTCCTTGGTATACGTTCTGGCGATGAACGATCTGATGCGTACCGCACGTAATCTGGTACAGCGCGACTTTTCTATTACCCCCTTCATCGTTGCAGCTGTCTTCTACCTGCTGGCAACTCTGATTTTAACCCTTGTTTTTGAACGTCTGGAAAAACGCTTCTCCAGATATGACCAATAGGAGGAGTAACCACCATGACAACTAAAATCAAAGCAACCAATATCTGGAAAAAATTCAATAACTTGGAAGTACTCAAGGGCATTGACCTGGAAGTAAATGAGGGCGAAGTTGTTGCCGTTATCGGCCCTTCCGGTGGTGGCAAGAGCACCCTGCTGCGCTGCCTCAACAAGCTGGAAACAATCGACAAAGGCAGCATCACCATCGACGGCGAAGAGCTGTGCCGTGAAACCTCCAGTGGTACGGAATATGTCAAGAATAATGACGTGCGCCGCATCGCCTGCAAAATGGGCATGGTATTCCAGCAGTTCAACCTTTTTCCGCATATGACTGTTCTGGAAAATCTTATTGAAGCACCTGTCAACGTACAAAAGCGCGATAAAGCAGAAGTAATCAAGGAAGCAGAGGTTTTGCTGGCGAAGGTCGGACTTTCCGACAAGCGCGATGTTTATCCGCGTAAGCTCAGCGGCGGCCAGCAGCAGCGTGTAGCTATCGCCCGCGCTCTGGCAATGAAGCCTGCCATCATGCTCTTTGACGAGCCTACCTCTTCTCTGGACCCGGAGCTGACCGGTGAGGTTTTGCGTACCATGCGCGAGCTGGCAGACGAAAAAATGACCATGGTAGTCGTAACACATGAAATGGGCTTTGCCCGTGAGGTTGCTACCAAGGTTGTTTTCATGGCTGACGGTCATGTGCAGGAGCAGGGCCGTCCGGAAGAAATTTTTGTTAACCCTAAAAACGAACGTCTGAAATCCTTCTTAAAAGTAATTTTAAAGTAATCAGATAAAGGTTTCTAAATTAATTCACAGATTACACCTACCTTTGTCATATATGTTTGTTACAATAATACTCGAGGATGAAAGGAACCTATTGAACAAGGCAAGCAAAGAAAGGTGATTTCAATGCACGTTAAAATTCTTGGCCCCATGACTAAGCAGGCAGAGCTGCTACTGCAGAATACTGCTATTGCTTTAAAGAAGCTCAAGGTTAAGGCTGAGTTTGAAAAAGTTTCCGAATTCCAAAAGGTAGTAGCCTATGGAGTTATGGCCTTCCCCGCTTTAGTCATCGACGAAAAGTTAGTTGCTGTCGGCAGCACGCTTTCGGTAGATGAAGCCATGACTCTTATAAAGCAACTCTCCTAAACATATCTTTTCATCATACACCTCTCCTTAAATACACCGCACTGTCCGAAATGTGCGGTGTATTTTTTTATTTTGAAAGCATTTTGATTAATGTAAAATTTATGTAAAGTTCCTTACGCACTTTTAACATCATAAAATTTCGAGTATAATAAGTATAGGTATATGCTGTTTTTACAGCAATCATGGATGCATACAAATTAAAAAAGGGGACTTATTTTTTATGCTTGCTTATTTCTTGGCATTTTTAGGCGGTATCGCCTTATTTATGTATGGTATGCAGCTGATGGGTGACGGTCTGCAAAAGGCTGCCGGCGCCAAGCTGCAAAAGATTTTAGAGGCCATGACCGGTGTGCTCGCCATGGGCATTCTGTTGGGCGCAGTTGTTACTGCAGTGCTGCAGGCCAGCGGTGCTACCACCGTTATGACCGTAGGCCTGGTAAATGCGGGCCTGCTCACACTGAAGCAGGGCTTCGGCATTATCATGGGTGCCAACATCGGTACTACTATGACGGCACAGCTCATCGCCTTCAAGCTTTCCGATTATATCACGATTTTAATCTTCATCGGCTTTTTGATGCAGCTGCTGGCGAGAAAAAGCCGCACAAAATATCTTGGTCAGGTTATGCTGGGCTTCGGTATTTTGATGCTGGGCATGGATATGATGGGCAAGGCGGTTATGCCTCTGCGTAACTATCCTGGCTTTGTACATTTCATCGAGGTTTTCTCCAGCAATCCTCTGCTGGGCATCGGTATCGGTATGATTATGACTGTACTGATTCAGTCCAGCAGTGCTACCATCGGTATTCTTATCGCCATGGCCGGTCAGGGCCTTATTCCGCTGGAAGGCGCGATTCCTGTACTGCTCGGCGACAACATCGGTACCTGTATTACTGCTGTACTCGCTTCGCTGCGTGCTAACCTTACAGCTAAGCGTGTAGCTGCAGCTCACGTAATGTTCAACGTCATCGGCAGTATAATTTTCGTAATCTTTATGCCGTTCTTCATTAAGTTCGTGTTAATCGTATCGCCTGATGGCGACATCGCGCGTCAGATTGCGAATGCGCACTCGGCGTTCAACATTTTGAACACATTGCTCTTTATGCCCTTTGTCAACCCTTTCATCAAGCTGGTAGAAAAGATTGTGCCGGGCAAGGCAGAAATCATCTCCATGCGCCCTGTTTATCTTGACAAAAACATGCTGAACACTCCCTCTATCGCTATCAGCCTTGCTGTCAAAGAGGTTGTGCGTATGGGCGAGCTGGCACGCAAGGACGTGCGTCTAGGCATGGAGGCTATTCAAAGCTTTGATGCCAACAAGGTAAAATATGTTCTGGAGCACGAGCCTGTTGTCGATGCGTTGGAACGAGATATTACCGACTATCTGACGCAGATGAGCTCCTCTGAAATGAGCGAAAGCCTGACGACACGCCACACCGGTCTTTTGCACGCCTGCACGGATATCGAACGTATCGGTGACCATGGTGAAACATTGGCTAAACGCGCACGCAAGCTTGTTGAGGAGGATGTAGTTTTCTCCGATGAGGCTAAGGCCGAGTTGCTGCAGCTCAGCGAAATGGTACTGCGTGCCTCCGGACGTTCATTAGAAGCACTGGAGAAAAACGATAAGGTTATTGCGGAAGACGCTGTACGTCTGTGCCGTGAGGTTAAGCAATACCAGAAGGAAATCCGTAAGAATCACATCACGCGCCTTAACGAGCACATCTGCAATCCGACTGCCGGCTTCGTCATGATGGAGCTGCTGATTAATATGAAGCGTGTATCCGATCATTCCAAAAACATTGCCCAGCTGGTGCAGGGAACCTTCTAAAAACTATAAAATCATCAAGCATACAGACTACCACTAAGCATAGTCTGTATGCTTTTCTTTTGCGTAAAATTATCGCTGAGCTGGCAGGCATCTATATAATTAAGGCACACTTTTTCATACGCGCCTCTAAAATTACTCAAGTATACTTTAGTAAATCGTACTTGAGTAAATTTACTCGAAGTGCCGCAACCCCTGCTCGCCTAAAACAATAATATAATTACAACAGCCTTATCATTACAAGCCTATATTAATACACTTATAAAATCACAACTTTTTCACAAAATCTTTGCTATAATTTAGATAAGCAAGGACTGCGCTTCCGACTGCTACAGTCTTAGCGCAGTCCTTTTGTTATGCGTAGAGCCACATATGGCTTTACGGTTTTTTATTATATTTATTACTAAAAAGTTTTTTATCATGTACATGCTTAGCAAATATATGCTACATATTGAACACAATAAAAGTAAACCACAAGGTTTCACACTTTTTTTACTTTAAATATTGTTGGCACCTTTTACTAATTACAGCTAAAGTATTACAATATAAACTGAGGAATTTTCAGCCTAGATTATAAAAAAGAATGTGAACAGGCATCAGGCACCAGTCTGAAAGTCATATTCGCAGGAGGTTACTATGCAGATAGGATTAGATGTTGGCAGTACTACCATTAAAATCGCCGTACTCGACGATGCGGGCAATCTGCTATTCCATAAATACGAAAGACATTACAGCCAGATAGCAGAAAAAATTCTGGCCTTACATAAAGAATTGATGACTAAATTCCCTACCTTGCATAGCGCACGTCTAGCCATCAGCGGCAGCGGCGGTATCGGTGTAGCGGACAGCTGCGGACTGCAGTTTGTGCAGGAGGTTTTTGCGGAAAAAATCTGCGCCGAAAAGCTCAATCCCGGAACCGACGCCGTTATCGAATTAGGTGGCGAGGATGCCAAAATTCTCTTCTTAGGCCGCCATTTTGATGCGCGCATGAACGACAGCTGCGCCGGCGGCACTGGCGCCTTCATCGATCAGATGGCTTCCCTGCTGAATGTAGAAACACCCCAAATGAACGAGCTGGCACAGCAGGCACAGAACACATACACCATTGCCAGCCGTTGCGGCGTTTTTGCCAAGAGCGATATTCAACCGCTACTAAATCAGGGAGCAGAAAAAAGCGACCTGGCAGCCAGCATCTTTCACGCTGTAGCCAGCCAGGCCATCACAGGTCTTGCCAAAGGCCGTCCCATCAGCGGCAATGTGCTGTATCTTGGCGGACCGCTCACCTTTATGAGCTGTCTGCGTGATGCCTTTGACAGTATTCTGAATATCAAGGGCATCTGCCCGGAAAACAGTCTGCTTTATGTAGCAATGGGTGCAGCCTTCTGCGCCGAGCATGAGGTGGATCTTACCACGCTGCCCGACAAACTGCAGACAGCAGCAGCACAGCACAGCTTTGAGCATCTGCCGCCGCTTTTTAAAAACGAAGGTGAATATACTGTTTTCAAGATGCGTCACTCTAAAGAAAGTGTCGCTATAGGTACCCCTGCGGAGGCTGGCGAAGCCTTTATCGGTATCGATTCCGGCAGCACGACTATTAAAATCGCTGTTATGAGTCCTGACGGCAAATTGCTTGATTCCTTCTACCAAAGCAATAAGGGTAATCCTGTTGTTGCCGTCCGCAATTATCTTACCGATTTCTACACAAAATATCCTAACTGCCACCTGTTGGCAGGTGCAGTCACCGGCTACGGCGAGGAACTGATTCGCCACGGCTTTGGTGTTGACTATGGTATCGTAGAAACCATGGCGCACTTTTATGCTGCCCAATATCTGGAGCCGGAGGTAGACTTTATTCTCGATATCGGCGGCCAGGATATGAAGTGCCTGAAAATCCACAACGGCGCTATCGACAACATCTTTCTGAACGAAGCCTGCTCCAGCGGCTGCGGCAGCTTTTTGCAGACCTTTGCCGAAATTCTAGGCTACACAGCCGAGCAGTTCGCACAAATCGGTCTTAAAGCAGATATGCCGGTAGATTTAGGCAGCCGCTGCACCGTGTTTATGAACAGCAGCGTCAAGCAGGCCCAAAAGGACGGTGCCTCCGTTGCCAACATCAGCGCCGGTCTGTCCATTAGCATCGTAAAAAACGCTTTATATAAGGTTATCCGTCCGGCCAGCAAGGAGGCCATCGGCAAGCACATCGTTGTTCAGGGAGGCACCTTCCTCAATGACTGCGTGCTGCGCGCCTTTGAGCAGGAGATGGATTTGAACGTTATCCGTCCCAACATTGCCGGCCTTATGGGAGCCTACGGCGCTGCCCTGTACGCACAACGCCGCTACAAGGATGCACCGCATCAGACAACGCTGCTTAACCTGCAGCAGTTGGGTGAATTCGTCCACACAGTCAAGGGCATGACCTGCGGCCTGTGCAATAACCATTGCCATCTCACTGTTAACACCTTTGCCGGCGGCAAACGCTTTATCAGTGGCAACCGCTGCGAGCGCCCCATCACCCACATGGCACCCAAGGATGAGCTGAACCTGTACCGCCAGAAGCTGCAGCTGCTCAAGGAATTGCCTGTTAACGAAACACCTAAACGCGGCATTATGGGTATACCTATGGGCCTGAATATGTATGAGCTGCTCCCCTTCTGGAACGCCTTACTCTCCAGCCTGGGCTTCAAGGTTGTCCATAGTCCGATTGAAGATAAAACTATTTACCGTCTTGGTCAGGGAACGATCCCCAGCGACACCGTCTGCTATCCGGCCAAGCTGATGCACGGCCATATCAAATGGCTGCTGCAGCAGGGAATCACCAATATCTTCTATCCCTGCATGACCTACAATATAGATGAACAGGGCACGGAAAACTGCTATAATTGCCCTGTTGTAGCCTACTATCCAGAAGTGCTGCACGCCAATGTCCGTGATTTGAATAAGCCCGAAATACATTTCTTCTATGATTATCTTGGCCTGCTCCATAAAAAGAAGCTGGTCAAAAAACTACAGGAAATGTTTGCCAAGGCCTACCCGGATATCACCAAGGAAGAAATCCGCAAGGCTGTTGACGCTGCCTTCACTGCCTTTTATGAATATGAAGCGCAGGTCAAGACAAGAGGACAGCAAATCATCAGCAAAGCACGCGAACTGCATAAGCCTATCGTTGTACTAGCAGGCCGTCCCTATCACATCGACCCCAAGGTCAACCACAGCATCGACCGCCTGATTACCAACATGGGCGCTGCCCTCGTCAGTGAGGATGCCGTAAGCAGTCATATCAAGACCAAGGAGCTCAACCGCGATTTGCAGGTGCTCAACCAATGGACCTATCACGGCCGCCTGTATGCGGCAGCCGAATATGTTGCCCAAAATCCTGATATGCATCTGATTCAGCTCGTCAGCTTCGGTTGCGGCTGCGATGCGATTACGGCCGATGAATGCCGCCGCCTCCTCGAAGAACGCGGACGCATCTATACACAAATAAAAATAGACGATATCGACAACCTTGGTGCTGCCAAAATCCGCATCCGCAGTCTGTTCTCCGCAGCCCAGCTTTTCGATATAGATAATCATTAAAGGAGATTTGCATATGCTACCAGCAGCTAACGTTAAGTTTACCCCCTTCACGGAGGATATGAAAAAAACGCATACTATACTTGTACCCGGCATGCTGCCTATGCATTTTTCACTGCTGCAGGCAGCACTCGTAAGCTGCGGCTACAAAGCCGAGGTTCTGCACAACACCGGCCGCGAGGTAATCGAAACCGGTCTGAAATACGTCAATAATGATATCTGCTATCCGGCACTGCTTGTTATCGGCCAGCTGATAAACGCTTTGGAAAGCGGCAAATATGATTTGGAGCACACTGCGCTGATTATCACCCAAACCGGTGGCGGCTGCCGTGCCTCCAACTATATCTATCTGCTGCGCAAGGCTTTGGAAAAAGCCGGCCTTACGCACATCCCTGTCATCAGCCTCAACGTCAACGGTCTGGAGCAGCAGCCCGGCTTCCATCTGGATGCATCCATGGTGCATAAGTTTTTAGCTGCCGTAATTTACGGCGATACCCTGATGTACCTGACGAATAAAACACGTCCCTACGAAGTTGTACACGGCGCAGCCGACAGATTGGCGCAAAAATGGCTGGCACGCTTAAGCGAAGCCTTCAAAAGCGGCAAGGCGCAGGCCTTAGGTACTATCAAGCAGCTTACTAAGGCTATTGCGCACGAATTTGCGGATTTGCCTATCACCAATAAGGAAAAAATCAAGGTTGGTATTGTCGGTGAAATCTACATCAAATATGCAGCTTTGGGCAACAACAATCTGGAAGCCTTCCTGCAGCGTCAGAACTGCGAATATATGCTGCCCGGTCTGATGAATTTCATCATGTACTGTGTTGATACTTATCTTACGGACTATAAGCTCTACGGCGGCAGCCTGCTCAAATACAGCGTCAACAAAGGCGCTATGTGGTATTTGAAATATATGGAAGGCATCCTGCACCAGGCGCTCAGTATTGCGCCCTTCAGCGCCCCCGCTACCTATGAGGAAACCAAGGCTATGGCCAAGGGCGTTATCGGCTACGGCAACAACATGGGCGAAGGCTGGCTGCTGACTGCCGAAATGTTGGAGTTGGTGCACAGCGGCTACACCAATATCATCTGCGCTCAGCCCTTCGGCTGCCTGCCTAACCACATCGCAGGCCGCGGCATGATTAACAAAATCAAGGAGATTGCCGAGGAGGCCAATATTCTGGCACTGGACTACGATGCCAGCGCTGCCCGCGTTAATCAGGAAAACCGCATTAAGCTGATGCTGGCGACAGCAAAGTAAAAAAAGCATAAAAGATTTCCAAGGCGTTCTACCGTACTTAAGTAGAACGCCTTTACTGTTTTTGCCCCTTAACGACAGTCCTTTTCAAAGAAAACCTCCGCACTATCCCGCAACAAATAATTTACAATCTTTTTGCTTGTAGCACACAAATATGCTGTGCTATAATATTCAGCGCAATTTTATAGAATGAAAGTAAGGTGCTTTATATATATGGAAAACAAAATAACTACCCGCGAATGGCTGCCGTTAATCGGCATGACCGTTTCCGCTTTTATTTTTAACACATCGGAATTTATGCCCATAGGCCTTTTATCCGATATCGCCGCAGATTTTCGCATGACAGAAGCGCAGGCCGGTATGCTGATTACCATTTATGCCTACGTCGTAATGCTCATGAGTCTGCCGCTGATGATTGCTGCTTCCCGCTATCCGCTGCGCAAGCTTTTGCTGGCAACCATCAGCCTGTTCGCCGTATCGCATGTAGCCTCTGCCTTTGCCACCGGCTTTTGGACGCTGCTGCTTTCGCGCATCGGCGTAGCCTTCGCCCACTCCATTTTCTGGTCCGTCGCCTCGCCTATCGCCGTGCGTCTTGTCAAAGGTCCCTTTAAAGCACTGGCTATGAGTATGATTGTAACCGGCACGGCCATCGCCATCATCGTCGGCCTGCCTTTAGGACGTATCATCGGCCTTTACGTAGGCTGGCGCATGGCCTTTATGTGTATCGCCGTTTTAGCCTTTATCGTACTAGCCTACATGTTCCTGGTATTTCCCAAGCTGGAAAAAAGCGAACCGTTTACGCTTTCGCAGTTGCCGGTAATGCTGAAAAATCCTGTGCTCATCGGCCTCTATATGATGTCCTTTTTGCTCCCCACCGGCTATTATACCGCCTACAGCTATATCGAGCCTTACCTGAAGCAGATTGCGCTGATGGATGATGCCTGGATAACCATCACCTTGGTTATTTTCGGTGCAGCCGGACTTTTGGGCAGTGCAGCCTTTTCCAAATTGTACGATAAATGCCGTTACCATTTCTTCCGCATCACCGTACTTGGCGTTGCAGTTGTTTTGCTGCTGCTCTACCCCGTAAGCATCAATCATTATCTGCTGGTGCTGCTCTGTGCTGTCTGGGGCATCTTCGTTACCGCCTTCAACGTTGTAGGCCAGGCAGAGCTTTTGCGCACAACTACTATGAGCACCTCCGCTGTGGCTATGTCGATTTACTCCGGCATTTATAATCTTGGTATCGGCAGCGGCAGCTATCTGGGCGGACTTATCTGTACGCATGCTTCCATCGCTTATATAGGTCTCGGCGGCGGCGCAATCGTGCTGCTTTCCTTTATTTACTGTGCCTTTTTCCTTATTCCCGCTATGCGTCGCCAGAAAGTAGAGGCTGAAAAATAAATTTAACCGCCGAAAAGCGTATAATAAACTGTATATTAAATTTCCTCACTTGCTATATTTCCTGTTTTTATTTATAATTAAGAGATACGTAAGATTACAAAGAAGGAGATTTTCTATCAATATGTCTGCAAGTACAACCAAAACCAAGAATCAACCATCCCGTAAACCTGTATTGCTGGATTACTTAAAAGCCTTCACTAAGGATAAATTGATTTTTGCAGCTCGTCAGCTCTGCATCACCTACAGCAAGCTCAAAAAGGACGAGCTTGCTGAAAAAATCTGCACAGAAATGCAAAAGCCGGAAATTGCAGCAAAACGCTTTGCTATTATGCCGGACGAAAACATTCAGGCCTTCGAAGCAGCCATGGAGAAAAAATGTTTCCATCCTACCTACAGTGAATATGCACTGCTGCTGCCCTTTATTTCTATGGGCTACATTGTTTCCTATCCCGATGACTGCTTCGAAGCAGTAAAGGAAGCACGCACCGTCTACAAAAAAATCAACACCGCAGATTTCCAGGCTCACCGCCAACAGCTGGCATGGCTTTTGGACTGCATCACCGCTATGTCCAGCCTGCACCTTATCCTGCCTGTAGAATTTTTCTGCGAAATGTATAATCAAAAAGCAGGCTTTGAGCTTACTCCGGAAACTCTGCCGCAGCTGCTGGACGAGGTTCCGAGCAACTTTAACCCCTGCGCAATTAAAGATGGCCGCATCCTGCTCAAGAAAAATGACAGCGATGACTTCTACACCAGACTGGAGCAAGGCAGAAAGCCCTTCGGCCTGTACCTGCCTACCGTAAAGGAAATCACCATGCTTTCCCACTACGGTTATATGCAATCTACTACCGCATATCAGGATCTGCATGACTTCTTCACTCAAGAGCTGAATGTTGCGGCACTGGATGCACATTACTGGTGCCAGTACATCTATGAATTTGAAAACTCCAACACCGACGGCAATACCTCTGAGCTGATTCAGAAGCTGCAGGCTAATATTCCCACCTGGAACAATTACAGCCATCTCGGCAGACTTTCCGTACTGCTGCAGAACGCCCGCAACAATGCTACCCGTATGTTCTGCCTCGGTGGCCACACTCCTAACGAAACTATCAAGCTGCTGCGTGACGCACAGCAGGCAGCTCAGCAAAATACCCGTGTAGGTGCCAAAGCGAAAAAGGTTTATCCTAACGATCCCTGTCCCTGCGGCAGCGGCAAAAAGTATAAAAAATGCTGCGGTAAAAAGCACTGAGCAGCAGGCTATGCTTTAGTGTAAGAAGGAATTGCAATGAAGAAATTTTTAGTCGTTGATTTTGAATTTACTACCTACGAGCGCCCTGTCGGCCGTCCGCGCGGCTTCTTTTCCGAGATTATCGAAATCGGTGCAGTGAAGCTGGACGACGAACCGCTCACCGACTGCGGACGCATACAAAGCTTTGTCAAACCGCATTTTTATCCTAAGCAGGCTAAGGATTCTATGGATTTTTGCATGATTACCGCTAAGGATATGCAGCAGGCCATTGAATTTCCTGACATGGTGCAGGAGCTGGCAGCGCTGTATGAAAGCGGCGAAACCTACTTTGTAGCTTGGGGAACCGAGGATTACAAGGTACTGCAGACAGGCTGCGAGCGTCATAAAATCGAAAACCCCGTAAAATACGAGGACTATCTTGATTTGGCGCTGGCCTACCGCCTTTGGAAGGGTGATGATTACACCACCGGTCTGAAAAAGGCTACCGAGGAACAGGAGGTCAACACAGCCGGCCTGTGGCACACCGCCTTTGACGATGCCAACAACACCGGCAAGCTGCTGATTGAAATGTTTAACCGTGGCTGGAAGCTGGGGGATTTCTTCGCTGCCCGCGAGGTTTACGAAGCGGAGCGCGCTGCCCGTCAGGCAGAACGTGCCAAGCACCATAACGGTTACAGAAGATGGTAAAATTTTAAAGCGCACCATAAAAAAGCTATCACCGGGCTTTGCCCGCTGATAGCTTTTTTGCTTTTATGCTGTTTATCTTTTAGTAACAACTGAAAATCTCCTGCACCTCGTTGCGCTCCTGCGTCCGCAAAAGTGCCAGCTGCAGCAAAAGGCGTGCCTTTTGCGGATTAAGATTATCCGCATACAAAAAGCCTTGCTCCTGCCAACGCTCCAGACCTGCGGCAACAATACCGCTGCCGGTGCGGCTGGAACGCACTACTACAACGTCGCGGCCAACAGCCTCCGCCAGCGCCGCTTCCACAGCCTCATGAATGCTGCCCATACCGCTGCCGGCGTAGATAAGGCCATGTGCGCCTGCTGCCAGTGCCGCATCCACAAATACGCGATCCTCACCGATATGCGTGTAGATGATATCCACGCGCGGCAAAGCAGTAACACCGCTCACATCAAATTCGCTCTGCAGTGTGTGCGGACGCACGCTGCGATAATAGTAATGTACCTCACCGCCAACTATAAAGCCTAAAGGACCACCGTTCGTTGCCTTGAAGGTTGCCACATTCGCCGTGTTCGTCTTGGTCACGTCACGCCCGCTGTAGATTTCATCGTTCATCATCACCAGCACGCCCTGTCCGGCGCTTACAGCATCCACAGCTACCTTAACAGCGTTGATAATATTCAAAGGTCCGTCGGCACTGACTGCGGTGGCAGGACGCATTGCGCCCACGAGTACCACCGGCTTAGCACTCTTTAGCGTCAGATTCAGAAAGAAGGCCGTTTCTTCCATAGTATCGGTACCATGGGTAATAACAACGCCGTCGACATCATCCTGCGCCAGCAGCTCATTGCAGCGCTGCGCCAAGCGCAGCAGCAACGCATCGGTAATACTGCTGCTGTCGATGTTGCACAGCTGCTCGCCGCTGATATGCGCCAGCTCGCCCAGTTCAGGCACACCTGCCAGCAAATCGGCAACGCTGTAGGCACCAGCAGTATAGCCTGTCATCTGGATACCGGAGGCAGCCTTGCCGGCAATAGTACCGCCGGTTGCCAAAATTACAATATTTTTCAACTCAGTTTTTTCCATCAGCCTGACCTCCCTCAGTCCTTCTGCAAGCTCCGCAGTTAAGTATTATTTTACCATGCCCTTTTCCTGCAGATAATCAGATACCATGTCTGCCGCTTCGGCAGTAATCTTAATACATTTAGTTCTGTATTCCGGTGTACCGAAGCTCAGGCGATTCAGTGCTCTACAGCAGGAAGTGCCGAAATGCTTGGTAAAGCGCTCATGAAACTCATGCGTATATTTATAGACCTCTGTCTGATGCTTTTCAGACGGATCCAATCTGCCAACGATAGAACTGATAACCAGGCAGGAACCGCTCAGCGCACCGCACACGCAGCCACTGCGGCCGATACCGCCACCCATGCCGGACACCATGCGGATTGCTACATCCGGCAGGCCCAGCTTTAAGCCGTCATTGCACGCCTTAACTACGGATTCTACGCAGTTATTGCCCTCGTTATGGTACTGCTCTGCTAAATCATAAATTTCCTTCATATTCTATGCCTCCAAAAAATAACCTAATCCTGTTTATTTTAGCAAGCATAGAACAAAATAGCAAGAAAAATGCTGTAACCGAAAAGCCACAGCATTGTATATCAAAGACCGAACATAGTCTTTGCCAGCTTTATTCCGCTCTCTGTTTTAAAAATCCGCTCCACAGCCTTGGCAATATTCTCCTTCGGCGTACCGTCCTCATAAAAATTTACTATAAAATCAGCTTCCACAAGCAGCTGATAATCAAGGCCGTCAATCATATTATATGTATGATGATGACCGACAAGATAGCAGATGCGTTCAATTTTTTCAGGTGTATAGCCAACCTTTTGCAAAAGCCCGCGTGCTACCGACGGTCCCTCCTGCTCCTGAATTTTACCGGTGCAATGACCGGCACCGTACTTGGCTTCACCCGGCTTAATACCGCAGTCATGCACAAGACCTGCCGCCTCAACAAGCTCTGTCAGCTCTGCATCTGCACCCTCGCTCTCAGCCAGCTGCTTGGCCAAACTGGCAACCTTGATAAAATGCTGGCAGCGGCGTGCATCTCCGGCAAAAAAAGCTATCATCTCATTATATAAAGCAACGTTTTTATTCATAGCATTCACTCCAATCCGACTAAAATACGATTCAATCTTATTTTGGCCTAAACAATGCAGTTTTGCAAGTTTTTTCGCCATAATAAGATTATAAAAGCATTCTCCTCCAACACACAGAAAAGCGCTCTTAGCCTGCATTACGCAAGACATCGAGCGCCTTCCTGTTTTATTAGGGAGTTAGATTAGGGAGAAGCAAATTATTTTTCCTCAATAGGATAATCCTGCAGAGCATCATAGCCTGTTTCACCGGTACGAATCTTAACAACATCCTCAACATCATAGATGAAGATTTTGCCATCGCCGTATTTGCCGGTATACAGAACCTGCTTAGCAACATTGACTACTGCTGCAACAGGAATTGCGGAAACAATCATTTCAACCTTTACCTTCGGCAGCAGGTGTGCAGCAACCTCAGCACCACGATACATTTCCGTAGAGCCCTTCTGGATGCCGTAGCCCAAAACCTTGGTAACAGTCATGCCGGTAATTCCCAGCTTATCCAAAGCATTTTTCAATGCTTCGAAACGATTTTGCGAGGTGATAATAACAACCTTGCTCATCTTTACTGCGCCTGCAGGCTTAGCTGCAGTTTCCTTGACCGGAGTAACATAAGTAGTAGTAACAGAGGTCTGTACCTCCAACGGAGTTTGCATAAAGTCGGCATAGCTGCTGAGCAGGCCATGCTCTTCCATATCCAGGCCTTTGATTTCTTCGGATTCCTTAACACGCAGACCAAAGAGCTTATCAAGAACTTTAAAGATAATCGTCATCGTAATCGCAACATAGATTGCTACAACTACAACGCCGAGGATTTGTTTTACCAGGAAATCAGTACCGCCGCCATAGAAGAGGCCACCGTCAAGAGCGAAGAGACCGGTTGCGATAGTACCGAAGGCACCGCAAACACCGTGAACAGAAATGGCACCGACAGGATCATCAATCTTCAGCTTCTGGTCGAAGAATTCAACAGCAGCAACTACCAGCACACCGGCAATCAGGCCGATGATTAAAGCGCCGGCCGGACTTACCATGTCGCAGCCTGCGGTAATTGCTACCAGACCTGCAAGCACGCCGTTCAGTGTCATGGAAACATCAGGCTTGCCGTAACGAATCCAGGTGTAAATCATAGTTGCGGTAGCAGCAGCTGCTGCAGCCATGTTAGTGGTAATGAAGATAGCACCCATGGAAACCAAGGCGTCATCACCGGTTGCGCAGACGGTGGAAGCACCGTTGAAGCCAAACCAACCGAACCAGAGAAGGAAAACGCCCAAGGCCCCAAGCGGAATGCTGTGACCGGGAATAGCGTTTACCGTACCGTCGGCATTGTATTTGCCGATACGCGCGCCAATCATCTTGGCACCGACGAGAGAAGCAACGCCGCCTACCATATGAACGGCAGTTGAACCGGCGAAATCGTGGAAGCCCATCTGTGCGAGCCAGCCGCCGCCCCAAATCCAGTGACCGCTAATCGGGTAAATAATAGCGCTGATTAATACGCTGTAAATGCAATAAACCAGAAAGTTGGTACGTTCTGCCATAGCACCGGAAACAATTGTTGCTGCTGTAGCACAGAACATCGTCTGGAAGATAAAGTACGCAGTGCTTGGATAGCTGGCACCGTAATCACCTTTTACAAAGAAGTCCGGCGTGCCGATGAAGCCGCCGATATCGGTACCAAACATCAGGCCAAAGCCCAGAACCCAGAAAACAATGGAGCCGAGGCACATATCCATGACATTTTTCATGACGATGTTGCCGGCATTTTTGGCTCTGGTAAAGCCTGTTTCAACCATTGCGAAGCCCGGCTGCATAGAAAATACCAAGAAGGCACCTATCAGCACCCATATAGTATCGGCAGATACATATTTGTCCATTTGTAAACACCCCTCAAATTATAATATTTTTTAACGTGTCATTGAGCAGCGCTCACATGGCATTAGCTAAAGAAAAAGGGGCGTACCCGATTTTTCGGATACACCCCATTGTGTATGAGTTTATATATATTATTTTATCTTAACACACCTTACTCAAGGCTGTCGAGAAGGCAACTGCAGCTTACTCATTTACACCAAACAACAACTCACCATAAGTCGGATAGTCGAGATACTTACCACCGGTCAAAGCTTCGGCAGCATCAACAGCACTTCTCAGCTTGCCCATTTCTTCAAGAACGGTATCGTGATAGTACAGAGCCTGCTTCTCGCTATCGCCGATTTCTGCTGCTTCCTTCAAGCCATCTTCCAGCTTCAGGGAGGATGCATACATTTCTCCGCCCAGCTTGCTCAGCTTATCGGCAAGTGCGCCTTCAAATCCTGCACTGATACCGGCAGCCTTTTTATCAAGTACTGCTTTGGTCAAATCTCCGGTATAAGCGGTAACTGCCGGGAGGATGTCCTTATGGAACATATCCAGCATGGTTGCTGCTTCGATAGAAATCGTGGTGCTGTAGTTCTCCAGCAGGATTTCTACACGGGATTCAACCTCGGCTTTAGTGAAGATGTTATGCTTTTCGAACAGCTCGATGTTCTTGGCATGTCCCAGATACGGCAGAGCCTCCGGAGTAGATTTGAGGTTCAGCAGGCCACGTTTAGCTGCTTCCTCAACCCATGCATCGGTATAACCGTTACCGTTGAAGACAATGCGCTTATGAGCCTTGTAGGTTTCTTTAACCAAATCATATACTGCTGCTTCCAGATCAGGAGCATCTGCCAGCTTATCAGCAAATTCATCCAGCTCTTCGGCAACGATGGTGTTCAGTACGATGTTGGGACCAGCGATGGAGAACATGCTGCCCAGCATACGGAATTCAAATTTATTGCCGGTGAAGGCGAAGGGAGAGGTTCTGTTTCTGTCGGTGTTATCCTTAACAAGAGCAGGAATGGTATCGTCGCTTACTTTAATGTAGCTTTCCGGGTTGCCGTTGTAAACCTTGTCTGCTGCAATAGCTTCGAGAACTGCAGTCAGCTCAGTGCCAAGGAACATGGATACGATAGCCGGAGGAGCTTCATTTGCGCCCAGACGATGGTCATTGCCGGCGCTGGCAACAGATACACGCAGCAGATCTTGATATTCATCAACAGCCTTGATAATTGCTGCCAGGAAGGTCAGGAAGCGGATGTTTTTGTACGGCTCCTTGCCGGGATCCAGCAGGTTCAGGCCTTCTTCCGTAGATAAGGACCAGTTGTTATGCTTACCGCTGCCGTTTACACCATCAAAAGGTTTTTCATGCAGCAGGCAAACAAGACCGTGACGCAGAGCAACACGTTTCATGAACTCCATCATCAGCTGGTTATGGTCAGATGCTACGTTGGTAGTTGTGAAGATAGGTGCCAGCTCGTGCTGTGCCGGAGCAACCTCGTTATGCTCGGTCTTGGCGAGTACGCCCAGCTTCCACAGCTCCTCGTCCAAATCCTTCATGAAGGAAAGAACTCTTTGCTTGATAATGCCGAAGTAGTGGTCGTCCAGCTCCTGCCCACGCGGAGATTTCGCACCGAAAAGGGTACGGCCGGTGTAAACCAGATCTTTACGTTTTTCCCACATTTTTTTATCTACGAGGAAATATTCCTGTTCCGGACCAACAGTGCTGTTGACGCGGATGGTATCAATGCCGAACAGCTTCAGCAGCTTGCAGGCTGCTTTGCTGGCTGCATTCATGGAACGCAGCAGCGGAGTCTTTTTATCCAGCACTTCGCCGGTGTAGGAGCAGAAGGCTGTAGGAATGCACAGGCAGTTATCTTTGATAAATGCATAGGAGGTCGGGTCCCATGCTGTATAGCCGCGGGCTTCAAAGGTTGCACGCAGGCCGCCGGACGGGAAGCTGGAAGCATCAGGCTCGCCCTGAATCAGCTCTTTGCCGGAGAAGTCCATAATAACACGGCCTTCGGCAGTAGGAGAAATGAAGCTTTCATGCTTTTCAGCAGTAATACCGGTCATCGGTTGGAACCAATGGGTGAAATGAGTGCAGCCATGCTCCAGAGCCCAGTCCTTCATAGCATTGGCGATGATATTAGCAATTTCCAGATTCAGCGGAGTGCCTGCAAGCACTGCTGCCTTATATGCCTTATAGGTTGCAGTCGGCAGACGGTCCTTCATAACGCTTTCGTTAAAAACTAAGCTGCCAAACAGTTTCGGTACATCATTCATTGTAAAACCTCCCTAATTTCTCTCTGAGAATTTCCTTGGGTTTACGAAGTGTAAGCCCCTCATTTGAAATACAGTTTTTTGTGCTTTACAGATTTTCTTCTCTCTGGCTCTGTAAATAAGAAAGCACCGTCAGCTGCGCCTTGCGCTGCTACGGTGCTTCGTTGCACTTATCATGGGTAAGATATAAATTATAATTCTCACCGCTGATATAACAGAAAAAGCAACCACGAAGTTTGGATCTTTCAATCCAACAACCACGTCGTTGCTTTATGCGCTTATTATAATACTAGGATTTGAATTTGTAAAGGGGGGTAAGAGGAAAAATTTTTATTTTTTTCGTGGAAAACGCTTTTTCTGTTAGCGTCACAATTAACATTTCTTTCCGTTCAGAAAAAATTTTCCGTGCCCAAAGGGCACAACGCAAATTTCGTGTGGAACCATATGCGAAGTGCTGCAAAACTCGCGCGAAGCTAGGAATTTTTGCAAGATAAACATACAATAGCGCTCAAACAATGCAGCACTTCGATGCTTCCAGACACTCATTTGCTAAAATTTTTATTCACTTCCCGATATGTTAATTGCTTTTCGCATGAATATCTTCAAAAAATAATGCTAATATAAAATTAACGGTTATACTACACACGCTTCAGCAGGATTTTTGCGTTCTGTAAAGAATTGTACAGTATAGAGTATGCAATGCAAAACGCAATATAACTAATTGCCAAGGAGGAACCCTTATGGAATTAACCGCTGTTGCGCAGCTGCGCCGCATGGTGCTGGAGCATTTATCCCGCTACACCTGGAATAACGAGTTGCCTGATCATGTCTACGATATTCTGCAGGAGGTACGCGAGGACACTCCGCGTTACCGTTGCTGTGTTTATAAAGAAAGAGCTGTACTGAAAAACCGTATTGATATGGCGCTGGGTCAGGAGTGCTCCAGCAATATCATCGAGGCTGCCAAGCTGACGCTGAACGAGCCTGAGCGCACCGATTTGCCGATTATCGACGTGCTCCCCGCAGCCTGCGACCAATGCCCGATTGATGCTTATTACGTTACCGATATGTGCCGTCACTGCATCACCCACAAATGCATGAATAACTGCCCGAAAAAGGCTATCAGCATAATTCAGGACCGCGCCTTTATCGATAAAACGAAATGTATCGAATGCGGTCGTTGCAAGCAGATGTGCCCCTACGGTGCGATTATCGAAATCCATCGTCCCTGCGTGCGTGCCTGCGCCATCGGTGCCATCAGCATCGGTGAAAACCGTAAGGCTGTCATTGACCACGAAAAATGTGTTTCCTGCGGTGCCTGCCGCAACGCCTGCCCCTTCGGCGCCATTGACGAGCGCAGCAATATTATCCGCGTTATCCGCGAAATCCAGCAGGGCAAGCAGGTTATCGCCCTTGTGGCACCGTCCATCGTAGGCCAATACGGTTTGAAGATTACCATGGCGCAAATTTACGAGGCACTGCAAAAAGCAGGCTTCGCTGAAGTTGTAGAGGTTGGCGTTGGCGCCGATATCACCAGCGTTAAGGAAGCAGAGGAATATTTGGAGAAGGTTCCTGCCAAGCAGGGCTTTATGACCAGCTCCTGCTGTCCTGCCTTTGTTAAGCTGATTAAAACGCAGGTACCGGAGGCAGCAGACAAGATTTCCGACACTCCCTCCCCCATGCTTACCTGTGCCGAATTAATCAAGCAAAAATATCCCTATGCCGTTACCGTGTTCATCGGTCCCTGCATCGCCAAAAAGGTGGAAGCACGCGAGCACCGCGAAACCATCAACTACGTGCTGACCTTTGAAGAGATTATGTGCATGCTGGAGGGCAAGGATATAAAATTTGCGGAAATGAGAGGTGATACTGCTTATGAACGCGATGCCTCCAAGCTTGGCCTGAGCTTCCCGCTGACGGCCGGCGTAAGCGCTGCCGTGCAGGATACGGTTGCAGCTATGGGCGGTGAGGTACATAATGCGCAATACTGCTCCGGACTGGACAAATGCCGTGATACGGTTAAGGCTGCTGCCGCAGGCAAGCTCGACTGCAGCTATATCGAAGGCATGGCCTGCTCCAACGGCTGTATCGACGGTCCTGCTGCCGTAGGCGACTTCCACATTACGAAGGTTGCCCTGACGAAATACGCAGCAGCAGCCCCCAATAAGCAGGCTGCCGAAGACAAGCACACAAAATAAAATTTTACAAACTATCCCTTCTGTTGCATTGGCAGAGGGGATAGTTTGTTCATAGCAGGATTTTAGTCTGCTAAAATCATAGAGTGCGTTTTACTGCACACTAAAAGAACGGAGATTCCCAAGCAAATGCAAAACACTCGCTACATCGGTCACATTGCTGCCCTCATTACAATTGCTACCTGGGGCACGACCTTTATTTCTACCAAGGTTTTACTTACCGGCTTTCAGCCGCTGGAAATTCTTTTTTTCCGCTTTATTATGGCCTTTTTCGCCCTTTGGCTGGCCTATCCTAAAATGCTGAAAACAGATAAAAAGCAGGAGCCTGTTTTTATGGCAGCAGGCCTCTGCGGCATCTGCCTCTACTACCTTTTGGAAAACATCGCCCTGACCTATACGCAAGCCTCCAACGTTAGCGTAATCGGCAGCACAGCGCCTTTCTTTACTGCGCTGCTGGCGCATTATTTTATGCATTCTGACGGCAGCTTAAGCAAACAGTTCATCATCGGCTTTTTCATCGTAATGGCAGGCATCGCCTGCATCAGCTTCAACGGTGCAGCCATGCAGCTCAATCCACTGGGTGATTTGCTGGCGATTTCGGCTGCCGTCGTGTGGGCGTTTTATGCTCTGCTGACGAAAAAAATCAGCAGCTATGGTTATCCTGTTATCCTCGCTACACGCAGAACCTTTTTCTACGGCATTCTCTTTATGCTGCCGGCGCTGGGCTTTCTGGATTTTGAACTGAACCTGGCGCGCTTCGCCAATACTACCTATCTTTTTAACATCGTCTTTCTGGGTCTGGGTGCTTCCGCCCTCTGCTTCGTCACCTGGAATTTGGCAGTTAGGGAGTTGGGCGCAGTAAAAGCCAGCGTTTATATTTATATGGTTCCCGTCATCACCGTCATTACCTCGGCGATTGTCCTGCAGGAAAAAATTACTCTGCTGGTAGCACTCGGTACCATCCTGACGATGACTGGTCTGTTTATATCAGAATACCGCCCGAAGAAAAAAATACAGTAAGAAGGCAAACAAATACGCCCTAGGCATCAACAGCCTAAGGCGTATTTTTATTTATTCTGCATATAATAATTAATAAAGGTCTGCGCAACCTGCGACAGCTCTCTGCCCTTAACTATAGACAGCGTCATCTCCAGAAACAAGCGCTCATCCTTGATTTCCTTGCGGACCAGATTCGCCGGAAACAATTCTACAGCCGGTGCCGGTACAATTGCCACACCGGTATTTTTTCTGCCCAGGCTATGGCCGAAAGCTTAGTAGTATTAATACTCATAACCTGCGGGAAAATGTGTGAATCCGAGCACACAGAAAAAAACAGCTCAGAACAGCCACGCGAAAGACATAACGGAATGTCCTCCAAATCATCCAGCAGGATATTAGGCTTATCATTTTTCAGATACGGGCTATCCTTATGAAAAAGCGCAACCAGACGCTCTTTACGGCTGAACAGCGTTTCAAAGCGTTTAGATTGCTTTAGGGGTGCATTGGCAATGCCTATTTCCGTTTTCCCCTCCAAAAGCTGCTGGGTTTGTTCGTCAATCGGCACCTCATACAGCTCATAATTAATATGCGGAAACTCTCTGTAAAAATCACTCAAAAAGTTTTTAATAAAGTTTATTGACATCGAAGGTGACAGACTGATGCGCAGCGTACCGCTAAAACCTGCCTGACAGTCAACTATCTCCTTCAGAGCGCTGTTTTCGACCGAGCAGATATACTTAGCCTTGTTATATAAAATACAGCCTGCATCCGTAAGCTCAATGCTGTGACCGCCACGGCGCACATGCAGCAGCTGCGTACCAAAACGCTTCTGCAGCACCTTAAGCTGATTACTCAGCGCCGGTTGGGCAATCGCTATCTGCTTAGCTGCGGCAGAAATACTGCCGGCCTCAACTATGGCAATAAAATTGCGGTAATATTCTATGTCCATATATAGTTCTCCTTTACTTCTCTCTGCCTTTATTATACTATACAGCAATATTTCTGAGTACTTTTTTAGTTTTTAAAATTAAATTTTTCATAAAACCAATGACAGCATATGCAAAACGCATATAACTCCAATAGATTATTTTTATAAGTGATTAGGAATAAACGCATAAGTTTTTCGTTTTTTTCTAAAAACAGACAACTATATATCATGAATTATCCTGTTCCCGCATCAAAGAACGAGTTAACGTATATGCATTTTTTATATGTAAAATGTATTTTCCGTATTTTACTTTATATGTTGATAGATTTAAACTGTAAGCAGATAAGGAAATTTCCAAAAAAGAAAAGAGGTTTTTAAAATGCTGGATGCAACACGTTTGCGCACCCCCTGCCTATTTGACAAAATAGTCAGCGCGGACGAAGCAGCCACACTGATTACCGACGGTATGAATGTCGGTGTCAGCGGCTTCACCCCCTCTGGCTATCCTAAGAAAACCACACTTGCTCTCGCTAAAGCCATCAAGGCCGGCAAAAAATGCCGTATCAATATTTGGAGCGGTGCTTCCGTCGGACCGGAAATCGAAGAAACACTTGCCGAAGTCGGCGGTATCAGCGGACGCATGCCTTATTATGCAGCCTCCAACAAAATACTCAGCCGCCAGATCAACACCGGCAGCGTAACCTATATTGATCAGCATTTAAGCCACTTTGCCCAACAAATCGACTACGGCTTTTACGGCGATGTTGATGTTGCAATCGTTGAAGCCGCTGCTATTAATGCAGACGGCAGCATTGTTCTCGGTTCCGGTGTTGGCAACACGCCTATGCTTGTAAAGCATGCAAAAAAAATTATCGTTGAGGTCAACACATCTATCCCGCTGACGCTGGAGGGAATGCACGATATTTACATCTGCAGCAAACCACCAGAGCGCACCGAAATTCCTATTTACCATGTCGGCGACCGCATCGGTTCTCCTTATGTAAGCTGCGGACTTGACAGAATTACCTGCATCGTCGAATCAGACATTGTCGACCATGTACGCAATTTAAGCGCTCCTGATGAAGCAAGCAAAAAAATTGCCGCTAACCTGGTTGATTTTTTGGAGCACGAGCAGCGCCACGGCCGTCTGCCACAGCAAATGCTGCCGTTGCAGTCCGGCGTAGGAAACATAGCCAATGCTGTATTAATGGGTTTGGCAGAATCTAAATTTGATAATCTTACTATGTACTCGGAGATTTTGCAAGATTCTGTTTTTAAGCTGATCAAATGCGATAAGGTCACCCAAGCCTCCGGCTGTGCCTTCACCCCATCGCCGACAGTTTGGGAGATGTATAAAGAAGATCCCGAGCTCTACCGTAATCGCATTGTTCTGCGCCCGCTCGACATCAGCAATAATCCGGAGGTCATCCGCCGCCTCGGCGTTATCTCCATGAATACACCGCTTGAATTTGATATTTACGGTCAGGCAAATTCTACCCATGTTATGGGCAACCGTATGATGAACGGTATCGGCGGCAGCGGAGATTATATGCGCAACGGTTACCTGACAATATTCTCTACCCCATCAACTGCCAAAGGCGGTAATATCTCGAGCGTAGTTCCCATGGTTTCACACGCAGATCATACCGAACATGATACGATGGTTTTTATTACCGAGCAAGGTGTAGCCGATATCCGCGGTCTGAGTCCTCTAAAACGGGCCAAACTGATTATCGAAAAATGCGCCCACCCCGATTTCAGGGAACAGCTTTATGATTACCTGAAAATGGCGCAAAGAAAAAACGGCCATGAGCCTGTTGATTTGGAACACGCCTTCGACATGCACATAGCGTTAGAAAAAACAGGCACGATGAAAGAGAAATCCAAGGAGGAAAATCATTATGACTACACGAGAAAATTTACAGCTTAGCTTAGATGCCTATGATGCCAAGGTTGCCAAGGCAATCGCAAAATTCCCTGAACGGCAGCATTTAAGCGAAAAGCGCTTATATACACCCTTAGATATCGATGAAAAATTTGATTATAACAGTAAACTCGGCTTTCCCGGTCAGTATCCCTTCACCCGTGGCGTACAGCCCACAATGTACAGAGGCCGCCTGTGGACTATGCGTGCTTATGCAGGCTTTGCCACTGCCGAAGAAACCAATGCCCGTTACAAGTATTTGCTGCAGGCAGGCCAAACCGGTCTTTCCGTAGCTATGGATTTACCGACACAAATCGGTCTGGACAGCGATGCACCGTTATCCGAAGGCGAAGTCGGCAAGGTTGGCGTAGCTATTGATTCTCTCGCTGACATGGAAAAGCTTTTTGAAGGGATTCCGCTGGACAAGGTCAGCACCTCGATGACCATCAATGGTTCGGCAGCCGTACTTTTGGCAATGTATGTTGCTGTTGCCGAAAAGCAGGGCGTAAAACCGGAGCAGTTGAAGGGCACTATTCAAAACGATATTCTCAAGGAATATATCGCCCGTGGAACCTATATCTTCCCGCCACGTCCTTCCATGCGCCTGATTACAGATACCTTTGCTTATTGCTCGCAGAATATCCCCAAATGGAATACTATCAGCGTTGGCGCTTATCATATTCGCGAAGCAGGTGCTTCCGAGGTACAGGAAATCGCTTTTGCCTTCGCTAATGCCATGGCCTATATTGATGCTGCAATCAAAGCAGGCCAAAAGGTTGATGATTTTGCTCCCGGTATCAGCTGGATTTTTACCGCAGGCCTGAATTTCTTCTCTGAAATAGCTAAATTCCGCGCTGCCCGCCGCTTGTGGGCACGCATCATGAAAGAGCGTTACGGAGCTACCATTCCCAAAGCACAGATGCTGCGAGTACACGTTCATACCGCAGGCAGCGTGCTGACAGCACAGCAGCCTTTGAACAACGTTGCCCGCATTACCTGGCAGGCTATGTCTGCTGTACTTGCAGGCATTCAGTCGATGGCCTGCTGCGCGTATGACGAAGCCATTGCCCTCCCGACGGAAGAAAGTGCAACGCTTGCACTGCGCACCCAACAGCTCATCGCTTACGAAAGTGGTGTTGCCGACACAATCGACCCCATGGCCGGTTCCTATTATGTTGAAGCACTCACTGACAAATTCGAAAAAGAAGCTTATGAATACATCCAAAAAATTGATGCCATGGGCGGTGCGGTTGCTGCTATCGAACAAGGCTATATGCAAGGTGAAATGGCTGCCCATGCCTACGAATATCAGACAGATATTGAAAAAGGCAAGCGTACAGTCATCGGCGTCAACAAATTTGCAGACAATAAGGCTGTCAAAACAAATGATATTATTACGGCAGATTTAAGCGTTGCGGAACGTCAGATTGCCCGTGTAAATGAAATGAAGGCTCACCGTGACCAGCAAGCAGTAGATGCTTCCCTGAAAGCTCTGAAGGAAGCTGCCAAGGGTGAAGCTAACCTTATGCCTTATCTGATTGATGCTGTTAAAACCTATGCAACCTTAGGCGAAATCTGCGGCGTACTGCGCGAGGTTTTCGGAGAATACCAGCAGGGAGGTAATTTGTTTTAAGGCTAAGGCAGGTGTTTACGTTGCATTTGGCGAATACCATGGCAATAGTTAAAATTAAAGAAAGGCAGGTATTAACAATGACAACTAAAGCATTAGCAAAATTTACCGCAGAATTGTGCTACGAAAAGCTTTCTGCTCACAGCATCGAAATGGCTAAAAAATGTCTGCTGGACTGGCTGGGAATTGCTGTCCGCGGTTCTCAGGAAAAACCGGTACGTATTATACATGATGTTATCCTGCAAGGTGATGCACCACAGGCGAATATTTTCGGCAGCCTTCCCGCCAAAAAGGCCAGTGCCCTGAACGCAGCCTTTATCAACAGCGCTGCTTCCCACAGTCTGGATTTCGATGATCTTCATAACCCGTCTATTATCCATCCGGCCTGCGTTGTTGTTTCTCCCGCGCTGGCTGTCTGCGAGGCAGAACACAAAAGCGGTAAGCAGCTCATCGCAGCAATTTGTGCAGGCTACGAAGCAAGCGGGCGCGTAGGCGAAGCGGTTATCCCCGAATCCTACTTCTTTTGGCATACTACCGGTACCGCAGGCACCATCGCCGCCGGTGCTGCTGCCGCCAACGCTCTCGGTCTTGACGCACAGCAGACCTTGATGTGCTATGGCAGCGCCGGCACCCAGGCCGCAGGCCTGTGGGAATTTTTAAAAGAGGGTGCCATGAGCAAGCCGCTGCACACGGGCAAGGCTTCCTACAGCGGTGTTCTCAGCGCTTATCTGTCGCAGAAGGGTTTTACTGCAGCCAGTGAAATTTTAGAAGGCGAAAAGGGCTTCTGCCGTGCCATGGTCAAAGAACCGCACCTGGAGAAACTTACCGAAAACATGAGCACTGATAAACTGAAAATCGACATCAACTCCTTCAAGCCCTACGCTTGCTGCAAGCATGCCCATGCCGCTCTTTACGCCATTCAGGAGCTGCGTAAGGCTCATTCCCTACAGCCTGAGGACATCGCTGAAATTAAACTGTACGTCAACAATATTACCAACTATCTGATCAACAATCCGCAGCCGCAAACTCCCTACGGCGGCAAATTCAGTATTCAATATTGCTCCGCTGCTATGCTGAAGTTCGGCGAAGTAGGCATTGCGCAGTTCAGCGAGGAATGTATCCATAACAAAGAGCTTATGAATTTAATGCAGCGCATCAAGGTTATCCGTGATGAGGCTATGGAACAGCTTCATGCAGCAGATGCTTCCAAGCTGGCTTCCAGAGTAGAAATCCAGCTGCAAAACGGACAAACACTTACAATGCAGGTTGATTATCCTAAGGGAGATCCGGAAAATCCTCTGACTTGGGAGGAGCTCTGCGCCAAGTTTATGAGCCTTGCCGTACCTGTTTACGGTGAAGCAAAGGCATTACGTTTACAAAATTGGGTAGCAAGCCTTGAGCAATGCAGCGACGTTGCCCAAGCGCTGGACGCCTGTCTAAAGGAGGAATGATTTATGCAACCGGAAGAAATTATCCGAAGCGTAAAAGATATCTACACGCATAACGCTTTTATGCAGCACTGCGGCATAAAGGTTCACAGCATCAGCTGCGGCAAAGCTGCAGTCGGCCTGCGCATCGACCCTGTTATCCATACAAACCTCAACGGCAAGTTGCACGGAGGCTTGCTTACAACACTGGTGGATAATGCCACCGGCATCGCCTGCGCCGCTATGGGCAAGCGCGTGGTTACGGTATCGATGACCGTAGATTTCATCAAGGGCGCTCCTTCCGGTGCAATGGTAGAGGCACAAGCTGAGGTTGTTTCGCATAATGGCCAGTTAATTACTATGCAGATTCATGTATATGATACTGATGCAGATACACTGCTGGCTACCGGCAGCTGCTGTATGCTGACGATTGCCGACTTCCCCGGAATTCCGGAAAAATGGTAAGTGTCAGCTTCGCAAGCAGTCTATAAAGCGTATACCATAACAGCTTAACTGCTTTCGTTATAATGTAAAAAGGCGTTCTCCCACTGCGGGAGAACGCCTTTACTGTAAGCAACTTATTAAATTCATTCCACCTCAATAGCTTCAACCTGTTCAACGGAAAGCGAAGTAGCCTTAGCAATATCCTCTACAGATAATCCCATACTTAAAAGACGCTTTGCAGTTGCAGTCTTTTCTTTTGCCTTACCTTCGGCGAGACCCTGAGCCTTACCCTCGGCCAGACCTTCGGCATGTGCTTCGTCACGCAGGTCTTTCATACGCATTTCGTAAGTCATATAGGCATCCCTCACTTTCTTGTCATTTTTAATTTCTACAATCGTGTCAGCAACCTCACGTGTAAAATTACTGTTAATAGTATTGCTGTTGATGTAGTCAAACAGACTTTGAATGTCCGGTGACACATCACCTTTGGTTCCCAAGGTATTGAGAAACATAATAACTGCTTCATCTGCCAATTCAATATTCATGTTTTCCAGACAACGCTTCTTAAAGGTATAAATACGCTGAGAATCCTGAAAAAAATCAAACAGGCAAAAGAAAATTATATACGTAGGAGATAATTCGTCATAATCCTGACCTTTTTGTAGCATATCCGTATCAAGCATAGCCTGATAGTAGCGGGTACGCTTAGGCAGCAGAAATTTTCCTGTAGCACGATTAACAGGATTCTTTACCTGCATTTCCAAATTGTAATGAGTATTGGCAGCATCTGCAATTCTAACATCCAAACGAATACCATGGCTGTCAGGATAAACATCGATAGTCTTCTCTGCTTCAAGATAGGTAATATCTGCAATTTGGGTGTGTAAAAGCTCTTCCAGAATATGCTTGCAGATGCGCTTTCTGAGCATAACGTGCTTGAAAAGAAAATCGTTGGACAAAGTCAGCTTGTCAAGATTAGAAATTTGCTTTTGCATATGTTTCCTCCTTTGATTATAGCATAATTTGTAGTAAAAATATATAAGCCGGCAATCGCGACTGACAAAAAGGAAAAGGCGCCTGCCGAAAGCTCGACAGGCGCCACTGGTCCGCATGACCAGGCATAAGCTCCGCAAGAATGCAGCTACCTATGCAACTAAGGTAATTATAACACAGATAGATTGCAAAAACAATAGTTCGCAAAAAGAAAAGTAACGTTGTAATTATTGATATATTCACTACTACAAAAGGCGTTCTCCCCTGCGGGAGAACGCCTTTACTGTTTACTGAGCTTTATTCACTTGTCACTGCCGACAATTTATTTTGCCAGCTTGTTGCCGTAATGGTCGCGCTCGCCTTTGGTTGCGTTAACGCGTACACGTTCAATCTTGTTGCGGTCACCGTCTTCACCGCTGATGCGGTCTACACGGATGCGGCCCAATTCAGGCTCAAACTCTTTGATGATTCTTTCTTCCAGAGCTGCGCCGTTTTCAATTGCACGGTAAAGCATGGTAGCAAATTCATAACGAGTCATCAGACGGTCACCGCCGAAGTTGCCGTCAGGATAGCCTTCAATGTAGCCATTGCCTGCCAGCTTAGCGATGTATTCATATGCCCAGTGGTTAGCCGGAACATCCGGGAAGAGCTTGGTCTTGGTTTCATCCAGCATACCGAATGCTTTTTCCATCTTAGCCATCTTAGCGCCCATTTCTGCCAATTGACCGCGCAGTTCGATAACCTCACGAGCCAGAGCAGTACGGCTGTTGCTTACATGGTTGGTACGATCCAGGGAGAAGGAGATGCCTGCGTTAACCATGTTTTCACCGTTGCCTACAGTGCCGCCAACGCTGAACATTACCTTTTCATCAGGACGGTAGTAAGCGCCGATTGCTGCTGCGTTTTGGCCTGCATAGTTACCGTAGCCTGCGGAGAAGGTCAGTTTGTCGTCTGGATCAAAGTCCATCGGGTGCAGTGCTGCCAGAGCTGCTGCGCCTGCGCCAACCTTGTTCACGCGGCTGCTCAATTGACCGATGCGGTTGCTATTGCTGATAACCTGGTTTTCAACACCATCAATACGGTTGTTGATCTTAGTTTCGGTATCAAACAGCTGACCACCGTTAATAGCGTCTTTGGAATCCTTTTTTACCTTACCGTTTGCTACATTGGTAATAGTAGTGTAGGTATCCCCTTCCTTATTCAGGGTAATCTGAGTCTTGTTAACGGTGCCGTCGTCCTTACGGTCGTACTGTACAGTGCCGCTCATTGCCTGCTGCAGTTGGGCTTCGGTTGCCGCCTTGCCGGAATCCTTGTACTGGTCAGTATTCTTAGCATCCCACTCCTTGTTGCTCAGGTTATCAACAATGTTGTTTTTGATGCTTACGCCACCGATGTTGGCTTCTTTTGAGGTTACACTGTTCAGACCAGTCAGGTCTTTATTCAGCTCAACCTTAACATTGGTACCATCATTGCTGATTTTAATGTTCTTGTCAACACTGAAGTCAACAGTTTTACCAGGTGCTACTTTAGATGCTTCGCCTCCGTTAGTGGACAAGTTCCAGCCTTGGTTTGCAGTATCTGCTACATCCTTCAACGCTTGGTCAAGCTTGCCGATTGCGGTAGTAGTACTGTCGCCATCCGCAATATCACCTTTGTCTACCTTGCTGTACTGCAAATCACCAACCTTGTTATCTAGCTTCTGGTTCAAGTTATTTACAGCATCAACAACGGTGGTAGTACCATTCGAGTTCTTCAGGTCATTGTTAATGTTATTAACGTTACCTAAATCGCTTGCTTTAGCAACATCGGTAATGGTAACGGTATTAATCTTCGTACCAGTCTTATCAACAACGTCCATATTAACCTTGTTGTCAGCACCAACACCGTATTCACCCGGTTTGATATGGGTATCGGTATTGCCTGCTTGAACTGCTGCATTCAATTGGCCTACGTTAACGGCATCGGTAGAAGCGGTACCTGCGGTTACGTTATGGATTTGGCCATTGCTGCCAAAGGTTACATTATTATTGATAGTAACGTTTCCGCCGGAGAAGCTGATGCTGCCGCCTACGCCGGTGATGGATTCAATGCCGGTCAATTTGTTATTCAGCTTAAAGCTAACTTTATTACCAGCATTGCTTACTTTGATGTTATCATCGCCATCAAATTCAACTTCATCACCAGGTTTTACATCAGATACATTGCCATTGTTAGTTTTCAGCTTCCAACCCTTGTTGGCAGTTTCTTTTACAGCGTTCAATTGGACTACGTTTACAGCGTCGGTATCAGCAGTACCTGCTGCTACGCCGGTAATCTTGCTACCTGCAACATTCAGGCCACCGCTGATGGTTGTACCATTTTCACCAAGCATAATAGATTTTGCAGTATAATCAGCACCAATATAACTCATGCCAATACCGCTATTAGTAATTGCGAAGGACTTATTACCATTAGAAATGCTGATGCTGTCGGCATTAAGGTTAATCTTGGAAGCACCGTTGGAGACAGAGGTAATGTCTTTTAAATCACCTGCAACATTTACCTGGTAATCAGTCTGCCCGTCAGTTCTTACAGATGTAACAGTTGTATTCTTGCCATCGGACAAGGTAGTTTTTTTGCTTGCTTCCGCTTTTACAGCGTTCAGCTGGCTTACGTTGACTGCGTCGCTGTCATTAGTGCCATCTGCTACGCCGGTAATTTTGCCGGTATTGTCAATGGTAACCTTGTTGTTAAGCTTGATATCGCCGTCTGCAAAGCTGATGCTGCCTGCACCTGCACCATTGATGGATTGAATACCAGTCAAAGCAGTGTTCAGTGCCAGACCGTTGCTGTTAACTACGAGGTTAGAACCTTCTTGCAGCTTAAGGCCGATTTCCAATGCACCATCTTTAACGGTAGAAGTAATACCATCTGCACCCTTAACCTGAACTGTATTGCCCAAAGTACTGGTAACTTCGCTGCCTTTATCATCTTTCAGACCGAAGGTCTTGTTACTGATATCAGTATTGATGCTGTTCTTTATGTCATTCAACTGGCTACCGTTTACTGCGTCAGTAGAGCCTGCAGCGATTGTACCTGCTGCTACACCGGTAATCTTGCTGCCAGCTACATTTAAGCCACCGCTGATGGTTGTTCCGTTTTCACCAAGCATGATGGATTTTGCACTATAATCAGCAGTGATATAGCTCATGCCAATACCGCTGTTAGTAATTGCAAAAGATTTATTACCATTGGAAATGCTGATGCTATCTGCATTCAGGTTGATTCTGGAATCACCATTGCTAATGGATTTGATATCCTCCAGCTCATCATTCAGCTCTACTTTAACCTTAGTACCGTTATGGCTTACGCTGATGTTCTTGTCACCACTAAAGTCAACAATTTCGCCGGGTGCTACTTTAGATACTGCATCGCCGTTAGTGGAAAGCTTCCAGCCTTGGTTTGCTACTTCACTTACTGTTTTCAATTGGCCTACGTTTACAGCATCGGTATCATCAGTGCCATCTGCTAAACCGGTAATCTTCTGATTATTTGCGTTCAGACCGCTGCTAGTGATATAAGCCTTTCCATCGTAACCTACGCCTTGGGTTTTATCCATAAAGAACTTATCTGCTTTTACGCTGTCTACGGTCAGGTCTTTCTTCAATTCCAGACCAGCGTCAGTAACCTGAAGGTTGTTTTCGCCTGCCTTCACTTTTACAGAAATCTCATTGTTTGCACCGCTAATAATAATGCCATTGCCTGCTGCATAGGTGGTGTCTTTAGCGCTGATGGTATATTGCAATCCCTTATCTGTACTTTCTTGATTCAGTTGTACATTTTCACCAGCAACCAAAGTAGTGTGCTTGCCTGCTTCTACCTTAAGGTTTTCTACCTTGGTGTTAGTTTCTTTCAACTGACCAAAGTTAACAGCATCGGTGTCAGCATTACCTGCTGCTACGCCGGTAATCTTTTGGTTATTTGCGTTCAGACCGCTGCTGGTAATGTATGCCTTATCGCCATAACCAATACCTGTAGCAGACATAAAGGAACTGCCAGCTTTTACGCTGTCTACAGTCAGGTCTTTCTTCAATTCCAGACCAGCGTCAGTAACCTGAAGGTTGTTTTCGCCTGCCTTCACTTTTACAGAAATCTCATTGTTTGCACCGCTAATAATAATGCCATTGCCTGCTGCATAGGTGGTGTCTTTAGCGCTGATGGTATATTGCAATCCCTTATCTGTACTTTCTTGATTCAGTTGTACATTTTCACCAGCAACCAAAGTAGTGTGCTTGCCTGCTTCTACCTTAAGGTTTTCTACCTTGGTGTTAGTTTCTTTCAACTGACCAAAGTTGACTGCATCGGTGTCATTAGTGCCATCTGCTACGCCGGTAATCTTCTGATTATTTGCATTCAGACCGCTGCTGGTGATGTACGCCTTGTCAGCGTAGCCTACGCCTTGGTTTTTATCCATGAAGAAGTCGCCAGCTTTTACGCTGTCTACAGTCAAATCATTCTTCAGTGCTACCTTAATATCTTTACCGTTATTGGTTACTTCAATATTAGCACTATCGCCGTTGAATTTAACTTCATTACCAGCTTCGCCAACAGTCACAGTAGTTTGGGTGCCACTATCTGTAGTAAATTTCCAGCCTGCATCCATTACCTTCTTCAGCTGTTCTTCTGTAGCAGCATTGCCTTTAGTTGCAAAGTCTGTATAACCAATATTAGTATTATGTAAACCGGAAACTACTCCGTCAGTACCATTAATTATTACAGGAGTTTTTCCATCAGTACCGCCGCCAACTACTACGCTGTTTTCACTAAAGGTAGTATTGTTAACCTTAACATTAGCACCATCAAAGCTAATCTTGCCTTCGCCTGCGCCTTGGATAGATTGCATGCCGGTCAGATTTTTGCTGACCGAAATTGCATTGCCACCATTAATTTCGATGCCATCGCCTGCAGTGTAAGTAGTATCGGTATCTGTAATGGTAGTTGCTTTGCCATCAACAGTAATGGTGGTAGTTTTGTTTGATGCATCTTTTGCAACACTTACTACAGAGCCGGATTTGATAGTATATTCCTGACCATTGATTTTAATGCCTGCTGTAGCTTCTGGAGTACCAATAGCCTCTACCTTAGAACCGGTAGCAAAGGTCTGATTAGCTGTACCATTAGAAATCTTAACGAAAGTGTCACTGCCTTCAGTACCGCCACCGCTGGTAACAGTAATAGCACCATCAACTGCCTTATCGCCATTTCTCAGCAAGCTGATAGTTGCGGAATTTGCTTTGCTGGTATCCAACGTAACTTCTTTAATATCGTCACGACTCAGCTTATTATCATTTTCCACTAATACAGCCAAGTCTTTCTTATACTCAGCCAAGCGATAAGATTGCATGGTAGCGCTCGGGTCGGTAACCTCGGCAGCCCAATAGCTGTAGAAATGATCTCCATCCTTTACAGTCATAAGGATTTCATTGTTTTTGCCAAAGACGGTGCCTTTATAGAAATCACTGCCACTTTGATTAGTAAACACACCAATCTTACCATCAATAACATATACGTTGCTGTAATCTACCGGTTTTCCGTTATAAGTGTAGGCCTGCTTAGTATCATCCCATTTAAGCTTGTCACCTACAGTTACAAAGCCTTTAGGCATCCCACCTTCTGGGCCAATTAAATCAACATAACCATCTTGGAAGTTTCCGTTCTCAACATAACCTTTCCAACTGGAATCCTGAATAATATAATTCCAATCACCGACAACAGCAGTGCCGCCACTATGGCTTACACCAGTAAAAGCACTTGCAGTAATCCTGCTTAATGATTCGCCCATATTGGTTACTGTACCACTTGCTGAAACCATCGAAGTTACTGATTGCAAAATGCTGCCTGTATCACCACCACCAATATATGCTACATCAGCAGCTTTGCCATGGGCGGAAAGCGGTGTATGCAATTTGCCATTTTCTTCAACCTTCAGTATATAGCCTTCACGCACCCAATATTTATTGGCTGCATCATAGATATACTTATGCCCATCAATCGTCTTATCTTGTCCATCAGTCAAACCAGCTGCTTCATCACCAAACGCAACATATTGAGACTTAGCCGTTGCAGCTGCACTAGGCGGCGCCGCCAGCACATCAAAGCTTGCACAGGTCATCACACCCGTTGCAATCAGCATTGCCAACAGCTTTTTGGTAGAGCAGCTTTTGCTGCCTCTATTCTTCGCGATTTCCGAAACAACAACGTAAGCATTACGAGCTTCGTTCCAAATGACTTTAAAAACCTTGTTCATGCTACATTCCTCCAAAACGCTTTTTTAATATTTATCTATTTACGTGGCCCCAATCCACGCGAGGAAGCTTATTTTATTATGTAACAATATATTTTTATTAATAAATAACACTGTATTTTCGCACTTTATTTAATAGACTTTATTTTCGTAATAGCTTTAATATACTGTACTTTTCGGACATTCACTATTGTGGTTTATCATTAGAGGAACATCCACAATTGTATATCAAAGGCCAAAGGTAGATATATTTTAATTAATCAGATAATTATTCTCTCAACATATACCTTATTTTTTATTATACCACCTTTGTCCGCACCAGACAAGCATTGTTCTTGTCTTTATAGTTTAAAAGCATATTGTTTTACATTAAAATCAGTTGACTACTTAATTTTTTTATTTACAAATTGAGTTTAACACTTTTCCGTATTATGCAATATATTAGGCAAAAGCTTATGTATTCATATTCTTTTTTTCAGGCACAAAATCTAACTAAAGGCACCAAAAAGCCCAGCACATATACATTTGTCAAAAAAGCAGCTCGATAGCATCGCAGTTGTATGTGCAAGAAAATTTTTCTAGCACGCTACATTTTTGCAAAACTGCCATTTTCTTACTATACTCAGACTACTATGCAGTTCAACACTAGAAATTTTAGCACTACCTTATCTTTATTTTTTTAAATTTTATTTATACTTAACGCGACTAAGAAATATCGCCATTTCTACAAGAGATTTTTGCAACATGTTGCACTTTTCTCTTCTAAACACGCCACCCAAAATAGCAAAAGCCCCTGAAGCAGGATAAACCTGCTTCAGGGGCAATCAGGTTAAATTTTATTTTGCTTTCGGTCCCAGGCCGTACTTCTTCAGATAACGGTACAGGGTTACACGGCTGACATCAAGCATTGTTGCCAGCTTACTGATATTGCCGCCGGCAGATTTCCAGGCTGCAATAAAGGCTTCCTTGTCGTACTTCCAGGAGCGCTCCAAGGTTTTGTCACCGGGTAGCTTAATGTTTTCCGCTTCGATGATGCTGCCGGGAGTGTGGAAGAAGGCCTGCTCGATAACACCCTGCAGCTGCTTGATGTTACCCGGCCAGCTGCAGGACAGCAGCAGGGAAACAGCCTCAGGAGACAGGCGCTTTTGCGGCAGGTTGTGCTGTGCGGACATTTCCACCAGAATATGCGAAGCAATTACCTCTATATCCTTCACGCGCTCGCGCAGAGGCGGCACGCGCATGGTGGTATCCAGCACCAGCTCATACAAATTACGGGAAAACAGGCCCTTATCTGCCAAGCGCTTAAGGTTGGAATCGCAGGCAGCGATTACGCGCACATCGAACATACGCGGCTTGCCGCCCTTTTCCGTTGCAGGCAGGCCATGCGTCAGCGCATCAGCCAGCTTGTCGCCCATTTCGAGCGGCAGCTTTTCTACCTCATCAAGGAACAGCGTACCGCCGATAGCAAGCTCCAGCTTGCCTGCGGACTGCTGTCCGTCCTCATTTGTACCGAAGAATTCGGCCTCCAGCTCTGCCAATGAGGCGTTGTGGCATTTTACCGCAATCAGCGGAGCGGCAGCGCGGGGGCTGGCCTGATGAATGCCATGTGCCAAACGCTGCTTGCCAGTACCGGGTTCGCCCTGCAGCAGGATATTGTGGTCAGTGCGGGCAACGCGGCTGGCCTTATGCTGCAGCGCCAAAAATTCGCTGGTTTCGCCAACCATGCTATACAGGCTGTAACGGCTGCTGTAGCCTGTCGCATGGGCGATAGTTGTCTTCAAATCCTCAATGGACATAGAAAGCACCAAGGCACTTTCTACCTCGCTACCTACCTTAATCGGCATAACAGTGGTAATATCCTCAAAGGTTCTGTCCTGGGTAATCCAGGTGATTTCACGACGCTGCGTTGCTACGCCGTGCAGCGCTTTTTTGATAGGAATATGCTCGTAGTTCAGGAACACATCTTCGAGGCGCTCGTGTCCCTCCAGACGCTTGCGGCCGTTTTCGTTGCAGTATTTTACGCTGCCGTCCTTGCCCAGCCAGTAAACGGTTACCGGCAGCTGCTCCATCATAATGCGGTTGATGCTCCAGGCCTCCAGCATGTTCAGGTGCTGTTCGATGGAATATTTCATCGTCATCAGCAGGCTCAAAAGCAAATCATAGGGCAAATCGTTCTGATCCAAAGAAAAGAAGGAAATAATATAGCGGATTTTACCATTGACGCAGATAGGCGCGCTGCAGGCATCTCCGGAATGGCTGTCCTTAATCCACATTTCCGGACCAAACATCAAAAACGGTACGTTGTGCTCACGTGCCACGCTGATGCTGGAGGTACCAACATCCTCCTCCAATACGCGCATACCCTGAATATCCTCGATAATGCGCTGGAAGAACGGCATAGCATAGTTTTTGATTACATAGCCGTTTTCATCAATCAACAGCATGCTCAGGTTGTGGATATTGAAGTGCTGCTTGCTTTGCTCATACAGGCCATCAACATATTTAACAATGAACTCATGCGTCTTTTGATGCGCGATAATCTCTTCGCGGCTCAGCTTGTTGATTTTAGGCATTGTTTCATGCGGCAGATGCATAGCACGGCAGCGTTGCCAGCTTTCAGCAACCCACGGATGCACGTTGGGATCAACAATACCCTCTTCCATAAACTTTCTGTAATAAGAAGCCAGCTTATCCTTATTTCTTCTCTCACGAATCATGTTTTATACCCTCCCCGTCTGTCCGGCAGCAGGCTGCCGTCAGCAGAACTTTTTATTTATTAACCTCGCCGTTCGTAATCAACACCCGGCGTGCTCCAAAATAACGTTGTTTCCAATACTCTTCCTTCAGCGATGACAGGATTACACCCTTGGACGAGGATGCACTCCAAAATTGTCCGTCACCGGCATATATACCCACGTGCGATGCTCCCGGCGCGTAGGTGGTAAAAAACACCAAATCACCCGGCCGCAGCTGCTTCTGCGTTACAAAAATCCCCTGTAACGCCTGCTCGTCTGCCAGTCGCGGCAGCTTGGCCTTGCAGTCCTTAAACACATACTGCACGTAACCGGAGCAGTCAAAGCCCTTGGTCGTGGTTCCGCCGAACACATAGGGAACACCCTTGTATTTGGCTGCACGGCTGACGATTTCCTTGCCCTTAACCTTGGGGATGCCTTCCTTGGCAAAGGCCTCCCAGGTCAGCTTATGATAGGTTGCATCATTCAGCTCGCCGTCCGCCTTCAGCTTGTGCTGCTTCTGGAAGCTTTTCAGCGCAGTGCTGGTAGCCTCCGTCATGCGTCCGCTGGGGCGTTCGTCACTGAAGCCCAGCACCTGCAGCTTTTGCTGTGCCACCTTCAGGCGCCAGTTGCTTTGCTGCACCTGCACCTTGGACTGCTTTTCCTTCGTTTTTTTAGACTTTTTCTTTGCGGTTTTCTTCGCCTTTTTCTCGGGCTTCGCCTGCTTCGGCGCCTTCACTTCGGCAGCAGGCTTGGCTGCGGTATCGGCCTTGACGGCAGCAGGCTCCGGCACCGCCTTCACAGGTCGCGCCTCGCTTACGGCCGGCGGCGTTGCCACCGGTGCCTTATGCGGTTTGTTGCTGACAATAGGCGCTGCAGCCTGTGCCTGCCATGGCAGGCTGCAGGCCAACATGATTACGGTCAGCACAGAAGCCAGCTTCTTTTTCATCTTCATCAGCCCCGCTCAAATGCAAAATTAAAAATTAATTGTAGTTATATACGTCCCAGCTTTTCAGCTTGCTCAGCTGAGCAATACTGTAATCAATATCGCGCAGCAGACGCTGCTTGTCATGCGGCAGCGTTGCTGCCAGCTGAACGTAGTTTGATACATGGTTACTGCGGAAAAGGCAGTGCCTGTCCGCAGGTAAATCTATATTTTCTATTATCAGCTTCAGCTCGCGCATCAGTCCTGCCGGTGAAAGCGGATTGAATTTGCCTGCCTCGTACTGGTCCAGCAGCTCGCTGCCGCGGTACAGCATCAGGCAAAGTGCACTCAAATGCGTCGGCTTGATAATATTTATAGCCTTAGCTGTAGCCAGTGCGTGGCGTTCGCTGCCCTCCGCACCTGCCAGCCCCAGAATAATCATCATGGAAAGCTTCATGCCGCTGGCGGTAACTCTGCGTCCCGCTTCTACCGCCTGCTCGGCGTCAACACCCTTGTTGACAGCCTTCAGCGTAGCATCGTCGCCTGTTTCCATGCCGTAATACAAAAGCTTCAGGCCTGCTTCCTTCAGCTGGCGCAGCTCCTCCTCGCTCTTGCGCAGGATATCCTTTGGCGCAGCATAGCTGGCAACGCGCTGCAGATGCGGAAACTGCTCGCGCAGCACCTGCAGAATCTTCAGCAGCTTGGCCGTCGGCAGCACCAAAGCATCGCCGTCCGCCAAAAAGACGCGGCGCACCTTGTTCTTGCCGTAATGGGCCGCCAACGCTATCTGACGGGAAATTTCTTCATCCTTTAAAATCTGAAAGGGAACACCTCTGTACATGTTGCAGTAGGTGCATTTATTATGTGCGCAGCCGCGCGTAACGCGCAAAATAAAGCTGCGTGCCTCACTTGGAGGTCTGAAAACTGGTGTGTCATAAGACTGAAAAAACATTTCTACTATTCTACCTCATTTTACTTTGATTGATTTGGCGCCAGTTTGAGATCTCAGAGATTTTGTAAAGTATAATACACTTTAATATTATTATACTAGATTTTTCGCTATTTGTAACGTCCAGCTGAAAACTTTTTGTTACTTTTTTTACAGAGATTTTGTGAAACATTGTCAGAGTGTAAAATAAGTGTGATTTTTCGCGCCTTCAGGCAACGGCAAGGACGCTTTGGCAGGCAAAAACGGACGTAACAGCATATACCCGCACACAAAAAAATATGCCTGCGGTCACAAGCAACAGCATCGCCGCAGGCGCACCAAGGAGGCTGGCGCAGCTCAGCCTCCGATGCTTCATATTATTTTTTCGGTAAGCATAACGCTTTACAGCATCAGCTTATCATTTACGCTTTCTGCGCAGGAAGAAGAAAGCAGCGCCACCGATGATAATAACGCCGCCGATAATCGTCAGCCAGCCAAAGCCATCATCGTCATCCTCATTTTCTTCCTCATCCTCGGCAGCAGGCAGCTCCGCAGTGCCCACAGCCACCGGCCATTGGCTCTTCATCTCGCCGTGGACTGCCGTGACGGTAACAACGCCGTCAGCCTTGCCGATCAGCTTGCCATCTTCGATAACGGCAATTTTTTCATCGCTCACGCTCCACTCCGGTGTTACACCGTCAGCCTCGCCCACAACGTAGGCCTCCAGCTTCAGCGCCTCGTCTATTCCCAAGTGCGCCGGCAGATTCGGAGCCTCCAGCTTCGGCTCATAGGCAGTAATCTGCGTCATAAAGGCCTTTTCGCCCTTTTCTAGCAGCAGCTTGCCGGTAATCGTCGCAGTTCCCGGCTTCACAGCCAAAAGCTGCACATCGCCGTCCACCTTCACTATATCACTATTGGAAGAACGCAAATCAGTTACATTATAGCCTACGCAGCCCGGCAGCGAAGCAACTATGCGTGTACGCTCGCCCACCTTCAGGCTTGCCTCCTCCGGAGCCACCGTCACCAACGGGCTAAGCTCGGAAGCTGCGGTTGCAGGCAGGTCAGGCGCATCCTCGTCACCCTCCAGCTCGCCGCTTTCGATTGCAGGACCTTCCAGCTCATCCTCCTCTACGAGCGGTGCTCTTTTGGCAGCCAGCATATTGATCGGGTCACCGTAAATAAGGCTTACCTCATCCTCTTTATCGTTGCGGTACACAGCGCTCAAATCGGCAGCTACCAAAAATTTGGCAATAACCTCGCCCTCATCATCCAGCGCCGTCAGCTGGTAGAACCAGCCGTCCACAGGCTCCTCCGCATAGAGCAGCTTATAATCATCGGCATCCTCCGGCAAGCCCGTCTGCTTTTCCGGCAGGCCGGCAAGCAGCGCGGCTGCGGCAGCCTCGGATACATCAAAGCTGTCCTCGTTAAATCTGTATTCACCCTGAACATCAAGCGGCAGCGGTCCGTCCTGATAGGCGGTAATGCTCTTGTCCTTCAGTACGAAGCGCAGCTCTACCGTATCATTATTTTGGTAATCTACCTCGGCAATACCGTCGCCGTCCTCGTTGATTTCAAAAACGCCGGCAGTAACGAAATCCTCCGCACTGTCCTCTTCCTCACTGCCGCGCATAACCTTCAGCTCGTAAAGATATTTATCATCGCCCAAGGGCTTGATATTCAGCACGCCGTTATTATACTGGCTGCTTTCTGTCCACACATAGCAGCCTGCCGTATTCTTCCAGTCATTTTGGGAGGCGGCGCCTACTAGCAGCGTCAGGCTGCACAGCAGCAGGGTAAGCATAACAGTTACGATAATACGCATCATTTTTTCTTTCATTATGCTCCCCTCCTCAAATGCTCAGACGGAACTTGGCAGTCTTGGGATTAACGCCATCCATCCAATACTTCACGGTATATACGCCCTTAGCACATTTTTTGCCGCTGTTGCCGCTCGCCCAGCCGTTCCAGCTGAAGGCAAAATCCTGATTGGCGTTTCTTGCCTTATATTTCGTGCTATAGACCAGCTTGTTGTTTTTATTGAAAATCTGGGCATAGCAGGTCTTGCCCGTAGAATTATTCTTTTTGAAATACAGACGCTGGTAAACATCGCCGTTGCCCTTGCGGATAATCTTGGACGCACGGAACTGCATCTTGCTCTGCGGCTTGTAGCTGATGTTGACGGTCTTTTTAACCGCACCGCCCTTGCCGAAGCTGCTGGTCGTTACCAAGCGATATCTGCCCGGCTTCAGGTTTTTCATATCATAGCTGTAGGGTACAAAGCGGAAATATTTATCACCGTCATAGTACCATTTTTTCAGCTCGCGCTGCTTCCAGCGCACAACAACCTTATTATCCTTGTTGAGCAGCACCGCCTTATCCTTCATAGGCCCCTTGCCCTCTACATAGCGCTGCACGTTCAGCTTAGTGCCGTTTACCTTGATAGTTGTTTTGTACTGCGTCGCCGCCCACGCCAATGCCGTAAAAGCCACGAGCATTGCCAGGCACGCCCCGAGCACTGCCTTCAGCCGTTTCATTTTTCCGCCTCCTAACCGCCGGATATAAAAAGACCCGGCATATACTTCTTCATTTACAGTATATACCGGGTCAATATTAACTATAAGTAACCTTTAGTTAAGAGTTGGGGAAAAAGCGCTCCAGCTGATGTCTTTTATTTTTGGCCGCCGCATCAATCTGCAGCTTGGCAAAAATTTTATTGAGATATTGCTTAATCGTCCCCTCCGACAGCGACAATCTTTGCGCAATCTCCCTGTTCGTATGGCGTGCCGCCGCCAACTGCGCTATCTGCAGCTCCTGCTCCGTCAGCTCCTGCAGGCCTGCTTCGGCAAAGCGTGCGGACATAATCTGTCCCCGGCCCGCTTCCAGCTGCTGCCCCAGGTGCAGCACCGCTGCCGCCGCTGCTGAAAATTCACCTTGCAGCTCCTGCTCCAGATAAGGACGCAGCAGCGCTATGTTCTGTGCCAACGGCAGCACAAGCTTATCCGCCTCAGCCATTGCCAGCGCCTGCTTCAGCGAAGCGCGGCAGCTCGTTACATCGCCTCTGCCGGCAAAGGCCGCCGCCCTTTGCACCTGCAAATACAGCAGGCACAAAAAATTACTGTAGGAACGGCATTCCTGCTCCCAATCGGACCAGCGCACCAAAAGCTCCGTATACTGCCCTTGTGCCAGCAGGCACTGGGCGCTGATATAGTTGCGGCAGGGACGCGCAGGATAAAGCACCGAAGGCTGCTGTCCGTTTCCGTCTGTCAGCCAGCTTGGGATATATTCCGGCTTGCCCAGCAATGCATAGTAAAAGCCGGCGCACATATCGGCAGTATTCAGCAGCATGCTCTGCTTCCAGGGCTGCAGCTGCCACTGATGGCGGCTGTAGGCCTCCGCCTTACTGCTGTAAACGCCGCGGAAAAGATCGCGCTGCATCTCCAGAAAATCACAGCAGATAGTAATACACTCCTGCCCATGCTTTTCCGCCTGATAATACGCCTTCTGCAGAGTCATATCCATTTCGTCAATGCGTCCCTGCAGCAAAAGTGCTTCCGCCTCCGTCAGCTCGGCGGCACCGGCACCGTGCCAGCCGCTCAGCAGATAGTATGGTGGCATACACTCCTGCATATCCTCCACCGTCTGCCGCAGACTGCAGCCCGTGCGTAAATACAGCCCCAGAACACTGGGCGCGCCGAAGGTCCAGATGCCCTGCTTGCTGAGCGTCTGCGGAGCACCACTCAGCAGCTTGTAGGCACGCCTGTGATGCTCGCTCATACCGGTGATGCTGTTGAAGGCCAAAAAGCTCAGAATAACCTCCAGCTCGCCGTAATAATTATCGCGCTCCCGCTGGCTGAGGGCAGTATTGCGCTCCAGCGCCGTCACGTACCATTCCTTGACCTGCAGCATTTCCGGCACCATATTCAGCGAAAACATGCGGCGCATAATTATCAGCACCGCCTGCGGATACTGCCACAAGATTTCCGGCGGACATTTGCGCAGCCAGTCGAAAAGATGCTGCCTGTGCTGCGGGCGCATCGACCAGTCGCGCAGCTGCTGCACTGCAGCCAGCAAACCGTCAAAATCACAGCCGCGGTACAACCAGTCCAGTGCTTCCTCGTACTCCTTCTGCTGTGCGTACCATTGTCCCAGGCGACGGAAGTACATTTGCTGCTCAGCCTCCGGCAGCAGGCCGAAGGCATGGCGCGTTGCCTGCTTCAGCATATGGTGACACCGCAGTCTGCCGTTGGCCAGCCTGATAATAAAGGCGTTGCATTCCAGCAGCCTGCTTACAGACTCTCTGCAGCTTGCGCCGTAGGCAAAGACCACCTGCTCCGGCGTAAATTCCTCCGGTTGCCCCATAAGCAGCAGCAAGCGCTGCTGCTCCGACGGCAGCGGCCGCAGCAGTACATTGGCTATCATCTCATAAACGCTGCCTGTATCAAGGCAAAAGCGCTTATACCTATCGTAGTTCAAAAAGTTAAGATAGGTAACGGAAAACCAGCCCTCGCAGGCCTCATGCAAAGCATCCAGCTGCTGCGTTGTAAGCTGCAGGCCGCATCTGCTGCTGTATTCCGCCAGCTCGTCACGCTGCAGCGCCAGGTCATGCTTATCAAGGCAAAAGACCTTACGTCCCAGCTCCAGCAGACGGCTGCCGTCAAAAATCTGCCCTCTGCTTACCAGCAGCAGGTGCAAATCAGCAAAGCCTGCCTTGCTCAGAGCAAAGAGAAAATCAATCGCCTCGCTGCTCTCCAGCAAATGTAAATCATCTATAAACCAATAGACAGGCTCCTGCGGCAGCAGCTGACGGAACAGCTCCAGTACCAGCGTTTTGGCATTGGCATCGGCAGGCAAAGACTGCTGCAGCAGCGCAGCGCCCAGCTCCGTACCCTGCCAGCTGTGGCACACTCCCTGCCAGAAGGCTTCGGCACCGGCGCCGTAAATGCTTTGGCGCAGCACCTTTTTGCCGCAGCGCTCCTGCTCCTGCAAAAAGTACTGCACTGCCAGTGTTTTGCCATAGCCCATGGGAGCAACAACCAGCGTTGTTCCCGCTGTCTGCAACTCTGCCAAAAGCTCTTTTATTCTCTTGGAATAATATAAATTATTGAGCCTTTTCATAGTGTTTTTACTTAATTACGTTCTGCGGTGCTCCCGCCAGCCATTTTTCGATGTTGGCAAAAACGATATCGGCACGTGCAGCCAGTGCTTCGGCGCTGGCGAAGGCCACGTGCGGTGTCAGCACGGTGTTCTTTGCATGGCACAGAGGATGCTCCGGTGCAATCGGCGGCTCGCCCTCAAACACATCAATGCCTGCTCCCGCCAATCTTCCTTCGTTCAGCGCCTGTGCCAGCGCCTCGCTGTCCACAACAGGACCGCGCGCAGTATTCAGCAGTACGGCCGTCGGCTTCATCTTGGCAATAGCCTCAGCGTTAATCAGTCCGCGGGTTGCGTCCGTCAGCGGCACATGCAGGCTGACAAAATCGCTGGCAGCCAAAAGCTCATCCAGACTTACATAGCTTACACCGTCAGCCTGCAGCTCTGCCTTCGGAGTACGGCTGTAGGCCAGCACCTTGCAGCCGAAGGCAGCGGCAAGCTTCGCCACTCTGCTGCCAATCGCACCGGTGCCCACTACGCCGAAGGTTTTGCCGAAAAGCTCAAAGCCTAACAGGCCATCCTTCGTTCCTGCCTGACGGCAGCGTGCATCACAGGGAACGATGTTGCGGATAACGCTGATAGCCAGGCCGAAGGTCAGCTCTGCTACCGCATTGGTGGAATAGCCTGCGGCATTGCACACTAAAATTCCGCGCTTACGGCAAGCAGCCAGCGCAATATGGTCTACACCGGTAAAGGCCACGGAAAGCATTTTCAAATTAGGGCAGGCGTTGATAATCTCCGCACTCAGCGGCTGGTTGGCCAGCATGATAATATCGGCCTGCTGCACACGCGCTAGCAGCTTCGTCTGGTCGGTTTCTTTTGCGGTATAATATACAAAATCATGGCCCGCAGCCTGCAGCGGCACTGCCAGTGCATTTATCTGCTCCATCTTTACGCCTAACGGCTCCATAACTACTATTTTCATCCAAGCACCTCCGAAAAAGTCTGTAAAATTTTTGCTTATCACTTACATATTACTACTGTAGGAATTGATTAGCAAGGAAGAAATTTTCAGGACTATATTCTGTTTTGCCGGAATTTATATCCGCAAATACAAAAAAGCCGTTCTTCTTTCGAAGAACGGCATATTTTCGTTGGTGATCCACCCGAGACTCGAACTCGGGACACCCTGATTAAAAGTCAGGTGCTCTACCAACTGAGCTAGTGAATCATTTGTCGCCATAAATTAGCAACATTAATATTATACAGACTAACGCAAGGAAAGTCAAGTACTTTTTTAAAATATTTTTGCTGTTTTTTCAGCAGCCTAAGCTTACAGCAGTTCTTTCAGAACAATGGTCTGCTCGCGGTTAGGACCAACGGAGATAATACCCAGCTCAACACCGGATACCTCGCTGATTTTAGCCAGATATTTCTTAGCGTTTTCCGGCAGCTCGTCATAGTTGCGGATGCCGCTGATATCTGTCATCCAACCGTCGAACTCTTCGAAAATCGGCTCAACCTTAGCCAGAACGTTCAGGCTTGCAGGAATGCGTTTGAGAACCTCATCGCCAATCTTGTAGCCAACGCACATTTTAATCTTCGGCATTTGGTCGAGGATATCCAGACGGGTAATTGCCAGATAATCCAGGCTGTTCAGGCGTGCGCTGTAACGCAGCATGAAAGCATCCAGCCAGCCGCAACGACGCGGACGACCGGTTACGGTGCCGTATTCATGGCCGGTTTCGCGGATTTGGTTGCCGGGGCCATCGGTATCCAGCAGCTCGGTGATGAAGGGGCCTTCACCAACGCGGGTGGTATAAGCCTTAACTACGCCGACAACATGGTCGATGAAGCGGGGACCTACGCCACTGCCGGTGCAGGCATTACCTGCAGTCGGGTTGGAGCTGGTAACATACGGATAGGTACCATGGTCAATATCGAGGAAGGTAGCCTGTGCGCCTTCGAACAGAACGTTTTTGCCGGCGCTGAACAGCTCATCCATAACAACGCCGGTATCGGCAACATACGGACGCAGCTCTTCTGCATAAGCCAGATATTCCTTCAGTACGGTATCATAGTCAAACGGTTCTGCACCGTAAATTTTGGTGATAATAGCATTTTTTGCTTCCAGATTAACCTTCAGCTTATCAGCAAAGGTTTCGGGTTCCATCAGATCGCAGATACGGATGCCTACACGAGCAACCTTATCCATGTAGCAGGGGCCGATGCCGCCTTTGGTGGTGCCGATTTTGTGATTGCCCAGTGCTTCCTCCTGCAGCTCATCAAGACGTTGATGATACGGCAGAACAACGTGTGCACGGTCAGAGATAACCAGATTGCTGCAATCAATGCCCTTTTCCTTCATGCCGGCGATTTCAGCCAGCACAACGCCGGGGTTGATTACAACGCCATTGCCCAGAACGTTAGTCTTATCATTAAACAGTACGCCGGAGGGCAGCAGACGCAGCTTATAATTAATGTTGTTAACTACAACGGTATGGCCTGCATTGGAGCCGCCGCTATAACGAACTACAGCGTCAGCCTTTTGCGCCAAATAGTCAACAATTTTACCTTTACCCTCATCGCCCCATTGGGCACCTAAAACTACAACAGATGACATTAGCAGTCACTCCTTATCAAAATTATAAACCAAATCTAGCAAAAATCTCGTCAACGTGGCGCAGCATCGGTTTCGGATCGAAGCAATGCTCAACCTCTTCGTCGGTCAGATATTTCTTGATATCCGGGTCAGCTTCAACGTTGGTCTTAAAGTCAGCGCCTTGCAGCCAACGTGCCATAGCGTTACGTTGTACCCATTTGTAAGCGTCCTCACGCAGTACACCTTTGGTAACCAGAGCAATCAGCAGGTTTTGGCTGAAAATCAGGCCGCCGGTTTTGTTCATGTTGGCAATCATTGCATCAGGATATACCAGCAGCTTGTCGATGATGTTGGAGAATTTACGCAGCATATGATCCAGAGCAATAGTTGCGTCCGGCAGAATAACGCGTTCTACAGAAGAATGGGAGATATCGCGTTCATGCCACAGGGTTACATCCTCCAGAGCTGCTACTGCATAGCCGCGCAGCAGGCGAGCCATACCGGAAACCTTTTCGCAGGTGATAGGATTACGTTTATGCGGCATAGCGGAAGAACCCTTTTGGCCGGGTGCAAAATATTCTTCAGCTTCACGGATATCGGTACGTTGCAGGTTACGGATTTCGGTTGCCATCTTATCCAGAGAGGAACCGATGATTGCCAGAGTAGTCATGAAATGTGCATGACGGTCACGTTGGATAACCTGAGTTGCCAGGCGTACCGGAGTGAGCTCCAGCTTTTCGCAGACATATTTTTCTACAAACGGATCAATGTTGGAGTAAGTACCTACAGCACCGGACAGCTTGCCGACTGCCATCATTTCACGTGCTTGTTTCAGACGTTCGATGTTACGTTCAATTTCAGCGGACCACAGCAGAAATTTCATACCGAAGGTCATCGGTTCTGCGTGGATACCGTGAGTACGGCCGATCATAACGGTATATTTGAATTCAGCGGCACGACGGCGCAGAATTTCATGGAAGTTTACCAGATGACGCATAATCAGGTCTGCGGATTGTACAGTCATGTAGCACAGTGCAGTATCCTTTACGTCGCTGGAGGTCAGGCCTTTGTGAATGTATTTTGACGCATCGCCTACATACTCAGCCACATTAGTCAGGAAAGCAATAACATCATGGTTGGTAACTGCTTCAATTTCCTTAATGCGGTCCAGACGGAAGTCAGCCTTCGTCTGAATATCCTTCAGCGCTTCGTCAGGCACAATGCCCAGTTTGTTCATAGCCTCGCAAGCCAGAATTTCTACCTTCAGCATGGTACGGAATTCATTTTCGAGTGTCCAGATATTACCCATTTCAGGATGAGTATAACGATCAATCATTTTTGTATGCCTCCCAAGACAATTTTATTCATGAAAAAACATCTGAAAGCCACAGATATTACCTTCAGATTCTTCACTACACTTTGTTGCATAAATATCATATCATTTTCCGCGTCTTATCGCAAGCTTTATGAACATTTTTTGTTGATTTTAGGTAAAATATTCGGTTTTTCTTCGCAGCTTCCTTGTAAGCTTTTTTACACTTATCAGAAAAAATCTTTTGCCAAGAGAATAATTTTCACGCTTTTAACCCCCATCAGGCAATGCTCCATGCAATAATCGAGTAGGAGACTGCTCATTATTTGAGCAGTCGACCTCTCACACCACCGTGC
>NZ_CALDXR010000034.1 GCF_937920985.1 uncultured Phascolarctobacterium sp.
CCACTGATATAGTTGCTTGATAAATCTTGTTCAATTTGCACTTGCAATCTACCAATGTAAAAATGCGCAAGGATAATCTAGAAAGTCCTTGGGGTATTATTACTGATAATGTTCACGGTAACTTCGGCCCTGGCAGTACAACAAGTTCGGGGGACGGCAAAGACTATACAGGTGCTCGCTGGAATCCTACAGGTATTTCTATCACAGGAGGTCAGGCCGATATTACTGTCAATGGTGATGTGGATTTAGCTGTGCGTGGTACAGCAGTAAAAACAGATCCTTATGGAAGTGTAGAAGGTGTTAATCCCCATGATTTGGCAACAATTTCGTTGTTAGGCAAGTCTACACGTATTGATACGCCATATAGAGAAAAGAATTTTGTTGAAGGCTTCGTCGAATTCATCGAGCCGTACTATTCTCTGGCAAGCTATGGCGGCACGATTAATGTCAATGTGAAGAACCTTGAAGCACAAAGTGGCAAGGTAGAAATGGTCGGTAACGTTCTGGCAATGAAGGCTTCTGATGAGGCCAAAAATGCTATGGCTTATCAAAACGGCTGTCTTAACATCGGCCTGACCACACAGGATTCCTCCTGGAAGGGTATTATTGATAATGCCGGTGCTGAAAAAGCAGGTGAAGTAAATCTGTGGCTGCAGAACGGCGCGCAATGGATTTATGAAAATGCTTCCCGTAAGGGTGGTCTTGATGCTACAAATATGCCTGAATATAGCAGACCGTATTATGAAAAATACGATGGCATTTCTCATCTGAGCAGCCTTGTTGGCGGTAAGGATCAAGCATCTGCCGGCATTATCAAGGTGAATGATAACGATCCTATCCATATCGCAAATGCTGAGGGTGTTACCAAGGTGTGGTATGACCATGCTGAAGCAACGCCGGGAACTATTATCGGCGGTGATATAAAGGTTCTTAATGCCAAGACCGGCACTGAGATGATGCTTTATACCGGCAACAACGGCATTACCAAGGGCTTTGCCGAAGGTGATACCGCTGCAGAGAAAAACAAGGTCAGCGAAGTATTGAATTCTCTGGCACACAAGCTGTGGTATATGGCAGGCGATACCAACCTTACAGGCAGCGTATCCATTGCCGAAGGCCTGACTGCTTCTTCTGCTACCATGAAGACTGGTAATATTAACTTTGCCGAGGGAGGCCAGGGCTTCTATGATTATACTCCGGAGAAGGACGATAAGACCTATGCAACCGGAGCGATTGTGAAATCCGAAAACATTGGCGAAACACGTGAAAGCGATGTCAACGGTGTTGTTTCTATTAATGTTACCGAAGCTCAGACCGGGGTATCCGGTAATGCTCCTAGTGCCTTGTATGTAGCAGGCGACGCAGAAAGCCCGCTTGTTGTTGATTTACAGGGCCACACCTTGAAGCTCAATGCTAACAATCAAGCTGCTAATAATGTGTCTACGATTTTCGTTGATGAAAAGAAGAGCATGGAGATTAAGGATTCCAAAGGCAATGGTGTGCTGAAGGTTTCTGCTGGTCTCGATGCTGACGGAAATACTGACACTAAAGCTAACTATGTTTATGGCATTCGTGTAGGTGAAAACGGTAGCTTTACCGCAAATACTGATGTTGAGATAGACGGAGTAAAATCAGGTTCTACTAAGCGTGCTTATGGTCTATATGTAAGTTCCAAAGGCAATGTTGTATTCGAAAAAGACCTGAGCATCAAAAATGTTCAGACCGGCCACAAGGTTGGAGCGAACACTGCCGGTATTTATGCAGACAGTTCTTCAAGTGCAGATGCGCCTATTAATATAACTATTAAAGGCAATCTTAATATTGAAAACGTATTGGGCAGTGCAATCCGTGCATTGAATACTTCAACTATATCTACTGCCGGTGCAACTATTAAAGCTGCCGATATGTCTAACGGTACGGATTATAGCCAATATTATGCTTTGCAGGCCAACAAGGGTACCATTAACCTGAATACAGGAGAAGGCATTACTGCCGGAATTCTGGACGTTACCGGTGACATGAAGGTAACTGACAATAAAGCTTCTGTTATCAATGTCAACATGACCAAGGGTTCCAAATGGACAGGCGCAGTAAGCAATATCCCCAGCAGTACTTATAATGCACCTGCTGGTCAGTTTAATCTGACAATGGCAGAAGGATCCGTATGGAAGCATGAAACCGGTCGTTCAGTAGATACGCTGAAGACAACTTTTGCTGGCAGTAATGTTTCTAAGCTGGACGGCTCTGGTGTAATCTATCAGAATTCCGACAAGGGTATTACCGTATATGATTATAGTGGTGATACAACTGTTGTTTACGGCCATGATGCCAATAATCCGCAGAACATCACCGGTGGCGACTTCACTGTCAAGACAGCGGCTGCCGGCTCGAAGATTACTTTGGTAACTGACAGCCAGGGCATTACTGGCGGCTTTGATGCTAGCGATACTGCTGCAGAAAAGAATAATGTTAAGGAAGTACTGAACAAGCTGGCTAATAAGCTGTTCTACACAGGCTATAAGGATTCAAATCTGTCTGGCGTTGTCAAGATTGCTGATGGTCTGACGGCATCTAGTGTAAGCGCTTCTGTAAAGGCCTCCGGCGATATAACCTTCTCTGATGGCAGCAACTGAACGAAAAAAGCAGGCCAGGGCTTCTACGCTTATACTCCGGAAGAGGATAAGCCTGATTACAAGACTGGCGCTATCACTACGTCGGAAAACATCAGCCTGAACCGCGAGGTAGACGAGAAGGGTGTTGCGCATATTAATGTAACTGAATCGAATGCCAGTGATAGATTTGCAAGCGCTCTTTACGCAGGTGAGGAAACCTCTCCGTCCAAACCGATGACTGTAAATCTGTCTGGTAAAGGCTTGGCTTTGAATGCTGCGCAAACCAACGGACAGGCAGCAGCTATTTACGCGGGCACTAATGCTCATATCAAGGTTGTCAATCAGTCTGCTGACCAAAAGCTGGCGATTACAGCAAATAATACGGATACCAGAGGCTCTCATGGCATTTACGCTCTAGAAAATGCGCATCTGAATATTTCCGGTCCGGTAGAAATTACTGATATTGTTACTCAAGGTGATTCCGCAACAGGCATTAATATCCATGGCCAGCAGAGCGAGATTAATATTGATGGCCCGCTGACAATCAGCAATGTCAAAGGTCTTAGAGAAAATGGTGCAGGCATGAGTGCTGCCGGTATTCAGGTAACCGGTAACAGCTCCACTGTAACTGTCAGCGGTCCGGTAGATATTTCCGGTGTACGCGGCAGCGGTATTAGGCTGGTGGGCGCTAATACCAAGGTATCTGTTGGCGGTGGCACTATCACTGCAGCTGAAGACAGCGATAAATCGCATAATTTCTATGCAGTTCGCGTAGATAAAGGCACGCTGGATATCAACATGAAGGACGGCGCTGCAGGCGATAGGACCACTAAGATTACCGGTGATATGTATGCAACCGGCCAATACGGCAAGAAGGTTGTGGAATACACCAACGGCGAACTGATTAACTGGAAGGACGCAGGCATTCTCAACGTTGCTTTAACAGATAAGGATTCCTTCTGGAAGGGCGTTGCAGCTTATGACCAGTATAATGATGACTATGGCACCGGCGGCAATACTGCGCATGACATCGGCCAGTTCAACCTGTATCTGCAAAACGGTGCAACCTGGACCAACGAACAGCAGTCGCATGTGACAACTACGACCATAGCGTCCAAAAATCCTGTATGGACAGGCAGCACGCTGGCAACTTTGCATGGCGGCAAGGATGCCGATAATGCAGGATTGATTTACCAAAAGGATACCAATCCTATTTCTGTTGTAAATTACAGCGGTAATACTACTGTATTCTATGAGCATGATGCTGCTAATCCGACCAAGATTATTGGTGGCAGCTTCAATATTACCAATGCAGCAGAAGGCTCTGCTATCACCTTTATTACAGATAATAAAGGCATTACCTCTGGCTTTAACGACAGCGATTCCGCTGATGCTAAGGATAAAGTAGCCAACGTACTGAACAGCTTGGCAGGCAAGCTGTTCTACAAGAACTATACTGATGGTCATCTGGCTGGCGTAGTGAAGATTGCTGAAGGCCTGACAGCTTCTTCCGCAGCACTGAAGACCGGCGATATTTCCTTCTCTACTGATGCGACCGGCACGAAGAACCCCGGCCAAGGCTATTATGACTATAAGCCGTCTGGTGAGAAGCCGGAATACAAAACCGGTGCTGTTAAAGAGTCTGAGGATATTAGCAAAACCCGTGAGGCGGACGCAAACGGCGTAGTTAATGTCAAGGTAACTGAACCGACCATTACGGAAGGCTACAGCAAATTTGCTGCTGCTCTTTATGCAGAGGATCCTACTGCTTCGATGACTGTAAACATAGCTGGTAAAGACCTTGCTCTGAGCTCTGTAGTTGAAGCAGGCGCACAGGCAGCAGGTATTTATGTAGACAGGGGTGCCAATATTACGATTGATAATCCGTTTGTCAAGCAAAAGCTTGCGATTACGGCAACTAATAATGACACCAGAGGCGCATATGGTATTTTTGCTAAGGGTGATAATGCGAAGCTGAATATTTCCGGTCCGGTAGAAATTACCAATATTACCACTAAGGGTGCTGCTGTAGGCGGCGTTTTGGTACGTGGCCAAAATACTAATGTTGTTATCGACGGTCCGCTGACCATCAGCAATGTCAAGGCAGAAACTGATAGCGGCATGGGCATCAACGGCTCCGGTATCGGTGTAACCGGTCTGGACTCTACCGTTACTGTTAACGGTGCGGTAGATATTTCCGGTATCCATGGCAGTGCAATTTTGTTGAAGGAAAGTGGCAACAAGGTAGCTGTTGGCGGCGGCAATATCGCAGCAGCAGTAGACAGCGACAAATCGCATAACTACTATGCAGCTCGTGTTGAAAAAGGTACGCTCGATATCAACATGAAGGATGGCGTTGCCGGCGATGCTACTACTAAGATTACCGGTGATATGTATATAGATTATCTGCATGGCATGAAGCCACCTTCCCTTGGCAGTGAAGAGCTTGTTGAGTATAAAGAGGAAGGCGTTCTTAATGTGGCTCTGACTAATGCTGATTCCTATTGGAAAGGCGTTGCAGCTCATGAGAAATACAAAACTGACAAGCATCAATATGGCTATGATATGCATGATGTTGGTGACCTGAACCTCTATCTGCAGAACGGCGCAATCTGGACCAACGAACAGCAATCTCATGTTACTACTACGACTATGGCGGACAAGAATCCGATTTGGGACGGCAGCACGTTGGCAAGCCTCCATGGTGGCAAAGATGCAGCTCATGCTGGTCATATCTTCCAGAACGACAGCAAGAATATAACCATCAACAATTACAGTGGCAATACCAATATCTACTATGCACATGAAGGCAATGGTGAAGCAGCAGATAACTATAAGGCTGGCGATACCATTATCAAGAGTGCAGCTGCAGGCTCCGCAGTATATCTGATTACAGATAACACCAACGTTGCCATGGGCAATGATGAAAGTGTTGCCAATGTACTGAATGCGTTGGCAGGCAAGCTGACCTATAGCAATTTTGCAACCGAGAAAAATCTGAAGGGTGTAGTGAAGATTTCAAGCGGTCTGACTGCTTCTGGTGCAGAGCTGAAGACCGGCGATATTTCCTTCTCTACCGAAACAACCGGCACAAAGACACCTGGTCAGGGCTATTATGAATATGATGAGGCAGCCGAAAATACCTTTACAGATAAAATTACCGGCGGCAACGATAAGAAATATGTAGAAGCCGGCATCGAAAAAGAGAAGGGTGTTTACACCTTTACCAAGGATGCAACCATTAAGGTTACTAAAGGCTTGTCTGAGCTTGGCGCTATCGAATCCAGCGGCGGTCCGATTACGATTAATGCTGAAGGAAAAGCATTGGATGTTTCCTATACTGTACCTAAAGGCGATAATGTTGCACGCGCAGTAGCAACCAGCAACAGCTTTGGTAAGAGTAAGGATATTACCATTAAGGCTGACAGCCTGAAGCTCAGCGCCGATACTACAGGCTTCCGTGCTCAGGGTATTTATGCAGTAGGCGGTAAGATTACTATTGATGCCAACACTACTATTGCTACCTCTGCACAAAATGACAGCAATGGTATTTATGCGGGCAACGGCGGCATTGTTACTGTGAACGGTGATCTTGATATTAAAGAGGATACTAAGGTGTCCAAATACTACGCATTGAATGCTGACTATACGGGTGTTATCAACGTTAACATCAAAGATGGCAAGGCAGGCGCAGGCAACGTTAAGCTCAAGGGTGATGTTTTCACCAAGACAGCAGAGAGCTATGATTATGATGATGATGAGACAACATATACTTCTTCTACCATCAATCTGGCATTACAGGGTGCAAACAGCTCTTGGACCGGCCGCAGTCTTTATGAGGTTGTTTCCTCCGGTGATGACAAGACAAGTTACGGCAACTTTAACCTGTGGCTGACAGACGGTGCAACCTGGACCAACGAGAAGACAGGTAAGACAATTCCGGCAGGCTTTGCAGGCAGCCATGTAACTAACTTCGTAGGCGGTGCAGATGCAAATCATGCAGGCCATATCTTCCAGAATGATACCAAGAATCTGACCATTGATAAATACAGTGGCAACACCAATATCTACTATGCACACACTGGTAATGGCGAAGCAGCTGATAACTATAAGGCTGGCGACACCATTATCAAGAGTGCGGCAGCAGGCTCTGCAGTATCCTTGATTACTGACAACAAAGACGTCGCAATGGATAACAAGGACAGCGTAGCTAACGTGCTGAACGCATTGGCAGGCAAGCTGACCTACAGTAATTTTGCGAACGGTGAGAAGAACCTGACAGGCGTTGTGAAGATTGCTGACGGCCTGACTGCAAGCAGCAAGGCTTTGGAAACCGGCGATATTACCTTTAATGAAAAAGGCAAAGGCACCTATGTTAAGCCTGAACCGGTTGATGACACTCACTTTACGGAAAAGATTACAGGTGGACTTGATCAGAAGTATGTAGATCTCGGCATCGAAAAAGAGCAGGGTGTTTACACCTTTGTTAAGGATACTGTTATCGACGTAACCAAGGGCAAGGATACCGCTATGGTGGCTATCGGCTCTAAGGGTGGCCCGGTTACGATTAACGCTGATGGCAAGACCTTGGATGTATCCTTCCATTCTGATAAAACCTTTGCAGCACGTGCAATTGCTTCGGAAACGTATTATGGTGGTAAGCCTATTACCATTAAAGCGGGCAAATTAAATCTTAATGCTGAAGCTGTGGACGGTGAAAGTCAGGGTATTTTTGCTAAGGTAGGCTCCACTATTACCATTGATGCAGATACTACAATTACCACTTCCAGTAATAAGGAAAGCAATGGTATCTATGCTGGCAGCAGAGGTGTTGTCAACATGAATGGTGACTTGGAAATCAAAGAGGATACCAAGGCAGCTGCATACTATGCATTGAAGACCGATGGTAACGGCGTGATTAATGTCAACCTGAAAGACGGAAAAGTAGGCGACAGCGTTGTTAAATTCACTGGCGATATCTACGCTAAGACTAATGAATCCAGCATCAATCTGGCGTTGAAGGGCAAAGATAGCCAATGGACAGGACGCAGTTTGAATGAATCTGCTGATAGTGAAAAACGCGGCAGCTTCAACCTGTGGCTGACAGACGGTGCTTCCTGGACTAATCAGGTAACTGGTAAGAATGTTCCGAGCGGCTTTGCAGGCAGCTATGTAACCAACTTCGTAGGCGGTGCAAGTGTAGCAGCTGCTGGCAACATTTTCCAAAACGACGCTAATAGCCTGACCATCGACAACTACAGCGGCAACACCAACATCTTCTATGCACACACCGGTAACGGCGAATCAGCTAGTGATTTTGCAGCAGGCGACACCATTATAAAGAGTGCAGCAGAAGGCTCTGTGGTATCCATGATTACCGACAATAGCGGTATCAGCATGGACAACGAATACAGCGTAGCTAATGTGCTGAACAACCTGGCAGGCAAGCTGACCTACAGCAACTTCGTAAACGGTGAGAAGAACCTGACCGGCTATGTGAAGATTGCTGACGGCCTGACCGCAAGCAGCAAATCAATGCAGGCTGGCAACATCGCCTTCAATGCTGATACTGGTAAGGGCAGTCTGGAGAATGGTTCTATGAAGCCTGGCTTCACCTATCCGGAAACCCAGATTCCGGAGAGCAACGAAATCCATCAAGGTATTACCGGTGATGCTAAGACTGACTATCAATATAAGAAGGACGGCATCCTGAAGGATAATGGTAAATATATCTTTACTCAGAATCCGTCTGAAGTTAAGGTCAGCGAAGGTGCTGCAGTAGATGTAAATGGTAAGGATGTTGAAATTGATACTACCGCTGCCAAGCTGAAGCTGACAGGCAAAGATCAGGGAATTAATGCAACTGGCAGTGCTAATGTCAAAGTTGACGGCACCACTGAAATCAGTGGTGAAACCGGTATCAATGCAACTAACGGTAGTAATGTAACCTTGAACGGCAGCACTGTTATCAGCGGTAATGATGGTAAAGGCACTGCTATCAATGCAAGCGATGGCGGCAAGGTAGTTGTTGATACCAAGAATGGAGCTTTGACCATTAATGGCAGCATTAATGCTAACGGCGGCAACATTACTGTAGATAGCAGCAATGCAACCGGTATCATTGAAGGCAACGTTAATGCAAGCAACGGCGGCAACGTTGAGATCAGCCTGAACGATGCAAAATCCAAGCTGACCGGCAGCTACAAGGTTGATGGCAACAGCAGCATTGTAATGAATATCAAGAACGGTGCAACATGGGTACTGAAGGATGATAAGGACGAAGCTGCAGGTATGTCTCTGCTGCAAATGACCAGAGGAGCTACTCCGGCTACCGGGTTGACCGTAAATGGTGGTGCAACCGAGGGCGAAACCGGTTATCTGGATATGAGAAGCAGAACTGGCAAGCTTGAGATTGATCATTACAGCGGTTGGGAAACCATTATCTATAATCACGATAATAAAGGCAGCGAAGCACAAGACTTCAAATCCGGCAATACTGTTATCAAGAATGCTAAAGAAGGCTCTGGCGTAATCATGCTCACCGACAGCAATAACATCAATATTAACAGCCAGACTGAAGTGGAAGCTGCTATGACTGTATTGGCCGAAAAGATTCAGTACACTGATCATGCAGCAAATGGTGGTAATCTTAAGGGTAAAGTCAGAATTGCGGAAGGTTTGACTTCTACCAGTAAGACTGGCGCTATGAATTGGGACGAAACAACTGGCATAGGCAAGTTTGATCCTAGCAGCATAAAATGGGGTGAAATTATTGATGGCAACTATGAAACCTTTGTAATGAAGGGCGTAAGAAGTGCAGCAACCACCTCCATGCACAGCTGGCGCGACAACATGCAGGATACCTACACTGGCGCAGACCTGGCAGATGAAGACGGTATCTTTGCTAAGGCACTGGGCGGCAAGACCAGCTCCGATGTTAAAGGCCTTAGAGATGACAACACCTATCGTGGTGTACAGGTTGGCTTTGACAAGGCTTTGGCAAACGGCTGGCATGCAGGCGTAGCCTTTGATTACCGCAATGGCGATTCCAACTACCTGTTGGGCGGCAAGGGCGACAACCAGCTCTACAGCCTGGGCGTATATGGCGTGAAGAACTTTGCAGACCAATCCTACCTGCGCGTAGCAGCAAAAGCCGGTCGCGTTGAAAACGAATATGACGTTTACAACGAAATCCGCAGCCTGAAGCTGCATGGCGATTACAAAGCTAACGCTTATGGCCTGACCATGGAATATGGCAAGACCTTCGGCAGCGAGGCAAGCTACTTCACTCCGAAAGCAAAGCTGACCTGGTCTCAGGTGGGCAGCAAGGATTACACTGCCCATACTCCGAACGACAGCATGAGAATTGACCAGGACGCTTACAGCAGCCTTGTAGCACGCTTCGGTGTGGAAGCAGGCGCTAAGAGCGAAAAAGGCCGCGTATACGTTGGCCTGTACGGTGCACATGAATTCAACGGCGACATCAGCGCAAGCTACTTCGCTAAGGACGGCGGCATTAAGCACACCAGCTTTGACGGCAGTGACACCTGGATGGAAATGAGCATTGGCGGCAGCTATGACCTGAGCGACAACTGCCATATCTATGCAGACTTTGCTAAGGACTTCGGCGGCGACTTCGAACGCAAGTGGAAGGCAAGTGCAGGCCTGCGCTTCGAGTTCTAATCGCTTAGATAAGATATTTCCCCTTCTTTTATAAATAGGCTGCGGTGCTTACAAGGCGGCACCACGGTCTGCTCCCCTAATTTTAGAAAGCGAAGCAGTCATCTGCCGAAAGGCAGGTGGCTGCTTTGTTTTTTACATAATAAAAAGCAGAACTTGGCAGATAATTTGTTTGAAGTGCTATTGCGAGTTGTTTTTTATGCTTTTATGTTTCTTTCAGTGACTAAATTCACAATATGTTCAAATTTCACTTGACGTTACAATCCATATATGGTAAACTCTATATGATAAAAAATATCAATAACAGAAAAATTCAAGTGATACACCCCAAATAAAAAATATGCTTTGCAAAAGTGAAGCGTTACTGCTGTTTTTTATCAATAAAATTAATATGAGCAATCAGGTGGAGATATTTTGCCGATATCTTCTTTATAGGGAAGTCCAATGTAATTTTGGCGCTGTTCCGCAACTGTGAAAAGGAGTTGCTTTATCATTAAGCTATGACTTAAACCTCTTACCAAGGGATGAAGCGGCAATGATTTTAAGCCAGGGTACTGACTGATTGTTGATTAGTAAAGATCAGCGAGAAAGGACTTTATTAATTGTTGTAAGTGTTTGTTTGTTACACAATGAGTGGGTCTTTTTTTGCTTGATTTTGTGCTAATTATAGAAAAAATTATAGCACAGCTTGAGCATTATTAAGCTGTGCTATTTTTTTATGAGTTTTATGAGTATATCAAGGAGGCAATTATGAAAAAAGTTTTCAGAAAATCATGGCAAAGTAGGCTTGCACTAGCCGTTACTGCTGGAATTTTAGCTGCTGGATTTGGTTATATTCCTCAGGCTATGGCGGCAACGTATACTACAGCTATTACTGCGCAGGATAGCGATAACGCAACTTTTGGCAGCGTTATGAGTACTGATGCTGCAGGTAATAAGGTTTATACGTTTAGCGAAGGAGCAACCTTTAATATGAAGGGTGTTTCTGCTATAGGTGTAGGAAATGTTGTTCCGTTAGGAGCCATTGTCAATGGTGATCTTAACATTACAAGTCATGGAAAAAAATATAGTGCTACTGGCATTAGTGCTGGTTATTTTAACCCGGATTTTGATAAAGATGGCACCCAAAGAGCAAGCTTGGTAGTAAATGGTAATGTTACCATGAGAGATAAAGCAGTAGAAGGCGAATGGGGTATTACTGCTAAAAATCTTCATGGTGGATATTCAGAATATACTAGTAATCGTTGGGAGCCTGTAGCAATTAAAGCAGGTCTTGCGGGTGATATTACTATCAATGGTAATGTTGATATTGCTGTAAAGGGTACTGGCCTTGCTACAGATCCGTATTATACTGCTTTAAATGTTGATGATTATGGATTATCAAAAATTACACTCAATGGTAATGTAAACATTGAAACTCCTGAGGATTTTAAGGATGCATTTTATTCTATTGCCAATTATGGTGGTACTATCAATGTTAACACTGATGGCAGCACAGCTGGAAACAAGAAGGTTACGCTTAAAGGCAATATGCTGACCATGGGCGAAGATGCTGATGGCAGCGGTGGCGACTTCTTCTATCGTGACGGCAGAACTAATGTTGCTTTGACAACCAAAGATTCATCATGGAGTGGCGTTGTTGATAATACAGGTGCTGCACAAACTGGTGAAATTAATCTTTGGCTGCAAAATAATGCAGTTTGGAACCATCAAGCCATGTCTAAAACAGATGGTATTTTTTCTGGCGGCTCGCTTCCGAACCCTTCTGACGAGCATTATGGACCATATGATGGTATAACTCATATTAATAAATTAACTGGTGGTACGACAGCAGCTAATGCTGGCTTACTTTACCAAAAGGATAAAGCCAACATTGATATAAAAAATTATAGTGGCTACACAACTGTTTTCTATGAACATACTAATGATGGTACGGATAGCAATCATTATGCAGCTGGTGATGTTATTATCGGAGCAGCAGCTAAGGGATCCCAGATTACCTTGGTAACTGCTAATAATGGTGTTGATACAAAAGACGATGGTACTGTTAACAAGGTTTTAAATACATTAGCAGGAAAACTTACCTACAACGATTATAAGAATAATCCGGACAATCTGAAAGGCAAGGTTGAAATTGCCGGAGGCCTTACTGCTGATAGAGTAGAACTGGCATCTAACAATATTGTCTTTGATGAAACTGGTAAGGGTGGAACTGCTAACGGTCAGTCAAAAACAAACTTTAATACTGTTTTGACTGGTGATGCAAGTGTTGATAAAGAGTATGTTGGTGATTCCGTAAGACAAGGAGACGGCAGCTATAAATTCACAAAAGACAGCACCATAGAGGTTGAGCTTGGTAATAAGCAAGCAGCAATCAATCCTGTGAAGGGTATGGCTGCATTAAAAGTAGATGCTAATGGTCAAGACCTGAATATTAAAGTACAGGGTAAAAATGCTGACCAAGTATTTGGCATCATGAACGATTTGATTGCTAGCGGCAGCGAACAATTAGATAAGACAGTTAGTGTTGATGCTAAAAAGGTAAGCATTCAGGTAGAAAACGAAAAAAGAGCAGAAGGTATTCATGTACAAGGATATAAAAATTGGAGACCTGGTTCTGTAGCACATCAAGCTGCTGTAAATATCAAGGGTGATGTAAACGTTAATGCCAGTGGCAGCGAATATGCTTTAGGTATCTATGCAAATAATGGCGCTAATGTAAATATTGATGGCAACCTGACCATGAAGGGCGAAGACGGTTCCTGGGGCGTGCAAAACAAAAATAATACTGCTTATAATGGAGCACAGCATGCATGGTTTAATACCAGCGGTATTTATGCAGCAGGCAATGGTACGGCTGGAGTATCTAAGGTAACAGTTAACGGCGATACCGATATTGCAGTTGATGGTACAGGTGTAGTAGCCAATATTTGTGGTTCTGAAGTTAATTTGAACGGAGCCACCAATATTAAAATCAATGATAAAACAAAAGATTTTGAAGGCCAAGGCGTACACTATGCAATTGTTGCTACCGAAGGTACCGTCAATGTCAATATGAATGACAGCAAGGATGGAGCAGCCGATCATAAAGTAAACATTTACGGTAACGTAGGAACTGATAATTCTGGCATCGTAACTTCTTTTGGAAAGTTTGGCTCTAAAATCAATATGGGCTTGTCTACTAAGGATTCTGAGTTTACCGGTGTAGTAAGCAAAAACTTTACGGATAAAAATATAGCAGACGGTTATGATGGAACCGTAAATATGTATCTGAGTAATGGCGCTACATGGAATAATGAGATTGTAGGTAATGCAGTAAATGCTTTTGCAGGCAGCCGCGTAACGAAGCTGGCAGGTGGAGCAAGCGCAGAACAAGCAGGCAACATTTACCAAAAAGACAGCAAAGCGCTGACGATTGACAACTACAGTGGTCATACTAATATCTTCTATGAGCATGCTGGTGATGGTGTAACTTATAATGCTGGCGATACCATTATCAAGCATGCAGAAGCTGATTCCAAGGTGAACTTGATTACCAGCAGTAAAGGCTTAACAATTTCGGCTGAAAGTGTTAGCAAAACCTTAAATGCTTTAGCAGGTAAGCTGACTTATAGCAGTTATACAAATGGTGAACGTAATTTAACTGGCACTGCGCAGATTGCCGGTGGCTTGACCAGCGATAGCGTGACTATGGCTACTGGTAACATTGTTTTTGATGCTTCCGGTAAAGGCAGCGGTATTGATTCTGTAGCTGTTCCTAATCCTCCTGCTGAACAGGAATCCACTTCCTTCGGAACTATTCTTACAGGTGATAAGGACAAGGATTTGGAATATGTACTTGGTGGCGTAAGACAAGGAGACGGCAGCTATAAATTCACAAAAGACAGCACCATAGAGGTTGAGCTTGGTAATAAGCAAGCAGCAATCAATCCTGTGAAGGGTATGGCTGCATTAAAAGTAGATGCTAATGGTCAAGACCTGAATATTAAAGTACAGGGTAAAAATGCTGACCAAGTATTTGGCATCATGAACGATTTGATTGCTAGCGGCAGCGAACAATTAGATAAGACAGTTAGTGTTGATGCTAAAAAGGTAAGCATTCAGGTAGAAAACGAAAAAAGAGCAGAAGGTATTCATGTACAAGGATATAAAAATTGGAGACCTGGTTCTGTAGCACATCAAGCTGCTGTAAATATCAAGGGTGATGTAAACGTTAATGCCAGTGGCAGCGAATATGCTTTAGGTATCTATGCAAATAATGGCGCTAATGTAAATATTGATGGCAACCTGACCATGAAGGGCGAAGACGGTTCCTGGGGCGTGCAAAACAAAAATAATACTGCTTATAATGGAGCACAGCATGCATGGTTTAATACCAGCGGTATTTATGCAGCAGGCAATGGTACGGCTGGAGTATCTAAGGTAACAGTTAACGGCGATACCGATATTGCAGTTGATGGTACAGGTGTAGTAGCCAATATTTGTGGTTCTGAAGTTAATTTGAACGGAGCCACCAATATTAAAATCAATGATAAAACAAAAGATTTTGAAGGCCAAGGCGTACACTATGCAATTGTTGCTACCGAAGGTACCGTCAATGTCAATATGAATGACAGCAAGGATGGAGCAGCCGATCATAAAGTAAACATTTACGGTAACGTAGGAACTGATAATTCTGGCATCGTAACTTCTTTTGGAAAGTTTGGCTCTAAAATCAATATGGGCTTGTCTACTAAGGATTCTGAGTTTACCGGTGTAGTAAGCAAAAACTTTACGGATAAAAATATAGCAGACGGTTATGATGGAACCGTAAATATGTATCTGAGTAATGGCGCTACATGGAATAATGAGATTGTAGGTAATGCAGTAAATGCTTTTGCAGGCAGCCGCGTAACGAAGCTGGCAGGTGGAGCAAGCGCAGAACAAGCAGGCAACATTTACCAAAAAGACAGCAAAGCGCTGACGATTGACAACTACAGTGGCCATACTAATATCTTCTATGCGCATGATAACGATGGTACAAAAGCAACTGATTTTGATAAATATGGTGATACCATTATTAAGCATGCAGAAGCTGATTCCAAGGTGAACTTGATTACCAATAGTGCAATTCTTTCTGATGTAGAAAAAGTAAGCAGTATCTTAAGCAATCTTGCAGGCAAGCTGACTTACAGCAGTTATGCAACTGGTGAACGTAATTTAACTGGCACTGCGCAGATTGCAGGCGGTCTGACAAGTGATAGCGTGACTTGGGCTTTAAGTGATATTGTGTTTGCTGAAAATGGTAAGGGCGGTACAGATGGAACCTTTAAGATTCCTGACGCACCGGATCATCAGGTTGCAGCAACCTTCAATAATATGCTGACCGGTAATCAGGCTCATGACTTAGAATACGTACTTGGTGGAGTAATACAGGAAGATGGCAGCTACAAGTTTACCGAAGACACTGAAATCAGTATAAAAGAAAAAAATACTAAGGTTGGCTCTAAAGATTACGCTGTAGGTGTGCGTCCAGATAGTGATATTAATATTGATGCTTCTGGTAAGGATTTGAAATTGACTATTAATCCGGAGAGCGGGGTAACTGCTTCTGCTATTTTCCATGAAAGCAATAAGAAAAATGACATTGCTGCTGATAAGCTTATTATTAAGGCTACAAGCACGGAGCGTGCTGAAGGCATTCATGCTAACAGTGGTACTGTAGATAAAGCAGTAACAAATATTAATGCTAATGCTGATATTACTGTAGATTCTAAAACCGCAATTGGCGCATATGCAGCAGGAAATGGTGAAATTAATTTTAATGGTGACGTTAAGATGAAAACTATTTCTAACAGCTCGTCTTTCTATGCGGTAAGCGGTTTATATGCAGGTAGCAACTATGGTATTCAAAAGGGTGGCATAATTAATGTAAACGGCGCAGCTGACATTAGTGGTGATGGCGCCGGTGCTTTTGCGAATGGTGGTGGCTCTACCATTAATTTCAACGGAGATACCGCAATTAACGCAACAAAAGACGGTATGCCTGCATTGATAGCACAAAGTGGTACTATTAATGTTAATATGCCTGCTGAAAAGCTTATGCGTAGCAGTAATGTAGTTCAGATTACAGGTAATGCTGTAGCTGGCACTGGATCTGCATACTCTTCTGAACCTGAAACTAAGACTATTATTAATGTTAATTTAGATAACAAGAGATCTTATTGGAATGGTGTTGCATACAACCAATTCCCGGAAGCAGGAATTAGTGCAGGTGGAAAAACCTTTACTGGTGATATAAATCTGTACTTGAGTAATAGCGCTGTATGGACTAATGAAAAGCAAGGCGAATTACCGTCTGCATGGGGTGGTGAAGCATTTACCGGCAGCAGAATCAGTAATTTTGTTGGTGGCAAGGACTACAGCAGCTCTGGATATATTTTCCAAAAAGATAGCCAAGAATTAACTATTAACAACTATAGCGGCAGCACAATTCTGGTATATGATCATGGTGATACAAAGGGTACTGATGTAGCTGATTACACTGCTGGCAATACCAAAATTAAAAATGCAGCTGAAGGCTCTTTGATTACATTGTCTACAAGCAGTAAAAATATCAACGTTAATGATAAAGATAATGTTGAAAGCGTAATGAATGCTTTGGCACAAAAGCTTTATTATGCAAATGCTGGTACTGATACTAACTTGAAAGGTCAGGTGCAAATTGCTGGTGGTTTAACAAGTGATTCTGTTGCAATGTATCTTGGCGACATGAAGTTTGATTCTGCTGATGCAGGTAAAGGTATGTATGAGCTTGGCACTGCACATAAAACATATACGCAGCAAGAATCTGAGCTTGTTAAAGATACACGTACTGCAATGATGAGCAATATGCTGAGCTGGCGTAATGTTGCTGGGGACAGCTATAATCGTCGTGCAATGATGCTTGATGATGACAAAGCTGGTGTTTGGGCAAGAACCTATGGCGGTCAGACTAAATATAGTGGTAACAATACTTCCTTTAATGGTAGCTATTGGGCTGGTCAAGTTGGCTATGATATGAACTTGGCTAATGGCTGGAATTTGGGCGTAGCATTTGATTATCAGGATGGTAATGACACTTATCAAAATGGCAGCGGCGATACTAAGCTCTATACTTTAGGTTTCTATGGAAGCACTGCTCTTGCAAATGCTGGCTATTTAGATGTAAATGCCAAGATTGGTCACGTGAAAAATGAGTTCAAGGCTTCTAATGCTAGTGGTACCCTTAATGGTGATTATAGCGCTACAGGTTATAGTCTGTCTGCACAATACGGTAAACGTTTTGGAGATATCAAAACTGGCTATTTTGAACCTCAAATGCAATTAACATGGTCTCGTTTGGGTAGTGCCGACTATACTGCTTCTGCAGGCGCTTTGGGCAGCGTGAATGTAAATCAGGATGCATTTAACAGCTTTGTTGCTCGTGTTGGCTTAGAAGCCGGACAAGCTAGTGAACATGGTAACTACTATGCTCGCTTGAATCTGATGCATGAGTTCTCTGGTGATGTAAATACTCACCTGCTTGATAGTGATGGCGGTACTAAGGATACAAGCTATGATTTGAAGGGCACTTGGAGTGAACTGACTTTGGGTGGTACCTATAACCTTAGCAAGTGCAGCAATTTCTACGCCGACGTAACTAAGACCTTAACCGGTGATTATAAACAGGACTGGAAGGTTAATGCTGGCTTGAGATTTACCTTTTAAATAATTTTATAATATGTTTTTGTTTAGGCAGAGCTATTTGGCTCTGCCTAACAAAAAAATTATGATGAGTAAAGGAGTAAAAGTATGACTAAAACAGAAAAAAATGTAGAAACTACTGAAGCTGAAATTAAAAATACGAAAAAAAGCAAAAGCACTCAAGCTAAAGAGCAAACTATTGCTGCTAAAAAAATTACAGCCTTGAAGGATTTTGCTGATAAAAACGGCATCAAAGGCTTGGAATATATTCAAATCAACGAAAATAATTTATTGATTAATACTAAGCTGTTGATAGAAGGACAAGTATTACCGCTGTTTGTTGTGGTTAACAACACTGTCTATACGTATATTCAAGCACATTTAGTGACTATTACAGCTGAAAAACAGGCAGAAACCCTGAAGTATTTAAATGAATTAAATAATGAATTTAATATGCTTAAGTATAGTGTTAATCCTCAGGGCAATGTTGTGTTGACATTTAGTGTGCCTTCTGCCGATGATAAATTTGAACCAGCTTTAATTTTTGCTTTAGTAGATCAATTAAAAGACCATCTGGAAGGTCATTTTTCTGGTCTTATGGAAAAAATATGGAGTAAAAAATAATTATAGGGAATGAGTATAAAAGAAGGTAGAGAGATATGCTTAGTGTAAATAGAAAGAAATTATATGCAGCAGTAATGAGTACTGTTTTAGCTGCAAGTTTTTCAACATCAGCTTTTGCTGAGGAAGAGGCTGACTTATCGGAATTTTCGTTAGACACAATGGTTGTAACAGCAAATCGTGTTTTGACTAAAATTACGGATGCAAAGGCTGACATCAGTGTAGTTGATCGTAAAACAATTGAAGAAATGCATATGACCAATGTGGAAGAGGCATTGCGTGTTGTACCAGGTGTTCAGTTTTTAAATAATGGTGGTAGCGGTGCTTTAAATGCAAACTTAAATGGTATTCGCATTAATGGCAGCAAGGAAATAGTAGTTTTAGTAGATGGTGTACGTGTAACTGATTTCCAAGGTGATAGCAGTGGATACATCTATGCTTCCTTAATGAATAATATGGATAACGTTGAACGAGTAGAGGTGTTGCGCGGCAGTGCTGGTACAGTTTATGGCAGTGGTGCCAAAGGCGGCGTAATTAACATTATTACACGTAAAATCAACGAAGCAAAAACCACTTTAGATATTTCAGGCGGTACGTTTGGAAAACAGCATTATAAATTGAATACCATGGGTCGACAGGATAAGGTTGGTTACAATGTCTATTATGATAAAACCAAGAGCGGTGATGTCAAAGACGGTGAAGGAAAAAAATGGCCAAGCAGTCTTGATTCGCAAGCATTAGGCCTGAAGGTTACATATGATTTCACAAATGATCATACGCTTACCATGAGCTATGATAGGAATAAGGCAGATTATAGCGGTTTTGATTTAGTTGAAGGAAAAACCTACGAAGGTAATAATAAAAGTGATAATTTCACATTAAAGGATGACATTAAGTTCTCTGATAAATGGAGTAATAGCTTTAGCTATCGACATAGTAATACAAAAGGTAACTATGCTCAAAGTAATCATTGGATAAAGAATGCACAAAGCGACTATACGTATAATTTTATTAATGAACAAGCTCGCTATACGATGTCCAGACATGATTTTGTTTTCGGCATTGATTATTCAGAGGGCAAGAATAATATAAGCCAAAATGTAAGTAGCGCTAGTACTGAAAAGGGTAATTTTAAGCTGAAAAATACATCTTATTATATTCAGGATGATTGGGAAATTATTCCTAAAGTAACATTGTCCGGTGGTTTACGATATGATAAGCCTACAAATAGTTCAGGTAATGGTGTACAGCTTGATACGCATACATCAAAGAGCTATAAAATTAGCTGGGATGTTACTGATAATGATACTATTTATGCAGGAAAAAGCGATTTCTACATTCTTCCTAGCATGCATCAGCTGTTAGACAAAAATTATGGTAACAGGGGATTGAAGGCTGCTGAAGGCCATACAAATTCCATAGGTTACAATAAAACTTTTGATGATAATAATATTTTGACATTAAATTGGTTTGAAACTATAAGTGATGTTGCAATCGGTTTACCGGCAAATGGTAAATATAACAATTATACTGATGGTATTGCACGTGGCTGGAATATGCAATACATGACGCAAATTGATGAGAACTGGAATGCTAATATTGGCTGGGCACACTTGTTCCAACATTGTTCTGGCGACAATCTTGATATGGGTTATTATCCTAAGGATATGGCAACGTTTAGCATTTTCTATAATTATGCTAAGGTTAAAGCAGGTTTAGATGGATATTATTTCATGCGTAAGATAAATAATGAATATGCCGGCAAAAATGGATGGCCCGCTGATAATTATGCTGTAGTAAACTTAAGTGCTAGCTATGCACCTACGAAAGATTTGAATATTTATTTCAAGGTGGATAACTTGTTCGACAAATTATATGCTGAGCATACAGATAATATTCATGGTGGTAAAGGTTGGTATTCTATGCCAGGCCGCAGCTTTGTATTGGGCATGCAATTTACTTTCTAATTTCGTTATCTTTCCATTTATATACTCATGTTGTGGCGCTGCTTCGGCAGCGCTGCAAAACTACATGTTAAAGTTTTTTTAGTTAGAAGGCATTACAGCCTATATCTTTTTATAAGTTGTAAAGCTTTTTATACAATCGTCAGATTGATGAGCTGACGAAAAATAACTATTTTTTGATAAGGAGGATTATATTTTGAAGCTAAGTCGTAAAAGAAAAAATACTTGTTTAGCACTTGCCGTTGTAGCAAGTATTTTAGGCGGCGGTTCTGTTTTGGCGGAAGCTGCCAATTACAACGACACTCTCACTGGTGATAAAACTACCGATACTGCATATGCAGGTGTAATTGATGAGTCTGGAGTATATAATTTTACCCAAGATTCTCAAATTACAGCTCAATTAGGAATGAATATTGTAAAAAACACAACAATTAATGCTGATGGTAAAGTTTTGACATTTAATGTTAAAGATGTTGAAGAATATGGAGCAGGCATCAGAATTAATAAAGCTAATAGCTTGAGCATAAAAGCTGATACCTTGAAAATGAATTTAAAGGGTGAAGGAATTTACGCTGATGGATTACAGGGTATCAGACTACATGACACCGGTGCAAGTTTGACTGTTGATGGTAATATAGATATTACTGCTGATGGTGACTTAAATACTGTAGGTATTTACAGCCAGGGTAATGTTGATGTTATTGGTGATGTAAAGCTGGACATCAAAGGCAATGGTGAAGGCTCTGCATACTATGGTGCATCTGGATTATATGCTACTAGCCAGATGAAGAATAGTAAAGGTGGTACTATCAATATTAGTGGTAATGTGGATTTCAAAGGCAATGCCAATGGCTTGTTTGTAAATGCTGGTGGTAGTAAAATCAATGTTGCTGGCGGACAAATTAACGTTCTTGACTACTACGAGAAGGGTTATGCTGCTATTAGAGCGGAGAACGGCATCGTCAATATGAACGTTGTTCAAGATAAGGATGGCAATGTAACTGGTGCAGGCAGTAATGATGTAATTATTAATGGTAACCTTAGTGTTAGTACCGGCGCAGTAGCCTCAGTTGATGAGCATGGCACTAAGACAGAAATTAATCTTGGTTTGACCACGGAGAAATCAAAGCTTAACGGTGTGATACAGAATGCTTTCGATTCTGAAGGCAATGTAGACAACGGTGTCAAATTTACCGGTGCAGCAAATCTGTGGCTGCAGAATGGTGCTACATGGAATAACGAAAACAAAGGTACTGTTGTTTTGAAACCTGAGCACAGCAACAAAACATATTCTGGCAGTGAGGTTACCAATTTTGTTGGTGGCAGTGACGATAAACACGCCGGCAACATCTTTCAAAAAGATAGCAATAACCTGAATATTTATAACTATAGCGGTTACACTAATATTTTTTACTCACATGAAGGCAATGGTGAAGCAGCTGAAAACTATAAAGCTGGCGACACTATTATCAAGAGTGCGGTTAAGGGTTCTGTTGTAAATCTTATTACTGACAACTATAAAATTGATACTAATAATGATGCTAGCGTTGCTAACGTACTTAACGCACTGGCAGGCAAGCTGACCTACAGCAACTACGTAAACGGCGAAACCAACCTGATCGGTTATGTGAAGATTGCTGACGGCTTGACCGCAAGCAGCAAGGAAATGAATAGCGGTGACATTACCTTCAATAAAGATAATGGTAAAGGAACTTATGCTAAATCTGAAGTACCACCAACTCCTAAGCCTGAGCCTGTAGAGCCGCCTAAGACAGAGTTTACTACTGTGCTGACCGGTGACGCTGCAACAGATACCGAATATGCAGGCAATATCCAGGACGGCAAGTACGTTTTCGGTGCTAATACTACGATTAAAGCAGATGCTGAATCCGCAGTAGATGCAAAAGCACCGCTGACTATTGATGCAGGCAACAATAAGCTTGTTTTGACTGCTAAGAAAGGCAAATTTGTAGGCGCTACGGCTCTGTTCAAACAGAATGTTGAGGGCACCTCAACTATTAAGGCTGACAAGCTGGTAATCAAGAACGGTGAGGGGGACATCTGCGAACGCTCCGGTATGGAAGTAACCAAGGGTAATGTTGATATCACTGCTGATGTTGACATGAAGCTTTCATCCATGTCCAATGCTTATGGCATTTATGTAAAAGCTAATGGCAGCAGCGTCGCTATTCATGGTGATTTGAATTTAGCAGACAGTGAACAATTCGACAGTATCAACGGCTTACATGTAGAGAATACTGCTGATTGGGGTGCTAAAACCTCTGCTATCACTGTAGACGGCAAGGCTGATATCAACCTTCATAACGGCAATGCTATCAGCGCTATCAGAAACGGTTCTACGGTTACTGTCGGCGGCGGCAATATTAAAGTTGCAAAGAATGACAAAAAGGAAATCTACGCTCTGAAATCTGATGGTGGTGTTGTTAATGTCAACATGAATGATGACAAGAATGCAGCAGGCACTGCTACTACCGTAATTGAAGGCAATATCAGTGCTTTTGGCGAAAAGACTAAAGCTGCTAGTGATATGGATGTAACGAACAGCATTATTAATATTGGTTTGTCTGATAAGGAGTCTTCTTGGACCGGTACAGCTTTTGCTAAGGATATGGGGACAGGCTATTATGCTTATAGAGGTATCGTTAACCTTTATCTTGCTAACGGCGCAACCTGGAACAATGAGGCATGGGGCAAAACCAATGCAGCATTTGAAGGCAGCCATGTAGCTAAGCTGGCAGGTGGTGCAAGCGAAGCAGCTGCAGGCAACATCTTCCAGAAGGACAGCAATAACCTGACCATTGATAATTACAGCGGCAACACCAACATTTTCTATGCTCATACCAGCAATGGTGAAAACGCAAGCAACTATGTAGCAGGCGACGCCATTATCACTAGTGCAGCAGCAGGCTCCGTTGTAAACCTGATTACCGACAACACCGGCATCAGCATGAATAACGATGCAAGTGTAGCCAACGTATTGAACGCACTGGCAGGCAAGCTGACCTATAGCAACTTCGTAAACGGTGAGAAGAACCTGACCGGTTATGTTAAGATTGCTGACGGCCTGACTGCAAGCAGCCAGACTAAGAAGTCTGATACAATTAAATTTAATAAAGATACCGGTAAGGGTTATACTAAGGAAGAGGGTGTTGGACCTGAACCTGGTGAGGGCGAAAAGACTACCTTTACCGATGCTATCACTGGTGAAAAGCAAGGCGTATTCAGCGCAGTACAGCAGGAGGATCTGTCCTATGTATTTGCTGAGGATGCAAGCATTAATATCAACCAGATGACTCATAAGGAAAAGGATCCGGCTCATGAAGGCTCCTTCATCATCAGCGGTGCAGCTGTACAGAACGCTGCAGGCGTTGAAAATCTGGTAATCAATGCTGCAGACAAGACTCTGAAGCTGAACGTAGCTCTGGACAGCAAGACTGTTCCGCCTGATAAGAATGCAGGTATTCTGAACAACAGAATTCCGCTGCGCGGCATTGACAACAGCATTGCAGGCAGCACAACCAGCATTACTGCAGGCACTCTGGATATCAACATCGACAACACCTACAGCCGTAAGACAAGCAGCGGCAACCCGCTGATTGGCGAAGGCAGCGCAATCGGCATTTATGCTAAGAGCGCAGGCGAGAAGGCTGTTGTAGAGGTTACCGGCAATACCGCTATTAAGGCTCATGGCCATAACAATGTTTATGGTGTTAATGCTAACGGCAATTCCGAAATCAAGCTGAACGGCGACCTGACCATGGCGAAGAACGGCGACAAATGGGCTATTGAAAACGTTATCGACGGTAAAAATACGACTACCTTGTCCGAAGCATCCTGGAGAAATATTGCCGGCATCAACGCTAACGGCGCAGGTGCAAGTGTAACCGTTGACGGCAAGACTACTATCGCAGCTCACGGCTCCGGTGTTGTAGCAGCAGATGGTGCAACCGTTAACCTGGGCGCTGCCGATATCGAGGTTAAGAATAACAGCGACGAGGCAGGCTATGGCTTCCATGCAGTTGGCGCAGCTCTTGGTACCGTTAACGTAGGCGGCGAAGGTAAGACTGTAACCGTTAAGGGTAATGCAGGCCTCTTCGGCAAACAAGGCCAGGATAAAACTTTTGCTAGCGATAGCAAAGAATCCGTTGTTAACCTCAAGCTGACTACTGAGGATTCTGCATGGACCGGCGTTGCATACAAACACTTCACCGATGCAGAAAAAGAAGCAGGACTGAGCGGTTCCTTGAACCTGACTTTGGCAAACGGTGCTTCCTGGAATAACGAGAAGTATGGTTATGTATACGGCGATTCCGAATGGGAGAAATATAAATTCACCGGCAGCGAAATCGCTAACTTCGTTGGCGGTGCAAGCGAAGCTAAAGCAGGCAACATCTTCCAAAAGGATGTGAACAGCCTGACTATCGACAGCTACAGCGGCAACACCAACATCTACTATGCTCATGAAGGCAATGGCGAAGCAGCCGAGAACTATAAGGCTGGTGACACCATTATCAAGCATGCAGCAGAAGGCTCTGTAGTATCCCTGATCACCGACAACACCAATGTTGCAATGGATAACAAGGACAGCGTAGCTAACGTACTGAACGCATTGGCAGGCAAGCTGACCTACAGCAACTTTGCAGCAAGCGGTGAGAAGAACCTGACAGGTTTTGTGAAGATTGCTGATGGCCTGACTGCAAGCAGTAAAGCAATGCAGACCGGCAACATTGCTTTCAGCACTGAAGACGGTAAAGGTAGCTTGAAGAAGGAAGACGTTAAACCGGAACCGCCGACCGTACCCAGCGAATTCAACCAAGGTATTACCGGTGATGCTGCTAAAGATACAGCTTATGCAGGCGTTATTAAAGACGGCAAATATGTCTTTGAGAAGGATACCGAAGTCAACGTTACTTCCGGCGCTGCCGTAAATGCTGCAGGTAAGGATGTTACAATAGATAACAGCAACAGTAAGCTTGTACTGAAAGGTTATTCATACGGCATCAATGCTGAAGGTAACACTGTCAAGATTAACGGTGTAACTGAAATCAGCAGTTCTGGTTCTGCTAATCCTGCTATTAATGTTGCGATGGACGGCAAAGTGATTCTGGATAATGGCACAACCATTAATGGTAATATTGAAGGCCTGTTTGGTGGCAATATTTCCATCAACAAAAACGAGAAGCCGGCAGCAACTATCATTAATGGCAATATTGACCTGACGGCAAGCTCTGCTGATATTGCTTTGGTAGGCAGCGACTCTAAGATGACTGGCAGCTACAATCTTGACGATAGCACGCTGAAGATGACTGTTAAGGACAAAGCTACCTGGGACTTCAAGGGTGGTAAAGGCAATGGCTTAACCCTTATTGGCGGTAAAACAGAAGATGCTACCGGCTTCATCATCATGAATGATGCTCCTGGTGGTGCAACAACCTATAGCTTGAGAGCTATTAATCCTGATGCAAGCGGCATGACCATTGATAAATATTCCGGTTGGGAAACCTTCATCTATGCTCATAACAATGATGGCGATGAGGTTAGCGATTATACCAGCGGCGATGTAATTATTAAGAAAGCAGATGCAAGCTCCGGCGTAATCATGTCCACCGACAACAGTGGCATTAACATGAAGGACAAGGATGCTGTAGAAGCAACCTTGAAGGCCTTGGCACAAAAGGTTACCTACAAAGACCATGAAGCAAATGGCAGCAACCTGACCGGTAAGGTACAGATTGCCGACGGTCTGACCTCTTCCAGTAAATCCCAATACATCGGTACTCTGCATTGGGATGAAACCGGCAAGGGCCAATATGATCTTGACAGTGTAAACTGGAATAAGATTCTTGAAGGCGACTACGAAACCTTTGTCATGAAGGGCGTAAGAAGCGCAGCAACCACTTCTCTGCACACCTGGCGCGATAATATGCAGGACACCTACACCGGCGCAGACATGGCTGATGAAGACGGCATGTTCGCCAAAGCTCTGGGCGGCAAGACCACCTCTGATGTAAGCGGCCTGAAGGACAGCAACACCTACTATGGCGTACAGGTTGGCTACGACAAGGCAGCAGCAAACGGTTGGCACACTGGCGTAGCATTTGACTACCGCAACGGCGATTCCAACTATCTGCTAGGTGGCAAAGGCGATAACCAGATGTACAGCCTGGGCGTATACGGCGTGAAGAACTATGAAAACAATGCTTACTTCCGCGTAGCAGCGAAGGTTGGCCGTGTTCAAAACGAATACGACGTATACAATGAAATCCGCAGCCTGAAGCTGCATGGTGATTACAAATCCAACGCTTATGGCCTGACTATGGAATATGGCAAGACCTTCGGTGATGAGGATACCTATTTCACTCCGAAAGCACAGCTGACCTGGTCTCAGGTAGGCGCCAAGGATTACACTGCATCTACCGGCAACGCTGAAATGCAGATTTCTCAGGACAGCTACAGCAGCTTCGTAGGCAGATTGGGCTTTGAAGCAGGCATGAAGAGCGAAAAAGGTCGTCTGTATGCAGGCCTGTTCGCAGCGCATGAGTTCAATGGCGACATCAGCGCAAGCTACTTTGCAAACGATGGCGACAGAAAACACACCAGCTTCAATGGTGAAGAAACCTGGATGGAAATGAAGCTTGGTGGCAGCTATGACTTCAGCAAGACTGCTCATCTGTATGCGGATATTGCTAAGGACTTTGGCGGCAACTTCGAACGCAAGTGGAAACTGAACGCAGGTCTCCGCTTCGAGTTCTAATCTTAATTTCAGCTCTCTCATTTTTTCATACTTAGCTGCGGCGCTGCTATGGCAACGCTGCAGCATCACTCCAAATAAACTCATAAACTCTCATAAAGCAAAACAGCTCCGGAATGCGTGGTGCATTTCGGAGCTGTTTTGTTGTTGTTAAAGCTTAATTTGTTGCGATTTCTACTTTCTTGCCACTGAAGGCAATGCCGTATTTGTAAATAGTTTTGATGCTTTGCTTGCGTAGCTCTGTATCATATTTTTTGCTTTCAATCTGCGCTAAGGCGTTAGCTGCCAAAGCTTTCAGCTTTTCTTCCGTCGCATCCTTAGCAGCCTTGATTTCAATAATGATGCCTGGCATAGCAGCAGTTTTAGGCTGTAACTGGATATCATAGCGTCCTTCACCGCTTTCACGATTGGAGAGAAGGTAATAATCAGAAGAAAAAATAATACTCATGCCTAGAAGCAAACCGTGATAATAGTTTTCCTTCAAACCGTCGTAATAGCTTATGGATTCCATGAGAAATGTTTTTAAAGCTATTTTGAGGGAAGCAGTATTTTTAGTGACTAATGCTTGGTTAAGCGTGTGGACGATATTTTCTCCGATATGGTTACTTAATAGGGAGAGTATTTCATTGCAATAAACGCTTTGAACCTCTTTATTGGGAATAGCAAGCTGGCAGATATACGTACCTTGGTCATCTATAGTAGTGTTAACGGATTTTAGATAGCCTGTCATGAGCAGGAAGCTAAAAATGTTACTTTCCATGTCCTTTAGATTAGGATAAATGATATTTGTGTTGATTATGGAGTCTAAAGTAATACCATTTAATAATTCTCTTAAACTTTCACAGATATCGGTGTTGAGGTTTTGCAATATCTCATGAATAACTGCATTACCAGAGGTCTGCACCCAATAGGGTAGAGCTGTACAGTTGTTGCCGAAATAGTACAATACAGACCAAGGATTATAAATTTCCGTATTGCCAAACTTATAACCATCGTACCATTGTTGAATTTCTGAGAGCTTATCAACAGCGTGATAATAATCTGCCATAGTCTGTACTTCCTCGGCAGTAAAGCCAAAGTAATTACTGAACTGAGTATCAAGAACTGAATATATACGAATATTATTCAGTCCGCTGAAAATACTTTCTTTGGCGATGCGCAAAATGCCTGTGAGAACTGCCAACGTAACATGGGGATTGTCTTTGAGTGCAGAGGAAAAAAGAATTCTGATAAACTCAACCACCTGCTGATAATAGCTATTGATATAGCCTTCCTGAATAGGTGTATCATATTCATCAATAATAATAATAGGCGCAAGCTTGTGATGTGCATGGAGCATTCTGCTGAGAGCGCCGAGACTGAAAAGATAATTGGCATCAGAGGCAGTGTCATTGACGATTTTTTGATAAAGGTTTGTGTCAGCCTTAGTGAGTTCAGTGCTTTTTTCTAGCTCTGGATGTCTGGCATATTCATTTCTGATGACTTCCTTTAACAGCTCTAAAGCAATTTCCCAATTAGAAAATTTAACGTCCTTTAGAGAAAGAAAAATAATAGGATATTTTCCCTGCTGACTTGTGTATTTTTCGCCTGCCTGCCAAATTTTTTTATCTTTGAAATATTTGCTGGTATCTTCAGGTGTCTTTTCAAAGAATGTGCGCAGCATGTCCATATTCAGCGTTTTGCCGAAACGTCTGGGGCGCGTGAAGAGGGTAATGACAGCGCGTTCGTCGAGAAGCTCTTTAATCAGAAGCGTTTTATCGACATAATAGTATTCCGTGCTTACGAGCTTGTAATTCGATGCGCCGATAGGCAAAGGTAATTTATTTTGCATGGAGTATAGCCTCCTCTCGTTCGTTATGCATATACATCGTAATTCGTATTTTCTTATATTATAGCATTTTTTCAAGGCTGTTAGTAGTAGATAGAAAATTTTCCTGAGCACGCATTAACACAAAACGAGATTTTTTAACAGCGAAAATCTACACAAAACGAGATTTTCAAAATGGCATTTTCTACACAAAACGAGATTTTTTAGCGTGCTAAAGTAAAGGCGTCATATAAAGAGGCAAATATACAATGCCGTCTTCTTCCTTTAGGTCGCTGGTATGCAGGACGTAAGGCGTGTGTAGCTGTTCAGTATATTTATTGATGAATTTGCGGATAGAGGATAAGGTATAATTTTTGCTGGACTTTACTTCGATAGGGGAGATGTTATGCCTATTGCTGATTTTACTTTTGGCAATGAGAAAATCAATTTCCATACGTGAAGCTACATCATCACGGGAAGCATTGGCGTAAAAGTAGAGCTTGTGACCACTGGCAACAAGCATTTGTGCTACAGTGTTTTCCACAATCATGCCTCTGTTTACCTCCAATTTGTCGAACAAGAGCTTTTTATAAATTTCTTCACTGACCAGATTGTTTTCATCAAAGGCATGGCTGATGAGCAGACCGGTATCGGCCATATAGCATTTCAGCAGTCGTTTATCAAGATTTAAACGCAAACCTATATTAGGTTCGGTAGAATTATAGCAGTTATTAGCTATCATGGCATCAGAGAGCCAGAAGATGGCGTCTTTGTATTCTTTGAAACGGGCGCCTTGCTTAATAGATGAAAGCTTGAAATGCTGGTGCTGATTTTTGAGCTGTGAAGGAATTTCCTCGAAAATAGCTTCTACGTCTAACGCATAATTGTCAGCGTGCTTGCGGATATCGTCACGATATAAATTCAGAATCCTGCGCTTAGCCTTATCGACTTTGTCGAAATTATTGGTCTTGATGAAGGTGTCAACAGCTTGTGGCATGCCGCCGACGATGATGTATTGGCGCAGATAGTTCATAGCTTTGCGATGCAGAGCCTGACCGAGAGGACGCTTTTTTTCAAAGCAGTCGCGAATTACATTCATTAACGTTTCGTTGCCTAGGGCCCAGAGAAATTCTTCAAAGTCAAGAGGGTACATTTCCAGATGATCTTCTTCTGAGGGAATGAGAATATCTTTGACATTTTTCTTTATGGATATTAATGAGCCTGTTTCAATATAATCATAACGTCCGTCGGCAACAAGGTATTTGATAGCAGAACGTGCGCGGGGGAAGAGCTGTACTTCGTCTAAAATAATTAATGTTTGGCGAGGGTATAGCTTGACATTATAAATGCTTGATAAATAGAGGAAGAAGGTATCTAGGTCGGTAAGGAAATGCTCGAATAAGCCCTTTACTTCGTTAGATGCTTGGTTGAAGTCGATTAAGATATAAGATTTATATTCAGCCTTAGCAAATTGCTCCACAATATAGCTTTTTCCGACACGGCGGGCGCCTTTGATGAGTAGTGCGGACTCGCCGTTATTTTTTTTCCATTCCGTTAATTTATCATAAATTTTTCTGCGCATGGCTTCAGCTCCTTATATAACATAAAACGCGATTTTTTAAACAACATTTTCTACACAAAACGCGATTTTTCTACGTCTATTTTAACACAAAACGAGATTTTTAAAATGGTATTTTCTACACAAAACGAGATTTTTTAGCGTGCTAAAGTAATTTGCTACAAAAATCTTGATAGTAGAAGCACTATATGCAGCACTTTCCGAACTTTTAACAGCTCTAAAGCAATTTCCCAATTAGAAAATTTAAGTGAATTACTTGACACTACTACTACTATATACTGTAAACTATCTTCTATATTATACACATTCAAGGAGGCTGATTATGTCGGAACATTTATGTACCTTGTCGACAGGAGATAAGGTTTATTTTTACGATAAAAGCATCGTTATCTATTTTTCAGGAGCGCGCAAAATCTTAAGCACATCGCTATATAATGGCGGTTACCATGATGATTACGTTGCCGTATATAATTATGATGCCAAGCAGGGAGCAGGTATGCCCTGCGAAATGCTGGCAGACACCTATGTGGAGCACATGCGCCTTGTATCCAAGCGCCTGGCGCTGGACCCGGACAAGGTGAGCGGCATGGGTACGGCGGCAAGCATGGAAAACGCTGTTGTTGAAACATTGAGCTTTAAGGAGCTGACCGTAACTGCCATCGTAACCGGCGGCATCGAAACAAACGGTGGCCGTGCAGGTGACCCTGCTGATTACTATAAGCCTATGCCTAAGCCGAAGTACGGAACAATTAATATTATGCTGCTGCTGGACTGCGATATGCCAGCCGGAACAATGGCGCGTGCCCTAGTGACCTGCACCGAGGCCAAGACTGCTGCCATTCAGGAGCTGCTGGAGGGCAGTAAATACTCTAATGGTATCGCTACCGGCTCAGGTACAGACCAGACGATTGTCATTGCCAACAGTGAAAGCGAGCTGTACATGGAGGGAGCAGGCAAGCATTCCAAGTTGGGCGAGCTTATCGGCAAGACCGTGAAGAACGCAGTAAAAAAAGCGCTCGCCAAGCAGTCCGGACTGACTCCGGCGAAGCAGCACGATGTTTTCCGCCGCCTCAAGCGTTTTGACATCAAGGCAGGGGATATGTGGCAGTCCTACAGCGCGCAGGACGCAGTAGTAGTGAAGCCGGAATATCTGCTGGCAGCCGAAAAGCTGGCTAAAGAAGATATAATGCTGGTATATACTTCGCTGTATGCACACCTTCTGGATCAGCATTTGTGGGAGCTTATCAGCGCTAAAGAAATGCAGCTGGCAGGGCAGAAGCTGCTGCAGGCTATTGCAGAACAATATAATGTTGAAGCTGAGATTATAAATGAAGGCACTTTGGCTTCTATGCTGGCCTCCTGGCAGCAGCAGTTTAACAAAATTATCGCCCAACGCTTGCATCAGACTACAAAAGAGAGCTAGTTTCAGGTGAGAAAAATATAAATATGCACTTGACCTTATAGCAGCAATATAGTGTATATTATGGTTGTAATCAAAGGAAGCGAGGTGAATAATATGCATCCGAAATTTGAAATTCCGACTGATCCGCACGGCAAGCATCGTTATGAAAGCGCTATGAAGCACGTAGAGGCTGCTAAAAAGGCAGGTAAATCCAGCGACGAAATCCATGCTATCTTCAAAAAGGTAATGGAGTTCAACCCGATGGACATTGAGTCCATTCCGCAGGATGAAGCACATGCTAAGTATCGCACTGCCATGGTGCATATGAAAAAAGCACTGGAAAGCGGTAAGAGCGCAGACGAAGCGCATGAGGTTTTCCGCAAAATCATGAATGGCGAGACCAGCGGTCACTGTCACCACAAATAAGCACAAAAAAGAGCTGTCGCATCAGTAGATGCGGCAGCTTTTTACGTCAGTGAGGGCATATTCTTGTCTATAACCTTCAGAAAGATTTTGTTGACGTATTGCTCGCAGTCGCAGGAGAACCAATGGTTTTCCAGGGGCAGGATATAGATATTCCCTACAGGCTCAAAATCATTTACCTGCAGAAAGCGTTCGATGCGCTGGGATAATTTTTCAGCGTTCTCGCAGAAGGTACCAGAAAAAATAATTTCCAGATACAGACCGGCAGGCAGTGTCATTTTGATAGACTGTCTATGCTTGCTGGCACTGGTGACGCAGGAAAAATATGCCTGTGAACGTTGAAATTCATGCTTTTTAAAAAAGCTTTCCTGGTCTAAAACCCAGCCTGCATGATTAGGCAAGGCTCCCTTGTGATGCGCGCGTCTTTGACCATGGCGGGCAAATTTGGTAATGCGGCTTTTGCCGTCGTCACTTTCCGCAAGCGGCGTCAGGCGCAGCAGACGATCGTTTTGCCAGCTGAGAGTAAGATGACGGCAGGGATTAAGCTCCTTGACGTGCATATCGTCCTTAATGCGCTCGATGGTGTCGCAGATTTCCTGATTACTGCGGATAATGGCCTGACATTCGGCTGTTTTTTCCTGCAGCAGCTGCAGAAAATTTTCTTTGCTGCGGTTCTCCAAATATTTTTTGATGTTGGCGATGCTGATATCCAGCGCACGCAGGTTGACGATGATTTCCAAATCAAGAAACTGCTGAATTGAATAATTGCGGTAGCCGTTTTCGCTGACGAAATCAGGCGACAGCAGTTTGACCTTGTCGTAGTAGAGCAGTGATTGCTTGGATATATTAAAAATTGCTGCCAGCTCACCGGCAGTGAAAAACTTTCGCTTGTCTTTATTAATCATAATTGTTCCTCATAAGCTTGACTATAGTACTAGTATATAGTTTAATATTAGAAGGAGTAATATCACTTCTTTTTTATCTAGTAAATTATATCATAATTTTCTTGCTAGTTGAATAGAAGTTTTTGAGTATAGGATGGAGGTCAAAGTTTAATGAAGAAAATTGCGATTTATGGTAAGGGCGGTATCGGTAAATCTACGACAACGTCAAATCTGTCTGCTGCATTCAGTGAAGAAGGTCTTAAGGTCTGCCAAATCGGCTGCGACCCGAAAAACGATTCTACCAGACTGCTGTTGGGACGCATCTGCAGCCAGACTGTGCTGGACATGGTGCGCGATAATGATGAGGTTGCGGCAGAGGATATTGTTCATACAGGCTATAACGGCATCAAATGCGTAGAGGCCGGCGGTCCTGAGCCCGGTGTAGGCTGTGCTGGCCGCGGCATCATCGTAGCGCTGGAAAAGCTGCGTTCACTGGAGGTGCTGACGGACGAGGACCTGATTATGTATGATGTTTTAGGTGACGTAGTCTGCGGTGGCTTTGCCGTGCCTATCCGCGAAGGCTATGCAACCGATATATATATTGTTTCTTCCGGTGAGCTGATGAGCCTTTATGCTGCCAACAATATTGCCAAGGGCGTTAAGCGCTTTGCTATGCGTGGCGGCGTGCGTCTTGGCGGCATCATCGGCAACGGCCGCAATACGCCGAACGAGCAGCAGCTGCTGCAGGAATTTGCCAAACGCCTGCACACGCAGCTGATTGCTTTCATTCCGCGTGACGTTATCGTCAACAAAGCTGAAAACAATCGCCAGACAGTGCTGCAATATGCACCGGAAAGTGCTCAGGCCGGTGTTTACCGCCAGCTGGCGCACGATATCTGGCATAATGAAAATATGGCTATTCCTACGCCGATGAGCTTTGAGGAGCTTGAAAAGCTGGTGGCCGAATATGGCAATTAAAACAAGACGCTTTTACAGCGCACGTAAAAGCTGCAGCTGCAGTATGCCGGGCGTGTGGCGCGCTGTTGCCTATATGAATGGCGCTGTAGTTGTATTTCACAGTCCGCGTGCCTGCGCTCATGTAGCACGCACGATGGATATAAATTCCCAATATCGCACACTTTCTGAGAATGAGCGCGAGCAATGGGGTTCCGTGCCTTTGCTCAGCAGCCAGATGCAGGAAAAGGACGCAATTTTCGGCGGTGCGGCGCGTTTAGAAAAATGTTTGCGCTTTGCCATTGAAACCTATAAGCCCAAATGCCTGATGATTGCCAATTCCTGCGTTGCCGGTGTTATCGGTGATGATGTGGAATCTGTGGCACGCGAGGTGGAGGAGGAATATAATGTTCCTATTCTGACTGTGGAATGCTGTGGCTTTTTAGGTGCAGAATATTATGATGGTTATTTTGAAATTACCCAAAAGCTGCTGGAGCGCTTTGTGAAGCCTTGCGCCAAGCAAAAGGACAGCGTCCTGCTTTTAGGTGATAACGGTGGCCCGTGGGGGCATTACGCAAAAGAGGTTACCCGTATTCTGCAGGAATTCGGCGTAGAGGTTATCGGTCAGTTCCCCGGCTATATGGCTATGGATGAGCTGGAAAAGGTGGCGGCTGCCGAATATGCGGTTGTGCTTGGCGGCCGTGGGCAGACGCATATCGGCCTGCGTAAGGTTGCAGAGCAGCTACAGGAAAAATACGGCACACATTATCTGGCCGATATTTATCCTGTCGGCTGGCAGGAAACACAGGACTGGATTATCAGCATCGGCCGTATGCTGGGACGTGAGCAGTTGGCGCAGCAGGTGCTGAAGCTGGAGCAGCAGCGCTTAAGTGAGCAGCTGCAGCATTTTCTGCCGGTAACGGAAGGCAAGAAAACAGTGCTGTGCATCGGCCGCATACTGAGATATTTTCATCCGGGCAATATCCTGCAGACTATCAGGCTTTTGCGCTTGAATCTTACTGGTATTATCCTGCTGGATTCCTATGATGGTGATGAGCGCGAAGCGATGCTGAAGGTTGTGCAGGAAAACAGCGATGTGCCTGTTTATACTACGGCGGAGGGCGAAAAGCTGGTGGCGGAGGCAGACATCGTGCTGACGACGCACGAGCTGCAGAATAAGGAAGCACGCCAAATTTTCCTGCCGATGCTGCCGCAGGTTGCTGTTGCCGGTGAGGTCAAGATGATGCAGGGAATCTATCAGAGTCTGTGCAGCAGACTGAAGGGAGGCGTGCGCTATGTCTGAAAAGCAAGGCTGGGGCAATATCTGCGAGCGTGTGAATACCTGTGCGCTGACAGGTGCAGGAGCCTTTTTTGCTGCTATTGACAAGAGTGAGGTTTTGATTAACGGACCGTTGTGGTGTTATTTTTATGCTTTACGCCATTTGGAAAAGGCGCGTCCCGATATGTATACGCGCTTTTTTGGTTCACAGCCTGATAATAACGCTGTTATTTACGGCTCAGAGGAATATGTGACGCAGGAGCTGCAGCGCATGCTGGAGGATGGTCACAAGCCTTCGGTACTGCTTTTGGAAAGCAGCTGTTCACTGAGCTTAATCGGTGATGATCTGGCAGGTATGGCGCGTAAGCTGGAGCTGCCGTTTCCGGTAGTTACGCTCGACAGCGGTGGTATGGTCGGCGGCTTTGCCGAGGGCTACGCCAAGGCTGCCAAGAAGCTGTTTGCGCAGCTGCTGCCGCAGACTGCGACAGCAAAGCCCTTGGCTGTAAATATTTTGGGACAATCGGAATTTTATCTGCAGGGTGCTGCCGATACGCAGGAGCTGAAAAGACTGCTGCAGATGGCAGGATATGAGGTGCTTTGCACTCCTGGCTGTGAATGCACGTTGGAAGAGCTGCAGCGCCTGCCGGAGGCTTCGCTGAACATTGTTACCAATGCGGAGCTGGGTTTGCCGCTGGCTGAATATCTGCAGAAAAAATACGGCACGCCGTATATTTTTGCCGGACTGCCTTACGGGGTGCAGGGAACGCTGCGCTGGCTGCAGCAGATCAATGCGCAGCTGCCGGCTCCTGCGTTGGATAAGGTGACGGCAGAAGCACAGGCGCAGGATAATTATTTGCTGAGCCGTAATAATGAAGCGATTGCGCTTTGGGGCAGCATGTGGTTTGACAACGTGCTCGTCAGCGCGCCTGCTACACAGGCGCTGTGCCTCGCACAAACGCTGCGCACGGAATGGACCGATATCGGCAGGCTGACGGTTATCTGCCAACAAGCGCTCAAGGACGCGCCTGCCTGCGACACTGCAGAGGCGATTTATACTGTTGGTGTGGATGATGCTGCCATCAGCGAATATTTTAAAACCTGTGATAATGTGCTGCTGCTGGCAAGCAGCAGCGAAAGCTCGGTTCTTTACCGCAGAAAGCAGTGTAGCTTTGAGGCCTGCAATATCTGCTATCCTACGAATGATGAGGTGTTTATTACTAATCAGCCTATGGTAGGCCTGCAAGGCAGTGCTTACATGCTGGAGCGACTGTGGAATTGCTTTATCCGCAGGAAAAAGCGCAAGATAGAGTAGGTGGTTTATGAAAAAGCTATTGATGATTATAAGCCTGCTGCTTTTGATTTTTACTGCAGGATGCAGTAAGCAGCAGGCTGCAGATGTTCCTGCTTCGCCGGCGGCGGATGTGGCCTATAGCGTTACGGACGATGCCGGAAGGACGCTGCACTTTGAGCATAAGCCGCAACGAATAGTTTCGCTTACCTATGGTACGGATGAAATCCTTACTGATTTGGTTGATATCAAACGCATTATGGCCTATAGCCGTTGGGCAGGCGACAGCGAAATAAGCTTTATTACCAAGGAGCAGGCCTATACTGTGGGACGCAAGGTGCCGGAGAATACGGAAGCGGTTTACGCATTGCAGCCTGACCTTGTCGTTGCTTCAACAGCCACCTCCAGTGATTTGGTCCGCAGTCTGGAGGGGTTGGGCGTACCTGTATATATAGCGCGCAGTCCGCATAATTACAAGGAGATGTGCGACAAAATCCGCGGCATAGCTGCAGCGGTGGGCGAAAAGCAGCAGGGGGAGCTGATGGTGCAGAAGATGGACACGCACCTGCAGCAGCTGCAAAAACGCTTGCGCCAGATTCCGTCAAGCGAAAGGCGCGTTGCCGTAGCCTTTAATTTTACCTCTGCCATGGGGCGTAGAGGAGATTTGCTCGACAGCATGCTGACGATGGCGCATGTTATCAACGGCGCGGCTATTGTTGCCGATGAAAACAATAGTGAGCATGGTATGCCTGCTATCAGCAAGGAACAGGTGGTACGCATAAATCCGGATATTTTTATGCTGCCGACCTGGAATTATAACAATAAACAGGATGTGCAGGGTTATGCTTATGCCGTAATGAATGACCCCGCTTATCGCGATGTTAAGGCTGTACGCAACAAGCAGATTAAGTTTGTTTCGGACAAATACCGCTATGTTGCCAGCCAGCATATTGTCGATGCTATTGAAAACATTGCGCATGCTGTATATCCGGAAATTTTTTGAGGAAGTGTGTTTGTAGATGATTATTAAACGTGAACGGAGTCCATTGGCTATTATTCTTTTAGCAGTTCTCTTAGTTGTTATTGCCTGTGTATCTCTGACCTTCGGTCAGATAGATGTGCCTGTGGGAAAAGCGTTGGCGGTTATCGGCGCTCAACTGAATCTGCCGGGCTTTACCGAGGCTGATTACAGCAGGGAGCAGCTTGCCGTTATCTGGTATATCCGCCTGCCGCGTATGCTGGTAGGTGTGCTGGTAGGTGCGGCGCTGGGTATTTCCGGCGCTGTAATGCAGGGCATCTTCAGCAACCCGCTGGCAGATCCCGGTCTTATCGGTATCTCCTCCGGTGCTGCTACCGGTGCGGTGCTTTCTATTGCTTTGGGTGCAGCCTCTGGCAGTATGTTTGCTATGCCGGCCTTTGCCTTTTGCGGCAGTATCTGCGCTGTGTGCCTAACAGTGTTTTTGGCGATGCGTAACGGCAAAATTCCTGTTATGACGCTGCTTTTGGCAGGCGTTGCCGTAGGTATGCTTTTGGGTGCCATTACCTCCGGTCTGCTCACCTTTATGAACGAGCAGAAGCTGCAGCAATATCTGTTCTGGATGGTCGGCGGTCTTGATTACCGTCGTTGGGAGCACGTATATCTGGCAGTGGGACCTGTGCTGTGCGGCATTATTATTATGTGCCTGCTGGCACGTCACCTGAACATTCTGGTGCTGGGCGAAACGGAAGCTAAGGCCGTTGGTATGCCTGTTACTGCTTTTCGTATGGGTTTGCTTTTCGTAGCTGCTATGACTACTGCTACCTCTGTTTGTGTCAGTGGCAACATTGGCTTTGTCGGCCTGGTTATTCCGCATATGATGCGTATGCTGATTGGTCCTGACCATCGCGTGCTTTTGCCTGCCAGCGCTCTTGGCGGTGCAGCCTTTCTGGTATTCTGCGATTCGCTGGGACGTGTTATTATGCCGCCGGCAGAGGTGCGTGTAGGTATTATGACAGCGTTTCTGGGTACGCCGTACTTCCTGTATTTGCTGCGCAGAATGCAGAAGCAGTTCTTTTAAGATGAGGTAGAAATTATGAAGGTTATTTTCTTGACGAATGTTATCCGCCGCATGGGCATGATGCAGCAGACTATGGAAAAGCTGCAGCAGGAGGGCAAGCTGGATAATGCCTGCGCCTGCCGCTGGATTACCGATGCGACGGTTTGGGATGATAAATGGCACAAGGAGCTTGCTGGCTCCAAGCTGGTCATTATGAAATGGATGGGTACTGGTCTGGATACACCATTTCTGCAGCGCTGCGTAAGCCTGCTGAAGCAGCTGCGCCTGCCATTTTATATTGATGCTGCCGGCAGCAAGGAAGGCGAGCTGGCGCAGGGACTGACACCAGAGCAGCTTGCTGTTATCAAAAAATATTGCATGTTCGGCGGCGAAATCAACTATTACAATCTGTGGCAATACCTGCAGCAGCTGCTGCAGGGTGAGGCTATTACAGTTGATGAGCCGAATCCGATTCACTGGTGCGGTATTTATCACCCGCGGGCGAAAAAGGTTTATACCGATTTAGCAGAATATCAGCGCGATTTTTGCGTCAGCGGCCGTCCGACAGCGGGCATTCTTTTTTACCGCGATGAATGGGTGTGGGGCGATTTGACCTACCAGACTGCGATGATAGAAGAGCTAGAAGCACAGGGCGTCAACGCTGTCTGCGTTTTCAGCAACGGTATGCCACTTGAAGAAATGGGCATGCCCAGTCTGACGCAGGTTTTCAACAGCTTCTTCTGCACGGCAGACGGTGTGCCTGCAATCGATGTGCTGCTGAACGTGATGAAGTTTTCTATGACTACCGGCGGTTCGATTAACCTTGATTATCTGAAAAAGCTTAACGTGCCGGTTTTGGCTGCTTATACGACAATTGCGCCCTTCGAGGAATGGAAGGATAGCTTTGAAGGCATGAATGCGATGGAGGTTTCTATCAGCGTTTCCCTGCCGGAGTTTGATGGTATTATCCATGGTGTGCCCATAGCGCATAAAAAAATTCTGGAAAACGGTGATGTGCGCTATCTGCCGAATGCGGAGCGTGTAAAACGCATGGCTTCCAAGGCGAAGAAGTGGGCGATGCTGCGCCACAAGGCTAACAGCGAGAAAAAAATCGCGATTATCTTCCATAACTATCCGCCACGTAATTCCAACATCGGCAGTGCTATCGGCTTAGATACAATCGAAAGCATCCGTCGCGTGCTAGCTGCTATGCGCGAGCGTGGCTATAAGGTAGATTGGATTCCTGAGGATACGAAGGAATTTATCAAACAGCTGACAGCCAATGCCACCAACGACCGCAGTATGCTGACGGAAAAGCAGGTTGATGCTGCCAATAAGCTGAAGGGAGCAGAATATAAAGAATTCTTTGCATTGATGGATAAAAAGGTGCAGGAGCAGCTGGTGAAGGATTGGGGCGAAACGCCAGGTACTGTCATGGAATATGACGGCGATATTCTGGTACCGGGAACGATGAACGGCAATGTTTTCGTAACCGTGCAGCCGCCGCGTGGCTTTGGCGAGGACCCGGAAAAAATCTACCACGATCCTTACGTTGCACCGACGCATCAATATCTGGCCTTCTACCGTTGGGTACGCGATGTGTGGCAGGCAGACGCTGTTGCGCATATCGGTACGCATGGCAGCCTGGAATGGCTGCCGGGCAAGAACGCCGGCCTTGACTGCAGCTGCTACCCGGATTTGGCGCTGGGAGATCTGCCGAACATTTATCCTTATAATATCACTATTACCGGCGAGGGCATTCAGGCAAAACGCCGTGGCGCTGCCTGCCTTATTGAGCATTTGCCGGCGCCGCAGACACAAGCGGGAGTGTATGACGAGCTGGAGGAGCTGGAAAAGCTCATGGACGAATACGTGCACTTCAGCAGCACGCAGCCGGATAATCTGCCGCGCTTGCAGGAGCTGGTGCTGGAAAAGGTTGCGGAGGCTAACCTGCAGGATGAGGTTACTTACGATGCAGAAAAGCCCTTTGACGAATACGTGATGAATCTGCATAATTACATTACGGATTTGAAGAATATGGAGGTACACACAGGCCTCCATATTATGGGACAGCCGCCGGAGGATCAGCAGCTGGAGGATTATCTGTGGCTGCTGCTGCGTCTTGATAACGGCAATATCCCCAGCCTGACGCAAGCAATAGCAGCGCTGTATGGCTTTGATTATTACTATCTGCTGGAAAACAGCAGCCTGATATACGAACCGTTGAATATCACCTATGGTATGCTAATCGACCGTATCGCCAATCAGTGCCGCGAGCTGATTCGCTGCCTGCAGCAGCGTGACTTTGTCAAGGATGCGGTTGCTGATGCTCTGCAGCTGCCCTGGGTGCAGCAGGCACCGGCGGAAAGCAGAGAAAAGCTGGAAGTGGTCTGCAACTATATTGTAGATACACTTTACCCCAATTTGCTTTTGACGAAGCAAGAAATTACCAATATGCTGCGTGGCTTTGAGGGCGAATATATCGAGCCTGGTCCTAGTGGTGCTCCCTCTAGCGGCGGCGCTGATTTGCTGCCGACGGGCCGTAACTTCTACGGCGTAGACCCGCGCTGCCTGCCGACACCGGCGGCATGGGAAATCGGCCAGACACTGGGCGACCAGGTGGTAGAACGCTTCATTGCGGAGGAAGGCCATTATCCCGAAAATATCGGTATGGTCTTCTGGTCCGGTGCAAACATGCGCAGCCACGGACAGTGCATTGCCGAATTCCTCTATCTGATGGGCATTCGTCCCAAGTACCAGAGCGGCAGCCTGCGTATCAACGGCCTGGAGGTCATTCCTCTGATGGAACTCAAACGTCCGCGTATTGACGTTACGGCGCGTATCAGCGGCCTCTTCCGCGATACTATGCCGTCGGTAATGCAAGTAATGGACAAGGCGGTGCTTTTAGCAGCGGAGCAGGATGAGCCTGATGATTTAAACTTTGTGCGTAAGCATATTCAGGAGGATACCAAGGAGCTGGAGCAGCAGGAGGGTATGGACCACGCTGCTGCATGGCGTCAGGCGGCCTTCCGTGTCTTTGGCGATGCGCAGGGAACCTATGGCGCAGGTGTTGCGGCGCTGCTGGAAAGCAAGAATTGGGAAACCATTGATGATATTGCCGATGTTTATGTGCGTTGGGGCGGTCATGCTTACGGTGGCAAAACTAAAGGCAAATTTTTGCCGCAGCAGTTCCGCAAACGTATGGGGAGCCTGGATATCACGATTAAAAACGAGGATAACCACGAAACCAATATGCTCAGCAGTGATGACTACAATGCCTATCATGGTGGCATGATTGCCGCAGTACGCTCGATTAAGGGCAGTGCGCCGCGCTCCTACTGCGGCGACAGTACCGACAGGACGCGTGTGACGATGCACAGCGTGCAGGAGGAGGCAAAGCGCCTGTTCCGCAGCGAGGCTATTAACCCCAAGTTTATCAAGGGCATGATGCAGCATGGCTATAAGGGCGCTGCCGATATGGCCAACATGATTGCGCACAGCTTCCAGTGGGATGCGACGAGCGCCGTTATGGAGGACTGGATGTACGAAAAATATGCTGAAAAATATACCTTTGACCCGGTAGTGCAGGAATGGCTGCGCGATGTTAACCCTTGGGCGCTGCAGCGCATGACGGAAATTCTGCTGGAGGCAGAGCAGCGCGGACTGTGGCAGGCTAAGCCGGAAACCAAGGAGGAGCTGCAAAAGCTCTATTTGGATATGGAAGGCGAGCTGGAGGACAGAGCAGATGAGCATTAAGATGTTGGTGCTGAGCCTGACCGGCCAGTGTAACTTTGTCTGCCGTTACTGCTATGCCGCTGAGCATGACCGCACTATGATGTCAGCTTCCACTGCGCTGGCAGCTGTTAAGCTGGCAGCAGCCGGCGGTGAACGCTTTGTTATTCAGTTCAGCGGCGGCGAGCCGCTGCTGAACTTTGCATGCCTGCAGGCAGTGGTAGACTACGTGCATCAGGAAAAGCTGCCTGCCGTACTGCAGCTGCAGACCAACGGCTCTCTGCTTACCGATAAGATTGCCAAGTACCTTTATAAGAACAAGGTAGCAATCGGCGTGAGCCTTGACGGCAGGCCTGCGGTCAACGACAAGCTGAGGCTGAAAAAGAATGGCTACGGTGCGACCGGTGAGATTTTGAAGGGTATTGAGGTTTTGCGCCGCAACAATATTGCCTGCGGCGTAACCTGCGTAGTAACGTCGGAAAATGTAGATACGCTGGAAGGTATCGTGGATTTTGCCTACTTTTTGGGCAACATCCGCAAAATCGGCTTTGACATCCTGCGTGGGCAGGGACGTGGCCGTGACCTGCAGCCGCCTACGCCTGCAGCGATGCAGCAGGCTATGCAGCGCGTTTTTGCGCGCTGCGATGAGCTGGCGAAGCTCACAGGGATGCGCATAGCGATTGCGCAGCAGGAGCGGGCGCAGCTTTTGTGTAAGGATTGCAGTCTGACCTTCGGCCATTGCTACGCTATGAACGGCGAAGCAGCCTTTGTAGATGCCAAGGGTGATATTTACGCCTGCTCTTCGTTGGTAGGCAATGCGGATTTTTACCTTGGCAATGTATATAACGGCTTAGAGCCTGCTTTGGTAGAAAAAACTAAGCAGGTGATTGCCGAGTCGATGGACTTTTGCCGCCAATGCGACGATTTTAAATTGTGCGGCGGCGGTTGCTTCGCACGTTGGTATGGCTTCGAGGATAAGTCTGACTATGGCGCGGAATGCAGCATGAAGCGTGAAGCGATAAAACACATACAAAAGTAAAAAAACGTCAGCATCGGGTACGTAACAATCAAATCCGATTTGCTGACGTTTCTTTTTCTTAAAACTAACATGCTTCATGTTAGTTTTGACATGGAATTATGCTTTTCTACATGCTTTTTTTATATATTAAAGCTTGTTTAGAGCATCTTTAGCTTGACTATATTCCTAGTATATGGAATAAAATAAAAATAACGATTGTTTAGAATATTCGGAGGCAATATAATGAAAATTGCTTTATGTCATTTAGAGCTCAGCTGCGGGCCACAGGAGTGCAATCTGCAGATATTGAAGCAGGCAGTGCGTCTGGCTGCGGAGCAGGGAGCGGAATGGGTATTAACACCGGAGGCAGCGGTACAGGGATATTATTTTTATTACATAAATAAAAATGCTGTGGTAGCGCCTCAGCCGTCACCTGAGCTGGAGCCGCTGCGTAAACTGTGTCGTGAATACGGCATTACCCTCTTTTTAGGTTGTGGTGAATATGATGCTGCTTGTGATAAAAACTTCAACAGCTGTTTGGTTTTCGGACCTGATGGCGAGCTGATCGGCCGTCATCGCAAGCTGTTTGGCGGTAAAGTGGGAGCAGAGGCTTGGGCTGACAAAGGCGATGCCGTTACCGTGCTTCCCTGCAGCGGTCTGCAGACAGGAGTGTTGGTGTGCGCCGACTTGTGGTTCCCGGAATTTTACGAAGGGACTAAGGCGCAGGGTGCAGAAATAATTGTCGACATGGCTGCCTGGCCGCCGACGCAGGTGTGCGGCAATCCGCTTCCAGCTTGGATTAATGCATCCAAGGTAACGGATGTGACAGTGATTGTCTGCAACCAGACCGGTTCCCCGCAGTGGATGGATATGAATGTGGGGCAGAGTGTAGTTATCGACCAGGGTGAGCTGAAGCTGGCATACAGCGGTGAGCCTGCGGTGCTGCTTTTTGATTACGATGCAGATGCTAAGCGTGTACAGTCCATAGCCTATGATGTTCATTATATAAAATAAAAAATACTTGCGGCGAAATAATACCCCTGTTTTGCTATTGTGGCAATGCCTTTAAAAGCCTTGCCGTCAGAATATACATCATCCAGATTATCACTTGCAGCGTTATTGCTGCCATCCACCTGCCAATAGACGATATCTCTAGCCCTTAATTGTTTACGGTCATTAAAAGCCAGTCCCTTTTACGAGTAAGTGATAAGAATACAAGTTCCTTTATCATCGGCGCAGAATACACTTTCTAACGACATAACAGTTTAACCCTTAAGGCGGCGCACTGCGCCGCCTTTTTGACGTGTGGGGGAGCATAGAGTGCAAACAAAAAGCCGTGCGCGTAGCGCACGGCAATAAAGGCAAAAGCATATTTAAAAGCTTAAGCATTTTTAAGTTCAGCTTGCAATTCCTGAATCTTGCTCAAAGGCAGGTTAGTAAATTCCGCAATATCTTGAAGCGAATTGTTTCCTTTTAAAAGCATACGTTTTGCTGCAGCGTAGTTGGCGCTAACTTCACCTTCAGCTCTACCTTCAGCTCTACCCTCAGCTTTACCCTCAGCTTTACCCTCGCTAAAAATTCTTTCAGTAAATTCACACATGGCGGCTTTTCCCTCCTTTGTAGACTTTAGATAATTGACATGTTTAGATAATTTTCCCTGACTTAAGTCATCTGCTTCCGCAGTCTTAAAATACTGCATTAGTTTGGCAATTGAAGAGCCATCATTAACTTCTGCGTTAACGTAATACATATGCAGACCATCATCGTATTTCATTGGTAAATTATTAAGGCGCTTGGTTACATTGTAACAGGTACAACCTAAATGCCAAATATCAGGCTCGGTTATGTAAAACATATATAAATCGGGAACGCTTTTATATTTTTTGTCCTTGCCCTTTGGCAAATAGCTACCAATGATGCTCGAAGAATAGTACAGCATGCGTCTAGCATGGTCAATTTTACCATCGCTTTTTTGAATTTCCATTTCGTAGAGCTTATTGTTTGCATCTTCTACAAGAACATCCATAATAATATCCTTGGATGCAAATTTGTTAATGACCATTTGAGTACGATTTTCCTTAATGACCAGTGAATCGATGCCGGAAAGGATACGTAAAACATGTTCGCAGGCACCTGAATCAGTAAAGACCATTTTAGCCATTGCATCACTGAATAGGTTCAGTTGTTTGGCCTTTTCAATAAGCCTTTCGCGATTGCGGATGAGGCTTTCCGGGTATTGTTTGGAACTCATACTTTCCTCCTTTAATTATAACACACAAGTAATGAAAAATATATAAGATGGTAGGACTGGCTTAATTTGCAATAGGAAGAGATATAAAAAAGGCGTTTGCCGAAAGCTCGACAAACGCCACTGGTTCTCACAACCAGGCATGACCTCCGTTGGAAAACGGCTACCCATGCAACTGAAATAATTATAACATACAAATGAAATAAAAACAAGTGTTTATTTTCTCTTTTGCTTTTCTTTACTCTTGACTATCATAGTGCTATATACTTTATAATATAAATTACTGTATTGTCGGTATTGCCGCATATAAGTCAATACCGCTGAAATAAAACGATGAGAATAGAGGCATGAAGCATGAAGAAATTTTTTTGTTTACTGCTGTTGCTGCTGCTTTTAGTCACAGGCTGCGGACAAGGCAGCGGCGGTAAAGACGCTGCCGCAGGCGGCAGCTATACTGTGACAGACGAGCATGGAACAGTGACTACGTTCAAGCAGGCACCGCAAAAGGTACTGACGCTGGCACTCAGCAGCGATGGCATAATCATGGGCCTGGGTATGGAAGATAAATTGGTTGCCGTCAATTATCTTGCCGATGACCCGGTAAGCTCCAACCTTGTAGAGCAGGCTAAAAAAATTCAGCACAAAATCAAAAACCCTTCGGCAGAAGAGGTGCTGGCGCTGAAGCCGGACGTAGTCTTTGCTTACGATTGGAGCGACATGAACCGTGTCGAAAATTTGCGCAATCTGGGCATGAACGTCATTGTTTTGAAGGGACCAGCAACTATTGATGATATCAGGCAAAACGTGCGCACTATCGCCAAAGCCATGCACGCCGACAGTAAGGGAGAAGAGCTGGTAAAGCTGATGGACAGCAGACTGGCGCAGGTGAAGCAGCAGGTAGCGGCGCTCAGGCTGCAGCAGCCGAAGAAAATCGTCCTTGTTTCGCTGATGAGCTCCTACGGCGGCAAGGGCTGCATTTTTGACGATATGTGTAAGGAAGCAGGCGTTATCAACGGCGTTTCGGCTGCAGGAATCAAAAACGGCCAGCAGATTACTAAGGAAATGCTGGTGAAGATTGATCCGGATTTACTGATAATGCCGGTGTATAACGACCATGGCAATTTTGATATCAAGAAATATAATCGCGAATTTTTGGAGGACCCGTCGCTGCAGACCATGCGCGCTATTAAAAATAAGCAGCTGTTTTATCCCAACGAGGGTTATATCTATAACTGCTCACAGGATGTAGTCTTTGGCGTGCAGGAAATTGCCCATGCTGCCTACGGCGAAGCCTTTGCTATGCAGGGGGCGCAGCATTTAAGGGTGAAGTAGAAATAGCGTAAGATTAAAAAACTGCACCAATCAGCATCAAATAAGATGCTGGCTAGTGCAGCTTTTAATTTTCATCAGGCTCAACCCGTAGGGAAATCTGGTAGATATATTCTTCTGGCTTCGGCGTCATCCAATGATTTTTTAACGGCATAATATAAAGATTGTCTACGGCGTATAGCTTATTACGTTGCATATAAGCTTTGAAAAGCTCCGCCAGCTCCTGCACATGGTCACGAAAGGTACCCTGAAAGCGTTGCGTCATATAGAGTCCGGCTGGGCGGGTGTAGCATTCCATTTTTCCGTGGTAATCCGGATTAACGCTGGAAAAGTAAGCCAGCGGTCGGCTGTATTCACCTGCCAAAAAGCAATCCTTGTCTGCCAGCCAGCCGACAGCTTTTTCCTTGAAGTGTTCCTTGGAAAAAACCTTCAGATTATGTCCGGCAAGAATTTTAATGCTTTCGTCACCGCTGCATTCCGGCGGCACAGGACTTAGCAGGAATCGCTTGCTGCGGCGGAAGGTGACGGTTATCTGGTCAAGCCGGCTTTCGCGGATTTTGTCGAGCTGTTGAAAAACAACTTGAATATTTTTGCGTATTTTTTCGTTACGTGCAATAATATCCTCGCATTCACGGTCTTTAGCTTGTAAGAGAGCCTGCAGGCTGTCAATGCTGCGTTCTTCCAGATATTCCTTGATTTTAGATATAGGTATTCCCAGCTTGCGCATGTTCAAAATGACCTCTAAAATCAAATACTGTTTGAGAGAGTAATGGCGGTAGTTGTTTTCAGAAATGAATTCCGGCGACAGAATTCCCATTTTATCGTAATAAAGCAAGGTTTGCTTCGGCAGCTCAAAAAGATCTGCCAGCTCGCCTGCAGTATAGTATAGCTTAGGATTTTTGCTCATAAAGTATCACCTTGGTTCTTTAACACAATACGTTGCGTAATAGTTATGTTTATTATAACATTTATTAGTCAGATAGTGAAGTTGGGGAGAAAAGAGAAGCTTTGCTTTTCGCAATTTTGACTCAATATTATCCAAAATAGTTTTATGAAAAAAGTGCTTTACTCTACTATGAGTATATACCGTAGAATATACTTGTCCAAAAAATAAATACAGAGGAGAGGATAAGATATGTCACACCCGGAATATGTTTTACCTAATACACCCCACGCAGGCTATCGCTATAAAATGGCCATGAAGCATGTTGAGGCTGCAAAAGCTGCAGGGAAATCAGTAGAAGAAATTCATGAGATTTTCAATAGTGTCATGAATTATGATATCGATAATCTTCCTGATGATGCAGCGCACAAAAATTATAAAAATGCCGTCGAACAGGCCAAAGCTGCTATGGCTGAAGGAAAATCCGATAAAGAAGTGCATGAGCTGTTTCAAAAAGTGTTAAGCGAAGCAAAATAATGACGAATAAGCTCCTAAAGTAATTAAAAGATTGCTTTAGGGGCTTGTTTTTTAGAGATAATCTACAGGTATCATTATTTTTACAATATATTTTGTATAATCAGCAGTAGACCAATAATTCCTTAATTGTTCAATATACACATCGCCGATTATTGTTAAAGCGTTACGTTCAATGAATGCCAAAAGCTTTTTGAAAGAGTATTCGTATTGTGTATGGAAACCGTTGGGAGTATAAATGGAGGCGTATAGGCCTGCTTTTTTAATTTGCACGTCGGTGTATTCATCAGGATGGGAGATACGGGTATAAAGATGTGATATTGCTAAAAAATTGCCTTGCTGCAGAGCTTCGTTAGGTAGGATATATCCCATTAGATATTCATTTAACAATTCGCTGCTGGCGAAAGTATAGTTGTGTTTGGCAACCAACTTTATTTTTTCTTTAAGTGATATTTCATGAACAGATAAAGGTGTTGCTATATAATATTCTTCAGCTTGCTCTTCCAAAGTAATCTTATCAGTAGTAACATTTTTTATTTTTTCAAGGCGATTGATTTTTGTCTGCAGATTAGTAATGTTGCGTTGCATAATATCAATCTGTACCTGGTATTCTGTTTGTTTGCGTTTGTAAAAAAGCTGCAAAGCATTAACATCCCTGTTTTGGATATAATCGGCAATTTCTTTCAAGGGGATTCCCAGTTTACGCATATTGATAATAATATCAAAGATAAAATACTGTTCTAAAGAGTAATAGCGATAACCGTTTTCATCAATATAAGCAGGCCTAAGAATATTATTGCGTTCATAATAAAATAATGTTTGCTTCGATAGCTTGAACAGAGAGGCAAATTCTCCGATTGTAAAATATGTTTCTGATAATTTATTCATAAATTCACCTGTAAAAATAATGCTTGACTCTACTATAGGTAGATACTTTAAAATTCTTCTTAATGATAAGCAGAACAATTAGGATTTTGGTTCTATATATTATTAAAATGCTTGACATAGCATTTGTCAAGAGTTGTTCTGTAGTTTATGAAGATGAGGTGTTATTGTGAAGAAGAGTTCTAAGAGCTTATTAATGTGTATGCTGATAACCGGTATTTGTGCCGGCAATGCGCAAGGTGCGTTTGCTGAAGAAAAAATCAGCGAATTTAACCTTGATCAGATGGTTGTTACTGCCAGCAGAATTGCAGAAAGCAATTTTGAAGCAAATGCTAACGTAAACGTTGTTACCCGTAAGGATATTGAAGAAAAGCATTATCAGACTGTAAGTGAAGCTTTGCGTGCAGTTCCTGGTGTTGCTATTCAAAACTACAGTGCTACAGGTGCCAATTATTCTGCCGATTATTTGTATGTAAACGGTACTAGTCATGTTTTAGTTTTGGTTGATGGTCAAAGAGCCAATACCAACGGTTCTGTATCCAGCGTATTTCAGCCATCTGAAGTAAGCAATATGGACAATATTGAACGTATTGAGGTACTGAAGGGTTCTGCTTCTACTCTTTATGGCAGTGATGCTGTCGGCGGCGTAATCAATATTATCACCCGCAAGCCGGAGGCCGGAGCAAGCACTACTAAAATTTCCGGCGCTTGGGGCAGCTATGGCAAGAAAACCTATAATGTTTACAATGAAGGTATGACTAAAGGCGGCTTTTATTGGACTGTGAACGGTCAAACCGATAAAATGGGTGAGTATAAAGACGGTCATGGCAATACAACAGTTAATAAAATAGACAGCAAGAGCTATGGTGTAAAGCTGGGACAAAAGTTTGCTGATAAAGCAGACATCAATGTATCTTATTCCCGCTATAAGCTGGATTACGGCAGACCGGAAACAGATGCTTCTATGATGGGACCGACGGTTTTTACCGGTGGAATGACAGAAGGCAAGAAGGATAACACCAAGTATACTGTTTCTTTTGACTACAAATTTAACGATAAGCTGAGTAATAGACTTACTTACTTCTCCCGTACATCAGATTTGGACGATGATATAAGACACCCTGCAACCTTGTGGTTGATGCGTGAAAAAACCTGGGGCTTCTCAGAACAGCTGACTTATCAGGATGGCAATCATACTATCATCGGTGGTTATGATTATTATAAAGATGCCATGAATAAATATCACGATCAGTACACACCGAGCATGACCGGTACTGTTGATAATAAGGCATTCTTTATCCAGGACCAAATGCAGTTCGGTGATTGGGGCTTTACTCCCGGTGTACGTTTTTCTAAGCATTCCGAATATGGCAACAAAACTACAGGCAGTGGTGTACTTTCCTATAAATTTAACGACATGACCAACATGTACGTATCTTACAAGGAATTCTTCCGCGCTCCGTATATGTATGAGCTGTACAATCCGTTCTATGGCAGTGAAAAGCTGAACCCGGAAGAGGGCGAAACCAAAGAAATTGGCCTTAACACACGCATTGATGACAAGACAACATTCTCTGCCCATTATTTCCGTACAGAGTCTGATAATCTTATTGGTTTCAACAGTGCTAATTGGAAGTATTACAATGCAGGTGCAGAAACTATTAAAGGCTGGGATGTTCAACTGACTAAGGCTTTTGATGAGCACTTCAGCGCTACTGCAGCTTATACACATACCTATATTCCTGCGACTTCCGCAGCTGTTAATCCTAACCGTAATGGCTACATCCCGAAAGGTCAATATGATTTGACATTTAACTATGACGATACTAAATTTAACGGCAGCCTGAATATTAAAGGTATCGTAGACCGTCCCGGCAGTAAATCTAATGAGGCGCAGGTTTTAGATACCTATAAGAGTGTTTGGACTGCTAATATTGCTTTGAACTACAAGCCTGTTAAGGGTATGAATGTGTTCTTTAAGCTGAATAATCTCTTTGACCGCATGTATACGGATATGACATATGACATGCGTAATCCTGGCGGAGTTGGCTGGTATTCACAGCCTGGCCGTAACTTTGTTGCGGGCGTAGAATACACATTCTAATAGCTTATAATCTTATTTCTCATACACCAGTGGTGGCATAGGCAGATAACGCTTATGCCACCACACTTATATATAGATTTTTTTAGAGCGAGGTGCTGAATTTTGAAAATAGCCTTTTTGCATTTTGCATATTGCTGCGGACCGCAAGCGGATAATGCAAAGAAAATTTTACAGGGGATGAAGCTGGCGGCACAGTATGGCGCAAGCTGGGTACTGACGCCGGAAATGGCGTTGCAGGGTTATTATATGATGCGCAGCGATAAGCAGTTTCAGCTTGCTTCGCTGCAAAATAATCTTTTACAGGAGTTTATGGAGGCTTGCAGGCAATACAAGCAAAGGTTGTTTTTGGGCTGTGGTTTTGTCGACGAAAAAACTCCGCGTAACAGCTGCGCAATTATTTCGCCGGACGGAACATATTATAATCGTCACGATAAAACGAAGGTTGTGCCGTGGATAACGGAAAACTGGGCACATCCCGGAGAAAAATTTGAGGTTTGGAATTTAGAAGGTATCAATACCGGTGTTATGGTCTGTGCGGATGCTTATTTTGCCGAGCATGGAGAAAAAATTGCTAGGCAGGGAGCAGAGCTCGCTGTAGTTGTTGCTGCCTGGCCGCCTGGAGGTCATGCAGGACCGCCGGAGGAGGCGTGGAAGCGTTTGAGCCGTTCGGCCAATGGTATTCCGGTGCTTATCTGTAATCAGACGGGGACAGAAGGCATGGATTGCAGCCATGCGCAAAGTGCTGTTCTCTGCAATGGGGAAGTACTTTTTACCTATGAAGGATGTGAAGCAGTGCTGATTATAGATTTTGATGAAGTAAAGAAACTGGTTTTGTCTACAGAATTTGTAATAATAAATTTGGCAGATATTTAAGGTGAATGACAGTGAGAAAGTTAGCAGTATTTTTTATTTGTGTAATTATAGCATGTTGCTCTTGCCTAGGATGCGGCAATGATAAGCCGGAAAACAACGGAACGAGAGTTGTCAAGGACGCCAAGGGCTATGAGGTAAAGGTACCGGCACATCCTATGCGGATAGTTTCCTTCTCCATCAGCTGTGATGAAATTTTGCTTGGTTTAGTGGAGCCGGAGCGTATAGCTTCTGTAAGCTATCTTTGTGATGATGCAGGAATTTCGCATGTAGTAGAAAAAAGCAAGGCGGTTAAAGAACGTATCAAGGGCACACCAAGCGTAGAGCGTATCATGGCTTTAAAGCCGGACCTTGTTATTTTGGGAGATTGGTGGACACCGGACAGCATTCAGACTATCCGCGATATGGGTATCAGCGTCTATGTTTATAAAACACCATATACGGTGGAGAATATAAAAAAAGCGATTCGCGAGATTGCCGATGTTGTAGATGCTAAGCAGCAGGGTGAAGCGATGATTAAGGAATATGATGCCAAAATCGCTAAGGCACAGGCTGTTATCAAGGCTGCCGACATCAAACAGCAGAAAAAGGTGGTTGTGATGTCAGGTCATGGTGTGATTGGCACTAAGGGCTCGCTTTTTGCCGACATCTGCAAATATGCGCAGGTTGATAACTGTATGGAGCAATTGCAGACAGGGCAGAATACCACTGTTTCCAAGGAATTTATTGTCCAATCTGATCCTGATGTCATTATTATGCCGGGATGGAACGGTGCGCCTACGCATACACTGGAAATAGAAAAGGAATTGCTCAATGATAAGTCCTTGCAAACCGTAAAAGCCATTCAAAATAAAAATCTGGTAACGTTGCCCGGTCAGGATATGTATTGCGTAAGCCAATATGTTGCTGACAGTGTTTTGGCAATTGATAAGTTAATATATCCTGAGTATTTTAAGTAAGCTGAGAGGAGCAGGGAGATGGCAGAAATTATTTTTGTAACCAATATGGAACCCCATTATGTTGGTATGCGTGATGCTTTAAATACCATAGAGGACAAAGAAATCAGCAATGCTGTAGAAGTAATCCAAATCAACGACAGTGAGCAGTGGAACGGCTATTGGCAGCAAAAACTGCAGGGTGCAGGATTTTTCTTTTGCACTTGGATGGGAACAGGCTTGAGCTGTGATTATCTGAAAAAAGCCTCGGCCTTTTTACAACAGAAGAAGCTGTGCCATCTTTTTGATATCATTGACCCCGGTGATGATAAGATGGATTATGGCCTGCAGGAGGAGCAAAAGAGCCTGCTGAAGCAATATCTTGCCTGCGGAGGTCTGAAAAATTATCAGAATCTGTGTTTGTATCTTGTTGCTGCCTTTACTCAGCAAAATACAGCTTATAAGCTGCCGGAACAGCTGCCCTGGTGTGGAATCTATCATCCTGAATTTAAGCATGAGTTTGTTGAGCTTGATGAATATCTGGCAAAACATTATGACAGCAGCAAGCCTACCGTGGGCTTTATCTTTTCGCGTGAGGATTGGCTTTGGCAACGCCTTGCATATCAAAATGAGATTATCAAGGCGATAGAAGCACAAAATTGTAATGTTATTGCTGTGTTCAGTACCACGATGCCGAACGAAAAGATCGGTGCTGTCAGCTTGGCAACAGCATTTGAAAGATTTTTCTATAAAAACGGCCGGCCTTGTATTGATGTGCTGATAAATCCGTTTGTTTTTTCGTTGACAGTAACAGGTTTTTTAAAGCTGCAGGATTTGCAGCACCTGGGAGTTCCTGTGCTGCAGGTAGTAAATACCTATATGCCTTATAAGTGGTGGCAGCAGAGCATGGTCGGGCTGACGCCGAATGAGGTTTCCTATGCTGTGTGCATGCCTGAATTTGACGGAGCCTTGCATTCTGTGCCGGTTTCTACTAATGAGGAACGTGAAGACGGTACGCATTACCGCATGCCGCTGGCAGACCGCATTGATATGCTGGCAAGAAAGGCACGCAAGCTGGCAGCGCTACGCTATAAAAAGCCTAGTGATAAAAAAATAGCGATAGTTTTTCATAATTATCCGCCGACCAATTCCAATATCGGCAGTGCTGCAAGTCTGGATTCGATTGAAAGCGTACGCCTGCTGCTGGAGGAAATGCAAAAGCGGGGCTACAAGCTGGATAATATACCGCCAGACAGTCAGACTTTTGTAAATGATATTACGGCACATGCTACTAATGACAGACGCTTCATCTCGGAAGCGTTATTGGAAACAGCTGACGGTAAGCTGGCAAAGCTGGACTATGCAAGCTTTTATGAGCAGCTTCCGGCAAAAACACAGGAGCAGCTTTTGCGTGACTGGGGCGAAGCGCCGGGAGAGGTTTTCCGCTACGGCGATGTGCTGATTGTCCCCGGTATGCTAAATGGCAATGTTTTTGTTACGGTTCAGCCTCCGCGCGGTTTTGGCGATGACCCGGGCAAAATTTACCATTCGCCGGATTGCGCACCTACGCATCATTATCTTGGCTTTTACCACTGGCTGCGTGATATTTGGGGCGCAGATGCTATGATTCACGTGGGGACGCACGGTAATCTGGAGTGGCTGCCGGGAAAGGGCAATGCTATGAGCAATGCCTGCTATCCCGATATCTGCACCGGTGATATCCCTAACATCTATCCCTATTGGATTACCTGTACCGGTGAAGGCATTCAGGCCAAGCGCCGCAGTGCTGCCTGCCTGATAAGCTATTTGTCTGCGCCGATGAGTGTTTCCGGTACTTACGAAGAATTAGCAGATTTGGAAAATCTGTTGGAGGAATATTGTCACTTTAAAAATGATGCTGCTGCTGCCGCAGGCATGGACAGCATTAAGGAAATGATTCGCAGTAAAGCAGCAGAGTGTAATCTTGATGAGGATGTTCCGGAAAGCGAAGCAGTGGATTTTGATGATTATATCGGCAAGCTGCATAACTTTATTACGGATTTAAAGAATATGCAGATTAGTACAGGTTTGCATGTTTTGGGCGTACATCCGGAGGGAGAAGAGCTGGTAGAGTATTTGCTGGCGTTGACGAAGCTGGATAACGGCAAGGTGCCGTCGCTGATGAAAAACCTTGCTGCTATGCATGGGCATGATTACTATGAGCTGATGGAGCACAGCGAGCAGATGCTGGCTGATGGCAGCATGACCTATGGTATGCTTTTGGACAAAATACGTGAGCAGGCTAGAGAAGCTATCTTGATTTTGCAAAAGAATGACTTTGATGCTGCTAAAATTAAAGAAGTATTCAGCTTATCCTGGGCGAACGCTTTGCAGGGGGAAATGCGGGCTAAGCTGCTGCAATCTCTGACGTATATTTGCGAGCATATTGCCCCAAGTCTGCTTTTGACTACATTGGAGCAGGAAAATACTTTAAACGCATTAAACGGCAAATATATTGACCCTTGTCCCAGCGGTGCGCCTACAAGTGGTGGCGCTGATTTGCTGCCTACGGGACGCAATTTTTACAGTATCGACCCACGATGCCTACCGACGAAGCCTGCCTGGGAAATCGGTAAGCAGATGGCCGAGGATGTTATCGGCAGATTCATAGAAGAAGAAGGACGTTATCCGGAAAGCGTCGGTATAATTTTGTGGGCTACGAGTAATTTGCGTAATCACGGACAATGCGTTGCCGAATTTTTATATCTGATGGGCTTGCGCCCGGTATGGCAGCCGGGAAGTCAACGTGTCATTGATTTGGAGGTTATTCCTTTGGAGGAGCTCCAGCGTCCGCGTGTAGACGTAACCGGACGCATCAGTGGTCTCTTTAGGGACAGTATGCCCGGAAGTGTCATCTGGCTGGATGATGCTGCGCAGAGAATAGCATCTCTGGATGAGCCGACTGAGCTGAACTTTGTGTGTAAGCATGTACTGGAGGAAGCAGGCGAGCTGGAAAAATCAGGCTTGGATAAGCAGGCGGCCTGGAGACAGGCTTCGTATCGCGTGTTCGGTGATCCTCCGGGAGCACATGGCGCCGGTACAGGCGCTGTTTTAGAGGCGAAAAACTGGGAGACAATCGATGATATTGCCGCAGTATATACCAGATGGGGTGCGCATGCCTACGGCGAGGGCAGTGAAGGTACCTATATGCCGGAAACCTTTAAAAAGCGTATGGCGCAGATAGATATTACTGTGCAAAATGTTGACCACAGGGAATCTTCAATGCTCAGCGGCGATGATTATAATAATTATCGCGGTGGCATGATTGCAGCGGTGCGAAGCTATAAAGGCAGTATGCCACGCAATTACGTCAGTGACAGCTCGGACCGGAGCAAGGTACAGCTGCGCAGCCTTACGGAAGAGCTGAAGCGTTGGTTCCGCGGCGAGGCGATGAATCCTAAACATATCGCAGGTATGAAAAAGCATGGCTATAAGGGTGCTGGTGATTTGGCAACGTATGTTGCCGTGAGCTACCAGTGGGATGCAACCAGCGATATTATGGAAGACTGGATGTATGAAAAGTATGCGGCCAAGTATGCCTTGGATAAGGATATGCAGCAATGGATGCAAGAGGTAAACCCGTGGGCGCTGCATCGTATTACCGAAGTTTTGCTGGAGGCAGAGCAGCGTGGTATGTGGCAGGCTAAGCCGGAAACAAAGCAGGCCTTGCAGGAGCTGTTTTTGTCGATGGAGGGAGAGCTGGAAGAGCGGGGAGAATAAATTTTTTTCTTGACCGTATGAACAGTATATAGTTTAAAATAGTACGAGTTTGGTAATAGAACAGGACTATGAAAGATTAGCTGTTTTAAAACTAAATGTTTTTTGAAAGGATGTATGAGTAAATGAAAAATGCAAAAGTTTTGAGTAACGCTATTTTGATGTCAATGCTCATGAGCACAAGTATGCTCTGGGGGGGAACTGCATTAGCTGCTGAAGATGTTCAGGAATATGCGCTGGACACGATGGTTGTAACTGCAAGCAGAGTCGAACAAAAGGCATTCGATACGCAAGCTGATGTTACGGTTATTACGCGTGAGGATTTAGAGAAAAAGCATTATACTGATTTAGGTGATGCTTTAAAAGACGTACCGGGCGTAACCTTACAAAATTATGGCGTGACTGGTGAAAACTATTCTTCTAACAGACTGTATATTAATGGTTCTTCCAATTTAGTAGTCTTAGTTGATGGTATGCGTGCTAACGTTAATGGTTCTACCTCTGGTGCTTTGTCTCCGTCAGAATATGCAAATCTGGACACTGTTGAAAGAATTGAGATATTGAAAGGTTCTGCTTCTACTCTGTATGGTGCTGATGCAGTTGGTGGTGTAATTAACATTATTACAAGAAAGCAAACAGAAAATGGTGTACGTACTTCTATAAGCGCAATTGGTGGTAGCTATAATCGTCAGACCTATAGATTCATGAACCAAGGTAATGTAGATGGTACCTATTGGATGGTTGCTGCTCAGAAAAACCTGGCAAAAGATTTTAAAGATGCTGATGGTGATAAAATTTCTCATAAGGTTGACAGCAAGGACTATAAACTGACATTAGGTCATAAATTTGGTGATAATGCTGATGTTACATTAAAATACAGCAAATATAAATCAGATTATGAAAGACCGGCGCAAGGTGGTTTATTACCACAGCTTGCTGACAGAAATAAAGGCAAAAAGGATATTGACAAATTATCCTTATCATGGCAACAAAAACTGACAGATGAGTTAAGCAACAGCATGGTTATTTATCGCAATACTAATAATCTTAACGATAGCTATAATAAACCTAGTAGTGTTTGGCTGATGGATTTAAAGACTGTTGGTTTTACTGACCAATTGACCTATAAAGTTGACAATAATACATTGATTGCCGGCTATGATTATTATAAGGATACTGTTAACGATTATTCTGCTTCTGGCGGTTCCAATAAATTTGCCGGAAAAAGCATTGATAATAAAGCATTCTTTATCCAAGATGAATTCAAATTTGCCAAATTCTTTAATATTACTCCTGGTTTGAGATATACTAAAACTTCTCAGTTCGGCAGCAATACCGCTAAGAGCGTGACTGTTGGCTATGATAATGAAAAAACTAATGTATATGCATCTTACAAAGAGTTCTTTGTTGCACCTAAAATTGCGGAATTATATTCTAAATATGGTGATCCGTCATTAAAGGCAGCAGATGGTAATACCAAGGAAATCGGTATTAAGCAACAGTTCGGTAATGACTTTACCGCAACCTTGAGCTACTTTAAAACCAAGGCTTCTAATATGATTGCTTATAATGGTGCAACAGGTCATTATGCTAATATTACCAGCGAGAATACCTATGGTTGGAATTTTGGCTTGAATAAGAAGTTTAGTGATAAATTCTCTTCCTATATCAATTATACCCACATCGATATAGCGCCGGAAACTGCGAAGAAAAACAGTAACCGTGATGGCTATATCCCTAGAGGTGAATGGAAAATCGGTGCAGATTATACTTTAGATAAACTGAATGTAAATATGTTTGCGAAGGCTATTGTAAAACGTCCTGGCCGCATGGTAACACAAAGTACTGTGCCAGACAGCTTTAAATCCTTCTGGCTTTGCGATTTGAATGTAAACTATAAAGCTACAGATAATATTAAAGCATTCTTTAAAGTAAACAATCTCTTTAATAAGTTGTATACTGATCAATGCTACAATATGACTCCGCTTGATTCCAGCTCCAACTGGTATCCGGCACCGGGACGTAACTTCCAAGTTGGTGTAGAATACACCTTCTAATCAGCCCTTAACCTTATTCATATACACTTAACTCCTTTGAGAAAGGCGGAGCAGAGCAAAATCTGTTCTGCTTTTTTCATATGCCAAACTGCTATAATTTGCCGGTGCCTGAGTCCGCTGACCGTGCTATAATAGCTATACCAAGGAAAACACAAAGGATGAAGAAAATATGCTAAAACAAAAATTCCAAAAGATAATAACAGCGTTGCTGCTGTGCCTGAGCTTACTTTTAATAGTTGCAGGCTGCAGCAGTAATAATGCGCAAAAATCGAACAGTACAGCGGCCTATACGGTTACGGATTCACAGGGGCATAAGCTGTATTTTAAAGAAAAACCACAGCGCATAATATCGATGTCCATCAGTACGGATGAAATTCTTATTGACCTTGTTCCTGCCAGTCGCATCACTGCCTTTTCGCGGCTGGTGGATGATCCGGGGATTTCCAATGTCGTAGAGCGGGCGCAGAGTGTGGGCAGCAGAGTGGATGGCCAAAGCTCGGAGGCAATTATGGCGCTGCACCCTGATTTGATATTGATACCGGATTTCGTCAAGCCGGAGGTAATTCAGTCACTGCGCGACATGAACCTGCAGGTTTATGTTTACAGAACACCCAAAAGTATGGAGGATGTACGCCAGTGCATACGCTTCTTGGGTGCGGCTGTGGGCGAAAAGGAGCGCGGCGAGATGATGGTTGCCGCTATGGATGAACATCTGAAGAAGGTGCAGAAAAAAATAGGTAAAATACCTGAGGAAAAACAGAAGCGTCTGGTTTTCATGCGCAGCAACGGCGCTTACTACAGTCCGGAGGCTTCGTTTAACGATGTCTGCAGATATGCGCAGGTGCGCAATGCCTTGGAGGAGCTGCATTATGATAAGCCCGGCATCGTTAATCAGGAGGCCGTGGTTCAGCTCAATCCGGAGGTGTTTTTACTTGCGGGCTGGAATTATGATGGTCAGCATGATCCGAAGCAGATGGAGGAGGAGCTGCTGAACAATCCCGGTTACCAGACTACGGACGCAGTGAAAAACAGAAAGGTCTATACAGTGCCGGCGAAGCATGTGCTGTGCGTGTCGCAGTACATTGTCAACGCTGTAGAGGATTTGGCGGACGCTGTATATAGTGAATAAAATTATCAATGACGTCGGTGAGCGGTGAAATGCTGCTTGCCGACTTTTTTTGTTAATGTTGCCAAAATAGTTGCTAAACTTGTTGACTAATTGCCGAATAGTTGCTAAACTATAGATAAATAGCAACAGAAGGGAAGAAAAATATGCAAACTGATGATTTGTGCAAGCTTGTTGACAAAATAAAGCATCTGCAATGTGAAATGCAAACAGTAGAGCTAAAGGCTGCCAACAAGGGCTGTCCTACACGTTTATACGATACATTGTCGAGCTTTGCCAATCAGGACGAGGGCGGCGTTATCGTATTCGGCATAGATGAAAGAAAAGGCTTTGATGTCGTCGGCGTTTATGATGCGCAGGATTTGCAGAAAAAGGTAACGGAACAGTGCAATCAGATGTCGCCGTGTGTGCGTGCTTTATTTACTGTTTGTGAAATAGATGATAAGGTTGTAGTTTCGGCAGAGATTCCCGGTATAGATGTTGCAGAAAGACCATGTTTTTATCGTGGTACAGGCAGATTGAAAGGCGCTTATATACGTGTGGGCGATGCTGATGAGCCGATGAGCGAGTATGAAATTTATAGCTATGATGCCTTTCGTAAGCGTATTCGCGACGATATTCGCGAAGCAACGGGTGCGCGCAGAAGCTTTTTTGATGAAGAAAAGCTGGCTTGCTTTTTGCAGGCAGTAAAAAAAGACCGCAAAAATCTGGCTAAGCATGTCAGTGATGAAGAAATCCTGGAGCTGATGGGTGTTACGGTAAACGGACAGCCGACGTTAGCGGGCGAGCTGTGTTTTTCTAAATATCCGCAGGGAGCTTTTCCACAGCTTTGCATTACGGCTGTTGCTTTGCCCGGCAATGAAATGGGCGAGCCCGGTTTGCAGGGCGAGCGCTTTATTGATAATGAGCGTATTACCGGCACGATAGATGAAATGGTAGACGAGGCGGTTGATTTTGTGAACCGCAACAGCCGCCACAGTACGATTATAGATAATAAGGGCAAGCGTGCGGACAGGGATGAATATCCGCTGAAGGCAGTGCGTGAGGCGATTCTTAATGCATTGGTACATCGCGATTACAGTATTCACTCGGAAAACGTGCCTGTGCGTCTGGAAATATATCGTAATCGTCTGGAGATTATTTCCAGCGGTGGCTTATATGGCAAGCTGACGCTTGATGCTTTGGGCAAGGTGCGGCCGGATACGCGCAACAGTGCGCTGGCGAATATTTTGGAGCTGCTGCATGTTACCGAAAACCGTTATAGCGGCATTCCGACCATTTATCACGAGCTGCAGAAGGCGCAGCTGCCACCGCCGGCTTTTTGTATCCGCCATGGCGAGTTTGTAGTTACCTTTAAGAGCAAAATTGCTCAGGTGTATGATATGCCTGCTGCTGGCTTTGGCGCTGTACATGAGGAACAGGCGCAATATAATAGCAATCAGGCGGACAGCGTTGAAGAACGATTGTTGGCATTCTGTGCAGTGCCTCGCTCCAGACAGGAGATTATTGAATTCCTGGGCTTTTCGCGCTATTATTCCATGTCCAAAATTGTGCAGCCGTTGATTGACGTCGGAAAAATCTCTTTGACGCTGCCGGATAAGCCTAAAAGCTCCAAGCAGAGATATGTGAGAAAATAACATATGCTATGATAAGCAGGACGGATTTATTCTGTCCTGCTTTTTAATATAAAAGCGTAATGACTCTTAGTAAGAAAAATAATTTAATAAAACGCTTGACTGTATGAACACTATACTGTTTAGAATTAACGAAGCATAGTTGCTGGGGCTGCGTTATGGCAGGCTTTTTTGTGAATTATATTGCTGAGTATGGACTGTAAAGGAAGGATGAGTATTTTGAAGAAGATCAATTATCTTGGCAGCGCAGTGATGCTGTCTGTTTTATTGGGTGGAGTTACGCCTGCTGCTTTTGCAGACAGTATGCCGGAATATTCTTTGGATACAATGGTTGTTACGGCAAGCCGCACAAGTGAAGAAGAATTTAAAGCAAATGCAAATATTCAAGTAATTACACGCAAGCAGATAGAAGAACGTCATTTTGACAATATTAGCCAAGCTTTGAGAGATATTCCTGGGGTATTTATTGCACATTATGGTTCTAATGGAGAGGGTTCTATTTCTAATAACCTTTATATTAATGGCTCTTCTAATGTTGTTGTTTTAATTGATGGACAACGCGCAAATATTAATGGTAGTTGCGGTACTGCGGGAAAAATGGCTTTAGCCGAAATTAGCAATATGGAAGGTGTTGAAAAAGTAGAAATTTTAAAGAGTTCTGCGTCTACTTTGTATGGTTCTGATGCTCAAGGTGGTGTTATTAATATTATCACAAGAAAAATTAAAGATGGTGAGTCAAAAAGTAAAATAACGGCTATAACAGGCAGTTATGATAGAGAACAATATAACTTCTCGCATAGTGGTAGTAAAGATGGGTTTTATTGGAATATTTCTGCTCAAAAGAAACGTACGGGAGACTATAAAGACGGATGGGGTAGAAAAATTGTAGATAAGTTAGATGCTACAAATAATACATATAAAATAGGGAAACGTTTTAATGATAATGCAGAGTTGTTTGTAAATTATATGACATATAAATCTGATTATGTTATCACTAATAGTGGTTGGAGTGCACCTGACATTACACCTGGTACAAGAAATAATTCACGTTTTGAGACTGTTTATAATCAAAAAGTTAATAATAATTTAGAAAACAACTTATCTTATTTTAGAAATAGAAACAAGGGACAGGAAAAGGATTATTTTAAAGTCAATGACTTTACTACAGAGGGTTTTAGTGATCAATTAACTTACAAAGATGGTAAACATACTATAGTAAGTGGCATTGATTATTATAGGGATAAAGTTAATTTGTATAAAAATAAATCCGCTAACACAAGCGGTGTGAAAATTAGCAACAAATCATTTTTTGTGCAAGATGAATGGACATTTAATGATAAATGGAAATTCACTAGCGGCTTAAGAATGGACGACCAATCTAGATACGGACGTGCAAATACACCTAGCTTTGTTTTGGGTTATAGTCCTAGCGATAAAATTAATGCTTATTTAGGTTATAAACGTTTCTTTACAGCGCCTTACATAGCTCATTTGTATAGCGCTGTTTATGGTAATCCTGATTTAAGAGCAGAACGTGGTACCTCGTTAGAAGCTGGTATGAATTTCATTATTGATGATACAACTACTGGTAGCTTAAATGTTTTTAAACGCGACTCAAATGATGCTATGGCTTATGATGCTACACCTACTGCAACTCATCCAAAAGGACAATATGTAAATATTGCTCAAGAACATGCAAGAGGTGCTTCTTTAAGATTAAACAAAATCTTAGGAAATGGTTTCAGTGCTAATGTTGGTTATAACTATTTATATATTAAGCCAGATGCCGGCAAAGCACCTAACAGAAATGGTGCAATGCCAAGAAGTAACTTTAATTTAGGTATGAATTACAACAGCAGTAAATTTGATGTAGATTTAGCAGGTCGTTTGACCGTTGGCAAAGCTCAGAACAGATCTAAAAACCAAACAATTGGTAAATCGTTTAGAACATATTGGGTTTGGGATAGTGTTGTTAACTACAAACCGACAAAAACAATAAATATTTTTGGTAGAGTTAACAATATATTTAATAGAATGTATACTGAGACAAGCTATGAATTGAATCCTAACGATAAATGGTTCTCAGCACCGGGCAGAAACTTTGAATTAGGAGTAGAGTATAGTTTCTGATAGATTAAGGCAGCTAACACTCCCGAAAAAGTGGGGCGGATATATTCCGTCCTGCTTTTTCACATAACAGAAAAATGAGGTGAAACAATGTGGAAGAAGTTACTGAAGCTTTTGCTGCTGTTGGCATTTTGTACAGCAGGTTGTCAAAAGCAGGACGTTGAAAAAACAAGCGGAGCAGCCTATCAGGTAGTTGATTCGCAGGGGACTGTAATAAAATTTGCCAAAAAGCCCCAGCGGATTATGACAACACATTTTAATCTGGACAATATTGTAATGGGACTTGTTGATGAAGAGCGTGTTATTGCTCTCTCTAAATCAATGTATGATGCTTCGGTATCTTATATCAGTACTGAGGCAATCAAAAAGCCTACAAAATTAAACTATGATTTTTCCTCAGAGCAGGTTCTGGCACTCAAGCCGGATTTAATCATCGCCCGAGAGAGCACAGGTGAAAACCGCATTCAGACTTATCGTGGTATGGGAATACCTGTATATGTTGTGAGCAATGCGAATAATGTGGAAGAAATTAAAAAGCAGATTCAGGATATAGGTCAGGCTGTCGGCGAAAAGGAGCATGCAGACAAGCTGCTGCAAAAAATGCAAAAACAGCTCGACTATATTAAAAACAAGGTGGATAGCGCTGGCGTGAAACCAAAAAGTGTTATGCTTGTTTCTAAAATGAACCATAATTACGGTGGCAAGGGCTCTTTTTTTGATGAGATGTGCCATTATGCCGGTGTGAAAAATGCGCCTGCGGAGATAGGTGTGCTTAATGGTCAGCTGATGGACAAGGAAGTAATGCTACGTGCTAACCCAGATTACTTTCTGCTTTCACTGTCCTGGGAGCTTAAGCATGATAACAAGGACGGGTATAAAAAGGAATTTTTGGAGGATCCTGCGCTGGCTAATCTGGAGGCAGTCAAGAATAATCGTGTATGCTATTTGAAGGACAAGTATTTATATGCCTCTAATCAAAACTGCGTATGGGCTATCAGGAAGATTGCTAATCTTGCTTATGGAGATATATTTCCTGATGGAGAGGAAGTTTTTCTTAAGGGATATTAGCAAATAAACCCGAAGTGCTTGACTGTATGAGAACTATATAGCGTAATATTATTTTATTATGAGGGCGATGGTTGTTCGTCCTCGTTTTTATGCAAGCATATAAGTATTGATAAATTATTGGAGGTGAAACGATGCAGCAAATTTTATTTCTCACCAATATGGAGCAGACTGCAACCTATATGCAGGACGCATTGAAGCTGGCTCAGCAGACGCAGGAAGCTGTCGCGGGACAGGTGCTGTATGTCCCCAGCGATACAGAGTGGACGAAGGAGATGGAAAAGCAGCTGCAGCAGGCTGAGGTTGTCATTTTCCCGTGGATGGGCACAGGTCTGAGCACCAAGTTCCTGTCGGAATCATCATCATATCTGCTAGACAACAAAAAGAAGCACGTCTATCTGATGACCGGTAATCCGGAGGATGTACTGCACGGCGGGCTGTCTGAGGAGGAGCTTAAGCGGATAAATGATTATTATAAATTCGGCGGTCTGCAGAACTGGACGAATTTGTGGCTGTGGCTGGCGCAGCAGTTTTTGCAGGCAGCATGTAATGCGCCTGCTCCCGAGCTTTTGCCGTGGGATGGTATTTATCATCCGCAAGCAACCAAAATTTATCATGATGTGGAGGAATATCGCCGTGATTTTTGCAAGGCGGACAGACCGACATTGGCAGTAGTTTTCTTCCGCAGTGATTGGCTGTGGGGCAATACCGTTTTTGCAGATGCGGTAGTCAGAGAGATTGAAGCGTTGGGGTGCAACGCCTTATGCTTCTTCTCTACAAGCTCGCCTGACGCCGCAAGCGGCTGCGGCGGCTTTAAAGAAGCCTTAAGCAAGTATGTTTGTGTGGAAGGCAAATGCTATGCCGATGTTTTCATCAACACTATAAAATTTTCACTGTTCAGCATCCGTGCCTGCGCGCTTGATGATTTGACAAAGCTGAATATTACAGTGTTGCAGGCCTATACCCTGTACCGCTCATATCAGGAATGGTATGAAAACTTTGACGGCATGAGCGCTGTAGAGGTGGCGTACAGTGTGAGTCTGCCGGAATTCGACGGAATTATTCATAGCTGCCCAGTGACGACGGTGGAGCGTGATGCGGAAGGTAAGCAGGTTACGCAGGAGATTGCGGAGCGCATGAATATGTTGGTGCGCAAAGCAAAAAAGCTGGCACTTCTGCGTATTAAACCGAATGCGGAAAAGAAAATAGCCATTGTTTTTCACAACCATCCGTCGACCAATTCCAACATTGGCAGCTGTGCGGCAATAGACAGTATTGAAAGCGTGCGCCTGCTGCTGCAGGATTTGCGGAATGCAGGCTATGTCGTTGACCATATCCCGACAGACAGGCAGGAATTTATTGATGAGCTTATTGCCGGTGCGACGAATGACAGGGACTATATGAGCGAAAAGCAGATTGATAATGCCGATGCCAAGCTGCTCGTCAGTGCATACCGCGATTATTACAGGACGTTGCCGGAAAAGGTACAGCAACGTCTGGCGAACGATTGGGGCGAAGCCCCGGGCGAGGTTTTCTTTTATGATGATTTTCTGTTGATTCCCGGAACGATGAACGGCAATATTTTTATTACGATGCAGCCACCGCGTGGCTTTGGCGAGGATCCTGACAAAATTTACCATTCGCCCGACTGCGCGCCGACACATCATTATTTAGGCTTTTATCATTGGCTGCGCGATATTTGGGGCGCAGATGCGATGATGCATATCGGTACGCATGGCAGTCTGGAATGGCTTCCGGGTAAGGGCGTGGCGATGAGTAATGAATGCTATCCGGATATCTGCACCGGTGATTTGCTAAACGTCTATCCCTATTGGGTTGTCGATACGGGCGAGGGCATACAGGCCAAGCGTCGCAGTGCTGCCTGCCTCATCAGCTATCTTTCGGCGCCGCTGAGTATCAGTGGTGTGTATGATGAGCTGGCGGAGCTGGAAAAGGCTTTGGAGGAATATGTACATTTTAAGGCTGATAAGGATGCCGATTTGAGTGAGCCGATGGCACAAATCAGGGAGAAGGCCGCTGCTGCCGACCTTACGGATGAGGTGCGTGAAGAGGATGCTGCCGATTTTGACGAATATGTCAGCCATCTGCACACGTATCTGACGGACTTGAAGAATATGCAGATGACTACCGGCCTGCATATCATGGGCAATCCGCCGCAGGGCGAAAAGCTTACGGAATATCTTTATGCGTTGGTGCGCTTGGAAAATCCCGATATGCCGTCACTGCCTAAAACCTTGGCACAGGCTTACGGCTATGATTATTATGAGCTGATTGACAACAGCAGTAAGCTGTTGCCGGACGGTATTTTGAGCTACGGTATGCTGCTTGATAAAATTAACGGCCAATGCTTGGAGATTATCCGTCTGCTGCAAAATGATGGTTTCGTAGTCCACGAAGATAAATTACGTGCGTTGGAGTGCGTAAAATGTTGGGATGAGGCTGTGCAGCAGGATCTTATCAAAATAGCCGGCTTTATCTGTGACAAGCTGTATCCCAGTCTGGCAAATACTACCTGGGAACGAAGCAACTGCATCCGTGCGCTGCAGTCAGAATATATTGAGCCTAGCGCCGGCGGCGCGCCTACAAGCGGCGGTGCCGAGATTTTGCCGACCGGACGCAATTTTTACGGCGTTGACCCGCAGCTGCTGCCTACGCCCGTAGCGTGGAAAATCGGTTCGCAGATGGCGGAGGACGTAATTAACAAGTTTGTGGCGGAGGAAGGGCGTTATCCCGAAAGTGTTGGTATTTTGCTGTGGGCAACATATAACATGCGCTCTAATGGTCAGTGTATGGCGGAATTTATGCGCCTGATGGGCGTGCGTCCTGTTTGGCAGAAAGGAACCCTGAAGGTGACAGGCATCGAGATTATTCCGCTTGATGAACTGAAGCGTCCGCGTGTTGACGTTACCGGACGCATCAGCAGCCTGTTCCGTGACACGCTGCCGGGAGCGGTTTGCTGGCTGGATAAAGCAGTGCAGCAGGTGGCGGCGTTGGATGAAAGCTTTGAAGATAACTTTGTGCGCAAGCATGTTGTGGAGGAATCTCAGCGATTAGAAAGCGAGGGCGTGGATAAGGAGCAGGCCTGGAGACAGGCATCCTACCGCATTTTCGGCGACCCGCAGGGTGCGCATGGCGCTGGCGTGAGCGCACTTTTGGCTTCCCGCAATTGGGATGATTTGGGCGATATTGCCGACGTGTATGTTCGCTGGGGTGCGCATGTTTACGGCGAGGGTGAAAAAGGTCAGTACAGGCCGCAGCTGTTTACAGAGCGGATGGCAAAGCTGGAGGTTACTGTAAGCAATATTGATAACCGCGAGTCTAACTTGTTGAATTCCGATGATTATAACGCTTACCGCGGCGGCATGATTGCTGCAGTGCGTAATTTCAGCGGCAAGATGCCGAAAAACTATTGCAGTGACAGCTCTGACCGTCAGCATGTCGTGATTCGCACGCTGGCAGAGGAGGTCAAGCGTCTGTTCCGCGGTGAGGCGATTAATCCCAAATATATACGGGGCATGAAGGAGTTTGGTTATAAGGGAGCAGGCGATTTGGCAACATATGTTGACAATTGCTTCCAATGGGATGCTACCAGTGCTGTTATGGAGGACTGGATGTATGAAAAGTTTGCGGAAAAGTACGCTTTGGACAAAGATATGCAAAAATGGTTTGCTGAGGTTAATCCCTGGGCTTTGCGCAGACTGACGGAGGTTTTACTGGAGGCGGAGCAGCGCCAGCTGTGGAACGCCAAGCCGCAGACTAAGCAGTCACTGCAGGAGTTGGTGCTGAATATCGAAGGCGAAATCGAAGAACGCGGCGATGCATAAATTTTTTCCCTAAATCGCTTGCGTGTATACCTAGTAGACACTGTATAATTAGATACATATTTTATTGATAGCTCTTTTTAATAAACGGAGGAATATAAATGAAACGTACTGCTGTATATCCTTTTACTGCGATTGTAGGACAGGAGGAAATGAAGCTGTCCCTGATTTTGAATGTTATTAACCCGGCCTTGGGCGGTGTTTTGATTAAAGGTGAAAAGGGCACGGCCAAATCCACTGCTGTACGCGCTCTTGCCGAGCTGCTGCCGCCGATGGCGGCTGTGCACGGCTGTCGCTTCCACTGTGACCCGCACAGCAGCCAGCTGTGTGATGACTGTACTGCTAAGCTGCAGGCAGAAGGCACCTTGCCGGAGGAAACCATCAACATGCGCGTGGTTGAACTGCCTGTAAGCGCAACCGAGGACCGCGTTGTCGGCACATTGGATATTGAGCATGCAATTAAGCATGGTGAGAAAAAGTTTGAACCAGGTATTTTGGCGCAGGCCAACCGCAACATTTTATATGTAGATGAAATCAATCTGTTGGATGACCACGTTGTAGACGTGCTGCTGGACGCCGCTGCCATGGGCGTAAACACTGTTGAGCGCGAGGGCGTTTCCTATTCCCACCCCGCACGCTTTGTGCTGGTAGGCACTATGAACCCCGAAGAGGGTGACATCCGCCCGCAGCTTTTGGACCGCTTTGGTTTGAGCGTTGTCGTTACCGGCGAGCATGACCCGCTGCAGCGCGTAGAGGTAATCAAACGCCGTCTGGCTTACGAAAACGATGCGGAAAGCTTTATTGCAGGCTATAAGGAAGCGCAGGAGGAGCTGGCAGAAAAAATTATCGCTGCCGGCAAGCTGCTGCCGGAGGTAACTATTGATGACAAGCTGCTGGAAACTGTGGCTAAGCTTTCTGTTGAGCTGGGTGTAGACGGTCACCGTGCGGATATTACTGTGATCAAGACAGCGCTGACTCTGGCTGCCTTCAACGGCCGCAAGCAGGCTAACCTTGATGACCTGAAGGAAGCAGCTAAGCTGGTGCTGCCGCACCGTATGCGCCGCCGTCCGTTTGAAGAGGGCGAGCTGGATTGGAATAAGGTAGAAAGCTTTTTGGCTGCCGAAGCCTAAGGAGCGTTGACTATGCTTAAAAATAATCTTTATCCCTTTGCTGCGGTCGTGGGGCAGGAGGAGGCTAAAAAGGCCTTGCTCATTGCTCTGGTCAACCGCAGAGCAGGCGGCCTGCTCATAGGCGGTGCCAAGGGTACGGCAAAATCCGTGCTGGCCCGCAGTGTGCAGAGTTTGATTGGTGCGCAAAGGATGCTGACGTTGCCGCTGAATGTAACAGAGGATATGCTTTTTGGCAGCATTGACCTGGAGGCTGCCGTAAGCCTGGGCGAAAAACGCTTTTCACCGGGAATTTTGGCGCGTGCGACAGATAACATTCTTTATATTGATGAAGCTAACCTGCTACGGCAGGAGCTGCTGACTGCGGCACTGGATGCCAATAGCGCCGGCATCAACAATGTAGAGCGTGACGGCATCAGCTGCAGCCATGAGGTGCGCACGACCGTCATTGCTACGATGAATCCGGAGGAAGGCACTTTGCCCGGACATATTCTGGACCGCTTCGGTATGTACACCGATATGCAGGCACTGCAGGATATCGGCCAACGTGTGGAGGTTATCCAACGTGCCTTAGAATATAGTAGCAATACCCTTGCGTTTTGCGGGCAATATGCAGAAGAAACTGCTGCCCTGGCAGCGAAGCTGCAGGCAGCGCGTGAGCTGCTGCCGCAGGTAGAGGTGAGCGACGCGATGCTGATGCTTGCCGCCCAACTGTGCTCGCAGGCCTTCTGCGCCGGTCATCGTGCGGAGATATATCTGCTGGAGGCTGCACGCGCTATCGCTGCCTTGGCAGGCCGCGCTTACGTGCTGCCGAAGGACGTGGAGGAGGCAGCGCAGTTCGTGCTGCCACATCGTATGCGCAAGCCGCCCGAGCAACAGCCTGAGGAGCAGGAGCAGCAGGACGATAACCAAAACGAAGAGGAAAACGAGCAGGATAACGAAGATAATCCTGACGATGATAATAACGACGAGGATAATGAAGATAACCAGCTGCCGCCGCCACCACCGCCATTAGATAACGGCGAGGACGAAGAAGATGACGATGCTTCTGACGAAGATGACGAGGACGACGAAAGCGATGAGGACGAGCAGCAGCAGGAGCACAATAACAGCAATCTGGCGCCGGAGGAACAGCTTGCCGATATCGACAAAAGCTTCCGCCTGCCGAAGATGCTGCTGGATTTGGGCAAGGACCGCAATGTGCGCCGCGGCAGCGGCAAACGCAGCGTAACGAAGACCGACCTGAAGCAGGGACGTTATGTGCGTGCCGAACAGGCTAAGAGCAAGGTTACCGACCTGGCCTTTGACGCTACTATCCGTGCCGCAGCGCCTTACCAACGAATGCGTGAGGACAATGGCTGTGCGCTGAACATTAAGGAAGAGGATTTGCGCCAGAAGGTGCGTGAAAAACGCATCGGCAACACCTTCCTGTTTGCGGTGGATGCCAGCGGCTCTATGGGTGCGCGTGAGCGTATGCGTGCCGTTAAGGGTGCCATTTTCTATATGCTGCAGGAGGCTTATCAGAAACGTGACCGCGTAGGCATGATAGCTTTCCGCCGCGATAAGGCGGATATGCTGCTGCCGATTACCCGTAGCGTGGACTTGGCGCAGAAGCGTCTGGCGGAAATGCCGACCGGTGGCAAAACGCCGCTGGCAGACGGACTGGCGCTGTCGCTGCAGACACTGGCGATGATGAATAAGCGTGACAGTGAGCTGGAGCCGATTCTTATCGTTGTAACCGACGGACGCGCGAATGCTGTACACGAGGGCGAAAAGGATCCTGTTGCTGCAGCAATCAGCATTGCCGAAAAAATCGCTAAGGCTAAAATTACCTCTGTGGTGATTGATACGGAAAGCGATTTTATTAAGCTGGGCCTGGCAAAGAAGGTTGCCGCCGCTATGCAGGCCAATTATTATACGCTGCAGAAGCTGTCGAAAGAAAATATTATTCATATCGTAAGAAATTTGAATTAAAGATAAGAGTATAGTATACTAATAGGTATACTAAAATATAAAGGAGTGGAGTTTTCATGAAAAAACTGCTTATTTTATTGATGACCTTATTTTGCTGTGCAACTGCTTTTGCTGCGGATGCAGATAAGAAGCCTGCAACTCAGGAGGGTATGAACTGGGAAATCAGCATGATGCCTAAACCGAGCGAGGAAGAACAGGAGCAGGCTCGCTGGTCCATCGTGGTGGAAAACAATGTCGGCATTTATGCTTACGATATGGATTCTTTGACCTTCAGCAAGGTTACTAACGGCCTGCCTGATAAAAATATTATTTCCGTGCTGACGAAAACCGTTTTCACCGATAAGGATATGCTGAAAAAGCTCAATGAAAAATACAAGGCTTCTCTGGCTAAAAAAGAGAAGGTGCAGTACTGCGAAATTATCATGACATTTAACCTGCATGATAAAACCTACGGCGTAGAGAGCATGGATGTATATGGCAGCAAGAAAACTCTGCTGAGCCATCAGGCGAAAGAGCTGAAGTTTGTTCCGGTTCCAGTAGGTAGCTTTGCTGAGGCTATGTGGGAAATCTGCCAGCAGGCAGTAGCTGCTGATGCGCAAGCAGCAACGAAATAATGCTGCGCCCGGATTTTACTCAGGCAAAAAACTATATATTACAACACAAACTCCTTAGTCTGCTTGCTATCTCTGTGATAGGCATTACCTTGACACTGGGCCTCAGGCATCTCTCCAACCAGTCTCCGTCAAAAAAAGCAGTAATGAAACCTATTGTGCACACGCAGACGGTAAGCAGACGACCATTGTATAAAAGCATTAATCTTTTTGGCCAGCTGAAGGCTAAGGCACAGATTGATATCGTCAACAAGTATGCCGGTATCGTCGACGAGGTTAATGTGGATTTGGGCAGCAAGGTGCAGGCCGGGGATATTCTTCTGGTGCAGCATCTTGACGATGCCCGAGCCGAAATGCTCAAGGCCCAGGCACGCTATGCCGAGGCCGGAGCTAATGCGGCAACTACGGACGTGAGCTACAGCACCAGTTTGACCCGTTATGAGGCGGATTATAAGCTGGCGCAGGTCAACGCGGAGCGTTACCGTAAGCTTTATGCGCAGGGCGCTGTTTCCAAGTCCGAGCTGGACAGCATGGAGCAGACGCTGGCTAATAAAAAGGCGCAGTACGATGCTTTGGCGCAGCAGGTGGATTATGACGGCACACCGTCGCAGGTTTACCGTCAGGAGCAGATTGCTGCCAGACGCGAGCAGGAGTACATTATTGCGCAAAACAAGTATCACGATCTGATTTTTAAGGCACCACGCGCAGGTATTATTACCTACCGCGATGCAGAAGTGGGTGGCTATGCGCCTGCAGGCAGCAGGCTGCTTACCCTTTTGGATGACAGCGGTTTTACAGTGGACTGCGATATTACAGAGGCTGAGGCTGCTTCTGTTACCGTTGGCACGCAGGTCGAGCTGAAGCTGGAGGCGATTGGCGAAATATGCCGGGGTACTGTTGTTTATGTGAGCCCTGTAAGAAGCAGGGAAACAAACAAGTTTACCCTCCGCATCAGGCTGGATGAGCCTGGCTCCAATGTAAAGGCAGGCTTGTTTGCCAAGGGTGAATTGCGTTTTCTGCAAAAGCCATCCACTATATATTTACCTAAAAATTCCGTTCTCGAACGGGATGGCAAATATTTTGTTTATGTGCTGGGCAAGGGTAACAAGGCGTTGAAAAAGCCTGTTACCACCGGTGCAAGCAATAATGAAAGCATTGAAATAGTGCAGGGTGTGAAGATAGGCGATACGGTTATCCTTGATAATCTTGCGCGTCTGCGTGACGGCATGGCAGTTGAGGTAGCCAAGGAGGAGAAGAAGTAATGAATATTACGCGCTTTTCCATCAAACGGCCTATCGGTATCTGCATGATTTACATATTAGTCTGCGTCCTTGGTCTTATCAGCTTCTTTCGCATTGGCGTGGAGCTGCTGCCGGACGTGGACTCTAAATTTATCAGCGTTATTGTCAATTATCCCGGCGCCAGCACGGAATCAGTCGAGCAGCAGGTGACGAAGCCGATTGAGGACGAGCTGTCCTCAATTTCGCACTTCAAGCAGGTGCGTTCCGCTACACGTCCCGGACGTGCGGAGATTTTTGTCGAGCTGGACAGTCAGGCCGATGCTGATATGGTGGCTATCGAGGCAACGAAAAAAGTCAGCCGTATCCGTAAGAATCTGCCGGAGGATATTGATGAGCCTGCAGTGCTCAAGCGTTCTTCTGAGGAGTTTCCTATTATCCAGATTGCGGCAACCTCCAAGGATAACCTGGACGATATTTTTGCCTTGGCTGACAGCAGCTTTAAGGAACGGCTACAGCAGGCTGCCGGTGTAGCCGATGTTGACGTTACCGGCGGACGTGCCAAGGAAATCGCAATCGAGGTTGACAAGGATAAGCTCAATTATTACGGTTTGACTCTGCAGGATATTATTACAGCAGTGCGCAAGGAAAACGTTATTGTTTCTTCCGGCTCTGTCTATACTGATGCTTTGGAAAAAACCGTGCGTCTGCAGGCGCAGTATAAGGCTCCGGAGGAGATTCAGCACCTGCAGCTTAAGGGTGCAGGCGGCAGATACATCGAGCTGGGACAGGTGGCCAACGTGCAGGCCAAGGATAAGCGTGCCGTGGCCTATAGCCGTGTTGACGGAAACGAGGCGGTGTCGCTGGAGGTGTATAAGGCCAGCGGTGCCAATATCGTTGATACAGCGGATGGTGTGCTGCAGCAGCTGGAAACGTTGCGCAAGGATTATCCGGACTACGTTTTTACTGTTGTCTATGATCAGTCGCATTTCGTGCGCGATTCCCTGAGCAACACGCTTAAAACCTTGCTGGAAGGTCTTGTTACCACAGGACTTGTTTTGTATATGTTCCTGCGTGGCTGGAAGTCCTCTATGGCAGTTATGATTGCCATTCCGACCTCACTTATTGCAACCTTCTTCCTTATGTATCTGGCAGGCTTTACCTTCAATATGATGTCACTTATGGGTATGGCGCTGTGTATCGGTATTCTCGTCGATGACTCCATTGTTGTGTTGGAGAATATCCATCGCTTTCTGGCGATGGGCAAAAGCGCCGACGTGGCAGCGGAGGAAGGACGTAATGAGATTGGCATGGCGGCAATCGCTATGACGCTTTGTGACGTGGTGGTATTTTTGCCGATTGCCTTTATGCAGAGTGCGACAGGCCAGTTTTTCAAGCAGTTTGGTATGACGATTGTTTTTGCTACGTTGATGTCGCTTATTGTTTCCTTTACGCTGACGCCGATGCTGGCTTCGCGCTTTTATAAAAACGGCGTAGAAGAGCCCAAAGGCAAGCTGTGGAGCAGATTGGATGCTTTTGAAGCGCAGACGATTGCCAAATATGATGTTCTGCTGCGCAAATGCATCGAAAAGCCGAAGAAGCTGGTGCTGGGCGTGTTGGCAGCCTTCGCGGTGGCGGTGGCGCTGGTGCCGCTCGGTATAGTTGGCTCGGAGTACATGCCGCGTACCGACGAAAGCGCGATTCAGGTGAATATCGAGCTGCCCACCGGCTATAACGCCGACCAGACGAACGAGGCGTTGCTGCTGTTCGAAGATTATCTGGCTAAGGTGCCGGAAATCGAGCATTACATGACGAATGTAACGACGACGCAGAGCATGGGCAAGCTGGTCATCGCGCTGAAAAGCAGCGATGAACGCAGCAGGGATGTCTGGCAGGTAGCACAGGGCATCCGCAGCTTTGCCAAGCAGAATTTGGGCGAAATCAAGGTGCGCGTCAATGAGATTCAGTCATCCGTTACCGGTGTTTCGGGCGGTCGCAACCTTGTGCGCTCACCGGTACAGGTGGAGCTTAAGGGCAGCGATATGGACCAGCTTGTGGCTGACTCTGCTAAGGTGGAGCAGATTTTTGCTTCGACCGCAGGCCTGAAGGATATCAAAAATTCCTATGTCAAGGGTATGCCGGAGCTGAAGGTGACGGTAGACCGCGACAAGCTGAAATATTATCATGCGACAGTCAATGATGTAGCGCAGTCCTTTAACGCTGCCATTGGCGGACGCAGCGCCGGTGTGCTGGCGAACGATGTGCAAAACCATGGTAACGACACCGACATTGCAGTACGTTTTGCCGGTGGCAGCGGTTATGATATTGAAGACGTGCGCGCTATTCCTGTGCAGACAGGCAGAGGCAGCGTCTTTCTTGGCGACCTTGCTGACGTAGAAGAGGGCGTAGGCCCGATTACAATCCGTCGCGTGAACAAGGAGCGCATCATCAACATACAGTGCAACCTGACGGACAGACCGCTGAACGAGGTAATCAAGGAGCTGACGCAAAAGCTCAATGCTGCCGGCCTCAAGAGTACCTACGAGTTTTCCGGACAGGCGACGACAATGAACGATTCCTTTGCCGAAATGGCTATGGCATTGTCGCTTTCACTGCTGTTGATTTATCTGCTGCTGGCAGTGCTTTATGAATCGGTATTCACGCCGTTCATCCGTATGTTTTCGCTGCCGCTGGGCATTATCGGTGCCATCTTCTGCCTGCTTTTGACGCATAACACCATCAACCTGTATTCCCTCATCGGCATCTTGGTTATGGATGGCCTGGTAGCGAAAAACGGTACACTGCTTTTGGACTATACGCTGACGCTGATGCATGAAGGCATGACGGCGAAGGCAGCGGTAATCGAGGCAGGCAAAACGCGTCTGAAGCCAATCTTTATGACAGCAATGACGATGGTGGTGGGCATGCTGCCGACGGCGCTGTCGCTGAGCGCAGGCTCGGAAACGCGCGTGAGTATGGCGTGGGTTATCATCGGCGGTATGATAACGTCGACAGTGTTTACGCTTTTGGTTTTGCCGATACTGTTTTTATGGTTGAAAGAAAAATTTCCTAGTAGAATTTAATGTAATAATAAGAATATATGTTGAATATATAAGACTTGTGTAGTATACTATAGACATGAAAAAAGAAAGATTCTCAAAGCGAAATTTAACTTTGCAAAGAAGCTTTCCATATAATATCAGAAGAGCAACTTGCGCCTTTGCTGATTATAAAAGCAAGGGCGCATTTTTTATAGCTATATTGCCGTATAGCTTACAATTTTGCTTGATGCACTTAGTAGCCTGTGGCCATGCAAGACTGGGCAGGGGAAGAGTGGTCAAAATATATTTTTGAGGAGTATGAGTAAACATGAAGAGTAACTTTTCCAAGGGTTTATTGATGACGGCTCTCCTTACCGGTAGTGTAATGTGGGGGGGGACGAACGTATTTGCAGAAGAGCTGCAGGAGTATTCGCTGGACCAGATGGTTGTAACAGCTACAAGAACAGAAAAGCGTGATGTTGAGGTTCCTGCAACAACTAACGTTATTACAGAACAGGAAATTAAAAATCGCGGTTATGTAAGTGTATTTGATGCGTTGGAGCAGACTGTTGGCATACAAAGCTATTCCTATACCGGCGGTGAAGGCGATAATGGTAGCTCTACGGGTCGTACCTATATTCGCGGTTTAGACAAAGGCACTTTGGTTTTGTTGAACGGTGCACCTATCAACCTGAACAATTACAATTCAACCGCAGGCATTCCTATCAGTGCCGTAGAAAAAATTGAGGTTGTAAAAGGATCTAATTCTGTTCTTTATGGCAGTGAAGCTATGGGTGGCGTTATTAACATCATTACAAAAAAAGCCGGAAAAATTAACAACAGCATTAAAGCTGTAGCAGGTAACTATAAAAAGGGTTATGAAGTTGCTTCCAGCGGTGATAAATATATTTTGAGCTTCAGCCGTGACTATTATAAAAAATTTGAGAACTCTTCTATCAACTACAAAGGATTCGATACAGACAGACGTGCTTATACCAAAAATAATCTGTTCGCAAGCGTAAACTTGGCTAAAGATTTTACGCTTAATTATATGCATACAGAAACTAAAAATACTGGTATGACATATCTCAATCCTGACGGAAGCATGAATAAAACTTCTTATAGCTATAATGATGAAAGAGATAATGTAGCTTTACTCTATAACAACGAACAGGATAAGCTCAAATCTAATTTATCCTTCAACAGAAGAAGAATAGACGGTAAGCAATATAAAACTAACGGACAGGTTTTAAGAAGCGGTTCCAGCAGCAATATTATTCTGTACACCATTAACTACGATATTAACAAGGACTGGACTTTATCCGATAAAGCAACATTGCTGACCGGCGTAACTGCCAACAAAGAGCATTATGAAGAAATTGCCAATAGAAGCAACGCTATTTCCAGAGACAGCCTGGCAGCTTATTTCTCCTGGAATCAAAAATATGATGATAAGTTCTCTACTAATATCGGTGTAAGAGCACATTATGTAAAAAATAACGGCTTTGATGGCGCACACAATGTATATCTGCCGCAATTACAGACCTTATATAAACTGGATGAGAATACCAGCTGGTATATTAACGTTGGCAAGGCCTTTGAAATGCCGGCAATCAATTCCAGATACTCCAGAAGTAAAACCGGTTCTAATGGTGCATTGAAGCCTCAGGAGGGCTGGACTTATGAAACCGGTGTGAAGAAGATTACCGATACATCCTCCAGCAAATTAGCTGTGTTCACAATGAGAATGGATGATAAGTTTGCCTGGAAAAAATATAACCAATTAGGCATTACTCCTCCGGCAGGAGTTGATCCAGACACCTATATTCAGGTAAATCTTGGCGAATTTAAAAACACCGGTGTTGAATTCGAATATGATAAAGTAATCGGAGAACATTGGAGATACAATTTAGGTGCAACCTATCAGGATCCTTTGGCTAAAGATGCCGGCAAGTGGACTCAGCAATCCTCCAGATACCAATTTACTGCAGGCGCTAAGTACAATTACAGCAAGCTCGGCGTCGGTGTAAACCTCTATTATTTAGGTGATAGAGAGGATGCATCCTACGGCAGCCTGCATAAGCTGAAAAACATTATTAAGTTGAATTCTGTTATTAACTATGATCCTGACAAAAATAACAGTATTACCTTAAATCTTTACAACCTCTTAGACAGAGATAATTCGATCAATGTCAGTGAAAATCTGGATAAACCGTTCAACTGGACTTTGTCCTACGAATATCGCTTCTAATTACTCGATTCTCCCCAAGGTGGCGCTTAAATGCGTCACCTTTTTAAAAATAGCTTTATTTAAAAACACCGGCAATATTTGCCGGTAAAGTAATATTTATTTAAATTTGAAAGGGAAACCATGTATCGCTTAATCCTTATGCTTGTTATAGTCTGTATTCTTTCCGGATGCGCAACAGAAAACTTTGGCCAATCTGTGAAGCTTGCAGACAAAGATAACGCAATCGTTGTAACGGACGATACCGGTTATCAGGTAAAACTAAAGAAGAAGCCGGAAAAAATTATGACCAACAATATTTATCTTGATAACATCCTTTTGGGATTAGTGGAGCCTGAAAAAATGCTGTCTGTATCTAAAAATATGGATAACTCGGCAAAATCGTTTGGCAATATGGTAAGTTCATTGGTCGAAAATAAGATTACAAATCCGGGATTGGAAGCAGTTCTGGCTTTAAAGCCGGATATATTCATTGTTAATGAGGTAATTGGTGCAGATAAAATTCAGTCTTATCGTGATATGGGTATACCTGTTTATGTTGTAAGGCTGTCTACAAATATAGAAGAAGTCAAAAATGAAATTATCAAGCTTTCCCGGCTAGTAGGTGAAGAGCAGCGTGGTAAGATTTTAGTCCAAAAAATGAACGATAAACTGGAGAGGATTGAACGCAATATACCCAAAGAGCTTCATTACAGTAAAAGTACTGTTCTTGTATCAGCCAATTATGCGTCCTACGGAGGCAAGGGCTGCATGTATGATGATATCTGCAAGCATGCCAAGATAAGAAACGGTATTGCAGATTTGGGAATGAATACCGGACAGACAGTCAATAAAGAGGTCATGATAGAGATAAATCCGGATTTCTTCTTTCTTGCAAAGCCATGGAAGGATAATAAGGCCAAGGATGAGAAATTGCTGGGTGAGTTTTTAGCTGATAAGAGCTTAGAAAATTTGCGAGCGGTAAAAAACGGGAATGTAGCTCTGCTTGATGAAAAATACATTTTTATCGGTCATCAGAATTGCGTATGGTCGGTGCAGAAGCTGGCACATTTGGTTTATGGTGACTGTGTTGTTTTAGAGCCGGAGGAGTTTTTGAAAGGGTTTTAGCAGTTAATTATAAAAACATCAAAATTGATTACATTTACAGCCTTAAATATTAACTGAAAAGCGGTGCGTTAGTGCCGCTTTTTTTCTTGTGATTTTCTATGAAAAAATTATGAAGATTAAGTGGATAAATGGTTTGAAATGATATATAATATTAACTAGATGAGTTGCTATACAGACATTGTTTCGTCTATTGTGAAGCCACCGGCATATGACCATGAAAGACTGGATATGCAGGGACTTTTCGATAAATATTTTTAATAGGAGTATGAGTAAACATGAAGAGTAATTTTTCCAAGGGTTTATTGATGACGGCCCTCATTACCGGTAGTGTAATATGGGGGGGTACAAACGTATTTGCTGAAGAGCTGCAGGAGTATACGCTGGACCAGATGGTTGTAACTGCGACGAGAACGGAAAAGCGTGATGTCGATGTTCCTGCAAGTACAACTGTAATTACCTCAAAACAATTGGAGGATTCTGGATCCAATAGTATTGCTGAAGTTTTAGGCAAACAAGCAGGTATCGAGTACAAATCCTTTGGCCCTTTGGGTACTTCGATGGGTACAATGATTAATGAGGTTAATATTCGTGGTATCAGTAATGGTACATTGGTATTAGTCAATGGTAATCCTATTTCTTGGCGTGGTAAATATAATTTGGAATCTATTCCTACGGACAGTATTGAGCGTATCGAAATTGTAAAGAGTGGTGGCTCTGTACTTTATGGTTCTGAGGCAATGGGTGGCGTTGTTAATATCATTACTAAGAAAAAAGGCAGTAATAAAATTAGCGTAGGTTATGGTAACAGAAGCCATCAGAATTATAGAGTAAATGTTGGCGACGAAAAATTTACTGCTGGTTACTCTTTGGAAAAAATGGGAAGAGTTAATTATCGTAGCATAAGTGATGTTAATTATCCTAGCAAAAAACCAGTTTTGAAAGGTAAAACAAGAACTGATGCGGATGATATTAAGAAACAGAGCGTTAATTTAGGGTATAATTTTAATGATAGACTTAGCTTAGCTTATAATTACTATGAGTCTCAAGTTAACTATGAGAGAATATTTGTTGATGTTGAAAAGGGTGATGCGAAAATCGATGATCAGTTTAATGGTCGACTATATACAACAAAACAAAATAACATTCAATTAAATTATAAGGATGATGACTATAAAGCTAGTATTTACTATAATATCACTAATATAGAATCTGAAGGACCTACTTTTTATGATACTAATACCAAAACTGGTGGCGCTAAGGAGTTCAGCCTTTATCATACGAAAGAAAGAAACTCTACAGTTGGTACAGATTTGCAACGTAATTGGAAAATTGGAGAAAAAGCTCAAGCAGTTCTTGGTGTAGATTATCAACATGAAATGTATGAGAAATCAGTATTCAGTGGTGGGTCATTAAGTCGTGATATTTGGGCAGTTTTCGGTCAGTGGGATCAAAAATTTGATGATAAAAATTCTATGATTTTTGGCGCGCGTGAAACTTGGACAACTAATGCGTTCAGAGATCAAAACTATAACAACTTTAGTGGTGCAGTACAATACATCCATAAATTAGATGATGATCAGACAATTTATGCAAGCTATACAGAATCTTTCATTATGCCGACTTATGCTCAGATGAATGGCGCCAGTGAAACTGCAAAACCGAATCCTGATTTAAAACCACAAACAGGTAAAAACTACGAATTGGGTTGGAAAAAAGTATCTGATAGCCATAGCTGGAAAGCAGCATTGTATCATATTGATATAAAAGATAATATTTCTGCTACATGGACTCAAAGCAGGGCTGAATACACTTACAAAAATGAAGATTTTAAAAATACCGGTATAGAACTTACTTGTGACATTGAAGGTGACAACGGATTCTCTTATAACTATGGCGTGAACTATAGCGATCCTAAGGTTAAAGCTAAAACGGGCAAAACCTACTGGGATAGAAAATTTGGTCGTTGGCAGCTTAATGGTGGCATTACCTATGCTAAAGATAAATTTAGAAGCAGCTTAACTGGTAGCTATTTGGCTGATCGTGTAAATACTCCGAGCAGTGCACATTCTTCTAAGACTAAACCTTATTTCATCACTACTTTAAATACTACTTATAGTCCTGATAAAAATAGCGATATCACTTTAACTATTGATAACTTGCTTAACAGACAAGATAACTTGAACCATTCTGGTTCTGATTATTATGCTGTTCCGACAAGTTTCCTGCTTACTTATACCTATAAGTTTTAATAACACTTAACCATACGGCGGCGCATTTGCGCCGCCTTTTTTTCTAAAAAAACTTGCGTTCTTAGAAAAAAACGGCTAATATATTATTAAAAAATAAATTAGTCGAAAGGAGCACCTTATGTATATTCATCGTCACTTGGAAAGCATACTTGAAAAAGCTTCAAAAATGTTTGGCGCAGTTTTGGTAACAGGTCCGCGTCAGGTTGGTAAAACAACTTTGCTACGCAGGTTCGCCAATAGTGCTAATTACATAAGCTTAGATGATCCCATGCAGCTTCATGCTGCAGTTGAGCAGCCGGCTACTTTTTTTAAAGATAATACTCCACCGGTGTTTGTGGATGAAATCCAGTATGCGCCTAATCTGTTTCCTTATATTAAAATGCAGGTAGATGAACAGAACGGCAAAGGGATGTTTTACCTTTCCGGGTCGCAACAGTTTAAACTGATGAAGAATGTGGGCGAATCGCTTGCCGGTCGCTTAGGCATTCTTAATCTTTTGGGGCTTTCGCTGCGTGAGTATCAGCAGATTAAATTTAATGATGCATTTTTGCCAGTTGAAGAGTATTTTACTGCACGCAAAAAGGAACTAAAGCCTATAACCTATGAAGATTTATGGAAAGTAATACATAGGGGCAGCATGCCGGATTTATTGCTTAATGAGGATTATGATTGGCAGATTTTCTACGCTTCTTATGTAAAAACTTATATTGAACGTGATGTGCGTGAATTGACACAGGTTGGTGATGAAGTGAAATTCATTACGTTCATGATTGCTGTAGCAAGTATTACCGGCCAGTTGCTTAATATTTCGTCACTTGCCAAGAATGTGGGAATTAGTGTATCAACCGCCGAACGCTGGCTATCTATTCTTGTTACTTGCAATATAGTGTATTTGTTGCGTCCATATGCGAATAATGTGTTAAAAAGGGTGGTCAAAACGCCGAAGCTTTATTTCATGGATACTGGTTTGGCAGCCTATCTGACGAAATGGACTACTGCTGATGTGCTGAAAAACGGAGCCATGGCAGGAGCGTTTTTTGAAACGTTTGTCATTGCTGAAATAGTTAAGAGTTATTACAATAAGGGGATAGCAGAGCCGCCTTTATATTTTTATAGAGATAAGGAGCAAAAGGAAATAGATTTACTTATCGAATGTAATGGAGTGCTCCATCCTTTGGAAATGAAAAAACATGCTGATCCTAAAGCAGCAGACATCAAAGCCTTTTCTGTGTTGGATTCTATCCCTGGAGTTAAGCGTGGCAGTGGCGGTGTTATTTGCACGTATGATAGAATAGTTGCGTTGAAAGATAATGATAAGGTTATACCGATTTCGTATCTGTAATTTTTGCAGGCGTATGGTTTTACGGCGGCGCAAATGCGCCGCCTTTTCATATACCATCAAAATAAAAGTGAATTTTCAGAAAGATTGCTTGACTATAGTAACTTTCTCTGATAATATAATAAATACAAAGACTAGTCAGAAAAATCAGAAGGAAGGCTATAAAAAATAAATGGTAAAAGTAAAGCAAGATTTATTGAATTCCATTAAAGAATTTACTCTTATGGATGATCCTTTTATGACCAAGGTTTTTGAAGATGATATAGAGCGTACGCAATTAATATTGCGGATTATCTTAGAAAATGATACAATCAAAGTAAAGAAAGCATCTACACAAAAACGTCTTAAAAATCTTCAAGGACGGGATTTGCAGCTCGATATTTTAGCTGAGAAAGCTGATGGCACCAAGTTCAATGTCGAAGTACAGAATGAAAGCAGTGGTGCCATCCCCCAAAGAGCACGCTATCATATGAGCCTGTTGGATGCCAAAAGCTTGCCTAAGAGTGAGTATTTTGACAAAATCCCTGAGAACTATGTTATTTTCATTACGAAGGAAGATGTTCTTAAAGGATTGCTGCCAATCTATCATATTCATAGAACGATAGATGAGAACGGTAGCAGCTTTGCGGATGGCTCGCATATTATCTACATTAACGCCAAAATTCATGATAATACTCCGTTAGGAATGTTGATGCATGACTTTTGCTGCAAGAATCCTGATGATATGCATTATAAAAAGCTTGCTGAAAAAATTAGATACTTTAAAGAAGAGAAGGAGGGCTTGGATAAAATGGGCGATGTAATGGAAAAGCTTATAGCGAAGCGTGAAAAAGAAGCCTTGGAAAAAATGGCGAAAAAATATGAAGCTAAAGCTGCTAAAGCGCAAAAGGAAGCACGTATTGGCTTTGCCAAAGAGATGCTTGCCAATAATGAAAGCATAGATAAGATTGTTAAGTACTCTAAGCTTTCGG
>NZ_CALDXR010000035.1 GCF_937920985.1 uncultured Phascolarctobacterium sp.
TACCGAGCGCGTAGTGGACTTTCACCACCTAGTTATCGCCCATGCTGGGCGCACCCGCAAAAAGGCATAACAAGCTGCATTATCACAGCTTATTATGCCTTTGCTTATTTTTCTTTATACGACAGCCTAAATGCTTTTGTTTACACGCAGGACTTGCGCTTCTCAAACAGCTTTCTCAAAGAAATTATATCCGTCGCAAAGGCATACGTCCCATCACCCTTGCGCAGAGGATAAATCTCCTCCTGCAACCACTGATAAAATTCCCTGCTAAGCTCATCATTCAGCTGCCACTTGGCCTTTACAGCGCCATGACGCAGCGTAGCCTCCGCCACCCGGCGCAGTCTTTTCCACTTAGAATAGTACGCCAGCTTCAGCTTCGTCATAAAACGCATGCTGTCCTCAATAACAAAGCCTTCAATATGCTGACCATGATACAGATAATCCTCCTGCATAATTGTCTTTAGCCAAACCTGCAGCTCATCCCAAGACGCCAACGTGCAAGCCTGCTCTTTAACCTCAATCTGCAGCTGCTCGCCCAAAGCCACCAGTTCCACATACGGGCGATGCGCAAAGTTCAGCTCGTTTTCAATAATCTCCAGCAGTACAACCTGCGGCTTCCTGTATTCGATAATATGCGGGTCCATCTCCGGCTCAATGCACTCAAAGATAACCGAGCAATTATTAGTTCTAACAAAATCCTCCAAAAGCTGCATGCGCTCCTTAAGCTCTGCAGCCAAAGTGTTTTGAAAAATTTTCGCATATAAACCGTACATATCGCCCTTAGAGGTTACAAGCAGCTTTTTCTGCGCGCTGTCATAACCCACAATGCCCAGAAAACCGTTGACCTTCACATAGGCCTGCACCGGAAACTGCAGATTATGCCGCAATGCGTTCAGCTTCGTTTCCGGGCGCTCATCAAGATTAAAGAATTTGTCATAGCTACGCGCGACAATTTTTTCTGTCCGCTTGTTGATATACAAGCCTCTTGCCTTACAGGTAACATCATCCCATGCCTTATTGTAAAAGGCGTCGCGGGTAAAGTTGAAGGAAGAAATCTCGCCAAAGCTCTTCTCTTTAATCAGCGGGTTACCGGCAAAGTTGGACAAAAGCTGCTGCACATTCTCAATATTGGCATTTGCTTTGCTGCCCTTCGCGCCCTTCTTTTTAGCAAGATACTCCAAAGCATTACCAATGGTAACTACGGCAAAGCCATCCTTGCTAAGCTCCAACGCCCGCAGCTGGCCGCCCATTTCCACCGCTCCGTCCAGATTAAAGCAATGCTCATTGACCTCCACAGGCACACCCTCATAATTGCGGTGCCCATGAACCTGGTACTCGTCCGCAGCAGCGTACTTGGCAAAGGACATGTCAACATCCAACGCATCCTCATACACGCCGGTACCATAAATAAGCTCCGCTGTTGCCACCAAGGATAAATTCTCCGGCATACGCGCCAAGCCGCCATGGCTTACCAAAACCTTTTTGCCCTGATATGTATAGTAAAAGCACTGCGATAATTTCCTGTAGAAATTATATACAGCCTTCCTGCTCAGGCCTGCTTGCGCCAGCTCCGGTGCCGTCTGCATGCGGAACTCCTTCGAAGCAACGCCATCTGCCAAGCCATAATCCCGCAAATTGGCTTCATGGTTGCCCTCCAGCAACGTAACGTTATCTAATGCGGCAAGCTGCAACAGCAATTGCAGAACCTCGGCATTCTCGCTGCCTCTGTCAATGTAATCGCCAAGGAAAATATAGTAGTTCTGCGGATTTATTTCCTCAAGATATTCCTTCAGCGGCTTATAACAGCCATGAATATCACCGATATGAATTACCTTTTTATAGGCAGATAAATCGCGTGGCTTATACCAGATTTGCGCCAGTTCTTGCGGTTTAATTACAGTAATACCGGACGGAACCTTATTATCCGCCAGCTGAGCATACATTCTTTCAATAACATTTTCTGGAACCTGTTTGTATTCCTCACGCTGCAGGTTCCTTTTCTTTGCTTCCTCAATGGTAATATCAGTAAAATCAACCACATAAATGCGATATTTATACTCATTGGCGAGCTTTTTATACGCAGTCATATCTCTGCCGCGGATGTTGGTGGCATCCACAACCGTAAAGCAGCCTCGCTTCATGCGCTCCTCCAGCGTTTGCAGCAAAAATGGCCACATCTGCTTATCAAAATGCGGGCTGATGCACCATCTGCCTGCATTATCCAGCATCGGAGAAGCATATAGCAGACGCAGCGCATCTGCGCTCAATGTATAAGGCTCCAGCCCCTGCTCTTTTATAAACGTGCTCTTGCCGGAGCCCGGCACACCACGCATCAATAATAAAATTCTCATATCAATCACCTTACTTAATTAATACTTTGCAGCTAAAAAACTGCCTATAAATGCCGAATATTTTTCAGCTATGGGCAATTCATAATCTGCTTCAAAGCTCTTTCTTTTTACAGATACTATTTTTCCCAAAATCGGATTGTAGCCTTGGCGAATATACTCCTTGCTGTATACACCAACGCCTCTTTTCTGCCATTGCGGTACATCGTTGTAGTTTATATTTCTTGCAAAGAGAAGCTCATTTTTGAAGGCAACACTTTTCGCCCGCAAATACTGCGTAGCCTCATTCTTCGACAGTCCCTCCTTACGCAACGTCCAATAGCACCAGGAGTTCAGCGCATTTCGATTGGCGTCCTCCTGCCGCCACAAAAAATAATCCTTTACGAGTTCAATGTTAGGCAAAGGCACAACTCTGCAGTCAAAGCAGACTGCCTTACCAAGCGCCAAGGAAAAATAGCCGCTGGCTTCACCTGCTAGTATAGTATTTATTTTGCGTACTTTATTAGCAAAAGCGCTATTTTCGGGACTGAACAGCAAGGATATTTCATCACTTTCCGTATAACCGTACAAAACCTTAAAACCGCAATTCATAATATGCTTAGTTGTATCAACCATCAAATTACGAAAACGCGTGTCAAAGGGTGCCTCAAATTTGCATATTTCACGCGTTAATTTGGTAAAACTGCGTCCGTCAAGCCTTGCTACTATATACATTCCCGGAACTATATATTGATCAATGCTCTGTTCATACACTCGCATCCGTTTATCAAAATCATCAAATTTCATTATCTAAAGCTCCTTCCAATTCCCGTAAAAACTTCTTGGGCACGCTTTCCGTCAGCCACACGCCGTTGGCCGAAAGGTAAAACTTGTAGCCCGCTCTCGCCATCTCACCTGCCAACACCGTGTAGATAAACGGCTCTCCATGTCTTTTGCCGACATTATGCGCTGTTTCGACATTCGCCGATAAATGCACATACAGCCTTTGCTTGGCGATAAGTCCCTGTCTGTTGATGCTCGCAACATATTTAACGCCAGTCCCGTGATATAAAAGCTCCGGCGGCACAACCTCCCGAAGCTCCACATCAACCTTCACGGAATGCCCTTGATTTGCTCTGATTCTCTTCTTATCCTCGCTGAATGCGAAACGCTGCTTATCATCTTCAGCAACAATATGCTCCAGCATAAGCATATTAAATGCTTCTATCCGGTTAAAGGCAACCAGCAGCGCTTCCACCTGCGCCCAACCATGCACATCCAGCTCAATGCCGACTGCTTGCGGTTTATGCCGCAGCACCAGCGCCAAAAATCTTCCCCATTCGTTTAAGCTCTTGCTCATAGCATTTCCCCGCCTTATAAAAAAGCAGAACTCCCGAAACTATAGCCATAGTCCCCGGAGTTCTGCTTCTTCTTACGATTATAAATTTTTGCTGAAACCTTGACCTTAGTAATCGGCTTCACATTTCCCCAGCTGCCTCGTTTGGAGGCGTTGACTATCTTTTGCTGTTTTTTCGACATTTTTTCATAGCTTACAAATTTTTCCATATGCTTATTCCTCCATTATCTGTTCTGTTTTATAAAAATAGCTTGCTGTTATGCTAATCTTAACACAGCAGCAGGCTATAATCATGGAAAAAATGTTGCGCACTTAAAATTCTGCGCTGCATTGCATTTGCTCTCTTAGCTTTTTCTTGATAAGCTCCTTAAAGTCCTCCGGCTCACGCACCTTAACCGTCGGCCCGAAGCTCAGCACACGGAAAAGCATTTCGGTTTCATCGCTCTTGTCATATTGCACTGTCAGCAGGTAGTGCGACTCGTCCAACTTTTCCGTTTCCTTCGCCAGGTCGGAAAAATGCATCAGCGCGCGTACCATCGTACTGCGTTCATCCTCAATTTCCAAAACCAGCGTCTGCTTGGCAAGCTCTCCCTGCTTCAAGCTTTTTACATGCTCTACCGCCTCGCCCACTTCTACGGAAATTATTCTGCCTAAATTCAGTGTAACCAGCTTACGCTCAGCTATCGCTTGCAGGCGGAACTTATCGTCCTTGGCCGAATATTCCAAAGACACCGGCACCAAATCCGTCCAGACGATAATCGTCCCCTTATTGCTCCGGTACGAAGCATTCAGATAACGCTTTTCCCGCACGGCATGAAGAATTTCCCGGAAGTTTGCTCTGTATTTGGGATTGGTATAAGCATCGCCATCCACAAAGCGGTCGAAAAAGACAAACTGCTCAGGCCTGTACAAAGGCTCTACAGACTGCAAAGCAGCCTGCTGCCTCGTAATCTCCTCATCAGAAAAGAATAAGCTGATTTTTTCATCAAGCAACAAGGTTTTCAGCCATCTTTTCTGCAGAGCAGTCAGAGGCATCGTCGGCTTATTTTTCAGCGGCGTCCCAAGCTCCGGCGTCAGCAGTTTCCATGTACCGTCAGCAAGTGCAGGCAAAAGCTGCAGCACACTGTCGCCATAAGCCCCCTCGCATACAAGCTGCTGCATGCTTGCTGCAGACAGTTTTCCTTCAAGCGCCTGCGTCAGCACCTTCGCCACAACATTATAATATGTTCCGTAAACCTCACTGAACACTGTGCTCATTTACGCTTCACCTGCTTTCTCCACACCATACATAGCGTACACCTCAGCCAAATCCTGCCAGAACTTTTCTTCTACAGCCTTATTGCTGCAGTAAAAGCTTTCAATACGGCCGATAAAGGTACGCAGCCAGGGCAGCATTTCGCCTGCATCATGCACATCGGCAATAAAACGATAATGCTCAGCATCTGTTTTTTCCACTCGTCCGCAGCGCTTTTCCCGCTTCAGACATTGCAGAATATACGGCTCGTCACTGCTGATGCGCACTACAAGCTCCACATGCTCCAAGGCATCAGCAGCGGCAGGCCCTCTGTTCATAGATACGCCCCACAAATGCTGTTCCATCTGCTCAGCCATGGCGCAAAACTTATCGTAATCACGCACAGTCTTCGCTTCCAGAACACGCTCCAGATTATCCAGACGGCAGAAAATAATCCTATGCGCCTTAAAGAACCAGCACATCACATAACGCCTGCCGCTTTGCGTGCTTACGTAAATCTTCAGCGGCAACACGCGGAAAGAAATGTTCTTGCCTTTGGAAGAACAGCTTTCAATACGCACGCACTGCCTGCGCTCTATCGCCGCCAGCAAATCAAGCAGCACATCACTCTCTAAGGCATGCAGCAGATAATGATGCTTATAGGAAAATACGCTGCTGCACACAGCAAACTTATCCTCTATAAAACTGCCCACAACACCTATCTGATTCGTTTCGGCAAAAAAGCTCACGGCATCGTGCCAAGCATCTAAATCGACCTCATCCCTGCTACGCTCATAATATAACTCACGCCCGCACTTTTCATTTTCTATTAAACCAAGCTCTGCATATTCTGCCAATTTCTTGCGTACAGTGGAAATATCCAGCGCCACTGGTTCGTCAAAACAAGATAAATACGCTGCATCCAGCCTTTCCATAAGCTGACGCAGAGTAAATTTTTCACCAGGCTGCAAAATATCCAGCAGGAAAAAATGCAGCATTATATCATTAGCCGTAAAGCTCTTGGCTTTTAATGCTTTATAAAAAGGATTATGCCGGATTTTTCTGCTGTCTACGGAAATAAAGCAGTTCTTGCCGCCGGCATTCTGGCGGAAATACATATACTCACCCAGCCAGCTTTCAATGCGTCTGCGCTCGTTGTCATAGCTGCGAGCGCTTTTATCCGCAAAATCAGCTCTGCTCTTAAAGCCAAAGACATAAAAATCACGCATCAGCTGCCGTATATTATCAAAATTTTTTATTAACTCATTAAAAGCCACGGCCAGCACCCTCCTTCCGCAGCAAATCCGATGAACAGTATTAAAAAATATGCTGATAACTCAGCGCTACTTTTTTACTTAAGCACTGATTTATCTTTAGTATATCACACACCAATGACAATTTTTGTCTATGTCAGAGAATCTAATACACTCTAAAAAAAGTAAATAAGTTTTTTCTGCGTTACAAGCAACAAGAAAAGCGCAGCTATCAGCATACTTTATGCATGTATAACAGCTACGCTTTTAGATTACTGCAGATACTTCAAAAACAACGCATTAAGCTCATCATACCCCTGCCTGCGTTCCTCCGGCAGGCTCCTGATTTTCTCTTTAAGACGCGGAAATTCTTCTTCAATAAAATTATTTATCTCGTCCACTCTCGGAATCAGCTTCAGCTCCGGCACCTCCATCTTGATGCGCAAAAGCTCCTGCACGGATTCATTAAGATACGCAGGCAAATCGGAGGCCATCAGTTCTGTAAAACGCATTGGTGGCGGAGTATTGGTTCTTAAAATCCATCTGCAGGCAAGCAAAGGCCGCAAAACATAAAAGTACTTTTTAGCTCGCACCATCTCTCCCCGCAGATACTCCCGATAGTTGCCTTCTGCCATATTCAGGTAATGATAAAGTCCGCTCTTCGCGGAAAAATAGTTTTCCATAAGGGGAAGAAATTCTTGGCTGAAAGCAGTTTCCCTATAAACAATAGGTGATTTAAACCACTCGAATACCGACGGATTGGAGCGATGCAAAAGTCTCAACGCCTTCTGCAAATCCCAGCCGTTGACATCCAGCAAATCGTTGATGGGGAATTCCAATACATCCCTCGTCTGTTCTAATTTTAAATAATAATCACGCGGACGCACATAAATAAAGCGTACATCAAAATCACTGTCCGGTGATTCAAAACCCCACGCACGGCTGCCGGATTCAACCGCGTGAAGAATCGTAATATTTTCCTGTTGTTCTATCTGCTTTAGCTTTTCAATGATTACTTCCCGCATTGCCACCACACCTCGCCATCAATTATCTTTAACAGTATTTTACAATACGGACTCCAAAAAATCATTGAAAAAAATTTGCGCGTTTATTTTTTCTGTCATTTCTTTACCACTCCAAGGTCAGGCCAACACCGACCTCCTTCACAGTCAGCTCCTTATGCAAAGCAAACTTCGCCGCCAAATTAGTACAATGGCAAGGATAAATTACACCATCAATATTTTGCTTCAGATACTCTGCAGTTGCTAATGTCTGCTGCGAATTACCGCTGAAAAGATGCAGGCCGCCGATAATGCTTTTAATCACGCTGCAACCCGTTACCTGCTTAGCATACTCTGCGATATTGCAAATACCGGCATGCGAGCAGCCGGTTATTATGTAAATCCCGTCCTTCTGCTTGTAGACCAGCGCTGAATCATCCATTACATAATCATCGTGCCAGCCGTCAGCCAGGCAATGCTCTCCCACCGGCTTTTTGTTTTCAAAGTCCTTCACTCTGGGAATCTCACCTAAAAACACAAGCTGCTCATCAAGCCACAGAGGCTCTTTGGTCAGCTTAAAAATAAACCTTTCCTGAAGATAAGCCTCCGAAACGGGAAGCGAAATGCACAGGCCATCTGCTTTTTTAGCCTCCATTATTCCCGGATGAGCTATCAACAAGGGCTTATGCTTCGTCTTAGGATAGAAAGCAAGACCACCGGTATGGTCATTATGTCCGTGCGAAATAATTACAGCATCAAGACGCTCAAGGTTTATTCCCAGCTTTGCGGCATTTTTCAAATACACATCGCTATAGCCTGTATCAAAAAGATATTTTTTCTCACCGTTTTCTATGTATATACTTAAAGCGGGCTCGGCAAGATAATACTGATCAATATATGTATTGTTATCTGCAAGGACTACTAGCTTCATTAGCATTCTCCTTCGTTGAATTACTATCATCTTTAGTCAGCAAGAGTAATTTTTAATTAGCGTTTTTTCAGCTCCCCTTTTTACTCATCACTTCAATACCCCAACAAACCAATATCACACTTCCATATAAAGCCGCACCTGCTTTCATTATTCCCATGTAGTTATATTGAAAGCAAGCGTACACATACGCAAAAAAGATAGCATTAAACAGTATTTGAAAATATTTTTTAGGCATAATGCGCAATTTGGTAAAAAGACTGACTATCACGATAGCAGCAACAGCGGCAATAACTAAGTTTTGTTCACTCATTATTTTATCTCAATCCTTATCCTGAATATCGTTTTTCCAATCATTTGCTTAGGAATCTCCTTCTTTGAATGATTGTATTCAGACTCATCCACAAAACGAAAAAAGCTATTATAAAGTAAATAACCCTATAAGCGCCTCTTGTGCCAACCTTAAGCCACATACCTTGATCTCCTTTTTCTTTCCATAACAAGTACTATCCGATTAACCGCAAATCATAAAGTCTATTTTTATATCTTTCTTATACGAATTTCGCATATATTGCCGTTAAAAGACATATAAAACTCGAATTGGTTTTTCTTAAAAAGATAACCATTCGAATCATTTACTCTTATCCAATTATTCCTTTTCAAAAGTTTTATGTACTCTTCTACTACTTGCTCTTTAGATGAATAAAAAAGATACTTAGTTTTAATCGAGAAATCTGAAATGCTCTCTTGTTTAATATCAATCATCTTATGAGGCTCATTAATCATTAATTTATACCATTCAGTGTATAATTCTGTTTTTTCTTCTTTTCGCGTATAATGAGCTACTATGCTAGAATTTATTATAGCAAAAGCAAAAAATACAACACATATAAACGAAAATATCATTGCATAGATTGTTTTTTTATTAAGCTGAGTTAATGCCTTCATTTCACTTACCTTCGTATAGTTATTTCCACTAACACAGGATCATCTTGCACGACTCTAACAAGCCCTTCGATTTTATGATTATCCTCTAACAACTTACTAAAACTGATTATTTTATTCGAGTAATCAATTTTAAATTCATGATATTTTGAAATTTCTTCAGCATAATGAATCATAACATCATTTGTTAACATACCATTAATAACTAATTTACGTTTAATGTACAAATGCGCGTCAAGATCCTTTGAAAAATAGCTTATGTCTTTATATTCCGCATTTTCCGGATCGCGAATATCTTGAAATATTTGATATAATGCTATTTTTTGGTTTGTCGCGTACTTTGAAAAAATCTCTACACCAAAAAAAGTTTTTCCCCAAATGAGATTATATGCCCACAACATTGATATGAATAAACCTAAGAAAATACCGAGCATAATCCCTAAATTAATATTATTTCTCTTCACCTCATCAATACCTCATATAATAATCTCCACCTCTAAAACGTAATTTGCCCTAAAAAAGCTTTTTCTTTGTTCCTAATAAACTGTCAGCATCAACTATTTAGGTGCGAAATTATTACCTAAATCAGGATATTGTTGCTTTAAATCAAAACTAACGCTCTGTAATACCCTGATTTTATCAATTTTTTCCTCTGGATAAACTCGGTCATAAGCAGCAAATACTATATTAAGGAGTAAACATCCATAAAACATGAAAACCAATATATTTCGCATAAATACTTTCATTTCCCCATATCCAGCACTCAACATCTCTTCACCATCTACACAAATTATGCTTTTTTATATAACTCAAGCTAAAATTTAGTATGCAAACATGAACTACTACAAATTCAGAATAAACTATAGCAGTCCATAAGCTATCACAATGGTACTATATGTATCCAACCGATATAGCTAGGCAGGGAACAGTCATTATAATTAGTGAATAGGCTTTTCTCATTTCATTTAATACACTGTGTTTTATCATCATCATTATTAAGCATGCTAAAGTTATCTCTAAAAAAGTTACTAATAACACAATAACCAAACCTTGACAATTATCTAATAGAGGAAATAAATCAAGTAACTTGACTCCTATAGCAATAAATAAGTTTTGAACAATAAAATACGAAAATGCCCCTAAAAAAATGCCGATAATTGAATTTATTATTCTCATCTATCATCCATCTCCAGTTTCTTTTCATTGCTATCTTAATTATATCATGCTTGTATAAATCTTAACACATAAAAAGACTTAGCAATCTACATCTGTATGAAATAAAAGAAAAAAGCTGGCAAAATAGAATCAAGTCTTAAATTAGCTATCAGTCTTGCCTTCCCCATAGGGGAAGATGTCAGTGAACGAAGTGAGCTAACGGAAGGGGGACTACAAAGCAAAACTGCCAAAACAAATCGCTATCATTTTATAATAATATTAATAAGAAACTTTCTTCTTCCCAGATTTGCCAAACACAAAATTTAGTACTATAATAGGAAATGCATTTTTGATATATTTATTGTTTTCGAGAGGGGTTAAAAAATGCTTTTAAACGAAAAAAATTCACGTCTGACCTTGTGTGGTGAGCTAGCACTTTTAGTTGCAGTAATCATCAACAGCTTTAGTGTCGTGCTCATGCTCTACTCCGGTTCCGGCATCAGCGCCATCAGCAGCGTTCCCTTTGCCTTCAGTGAAGCCTTTCCTAAGCTCACACTTGGTACCTGGACCTACATTTTCCAGGGACTGCTCATCGCCAGCCTGATGTACCTGCGCAAAAAATTTATCGCGTCCTATACGTTCAGCTTTGTTGTTGGCTTTGTGTTCAGCCAATTTCTTGATTTGTTTGAGCTGTATATCAACATGCTGCCGCAGGCCTTTTCCTGGCGTGTGCTGTATTTTGTTGTAAGCTATATTTTAATCTGCATCGGCATTGCTTTATCCAACCGCTGCGGCCTGCCCATTATCCCTACGGATCTGTTTCCGCGTGAGCTGAGCGCCATTATAAAAATCGAGTACGCCAAAATCAAAATTACCTTTGACGTCACCTGCCTGGCTATCACAGCACTGCTGACACTGTTCTTGCTGGGACATATCGACGGACTGGGAATCGGCACTATTTTAGCAGCCTTTACCATGGGTAAGGGTGTAGCCTATGCCGGTCAATATTTAGATAAAAACTTTCAGTTCATGCCCTATTTGCAGAAAAACTAAAGAGAGATTACTGTGAAGCACAGCATTAAGAAGCTTGGTTTTAATATCGAATTTCTTAATGCTGTTTTTATTTTTCACAGCAGCCTCTCGTTCCATGACAGCTTTCAGACTCGCTTATGACACCGGCATCAGCCTGCCGCTCCTGCATGATTTGGCAGATTACTTCAAGGGTGTCAAAAATGATCTCGTAGATGACTTCAACCTGAACACCAACATTCCAATTGATCCGAAAGTTCTCACCTTCCAAATCCCCGGCGGCATGCTCTCCAATCTGCTCAACCAGATGAAGGAAATGGGCGTAGCTGATAAATATCCGCAGCTGTTGGAAGAAATGCCACGTGTACGCGCAGAGCTCGGTTACCTGCCGTCCGGCCGATTTAATCGAGCCACAGCTGGAAAAATTCCGCGCACGTCTGGCCGAGGATGGTTATCCAAATGCCAGCACCGAAGACCTGCTCAGCTATATTTCCTTCCCCGAGGTTGCCAAAGCCTTCTTTAGCCGTAACCGCGACTAAAATATCAAACTCATCCATCCTACCTTTTCTCCATATCAAAAAGCTGATACCCTGCAAGTCCTTGCGACCTGTATGAATATCAGCTTTTTTAAGCTCCATGATGCCTGGATGAGCTTGAAGCTCATCCTTTTATTTTGCAGCTAATATATCACGCCTTCACCCAGCTTCTAGCCATCCATCTACAGTTCTTGATTCACTAGATATATTAACGCCAATTTTATGTACAGTTCTGCTATCATTCAGATAAGGTAAAGCATATTGCTTATCCTCAATCTGCTTTAATGCTTCTTCTGCACTGCCATCAAGCTTGAACTCAAAAATATAAATATCTTTATCACTTTCTATAATGACATCAGCACGCCCTTTGCTGTTCTGCTTTTCAATCAAAGTTGTATAGCAGGATAACAAGCGGAAGATAATATAAAACGTATATTGGAAATGAGTTTCAAAATCCTTAGCACGCTCGTCCTTATTGGCCTCATAAGGAATCGACGCAAGAAAAGCTGTAAAAGCATCCCTAACCTCGTCTAATTCACCACAACGTAACATTCTGTCTAAATTTACAATCCAATATGCCGCTTCACTCTCATCCTTCTTTAAATAGCTGTTAGCCATCAAGGCGACAAAACCTTTTCTTACCTCAACATTAGGATAATCCAAAGTATACTCCCTATAACGCCTATCATAGCCTTTAATTGTCAGGTACCCGCTCTGATAAAGCATCGCTAGCGGATTCTCCGCATCCGCCCTATAATCAACAAAATACTGCGACTCATACGGCCTGCTGGTCAGCTTCTGCATATTCACATGATGCCCCTCTAAAAGCTTCACTAAATATGTCGGTGTTCCTGACTTATACCAATAATTGTCAATGTCCATCTTATTGAAAGCATTGATAACACTGAATGGATTATAAACATCAAGTAGAGCATTGCTAAAATGGTAGCCATCATACTGCTTGTTCAGCAAACTCTTCATCTCGTTAACTGTATAGTCAAACTTGTTAGCCATTTCAACTATTGCTTCGCCAAAAACACTGTATAGCTCCTCTTCCGTAATACCGCAAATAGCATCATACCTGCTGTCCATGCTGATGTCATTCGGCTGGTTAAAGCCAGAGAAAACCGTAATCTGACTAAACTTCGTAACACCGGTCAGAAGCACAAAGCGCAGGCTGGCATCAGCAGCCTTAAAGGTGCCATAAAAATCCTTCAATATACTGCGATTCTCATCTTCCAGGTCTTCATCCAGTACGTCCAGAAGCGGCTTGTCGTATTCATCTATCAAAATAACCGCTTGATAACCTGTCTGCGCTGCTGCCTGCTCCAAAACATATTGAAAGCGACTGCTGAGCGTTGTATATATATCGCTTTTGCCATATATAGCCTCCCAGCTGCTTACATATTCCTCCAGAATCTTCTCCAGCTCTCCCTCAACATCAAAGCGTCCCTTAGCAAAATCAATTCTAAAAACAGGATAAACATCCCATTTATCCTCTAAGGCTTCCATATGCAGCCCCTGGAACAGCTCCTTGCGGCCAGAAAAATAAGCATCAAGGGTGCTTATAAGCAAAGATTTACCGAAACGACGTGGACGCGACAAAAAGCAAACGTGCTCCTGTGCCAAGCGATATACTAAATCCGTTTTATCTACATATACGTAATTACCGTTTCTAATTGTTGCAAATGTTTGAATGCTGATGGGATAACGCATGGCTTAACCTCCGTGTAACATATATCTACCCATATTTTACCATGAAACAGCTAAAAGCTAAAGCACATGCTTTATACCTTTGTTCCACTTCCGCGTTCCGCCGCCCTACTTTTTAATCGTGCATGGACGCAGTCCATCAAACTCATGAATGCTTAAGGTTCCTCCCTTAGGTATAGCAATAACGCTTTCATCATATTTGCCGGACACAAGCTTCTCCAGCACCTTGTAAGGCCCCGGCAGACGCGTAAGCGTTCCTCCCAAAAGCTTTACCAAAGGCATAATATAAGCTTCAACCTCTTGCAAAGCATACGTTCCTGTATCAATGATGTAAAAATCTGTAAAGCCCTTATAAAGCTGCTTCAGAAATGCTTCTGCTTCTTCCTGCCCACGCTCCTGCACCAGCTTGGTATAATCTATCGTAGAGTTCTTCATAAAGTTCATCCAGCTCTTGGTTATAAAAATCGCTCCGTCGGGACGCTTGATACCGGAGCCTGTTAAAAGAACGTCAATGCAGTCCATAGTACGCGGCACAGCAATCGGACAGGTAGTGGCCTTTAAATCGCACGTAGCCTTGCCGCAGCCGGAAACGCAGATAACTATCTCCTCTGCTTCTGTATTTTCATCAATAATCCTTTGCAGCGTCTCATGCATCTTCTGCGGATCGCTGTGCAGCGCAACATTAAGATAAGTTACCTTGCCGTCAAAGCCTATTTTCTTAATTGTGTTCTCCAGCTCCTTTTGCAGTGTAATGCAGGAATATATTGCTCTTTTACCCATGATAGCAACCCCTCATCTATACTCTTTTGATTTTTGACACTTTTTTAATTATATCACTCTCATATGAATCGTAAAAGTAAAAAGGTTTCTTTAACGCATTATCTTCACATAAGCTTTCAAGTATTTCTTTATACGGATACGAGCCAGCAGCTCCTCAGTTCCAAATGGCGCTGTTTCCATAGAACGCTGCAAGTTCTAATTTTTCAAAAGGGAACTTGCGGCGTTTTCTAATTTGGTGATTATTTCATCACTTTTACAAATCTAAACATTTCATCCGGTCCTTCATCGGGATCATGCTCCTCACCAGCAGGCACACCATGCTCCGACTGAAAATACTCGCACCAAAACTGATCAATCTGAAAACCGCACTTGTTGACATAGAAATGGATATTGCGCTTCTCAAAATACGGTGTACAGGTCTCCCAGACAACTGTTTCTGGGTGTAGTGCTTCTACTGCCTGCCATGCGCCATAGCCGATGCCTTTGCTATGCTCATTTGGCAGGGTAAAAAGAATTTCCAGTTCGTTGTGATGCGTCTCCTTGTTGATCTTCAGGATTACACCACCAACATTTTTGCCATCCACAACAATGCGGTAGGTTTCGTTTTTCGGATCGTCAATGCAGCGCTCGATGGTATCACGGGAAATGATTTCTCCATCATCATCAATATGATCATCCCGCTCACCGAACTCAATCATGGCTCCGTGCTTGAATGCCCACTGATTGTCCAGAATAAACTGTTCCCGATCATCCGCCATCAGCGACACAAGGGTTACTTTTGTGTTTTTCATACTGAATTCCTCCTAAAAATGAAAACAGCTCGGCTATTACCCTAAAGTAATAACCGAGCTCACTCGACATCTTATCTGACAGGCGGCCTGCATGATTGCACTGCAATCCTACTATCCCCTACACTACGGTGTACTGTCCTCCGATGACATATCTTATTTATATGTATGATAGCAAAAAACATCCTCGATTGCAACATGATATTTAAATTACAGCGAAAACAGTATGACTTCTGATTGATTTTGCCGTTATCGTTACTGGCCTTGCTGTCGTGTTTCTATTCTATGGGTGCTGAATAAATCGTAAAATTGCAATCGGTAGAAGATTTCAGCTTTTCAAATTATCACATTAGGTTTTGCAGGAGTTATTCTGCTGGGTACCTTGCTCCTGATGCTGCCAATTTCCGTAGCAGAACGCTGTGTAACGCCGTTTCATGATGCGTTATTTACCGCAACCTCCGCAGTATGTGTAACAGGTATTGTGCTACATGATACCGGCAGCTACTGGTCGTCCTTTGGATTGTATTAGCCTCCTGTACACTTTCCAACAGATTTTATTCTTCATCTTCTGCCAGCATACGATAGCCTACACCAAGCTCATTGACGATATAGCGCTTTTCTCCCGGTGTCACACCCATTTTCTTCCTGATGTTTTTCATATTTACCTGTAGCTTTTTGACGCTCCCATAATCAGAATAACCCCATACTGCTTGGATTATGGCAGCATAAGTCAGCACCTTTCCCGCATGTATGGAGAGAAAAATCAAAATGTTGTATTCCGTCTGTGTCAGTTCGATTTCCTTTCCATCGACCAAAACCTGCCTTTTATCGTAATCAATCATCAAATCTTGAAATTGAAATTTACCGATGTGATTACCCTCGTTTTTCTCACTGTAACGATGACTGCGAAGCACTGCACGGATACGAGCCATCAGTTCTTCAGTTCCAAACGGCTTGGTAATATAATCATTCGCGCCAAGGTCTAAGGCTTCCACCTTATCCATTTCGCCGGAACGGGCAGAAAGGACAATGATGGGAACAGTATCAGCTTCTCTAACATCCTGAATCAAGCTCAAGCCATCACGGTCCGGCAACCCGAGATCCAGAACAATGAGATCCGGATGATAAGAAGCGTACATCATCATGCCGAGCGCACATGTTTCTGCACAGATTACCTGATAATCACTTATTTCCAAGTTAGCTTTGATGAAGCTAAGGATGTTTGCTTCATCCTCTACAATTAAAATTTTGAATTTATTATTGCTCATCATCGCACCCTCTTGCCAAAGAAAAGCGGAATACAGCACCGCCGCCCTTCCTATTTTCCACAAAAATCTCGCTGCCATGCGCCTTAATAATAGCAGCACAAACCGAAATACCGATGCCCATATTACTGCGCGTTCCGTCTATCGGTGCTGCAGACTTTTTATAGCATCCGGTAAAAATTTTATCCAAAATCTCCTCCGGAATACCGCATCCGTTGTCGGCAACTTCAAATACGGCCTTATCTCCTGCAAGGGAAACCGACAGCTTCAGCTCTGTCATTCCTTTCGCATGAAAAACGGCATTTTCCAAAAAATTCAGCAACACCTGCTCGATAAGGATTGAATCCATAGGAATATCCACAAAGTCGGCCGGTATCTGCGTAATCACCTTCTGATTCGGGTGTTTTTTGGCGAATTTCATAAGAACTGAGTCAATCAGCTCATCCAAAACGATTGGCGTTTTCACAATCTTGACCTTTGCACCGTCGATTCTTGTAACAGCCAACAGGTTTTCGACCATACGGATAAGCCATTCGCTATCCTCTTGAATTTCTCCCAACAGCTTTAGCTGCTGTCCTTCAGAAAGTGCTTTTTTCTTGGAAATCAGCGTAGAAGCTGAGCCGTATATTGATGTAAGAGGCGTACGCAAATCATGAGAGATTGCCCGCAGCAGATTGCCCCTCATCCTCTCCTTTTCGCTTTCTGCCCGCAAATTCTCCTGATCGCGTATCCTACTGTTCAACGTACTGGTGGAAACGGCAACAACCAGCATAATTATGGCGGACAAGATGCTTTCTTCTACGAAAAAATCCAAAGTATAATAAGGATAAGTAAAGGCAAAATTCACTGCAAATACACTTAAGACAGCCGAAACAATACCATAGCAATACCCGTGCGTTTTCAGCGATATCAGAAAAACGCCGAATACAAAAATCATAGGAACCAGCGTTTGCGTTGTAAAGAGCTTACGAATCAAAAGATTAATGGCAAAAGCGCCGAAAAAAACGCAAACCGAAAACAAAATATCTTCTTTTCGTTGTTGATGCTTCATAATGCTTCTCCTAATTATTTTTACAACTTCATTATACTTCACGAGCAAAAGCGCTTCAAGATTTATCACAAGATACTGATGCTCTACGCTCGTTTCTTTACCAAATCTACACCGAAAAAATGCTATGATAGGAACAAGCAAAGCAGTGTTCAATATACGGCTTTTACATTGTGTCCGCAACAAGCACAATGAATGTATAAACAGATTAACAAGAAGGTGTAGGTATGTCAGAAGAAATGATTAGCAGAAGATTTCAGCTTTCATCTTTTCAAATTATCATATTAGGTTTTGCGGGAGTGATCCTGCTGGGTGCATTACTGCTGATGCTGCCAATTTCTACTATAGAAGGCTGCATAACGCCGTTTAACGAAGCGCTTTTTACCTCAACCTCCGCAGTTTGTGTAACCGGTCTTGTGATACATGATACCGGCAGCTACTGGTCGGCCTTTGGGCAGACAATCATTCTGACGCTGATACAGATTGGCGGTCTTGGTGTTGTAACAGTAGCGGCATCATTTGCACTTCTGTCCAGGCAAAGAATATCTTTGATGCAGCGCACCACCCTTCAGGACGCAATATCAGCGCCAAATGTAGGCGGTATCGTCCGGCTTACGAAGTTTATCCTGTGGGGAACATTTTTGATTGAACTGATTGGTGCACTTGCCATGCTGCCGGTGTTCTGCCACGACTATGGCTGGCACGGTATTTGGCTGGCAACCTTTCACTCTATTTCGGCCTTCTGCAATGCAGGCTTTGATATTTTGGGAACCGCAAACAATCTGTATCCATCTCTTACCGGTTATGAGCAAAATCCAATAATGAATATAACTATTATGCTGCTTATCATAATTGGCGGTATCGGCTTTTTGACGTGGGAGGACATTTGTGAAAACAAGCTGCAGTTCCGACGCTACAGAATGCAAAGTAAAGTAATCCTCATTTTTACGTTGATTCTGATTATCTTCCCGGCAATTTTTTTCTTCTTTGCTGATTTTGCTTCTCTCCCCATAGAAGCGCGGCTTCAAGCGTCCCTGTTCCAGTCGGTTACAACAAGAACAGCGGGCTTCAACACAGCAAATTTATCTGTTATGTCCGGCTCGTCGCAAGGCATCATGATTCTCCTGATGCTGATTGGCGGTTCACCGGGCTCAACGGCCGGCGGTATGAAAACAACAACCTTTGCCGTCCTGCTTGCCAACATTGTTGCGACCTATCGCCAACAGGACAGTGCCCATTTTTTTGATCGCAGAGTCGATTGCAACGCTATCAAAACTGCCTCTACTATCCTCACCGTGTATATTACGCTGTTTTTCAGCGGAGGAATTTTTATCAGCGCCTATGAGAACCTGCCACTGTCATCCTGCTTATACGAAACAGCATCAGCATTGGGAACAGTCGGACTGACGCTTGGAATTACACCGCAGCTGCATGTACCCTCACAACTGATACTAATTTTACTTATGTATCTTGGCAGAGTAGGCAGCCTTACGCTCATGTACGCAGCATTATCCGGCAAAAAAGCAGTTAACTCAAAACTGCCGCTGGAAAAAATCACTATTGGCTAAACAAAAGGAGTGGATATCCTATGAAAAATATTTTACTGATCGGAGCAGGTCATTTCGGGCGTCATATCGCTATGCAGCTTTCACAATTAGGGCATCAGGTCATGGCAGTTGATACTGATGAGGAAAGAATTAACGATGTACTGCCGTTTGTCACCAAAGCACAAATCGGTGACAGCACCAATGCAGAGTTTTTACGTGCTCTCGGCATCGGAAATTTTGACGTTTGCTTCGTAACTATCAGCGGTAATTTTCAAAACTCGCTGGAAACTACTTCTCTTTTAAAAGAACTGGGAGCAAAATGTGTAGTATCTCGTGCTGAACGCGATGTCCAGGCAAAGTTTCTGCTTCGTAACGGTGCAGACAATGTAGTCTATCCTGAAAAGCAGATGGCTATATGGGCAGCCAAACGCTACACCGCAGACCATATTTTCGATTATATAGAGATTGACAAGCAGCACGCTATTTTTGAAGTAGAGGTGCCCAAAGCATGGGTTGGTAAAAGCATCGGTATGTTGGATGTCCGCAAAAAGTTTGGCATCAATATTCTTGGTATAAAACGTTTGGGAAAAACTGACGTCTCAATTACGCCCGATACCATATTATCCGACGATATAACAATGCTGGCATTAGGCGAGTATAATGCACTGCAAAAGTGTTTCCGGATATGAATAATATTGCTTAAGCACAGAATATTTAAGGCAGCAAAAAAGCTGACGCCTTGCGTAAATACGCAGCGTCAGCCTTTTTATATTCTCATCAACTCTTTTATTTCAATAATACCTTAATTTTTTCCAAGCTTTCCGCAAAATATACTCCCTGCTGCTTTTCTGCTGAAGAGAAGCCTTTAAGAATCATCTCCTGCAGAAAGTGCTTGATATTATCATAGTAACCATCAAGATTATAATAAATGCACGGCGCCTGCAGCTGTCCCAGTGAAATCTTAGACATAATCTCGCTGACCTCCTCCAGCGTTCCCACGCCTCCGGGAAAGGCAATAAAGGCATCGCCAAGCTCAATCATCTTCGTCTTGCGCTCTGCCATATCTTTGGTAACTATCAGCTGCGTCAGTCCATCATATTGATATTCCTCATCTACAAAAAACTGCGGCTCCACGCCGATAACCTTACCTCCTGCCTGCAAAACGCTTTGCGCCAGCTCTCCCATCAAGCCTGTCTTTGAACCGCCGTAAACCAATGTATTACCACTCGTACCAATCCAGGTGCCAAGCTCTTTAACCGCAGCCTCAAATTTAGGATCATTGCCTGTCGACGAGGCAAGATATACTGTTATATTCATGTTAAGACCTCCGAGTATTGTTTAATCTAGTCTACCACCATAAAAATACCCTTGCAAGCGATATGGAATATTTTTTCTATATAACTTGATGCAGGATAAGGATGCTTGTTCATACCCTTCACATTAAAAAGTTGATACCCGGCAAGTCTTGCGACCTGCCGTAGTATCAGCTTTTTCCTATGTATCCGTAAATTCAATTTTCTATGGTTATCAGCAGGATTTTTCCTCATGTACAAGTATATTACAAGCCATGAGTACGTCAGAATCTGTCTATCTGCAAAAGAAGATGTTAGGCATGCCAGATAAACTGTTTAATTAAAGAGAGATTACTGTGAAATGCAGCATTAAGAAGCTAGGTTTTGCCATCAAATTTCTTAATGCTGTTTTTGTTCTTCACAGCAATCTCTCATTTCATAATATCCTTTGGCTCTTTCAGGCTCTCCGCTATACTGTTTGCCAGCGGCACCATTCTGATATACCGAAATCGTTCTCTACCCTAACGCAACATCCAGCACCATCATAACACTAAATCCCACGGCAAAGAAAATCGTGCCGATATTGGAATGCTCTCCCTGCGACATTTGAGGAATCAGCTCCTCTACAACAACATAAAGCATCGCACCGGCAGCAAAGCTCAAAAGATACGGCAGGACCGGTATTACAAGCTGAGCAGCAAGTATCGTCAGCACAGCTCCGATTGGTTCCACCACACCAGAAAGCACACCGCCCCAAAATGCTCTGTTCTTACTTTCTCCCTCTGCGCGAAGCGGCATAGAAATAATCGCACCCTCCGGAAAGTTTTGAATAGCAATACCGATGGACAAGGCAAGCGCCCCTGCTGCCGTAATTGGCGTATTCCCCGCCAGAAAGCCGGCATATATTACACCGACTGCCATTCCCTCAGGTATGTTGTGCAGCGTTACAGCCAAAACCATCATCGCAGTACGGCTCAAATTGCTCTTGGGGCCCTCAGTCTGCTCACTTCCCACATGCAGATGGGGAATCAAGTGGTCAAGCATGAGTAAAAATAATATACCAATCCAAAAGCCGATAAACGCAGGGAGAAAGGACAGCCTTCCCATACTTTCGGATTGCTCGATAGCAGGAATCAGCAGGCTCCAGATAGACGCTGCAACCATAACACCCGCAGCAAAGCCCGCAAGCGAGCGCTGCACCATATTGCTAAGCGATTTTTTCATAAAGAACACACACGCCGAACCGAGTGTTGTTCCGATAAATGGAATAAGAATTCCCATGAAAGTCTCCATTACTTCACCATCCTTGTATAAAAAATTTGTTTCTTGTCAACTTAATTATACTACAACGGTAGGAATTATGATACCTAAAACGAAGATTTCTTTGTGGTTATATCACCTGCTTTTATGCGGCGGAGTTAATACTGCATGTGAAATCAGCAACAGCAACAAACTGCAGGAAGCATATTCGAACTAAAGGACTTAATCAATCCCCCTCATACCAAGCAGCAAGAAATCAATGCGCACCTTTTTTTCCACGATTACTTCATTATAATATATTATACTTTGTTCATCGGTAGAACACCGACACGCTCCTTGAAAACTGTTTTGACAAATATATCGTATAACTCGGTGCACTAAAGGGTTGTCAACCTCTCCGAGAATACCGGAAGCTGTGACCAGGCTGCCTGCGGGATACTGCGGCAGTGAGGTTTCTGTTGCTCCGTGAGGACTGACAGAGAAGCCCAAAAGGCAACACAGAACGGTATGTGCGGATCTTGGTGCCGATTAAAGCACAAAGGATTCTGGCAGCGACAATAGACGCTAGCTCGAAAGGCTAGAAAAATCCGTGAAACCTGCAGCAGGGATGCTGCAGCGAACTTAGCGGAAACTCCGAAGTAAGCTGTTGGTAGTGAAGCGGAGAAATCCGTGTATAACAGAATTCTGATGTAAAAGTAGCTCAATACCAAAAGTTATTCTGGTCTTGAAAACCAGAGATAGAAAACATTTTTCTGAAAGATGGGTGAAATTTGTGGGTAGCCATTCCCGCGGCAGGCAAAAGGGGCAGGAAGCTCAGGGTCGCTCCCGAAGGCTCAGACCTGTCTTCTGCGTGGCTGAAGAAATCGGAAACCGTAGATTACGTAAGGCGAAGGTCTATATGATATATTTGTCAAAGCGGTTTGTCAAGTGGGCATAACAAAAGGCAGCTATCAGCAAGCTTCATGCTTGTGTAATAGCTGCCTTTTTTGTTGGCACTAAAAATTTTAAATTGAATATCATTATACAATGAGCATTTAAATTTAAAATCGAGTAGGAGACTGCTCATTATTTGAGCAGTCGACCTCTCACACCAC
>NZ_CALDXR010000036.1 GCF_937920985.1 uncultured Phascolarctobacterium sp.
TGCCGTATCGCGTCGACTTGTATATAATACCATGTGACCTGCATTATGTCAACACTTTTTTCGACACTTTTTTGAGATTTTTTAGTGAAACACTTGGATTCGTGGAAAAAGAAGCATGCTTAACCATCGCATTTATCTGCATTAAATTTTCTTCAAAAAATCTCAAAAAAAGTGCTGATTTTAGCCATTTTTTCTCTAAAAAGCGCAGAAAATCAGTAAAAATTTTTCTTTTCTGCGCGATTTTTTTCGTAAATTTTTGCTTGTTTTTCTTTTCAATTCTCCGGAAAAGTTTTGAAGGCAGCTGCAATTATATTGAAAACAGTCACATACACCGTCATCATAAACCGGACACAGCCTCCAAAACTTATTGCAGAAGCACTCATGTATCTATTACAGAAGATAAAAAAGGCGCTATGCTTTCGCATAGCGCTAGAATATCTTTAGTTTTAGTGCAGACGTGCACCAGCCGGGATACGGTTGTTTACCATAATAAGGTTCAGCTTCTCTGCGCCTTCCTCTTCATGGATAGCAGACAGCAGCATACCGCAGGAATCAATACCCATCATTTTGCGCGGCGGCAGGTTAACAATAGCAACCAAAGTCTTGCCTACCAGCTCTTCAGGCTCATAGAAGGCATGGATACCGCTCAAAATTACACGATCGGTACCGGTACCGTCATCCAGAACAAATTTCAGCAGCTTTTTGCTCTTGGGTACAGCGGTACATTCTTTAACCTTAACTACACGGATATCAGACTTGCAGAAGGTGTCAAAATCAACATATTCTTCATAAGCAGGCTCAATAACAACCTTAGAGAAATCTATAGTTTCCTCCTTAGCCTCTTCTACGGGTGCAGCAACAGCAGGAGCCTGCATAAAGTCAGGCTTCTCGCTTACAGCAGCCTTACCCAGCGGCTTCATGGTTGGGAAGAACAGTACGTCACGAATGGTAGAGCTATTGGTCAGGAACATTACCAGACGGTCGATACCAATGCCTAAACCACCTGTCGGAGGCAGGCCGTATTCCAGGGCGTTGACAAAGTCCTCGTCCATCATATTTGCTTCTTCATCGCCGTTAGCGCGTTCTTCAACCTGCTTTAAGAAACGCTCCTTCTGATCGATAGGATCGTTCAATTCGGTAAAGCCGTTGCAGATTTCGCGTCCATAGATATAAGCCTCGAAACGATCGGTGATTTCGGGGTTTTCCGGGTTGCTCTTTGCCAGCGGGGAAATCTCTTTCGGGTGACCGGTAATAAAGGTAGGCTGAATCAGCTTATCTTCAACATATTCTTCGAAGCAGGCATTAATAATTTTGCCAATGCCAAAGGAAGGCTCAATAGCAACATTCAGCTCTTTAGCAATAGCGCGTGCTTCTTCCAGATCTGTTACATTGGTGAAGTCCTTGCCGGAATATTCTTTTACGGCTTCAATCATGCTCATACGCTTCCAGGGAGAAGCCAACTCGATTGTAGTGCCTTCATAATTGATAGTGGTAGTGCCCAGAACCTTCTCAGCAGTCTTAACCACAACCTCTTCGGTCAGGTCCATCATATCGCGGTAATCGGCAAAAGCCTGATAAATCTCGACGCTGGTGAATTCCGGGTTATGACGGTTGTCGATACCCTCGTTACGGAATACACGTCCCATTTCATATACGCGGTCCATACCACCAACGATAAGACGTTTGAGGTACAGCTCAGGCGCAATACGCATATAAACCTGCATATCCAGAGCATTATGATAGCTGATAAACGGACGTGCAGCAGCACCACCTGCGATGGTGTTGAGAATAGGAGTTTCTACCTCCAGGAAATCATGGCTGTCGAGAACCTCGCGTACACTTCTGATAATCTGGCTGCGTTTTACAAAGGTATCACGTACTTCCGGATTAACAATCAGGTCAACATAGCGTTGACGGTAACGGGTTTCAACGTCCTTCAGTCCATGCCATTTTTCCGGCAGCGGACGTAGGGATTTGGACAGCATTTCTACGGAATTTGCTTTAATAGACAGCTCGCCCATATGGGTGCGGAAAGCAGTACCGGTAATACCTACAGTATCACCGATATCCATCAGCTTAATCAGCGCATAGTTTTCTTCGCCGATAACGTCCTTACGTACATATACCTGGATACGGCCGGTCTTATCCTGCATATCCATGAAGCAGGTTTTGCCGTGGCCGCGAATAGCCATAATACGGCCTGCCATTTTAACTTCGGTTTCTTTTTCGGACAGCTCATCGAACTGCGCAGCGATATCTGCCGCGCGATGGGTGTACAGGAAGCGATAGCCGAAAGGCTTCCAGCCATGCTCCTCAATTTTATGCATCTTGTCAATGCGGACCTGCATTTGCTCGTTGATTTCGTTTTCGGTGAGCACTGCAGCTTCTTCTGTATTAGGTTTATTCTTTACCTCTGCCATTGTCGCCCTTCTCCTTATTATTTAATTTCCACGATTTCGTAGGACAATTCACCTACAGGGGTTTTAGTAATAACAACATCATGCACCTTACGGCCCAGAATTGCTGCGCCTACAGGAGATTCGTTGGAAATACGGTTTTCGAACGGATCTGCTTCGGTAGTACCAACGATGGTATAGGTTTCTTCATCACCGGTTTCTACGTCCTTCAGCAGCACGGTAGAACCAAGAGATACAATGCCTGCTGCTTTGCTGGCACTGTCATCGATGATGGTAGCAGTTTTAATCATCTGCTCCAGCTCCAGAATACGGCCTTCGTTTTTACCTTGGTCTTCCTTGGCCTGATCGTACTCGGAGTTCTCGCTCAAGTCGCCCTGTGCTCTTGCTTCTTTCAGACGTTCAACGATTTCTTCGCGGATTTCGCCCTTACGTTGAGCTAATTCTTCTTGTAATTTTTTTAAGCCATCAGCTGTTAAAATAGTTTCCTTGCTTGCCATGTTCCTGCTCCTTTATCATTATTTATATAAAAATTTACTTACACGCATATATTGATTATATATGTTGCCGGATTTACTTGTCAATATCAACAGCCATGCACTGCCAGAGCATGCTGAGCGTTATGCTTGACTTCCTCGATATGCTGGGTAGAAACAGCACGTTCAAAATTACGGAAGCCCGCCATCTTGAAGTTATGCTTATCTGCCAGCTGAGAAATAAGATTTATCTTATTGATATCCAGGGATCTTCCCAAGGAGAAGTTTTCATAACGGCCATCCAGTGCCAGAATCATGGTTTCTGCCATGCATGCATAGGATGTGTGCGGCGGGAAGCCGAAGTTAAAATGAAAATCTACGTCACCGGGCACGTTAATAACGCCGCCTTCGATTACCAGCACATCGTTACGCTTCAGTGATACATCACGCGATACGTTACGCGGACGCGCAACATCGCATACTACGGCACCCGGCTTCAAATCGCCCGGCTCAATCAAGAAGTCAAGCGCACTGGTTACGGTAATAACAATGTCAGCCTCCTGCAGAGAGGTGCGAATATCCTGGCTTACGGCAACCTCGCAATGATTTTGCTCAATAAGCTCCTGCGCCAGCTCCTCCAGCGGTCCCATATGACGGGCAACAAGCGTAATATGCTTAACCTCTTTGGCCAGCAGGCGTACGGAAGCAGCACCGATAGAGCCGGTGGCACCGACTACGACAGCACGGCATTCCTTCAAATCCTTGCCCATCATTCGGGCAGCCTGCTTAGTGCCCTGAATAGCGGTAGCAACGGTATAGCTGTTGCCGCTGGTAACTGCTATATCCAGATTCTTAGCTACAGTAATGCCTGCATCGCCGACAATAGAAGTGAAAGCTCCCAGGCCGACAATCTTGGCTCCCAGCTCCTGAGCAACCTTGCCGGACTCGATAATTCTGTCCATAACAAATTCCTCAGGCAGCTCCACCATCTGCTTAGCAGTCAGCGGACAGCCGATAAACCAGCCTTCGGCTTCAGCATAAGGACTCTTGATGCCGGTAATATGCGAAACCTTGAACGGCTTCTTCATTTTCAGACATGCTTCAATTATCGGGTCCGGGATATACCTCATCAAGGGTGATAAATGCTCCATATCCTGCAGGGATAATGGATGTAGAATAAAAGCAAATTTTTCCATAAAAACAAACTACTCCTTCGTACCAAAGTACTCAACAGAAGATTCTATATGATAATGCTCTAAAAGCTTCAGATATTCATCCGCCGTGAGCGGTCCTTTACCGCCGTGCAATGCAACCAGCATGGCCTCCATAACATTGGTGCCGAAGCTGCGTCCTTGAATACAGGGAGTTGTCGTAATCAGCATTTTGATTCCTGCTTCCTGCAGCATCACTCTATCAGCAGCAGTAACTGTATTAGTAATAATCGTTTTTCCCGGCAGCTTATCCGGAATAAACTTTTTTATATAATGAAAATCACCGGCAATGATATCGTTCTCCAGAAAATATTCCGGATGACGCACTACCCGTAATTCCTGCTCCTTGCCCATAGGGTAAAACCAGCTTACCGGCAGCTTTGTAACAAGCGGTGCCAGCAGTGCCGCCCACCAGGAAAGTGCCTTCAGCGAATATAACGGCTTATTGACATTCAACCCGAAAATGAGGTCGCCAAAGGTTACCTTAGCGCCTGCCTCCAGCAAGGCCTCCGCCATACCGAACCGGTCCACACCGCAGACCATCAGCACCTTGCTGCCCTTTATCGGCACCTTGCCGCCGGCCGCAAGCGATTGAATCAGCTTACGCTCCAGCGAATTTTTCAGGCCGCTGCCATCTAAAACCGGTGTCTTTTTTACATTGGCAATCAGATGAGCCGACTCACGGAAGGTATAACGCTTTTTGCCTGCATAAACATATAAATCCGTACCGCCAAGACCGATGGCATCCGCTTTGCCGTCCCAACGCTCCAGAAGCTCGCGAGCTTTATCAAAATCGCCGTCGGTTCCCCGACGCTCAATACTGATTTTGCTCCCTCCCAGTTCCAATACGGCACCAGCATCGCGTTTCGATGACCCCAAACTGATACTTACTACATGTTTTGCTTTGTTAGCTGCTTCCATGTTTTTAACTCCCTAAATGCTTCTTTTACAAATTATTATTTTAACATATTTACGCGTCTTAGACAATGCCAGATGCAAAATGTTTTTCTGTTTCATAATAGTGATGCGCGCACTCACTGTATTCCGCCAGCAGCTGCTGAAACTGCTCCTGCGTATCAACCTTGTGAAAGCGTCCTCTGAATTCCGCCGCATGCGGCATACCTTTAAGATAAGCAGAAATGTGGCGGCGCATCTCCTTGACCGCAACAACTTCGTTCTTGTAAGCAATAAGCATCGCCAGATGCTCAGATGCCTGCGCCAGCCGCTCCTTCAGAGAAGGCGGCTGCGGCAGCGGCTCGCCGCGCAGTGCTGCCGCCAGTGCGGTAAACAGCCACGGGTTGCCGTCAGCGCCGCGTCCAATCATCAGTCCGTCGCAGCCTGTCTGCTCCAGCATACGCAATCCGTCTGCCACCGTAAAGATATCGCCGTTGCCGAATACAGGCACCTTTACGGCCTGCTTCACGTCGGCAATAATGCTCCAGTCGGCCTTGCCCTCGTAAAACTGCTGGCGTGTACGTCCGTGTACAGCAACAGAGCTCACGCCTGCCGCCTCCACGGCACGTGCAATCTCCACCGCGTTGCGATTGGCATCGTCCCAGCCCGCGCGGAACTTTACCGTCACCGGAATCTTGACGGCCTTCACCATCGCCGCCAGAATATCATGCGCCAGCCGCGGATTCTTCATCAGCGCCGAGCCTTCGCCGTTATTGACAATCTTCGGCACCGGGCAGCCCATATTAAAATCAATCATATCCGCACCGCTGGCCTCTACCATGCGTGCAGCCTCTGCCAGCTCCGCCGGCACACTGCCGAAAAGCTGGATAGCCGTAGGGCGCTCGCCGTCATCAATACGCAGCATTTCGGTAGTTTTGACGTTTTTGTACAGCAGGCCCTTGGCGCTAACCATCTCCGACACGGTCATACCGCAACCCAGACGGCGGCAGATCAGGCGGAACGGCAAATCCGTAATGCCTGCCATCGGCGCCAGCGCCAACGGTGCAGACAGCTCTATATTACCAATATTCATAAAAATAACTCCTATCGAAAAAAGCTGCCGCGCAGCAAAACGCTACTCACGACAGCTTTAACTCTTTTATCACGAGCGACGGAATAAATCCCTGCTCTTATTTAGCGTTTTTTTCGTACAGAATGCGCAGACCATCCAAAGTCAGGAAAGGCTCTACAACATCAATACAATCAGATTCCGCAGCCATAGTATTGGCAAATCCGCCGGTAGCAATAACATAAGCATCACCGCCGAGCTCCTTCTTCATATGGTTGACAATGCCCTCCATCTGACCTACGAAGCCATAAATCGCACCTGCCTGCATAGAGCTTACAGTATTGCGGCAGATTACGGATTTAGGCTTAACGAGCTCGATACGCGGCAGCTTTGCCGCACGTTGGAAGAGCGCTTCTGTAGAAATGCCGATGCCAGGCGCAATAGCACCGCCCAAGTATTCACCTGTCGGCAGCAGCGCACAGAAGGTGTTGGCAGTGCCGAAATCAATAATAATCATCGGCTTGCCCAAATGACTGAATTTATGGAAGGCTGCTACAGCGTTGACAATACGGTCTGCACCAACCTCTTTCGGATTATCGTATTTAATGAAAATGCCGTTTTTAACGCCGGGTCCTACAACCATCGGTTTAATACCGAAATAGCGCTCACACATGTGGCACAAGGGAATCAGCACCGGAGGCACAACACTGGAAATAATGACGGAAGAAATCTTATCCATTTCCACATCACTATAAGCAAACATGCTGCGCAGCATAATACCAAATTCATCTGCAGTTTTAGAACGGTCTGTAGAAAAGCGCCAGTGTACCTTTAAAGTCTTATCCTCGAAAACACCGGCTACGATGTTTGTATTTCCTACATCCACAACAAGTAACATTCTAAGATCCTCCTCGGAAATCTGCGTTCCATTCGCAAAATACGGCATAAAAGCCTTTTTTATTTTACCACAAAGCGGAAATATTGCAAGAAGAAATTGTAGCTATTTAACGCTTACCATTTTACGCGTACTCATTCCCCTTAGCCTTCGCCGGACGGATAGAAACATCACCGGCAACAACCTTTTCCTTGCTGCCGTCCTCGCGGCGTACAACCAACAGGCCTTCCTCATCAATATCCTCGGCCGTACCGAAATAAGTCATATCAGGGGCAATAACCTTTACCTCCTGACCTAAGGTGCAGGAATAACGGCGCCATTCGTCAAACACGGGGTCAAAGCCCTCCTGAACCGCAGTTTCATACAGGTCCTCCATATTCTTGAGGATATCGCACAAAAGCTGTACTCTGGTAAAAGGCTCCGTTGCGGCATCAGCCACAGAAACAGCTAAATTGCGTACTTCTTCGGGATAATCTTCGGGAGAAGCGTTGGTGTTGATGCCGGTGCCGATAACAACATAATTGATATGACCGAATTCGGCATTCATCTCCGTCAGGATGCCTACAAGCTTGCGTCCCAGCAAAAGCACATCATTAGGCCATTTGATAGCGGCATGAACGCCGGCAATCTTGTTGATAGCCTTTACTACGGCAACAGCTGCCAAAAGCGTACATTTGGATGCTTCCTGCGGCAGGAACGGCGGCTTCAGCACCACGGAAAACCAGATACCCTTTGCATAAGGGGAAATCCAGCCGCGGGATAAACGTCCTTTGCCTGCGCCCTGCTCCTCTGCTACTACCAGCAGACCATTTTCACAGCCTTCGTTGGCCAATGCTTTGGCAAGATTGTTGCTGGAATCAACGCTGTCACGATAGCAGATATTGCGTCCCAGCCATTTGGTCTGCAGATGGGACAAAATTTCCTGCGGGAACAGACGGTCCGGAACCTCGCGCAGAATATAACCGCGCTTAGGCACGGATTCAATCTCGTAGCCTTCGTTCTTCAATGCCTGGATATGCTTCCAGATAGCAGTGCGCGAAACCTCCAGCTCCTTGGAAATCTCTTCACCGGAAACCGGTGTCCCCTTACTGTTACGCAGCAGCTCCAAAATACGTTTACGCATATATATCATCCTCTCCGATTCTCTTAATACTCTTCTTTATCAGTCTAAAGCCTGTCTGTAAAGACATTCCGATATGCAAAGAGTAACACCAGGTTAACCAAAAGTCAAGTCTAAAGTGAACGATGCCTTCGATAAAAGTAAAAAGCAGCAGCTCATAATGAACTGCTGCAAGTATTACGGGTTGGAAATCAGCAAGCTTCAATCTTGGCCAAAAGCGCCTCCTGCAATGTTTGGCTGAAGTTAACGCCAATAGCCTCGGCACGGGCATTGAGCCAGGCCGGAATCGTGCAATTTTTCTTCACAACACGTGTACCGTATTTTTTCCTGTACTCATCAATATTTACATCAACAAAGGTTACTATAGCATCCTTGCTGACATTAAGCTCTATCGACGCAGGCTGCGGAATACTTTTTCCGGATTCCTCCAGATCAAGCAACCATAAGCAAATCAAATCACGTGCCATTTCCATAGCGTCCGCTATATCTTCCCCCTGTGTATATCTGTCAATATCAGGTACAGTTACAAAATAACCATCAGCTTCTTTTTCTAAAATAATAGGATAAGCTACGCTTTTCATGATAAGTACCTCCGTAAATCCCTTAAAAAGCAGGGCCATTAAAGACCCCACTTTTTAATCAGTGCTTTTGCCAAACGCTCATTGATATCAGGATGACGTGGAACAGCTTCACTGTCAACGCCATTTGTATAGATATCATGCCGTGAACCATTACGTTTCAAATACCAGCCAGCTTTAGCAAAAAGCTTCAGAAGTTCGCGTCTTTTCATTAGCTCCCTCCCTGTTATCATTATACGTATTAATGCGCATATTGTCAAGATGAAAGAAAAACCGCCACACCTAAGTGCAGCGGCTCATAAATCAACCTTTATTTGATATACTGGTCCTCCAGCTTATCAAGCGTACCATCCATATCCTTTTCTTCCATAAAGAAGTTTACGTAGTTCAACCAATCCTGGTCACCTTTAGCCATCAAGATACCAAAGTGATTTTTCGTAAACGGATCATCTAGCAGAGGTGCTGCCAGACGGGCATCATCACGCACATAGCGACGTGCTTCCATAGTTTCTGTAATCATAACATCAGCCTTACCTTCGGCAATCAGTGCAGGAATCTCTGCATTTTGCGGATGTACTAAAAGCGTGCAATTAGGCAGATTGCTCAGAGCAAATTTTTCATTTGTGCCGCCGGGATTAACCATAACGCGAACACTCTTCTTATTCAGGTCCGCTTCAGATGTGAATTTCTTTGCATCAGCCTTGCGACATAAAATCGTCTTACCGAATGTTAGATAGCCATGAGACATATTCATTTTTTGCTCACGGGCAAAGGTTCTTGTAACACCGCACATAGCAATGTCAAACTTTCCGGCCATAGTGTCAGCCTGCAGTGTTTTCCATGTAGTCGGTACATATTGCACCTTAACACCCAAGGATTGTGCCAACAGCTCCGCTACCTCGACATCAAATCCTTCATACTTGCCGGTTTCTTTATTAAGATAGCTCATAGGCTTGTAGTCGCCGGTACTGCCAACCAGCAAAACACCGCGAGCCTGAACATCTTCAATTTTTCCTGCCTCTGCGCTCGGAGTCAAAGCACCCATACCGCAAATTGTCGTTGCCAACAGCGCACCTACACATAATTTCTTTAAGTTTACCATACTACCATCCTTCTTTCTTATCTGTTATGCAGCAGATATTTTGGATGTATTATACAATATTTATCACCGCTTAGCTAGAATTTTATCACTTTTTTGCAGAAATGAAATTAATTAAAAGAAAAGTGTTAAGCTATTTACACAAGCAAGCATCTAATACCATTTGCTTTGCACACGCACCCAGGCAGCGGCTCCGCCTTTGCTGCGCACCTGCAGCCACGTGCCTTCATCAACCGGCTGCAGTAAGGCCTTGTCAACCTCCAGCTTAGCAGTTGCTCCCTTAGTAGTCTGCACCTCAATCACGCAAGGGGTATTCGCCTTATCCATACGTGCTTCCGCCAGCTTATAAACATCACCCTCACGCAGCTGATATTTAGTGCGGTTTTTATCCTCTACTATCTTAGTCTGCAGCACCTTCACCGCAGTAGGTTCTGCAAGCTCCAGCTTATCTGTCACATCCAGCTCCTCGCCTTTGGCAAAGCCGCCTGCCGGCTGAGCAGTCACAGAAGGCTGACTGTAAAAGCTGTCGCCCTCCTTCACACTGTAGCTTCTGTCCTTCAGTCCAAAAATATTCATACCGATTGCAAAGCCCGCCAGCAGGCAGAGAAATGCCGCAATTCTCATTACCAGCTTATTACTCATCATGCCCACCTCACATCAGCTTCGCATCCGAAAGCGCATTGTATTTCACAAAGCCCGGCTTGCCGTTGAATTCAACCTTTTTCCACTGGCCTACATAAGGAAAGCGCAGCAGATTGGTAGAAAAATCAAGGTCATATTCCTTGTCATCAACCACAACACGTCCCTTAGTTTCACCGCTGCCTCGGTCAGGCTGCAGAATAAGTACCTGCGAGCCGGCAGGAATAATATGCCGCCTTCCGAAAAACTTGCGAAACTGCAGCTGCTGCTCCGTAACAGCATAGCGTTCATCCTTATCCTGACTGGAAACTGTATCAATATAATCCAGCTTAACACCGGCAGACAAATAATCAACAACCTTTCCATGCAGACCTGACGGATCACTGTACATAGCAGCCTTATCCTGCAGCACAACGCACTGCAGTCTGCCTGTTTCTACCTTGGCATAATGCAGCTCTCCCGTAAGCTTCGCCGCATTGTAATGCGGTGAGGTTTTATTGCTGCTCCAGGCATAGCCTGCCCCGGCAATAAAGCCTGTCAGCAGCGCCGCCAAACACACAGCAGCAGTTTTCCTGTTTATACTCTGCAGTTTATCAAAAACCATAAGCACACACTCCCTTAGATATTATTGTCAGAAGCTCATACTATGCTTACATTTTCTCATACTTACAGAGCTTTCGCAAGCAAAATAAAAAAAGCCCAAGAGCCATGCTCTTAGACCTGAGATTTAAATGGTGCGGTAGAGAGGATTTGAACCTCCACGGGGTCTCCCCCACTAGCTCCTGAGGCTAGCGCGTCTGCCGTTCCGCCACTACCGCATACTGTATTCAGTTCGTTGCCGTCATAAGCAACATAGATATAATACCACAAACAGATTACCTTGTCAACACTATTTTTAATTTTTTTCAAAAAATATCTGCCAAACCATCTTCTTATAAAACAACCCAAAACACAAAACAAAAAAGGACTCATGCGTTAACATAAGTCCTCATCAATTCAATGTTGGTGCGGTCGGTGGGATTTGAACCCACACGGGATTTCTCCCACCACCCCCTCAAAGTGGCGTGTCTGCCGTTCCACCACGACCGCGTCTTTGGGATAAAGTTCATAAATAAAAATGGTGCGGTAGAGAGGATTTGAACCTCCACGGGGTCTCCCCCACTAGCTCCTGAGGCTAGCGCGTCTGCCGTTCCGCCACTACCGCATGCTTTATTCACTTCGTTGCTATCATAAGCAACATAGATATAATAGCATACTCTGACGCGTTCGTCAAGTAACCTTGCAAAAAAAATTTATAAAATCTTCTTTTGCTATTATTTTATCTTATCCTTATAAAGCAGATAATATTTATCCCTATCCTGCATAACCTTAGCTACATATTCACGGGTATCAGGGTAAGGAATAGATTTTATATCATTGAAATTATAGTCCCAGCCGTTTTCCTGCATCCATTCATGCGTCTGCCCGCGTCCCGCATTGTAGGCCACCATCAGCAGTACCAGGTTATGCTGAAATTCGTGCTCCAGCTCGCCTACGTACCAGCAGCCCATGCGGATATTTTTTCTCGTCTGGTACAAATCACTGTCCTGATAATTCTCCAGGCCCATCTGCTCGGCAATCCAACGTCCTGTTTCCGGCATAATCTGCATCAGGCCGACAGCGCCCACTTTGGAAACAGCATCATGCTTGAAGTTGCTTTCATTTTTGATAATGGCAGCAACCAGAAAAGGATCTACATTATTTTTCTTACTGTAGGTCACAATATCCTGCTGATAATCCCACATATATACGAAGCGCATCTGCACAGCATCACTGCTCCAAATCTTCCAGCAGCCAAAGCATACTGCCAACAGCACGCCAAACATTAGCAGCCAGCTATGCAGACGCCCAAACTTCTTGCGCCGTCTGCTGCGGGCCTTGCGCTTAACCTTCACGCTCATTGCCTAAAAGCAGCTCCAGCTGTACGCGTACAGCCTGCATGGTTTCCGCCTGGCTGCCGCTGTTATCAAGAACTACATCGGCATACTTTTTCTTTTCCGCCAGCGACATCTGCGCTTCAATACGCGCATTCACCTCGTCTGCTGTCATGCCGCTGCGCAGCATTGCTCTTTCCACCTGCTGCTGACGGCTGACAGATACCAGCCACACGCTGTCCACATTCTTATGCCAGCCACATTCAATTAAAAGCGGCACATCCAGCACTGCTGCCTTATGTCCCTGCTTGCTGCTGGCTGCCAGAAAGTCTTCTGCCGCCTGCCAGACTATTTTATGGATAATCGCCTCCACTGCCTTCAGCGCTTCCTTATCGTGGAAAATACGCTCGGCAACCTTGGCTCTGTCCAATGTTCCTTCCTCGCTCAGATATTCCTTGCCCAGTACGGCAATCACCTGCGCCAGTCCTTCACTGCCTGCAGCTACCGCCAGGCGTGCTTCGGCATCCGCATCAAAAACAGGCAGTCCCAGGCTACGCAGCTCTGCCGAAACTGTACTTTTACCGGAAGCAATGCCTCCCGTCAAACCAATTGTTATCATTATTCTCTACTCCTACCTTTGGCAATGCTCACAATAAACTGTGCCTCTGCCGCCAACCTTGGTTGTCTGCAGCAGCGCACCGCATTTTTTACATGGCTTGCCGCCTCGGCCGTACACCAGCAGATGGTTCTGGTTATCGCCCTTATTTCCTTCGCCATCCTTATAATCGCGGAAGGTTGTACCACGATTTTTGATGCCCTGCGCGATTACCGCATTGACTGCCTCACACAAGCGCACTATCTCAGCAGCGCTCAGGCTACAGGCTTTGCGCATAGGCAGAATACCTGACAGAGCCAGGCATTCATCGGCATAGATATTGCCAAGACCGGCGATAATCTGCTGGTCCAGAATAAAGCTTTTGATAGCCTTCTTGCTTTTTTGCGCCAACGGCAACAGATATGCGGCAGTAAAGCCCTCGCTCAGCGGCTCCGGCCCCAGTGTTTCGTAGCCTTCAATATATGTATCATTATCAGTTACCAGATACAGCGTACCAAAGGTACGGATATCCGTAAACCACATCGTCACGTCATCAGAAAGCGTAAACTTGATTTTAGCATAAGCCGGTGCAGGTGCAGCTGACGGCTGCGCCAACAGCGCGCCTGTCATGCGCAGATGCACTATCAGCTGCTGCTTCGGTGCAGTATGCAGCACCAGGTATTTACCGCGTCGGCCTACGCTTATGATAGTTTTACCCACCAGTCCTTTGATAAAGGCATCAGGCTGAGGATATTTTATCAATCGCTCCAAATATATTTCTACTGCTAAAATTTTCTTTCCTTCTATATGAGGCGCAAGTGTTTTGCGCACCTGCTCCACCTCAGGCATTTCCGGCACAGGTCTTCCCCTCTTTCCGTAAAGTATCCGTTATTTTGTTTCCGCCCAGTCACGACCGCAATTAACGTCAGCCAGCAGCGGAATATCCAAGTTTGCAGCACCTTCCATGGCTGTGCGCACCAGCTGCGCTACCTGCTCCTTCTCGTCTTCAGTAACCTCCAGCACCAGCTCATCGTGAACCTGCAGCAGGATTCTGCTCTTGCACTGCGCCTTATCCAGCTCGCGCTGCACGGCAATCATAGCCTTCTTCATAATATCTGCGGCAGTTCCCTGAATCGGGGTGTTGATAGCGGTACGCTCCGCAAAGCTGCGCAGATTGAAATTACTGCTGCGGATTTCCGGCAGATAGCGTCTGCGCCCCATCAGCGTGCTGACATAGCCTTGCTCACGTGCCTTGGCTACAATATCTTCCATATATTTTTTTACACCTGTATAGCGTTCAAAGTAGCTGTCGATATAGCCTGCTGCCTCCTTGCGGCCGACATCCAGCTGCTTGGCCAGGCCAAAGTCACTGATACCGTAAACAATACCGAAGTTAACGGCCTTCGCACGGCTGCGCATTTCGGGCGTTACCTCCTCAAGCGGCACACCGAAAACCTCGGCAGCTGTGCGGGCATGGATATCCTGACCATGACGGAAGGCCTCCAACAGCAGCTCATCCTGCGCAATGCAGGCCAGAATACGCAGCTCAACCTGCGAATAATCGCAGCTCATCAAAAGGTCATAGCCTGCTCCCGGAACAAAGATGCGGCGAATCTGTCTGCCTTCTTCCGTACGTGCAGGAATATTCTGCAGGTTAGGGTCAGTGCTGGATAAGCGTCCTGTTACCGTCACCGTCTGCTGGAAGTGCGTATGAATGCGTCCCGTTTTGGGATTAATCAACGGCTGCAGTCCTTCCAGATAGGTGGATTGCAGCTTCGCCAGCTTGCGATGCTCCAGAATGGTAGCAATCAGCGGATGCTTGCCCTCCAGTGCTTCCAATACCTTGGCATCGGTAGAATAGCCTGTTTTCGTCTTTTTGATTACCGGCAGCTGCAGTCGTTCAAATAAAATCACGCCCAGCTGCTTGGGAGATTTCAGGTTAAACTCTTCGCCTGCCTGCTCCTGTGCCAAAGACTCCAGCTTGGCAATACGGTGCCCCATATCTTCGTTCAGCTGCAGCAAAAGCTCCTTGTCTGGCGTAATACCGGCAAACTCCATCTGCGCCAGCACCGGTGCCAACGGCAGCTCAAATTCCTCATACAGCTTGAGCTGCTGCTGCTCAGCCAACAGTCCGCGCAGCTTAGATGCGAGCTGCAGCAGATTTTCGCAAGGCGTTGCCAGTACTCCCGGCAGATTGCGGCGGCTCAAATCCTCCAGGCTGTAGGAGCTGTGGCCGGGGTCGGCAACATAGCCTGCCAGGGCTACATCATCAACTATTCCATGCACCTTCACCTTGCGGCACAGGCAGCATTTATAAAGCTCCTTGCTGTCAATCGTTATCTTTTTGCTGCCTGCATCTGCCAGCCAGCTGTCGAATTTATCCCAGCAGCCGCTTTGTGCGTCCAGCACATAAATTTTATCGTCCACCAAAATTTCGGCACTGCTGAAATACAGCTCCGGCAGCTGTCCTGCTACCTGAGCATACACGGCAACAGGCTGCTTTGCTTTAGCCAAAGCTGCAAACAGCTCCTCTGCCAGCTGCGGTGTATTTACTGCCACCTGCGGCAAGCCTTCCTGCTCAACAGCTTCACCGAAAAGGTCAAAGCTGTCCCGCGCACCGCCGAGTACCGCGGCAAAGCGCTCATACATATTGCGGAACTCCAGATCCTGCAGCAGTGCGCGCGCTTCCTCCTTCAGCGGCTGCAGCTCATAGGTCTGTACAGCAGTATCAACCGGCACCTCCGTGCAGATTGTTGCCAGATGCTTGGACAGCAGGGCAGATTCCTTGTTGTCTGTCAGCTTCGTTTTCAGCGACTTGCCGGAAACCTTGTCGATATTCTCCAGCACCGTTTCCACATTGCCGTATTCCTTAATCAGCTTCATCGCTGTTTTAGGACCTACGCCCGGCACGCCGGGAATATTATCCGAGGTATCGCCCATCAGGCCCTTCAGCTCAATCAGCTGCTTAGGCTGCAGGCCCTCGTAATTGGCAGCAAATTCCGCCTCATCAAAAACTTGAATATCGCTGATGCCGCGCTTGGTATAAAAAACCTTGGTGCGCTTATCAATAAGCTGCAGCTCATCGCGGTCACCGGTAACAATGATAACCTCAACCTCCGGCGGTGCCTGCGCAGCAAAGGTACCGATAATATCATCGGCCTCATAATCATCCAGCTCCAGCGTGCGGATTCCCATGCATTCCAAAACCTTCATCGCCAAAGGAAACTGCTCGCTCAGCTCGCTCGGAGTAGGCTTACGCTGCGCCTTATACTCCGCATACAGCTTGCTGCGGAAGGTTTTGCGCGATTTATCAAAGGCAACCGCCATATAACGCGGCTTCACCTCATCCAAAAGCTTCAGCAGCATATTGCACAGGCCGTAAACTGCTCCCGTATGGATGCCCTGACGCGTAGTCAGCGGCGGTAGCGCAAAAAATGCTCTATGTATCAGGCTGCTGCCATCTATAACTAAAAATTTATCTGCCATAATTGCTCCTCCTCTATGCCGCTCACATAGAATAAACATTAATATAATTATTATATCATAGCAAGGCAAGAAAATATGTAACTAATATGTAAGAAAGCCCAAAGTTTATACCGCCCTTCAGCATCTGCCGTTGCATTATAAAAAAGCCCGACAGTATCACTTGGCGATACCATCGGGTTCTGTTGAGTTATCGCGAAAACCGCGAAAGGCAAAGAGGAACAGGTAATAACGTATTGCGGCGCTGGTGTGCCTAGTGAAATCTTAGTACTGCTAAATCTAATTCAGTTTTAACTCGATTTTAACTCGTTTCTAACTCATTTTAACTCGTTTTATCGAGTTAGAATTACTTTTAATTCGTTTAATTAATTTTTGTCGAGTTAGAATTTTAGTAACCGTCCCCTCTTTCACAATATAGCAGTATTATTCTGCTTTCTTGTTGCCATTATGGCAAAAAAAGCGCAGAACCACTTGATGTTTTGGTTCTGCGCTTGAGAATTTATATTAAAAATACAACTTTTCCTTAGGATAAGTGCTATGCAGCAATTGCCGCAAACATCTGAAATCATCAGATTTGAAGGGCACCAGCATATACTTGTTTTTCAGATAGGCAAGAAAATCCTGCAGATTAGCACATTTGATATAATGCTCCTGTGAATCATCATTAATATATTCACCAATGACGTTATTAATAAGCTGAATAGTCTCCGGCGAAACACCGGTATCCGGTACAAGATATAATTGCGAAATAATATTGTTGAAGCTATAGGCCATCGGCTTGTGCCAACGGCTCTGCGTCAGCATAAACAAGCGGGCAAAGGCTATAAGATTACGCAAGCTTCTATTGGCAGGATGAACATTTTCGTCCGCTTCATTATCCTGCTCAAAGGCTGTCAACTTCGGTGGCACCGGCATCTCCCATGCTTCCAGCAGCCTGAGTCCCATTTTTTCAGGAAAGACAGGATAATAGACAAGCCTTTTTTCCAAATCACAGACCTTGAGCATGATAATGTTATCTTTCAGGAAATGGTCACTGCCATTAGCGTTATGGACAAGGCTCCAGGGTGGCAGCTCCTCATATGCTTCTACACTAACATGATACTTAGTATTTAATGCCAAAGCATGGGCCCAGCTTTCACAATTATCTCTATAAAAAGCAATAGTTTTTTGGATACTCGGAGGATTACACTTATGCATTACATCACGCCTTCCGTATTTATTATTCTTTACCAAATTCATCAATAAACAAGGACTTAATCTTCCTCCTTTCCAATACCCTAAGCAAGCTTTTTCTTATACCTGGTTTAGTATAAGTTACACCGCCTTAAATTCGTTTGACTCTTTGTTATTTTCTGAAAAAATCGCTGAAAAATATAACTCCCTGCGATTTTGTAAGCAATCACAGGGAGTACCGATACCTTTTATCATCTGCAAGTAAGAATTTTCCAGTAACTGTTTCACAAGCGTAATTATACTACTAATTAATGCATTTGTCCAGCGCTTTCTAAAAGAATTTTTAATATTTTCTTACTTATCATTAATATGCATTCTATTTTTTCTTTATTTCTATTGAGAATATTAAGTATTCCTTGTAGTTATATATTTAGCTCAATCACACTGCTCATTCAGGCGTGCGCAAAGCAGTGTCAAGCCACCCAAGGTCCAAAACAGTAATCCCATTTGGGTATTAAAGTAAACGTGGTCTGTCAATCCGCCAATAATAATGCCTACTGTTGCCAGCACATAACCGCGTCCCATAGCCTTCAGGCACAAGCTGCGTCCATGATAGGCCAGTTTCCAGCCTGCAGGCAGAAAAATGCCGAACCAGATAACAAGAAACATCAATAGGCCATGTGCTCCCAGCTCTGCCCAGATATTCAGGAAAATATTGTGGCAGTGGTACATGATGACGTTCTTATCTGCCAGATAAAAATTGTACGTGGGGTAAACAAAGCGATAGCCGTACCAGCCTACACCAAGAGGAAATTCCTCAATAATCCACTTGGTGCTCTTTAAATAGGCCATACGCAAAGCAATAGAGGTGTCACCACCATAGCCGCCGCGGATAGATTCCAGACGCTGCAGCACCGCCTGCCCGCCAAGTGCCAGCGCAGCAGCGCCGCCGCCCAATATAGGAATAAAAGCCTTACGGCAGAAAAGCACGCAGAACGCCAGCAGCATCACAGCGCAGGCTACCCAGTTACCGCGTGAATATGTATAAAGCAGGCAGACTGCTGCCAAAAGTCCCGTTGCCAGAAAGGCCAGACGCCATTTTTTATACGCCTTAGTCTGGTTGAAAAAGGCTGTGCTGTAAGCCACCACCAGCACAAGATAGCCTGCCAGGATATTGGGATTGACCAGCGTAGAGAAAACGCGCACCTTCAAATCAGGGAACTGCGCCGGGTCCACCCAGATACCTTCAGCCGTAACGCCGAAAATCTTCTGCGCGATACCGATGGCACTCACCAGCAGCGATACGATTAAAAAGGCGCCCATGAGCTGCAGCGGACGCGGCAGCATGCCGAAGCGCTGCCACGCAAGTGCCAGCCTTTGCTTAGTGTCGGCATTTTTCCAGGCCTCGCTTTGCGACAGCGGCTCAATAGCGCAAGCAGTCAGACCTGCCCTGTCCTGCTCACTGCTGCGACCGTAGCGCAGCAGAACAAAAAACAGCGCCGCATACTGGCCTACAACATATACCAGATTCCAGAAGGACAAAAATCTGTCCAAGGAAAAATATACCGAAACAACCGCAATCAGCAAAAGAAGATAAAACGCTCCCTGCTGCCACGGCTTCAGCACATTCTCCTGCTGCGGACGTCCCTTAACATGCGACACAAGCACAGCACTGATAAAGGTCATTGCTACGCAGAAGGATGTGAACTCCTGCTCCAGCGGAATAACTGCCACAGTAAACAGCAGCATATACCATATTTTATTTTCGAGATAATTTGCCAGTTTTGTCATGATGCACCCTAACAAAAAATTCTATTTTCTAAACGAGCAATTAATATATCGCAGCACGATATTTAATTGCGACGCAGATACTCCCCCTTCCGCCTCGCTACGCTCGGCACCTTCCCCGAGGGGCAGGCAAGAAGGTTAGCAAACAGCCTAAACGAGCAATTAATATATCGTGTAAGGAATAGCAATTTTAGTAAATGAGTGTCCGGAACCATAGAAGCAAGGGTACGTAACTTTCTCTTACCGTCTGACAAATTTTACCGAAGCTTCGTCCTGGTTCCACATGAAATTTGCGTTGTGCCCTAAGGCACGGGAAAATTGCTTCTGACTGAAACGATATTTAATTGCGACGCAGATACTCGTTACCGAAGTCAATAAACCTCAATATCGTCTTCAGTTCATCCCACGCTTATCCGCCAGCAGCATCTTCTTAAACTCGCCCACCAGATACAGGCTGCCGCAAACGCACACAACACCGTCAGCGCCTGCATTGCGGATAGCAGCATCATACGCCGTAGCAAGATCCGCCTCCGCCACAGCATTGCTGCCCACCAGCTTCGCCAAATCCGCAGCCTCCGCAGCACGCGCACCCTCATCGGCACGCACGGTATAAACAACATCGTCCTGCTTAATCAGCGTTTTGATAACACCGCTCATATCCTTGTCACCCATCATGCCAAAGACAAACTGCACCTGCTTGCCGGGATAGTACTTATCCAAAGCATTACGCAGAGCCTTGGCCCCGTCAGGATTATGCGCACCATCCAGAATAATATCCGGATTCTTATGAATACGCTCCAAGCGTCCCGGCCAAATGGTGTTGGCCACGCCCACATGCAGCGCCAGCTCATTAATGCGGTCATCCTGCTTGCTGACCAGCTTGGCAGCAACAATCGCTACGCTGGTATTCTTAATCTGGTGCTCGCCCGGCAGCTTGATTTCGTAATCAGAATGATAGAAATCACCTGCATGCAGCGTAAAGGTCTGGCCCTCCATCGAGCTTGTTACCTCCGTGCCATGAAAAGCCTTGCCGTAAAGATAAACCGGCGCTTCCTTAAACATAGCCAGGCTTACAATAGGACCAAGCGCTTCATTGCCCTCGGCTGCAGTAACCAGAGGCACCTTTTCCTTGATAATACCGGCCTTCTGCATAGCAATGCGCTCCAGCGTTTTGCCGCAGCGGTCAGTATGGTCCAGCGCAACATTGGTAATAACGCTGACCACCGGTGTGATTACGTTGGTGGAATCCCACAGGCCGCCCATGCCTACCTCAATAACAGCGTAATCCACCTTCTGCAGGTAAAAATACAAAAACGCTGCAGCCGTCAGAATCTCAAACTGCGTCGGCTGCTCGCACACGCCCTTTTTGACAACGCTGTCGGCAGCAGCCTTTACCGCAGTAATCACCGTAGCAAAATCCTCGTCGCTGATATCCTTGCCGTTGAGGTTAATGCGCTCGTTATACTTCACCAGATGCGGGGAAGTAAACTTGCCCACCTTCAGGTTTGCTGCCAGCAGAATATTCGTAATCATGCTGGTAACAGAGCCCTTGCCGTTAGTACCGGTTACATGCACTGTTTTAATCTTTTGCTCCGGGTTTCCCAGCTCACGCAAAAGTCCTTCAATACGCTCCATACCGAGCTTAATGCCAAATTTGCCCAGGCTGTCTAAATATGCCAGGCTTTCTGTATAATTCATTGTGCTTACGCCTCCATTAATAATTAGCTAACAGTTTATTATAACATAGTTTTGCGCACTGCGTCTTGCGAAAAGCATAAAAATAGCCGCTGCGTCACAAGAACGAGCGACTATTTTGCTAAGCGAAATACTTACATATTATATATAGCAGCTTTTAGCTGCCCACGCAGGCCTACTGCTGCAAGGGATCCTCGCCATATTGGTTCGGTCCTTCGGTTCCTTTAAAGAACAACATATAAAGAGCAAAGAAAATATTCACAAGCGGTACAAGCATAAGCAGCATCCACCAGCCGCTCAAATCCAAATCATGCAAGCGACGTACATCCATCATAATATTAGAAACGAAGCTAAATAAGCTGAATCCGAAAGCGACAACTGCAAACAAAAGCTCAAGCGCATCTATGGTATTAGTCGCAAATGTCAAAACACCCTGCACAACACAAAGCACTAATGACAGGAATAAGCTTCTGTAAATATAAGACTTACGGTTCAAGCGACCTTTAGACGTAAAGAACAGCTCCTTGAAAACTGCCTCCTTATCCGCACTGCTGTCCTTGAACAGCAGGTTCAAGCCCTCGCCAAGGTTCAAAAACTTCTTGCCTGCTTTGGGTGCTGACTGAGCGCTATACGCATCGGTGTCAGCTGCACCGGCAGCATTGGTATGCTTAAATTCATCAGGATCAGGATTAACCTTAGGATTGCCATCAGCATTAGCGTCAGTATTTACGTTTGCTTGAGCATCAGCAGCACCAAAACCTTCTTGCTCAGGACTGTCATTAATACTCTTTTTATAGCTTATATCAGCACTGCTGGCAGCACCGGCTGCAACACCGGCAACAGCAGCAGCTCCAGCCTGCTGATTTTGCTCCTGCTCCACCTTCTGGCCGCAGTTCACGCAAAACTTAGCGCCAGGATTCAACTCACTCCCGCAATTAGTACAAAATTTAGCCATCTTTACCGCCTCCCTTTGCTTTTATTGTACCGCAATCAGCACTGTAATTCAAGAAAATGCGCCTTAGGCAACAAAATAAAAAGCGTACCGCACCTGCACTCCTCCAAAACCGTACAAAACTGTACAAACCGTACAAAGCCCCATGCTGTAAGGCTTTGCGCCTGTACGGTTTTCTTTTTGGTGTACAGTTTTATTCCTCTTCCTGCAATTCTTCCAGCTGCTTATACGTGGCCATTAAGTGCTTTTCTAAGCTGGCATCATTATAATGATAACGCCACTCGTCATATTCCTTACGGGTTATTTCGCCCTGCTCCAGCGCCGTCTGCATATCCAGCCATTCCTGCAGCACATAATCATCAAATGTCTTCTGCGGTCCTGCTGTTGCTGTGCCAATCACCACTGCAAAACGACCATCCACCTTGACAAGCTTCCAGCCTGCATAATCCTCCAGAGCAAAAAAGGTCTGCATCAGGCCGGCACGGTTATGAATATCAGGAATCCTGAACACTGCAGGATCTACGCCAAAAATCTCACCCAGCTTTTCCAGCGTTGCCTCCTTCGGCTTCCTGTTGCCGTGCTCATACTGGTTGACGCGCACCTCCGCTGTGGATTCCGAAAATCCCAGCAGCAGTCCCAGCTGCTTCTGCGTCAAATTATGCTTTTGACGAAAATAGCTTATGCGTCTGCTTACTGCCATAGCAAACACCTCCAACTAAAACAAATTCTGTTATCTTTAGTATAGTAGCAGATAATTCTGTTGGCAAGCTCGCCTATTATTTTCAGAACATTTCTGCTACTTTCCTTGACTTAACGTAATATGTTTATTATAATAGGATTGTCTACTAAACGCTTTTTGCTTTAGTAAGCAGAATATTTTGAAAGGAGTCCTTCTATGACAACAATTGACAACGTATTTCAACCGAAGCAAACCTTTACAACTGCACCGGAGCTACAGACGCTTTCCATGCCGGAGCTTTATGACACGGAGTTTCCCATGCTCCAGCCTATTATCCAGGATCTGCTCTATCCGGGGCTGTATATTCTGGCTGGTGCACCGAAGATAGGCAAATCGTTTCTGATGGCGCAGCTTGCCTACCACGTTGCCCGCGGTGAGCAGCTGTGGAACTACCCCGTACAACAAAGCGGTGTGTTGTATCTGGCATTGGAGGATAAGTTTTACCGCCTGCAGCAGCGCCTTGTGCGCATGTTTGATATGGAGGTCACAGATAATCTGCATATGGCAGTAAGTGCTCAGGACGTTGATAACGGCTTGGAGGAGCAGCTGAACTCCTTTATGCAAAAGTATCCTGATGTGCGCCTGATAATCATTGACACCTTGCAGAAAATACGCAGCGCTCAGGACGAAAAATGTAATTACGCCCGCGATTACAGCAGTGCAGCTAAGCTGAAGGAATTTGCTGATAAGCATAATATTTGCCTTCTGCTGGTACATCATACGCGCAAGCAGCAGTCTGAAGACTCCTTTGAGATGATTTCCGGCTCCAACGGTCTTTTGGGTGCGGCGGACGGTGCTATGGTGCTGCGCAAAAGTCAGCGCGGTGACAATAAGGCTTCCCTGGAGATTGTCGGCCGCGACCTTGTGGACCAGCTGCTTACGCTGAGCTTTTCGCAGGCACACTGCCTCTGGAAGCTGGAACGGGCTGCTGCAAGCCGCTTTCTGCAGCCACCGGATGAGGTTTTGGAAGCAATCAGCGCCTTTGTGCAGCAATGCAACGGCCATTGGCATGGCACAGCGCAGGGACTGCTGGACGCTATGCATTACAATAAAATTTCCAACAATAGTCTGGGACGCAGAATTAACGCCAAAAAGCAACAGCTTTTAGATTCCTATAATATCGTATCCAACCGTCACCGCCGAGATATCGACCTGCGCTATCTGCCGCCGCAGGCGCAAGCTGCGTAAATAAAAATGCTACTTGTTTTCATATTCACCTATAATAACGATTGTAGCAGCAGCTGATAGATTTCCCTACTCCTAAAAAGTGTGCAAATGCACAGAATTCAGGAGTACAGTTATAGCTAAGTCATTTCACTACCGTACACATATAAAAAAACCGTACAGCCCCAAAGCCGCATGTGGCAAGGGATTGTACGGTTTGTACGCTTTTGTACGCTTTTCAGGGAGCACTGCATTAAGCTTAAGCAGTTCTCTTTTCTGCCAGACGGCGCACCTCTTCCACCGTAAGCTTGCTGTGCTTAGCAGCAAAATCAATACTCATACCATCTGCCAACAAGCTCAATGCAACCTCTACACTTTTCTTATGCACTGTCTCTTTAGCTGCTTGCTTAGCTGCTTGTTCAGCTACATTCTGTGCATATAATTCAATGATATCTGTCATTTTTTCTTCGCCCTCCTTGCTACATTTTAAAAACTCCATACGCTCGGCAAATTCTTTATAATGCAGCTTTGCCGGTTCCGTACAATATAAATCCTGCATCAGCCTCCCCAACGCAGTATTGTCACGACAATTACTGTTTACATAAACAATATACGATCCATCAGAGAAATCTGAACTCTCCTCTTTAATTACGCGCTCTACGCTGTAAAGCGGAAGTCCTTTCTTAAATACATCATTTTCAGTAATAAAAATGATATAGCTGTCAGGAAGCTCATTGTAATCCCTATTGGCTTGCAAAAATTGCGTGTCTAACACACTGCTGTAAAATCTTGCTCTTCTCACAGATGCGCCTTCATCGCTTCGCTGCACTTCCACATTAAAATATCTGCCAAATCCATCCTCTGCCAAAATATCCAGCTGTGCGGAATGTCCGTAAATATTTTGAATAAATCTTTGTATCCTTACATTTTTCACTTTGATTTTATCATCTTTCAAAATAACGCGCAACATTATTTGCGCTGCCGACACATTCTCATCCAGCATAAGATTCATAAATTTATTATTCATCATACTTAGTCCTTCTATTACCTGTCTGATAAGCTTATAATCTGTCTGCATCTCAACAACTCCTTTGTAATTATCTGATTATTCTTATTTTTAATAGTATACCATTCAGCCCAATAGAAGTCAACATAATTTTCTGACTATTTTATTGCTATAAAAAAATGAGCCTATTTTTAGGTGTCGACTACAATTTCATGAGGATATTTTAAAATTCGCCAGCTCAATACCGTACACATGCAAAAAACCGTACAGCCCCAAAGCCGCATGCGGCAAGGGATTGTACGGTTTGTACGCTTTTGTACGGTTTTCAGGGAGCACGGCTTGCAAAACAAAAAGCGTACAACACGAAACCTTCACAGCTTGTTCGTTGTACGCTCTTCATTCTTGTGGTAAAATATTTTTATGGTGCTTCCATAACGGTAGGCGGTTGCCCTCTGACGTGATCAATTCAGTTTCACTGAAAATCCCGCAAGAGGGAGGTGTTACTGATGGATATACTCGAAGTTATTGCTTTAATAAGCTTATGCATAGCCTGCATTAAACTAGGTATGGAAATCAATAAAAACACAAAAAAATAGCCGCCCAGCTCGACCAAAAGCAGCGACTATTTTTTAGTTAAATTCTTTTGAGGGCAACCGTCTATCGGCGGCACCTTTTCTATATTTATAATAACACAGATAAGCGCTTTTGACAAGCAAACACAGCTTATTTCACAAATTTTGCACGGCTTTCGCCGTGCTTTTTTATTTTTCGGTCAACGCCTTGTGCAGCTTCATCAGCTCTGCTACGCAGGCTGCTTCGCTGTTAAGCCTGCCCCAGAAGCCATAAGCTTCCATGACTGCCTTGTCGTTGGCGCGGTGCGCCTTGCGCAGCTCCACCGGCATGGTCAGCTCATCGTACAAATCAGCCAAACTGCTTTCGGGGTACAGTGCCCGCTGATATGTGGCAAGGGGTTGTACGTTTTTGTCTTTTAAAACAGCTCCGGATACATACCATGAGCAAATTTTTTAATGCCTTCACCTGTTTTGATAGCACTGTTATACGTATAATTCAAGGATATACCATATACCCTGCCTTCACGGACAACCTTAAGTGATTGCAGGCCAGCATGCTGACGGAAAAAATCCGCTGCCTCCTCAGGATTACCGCCACTCTTCACAACAAAAAGCACGTCAGGATTCTCTTCGATAATAGTTTCCAAGCCTATCGTTCCTGAAGAAAAGCTGGGGACATCAGCGCCTAATTTAACGCAAATATCGCCTGCCAGCTTGGTCGAATCATAGGCAACTATGTTCTTTCCCAGCATTTCGATAATCATTACCTTCGGCTTTGGCAAAGACTGCGTTTTTTCTCTGACTACAGCAATATCCTGCTGCATATCGGCAACAATTTTCTTTGCTTCGTTTTCCTTGTCAAAAATTGTGCCCAAGCCCAAAATAAAATCGCATTCCTGCTCCAAGGTCTCCTTTTTATTATGCGAGGTAGGAGAATTGGCATTGGTGGAGACATAGGTATGAATACCACGCTTATTCCAAAAATCCGTGCTTTTGAGCGCCTTATCTGCATAAAGCACCTGGCCGGAAATAATCAAATCAGGCTGCATGGATAAAACGTTCTCCATATTCAGGACAACGTTGCGCTGAAACTTGATTTTGTTATATCCTGCAGCATACTGTGGTTCAGGTGTATAAAAGGGGTTGCCATAACGCACCGGACAGATAACATTCTGCTCCACGCCTAAGGCTACCAAGGTTTCATTAATCTGCTCACCGACAGCGATGACTCTTTGCGGCACCTTGTCATAATAAGAAACATTTTCCCCCAAGGCATTATAATTCTGCACTCTGACATTTTTTACAGCTCTTACGCCATAGGCAGATTGAGCGTGCCCAACGGGACGGTTAGCGTTAAACGCCTGCGTCTGCGTAAAAGATATGAATGCACAAATACCAAGTACTATAGCAAGAGAAACCAAGGTAAAGCGTTTATTCATAAGTAAACTTCCTCGGATGCCTGGTAGCACCGGAATGCGTTCCCCAGACAATTTCTATTCCCTGGTTATGGAAAATATCCACCAATCTCAAGGCTTCAGGGCAATACTCATTGTCATCGGTACGCGTCTTGCAGCAAATACCAACATGCACAACATCCGGCTTAATGCTAAGAATTCTTTCAATCTTTTCCTCTAAGCCGCTGCTATCGCCCAAGGTGATTTTGCGACAGCCATTGCAGGTCATAAACGCCACCAGTTGGATTTCCTCATCGCCATAACGAGCGAACTGCGCGCTACGTTCATTAAATGCCTGGAAGCAGGCCGCTCCGGTACAATTTTCTTCTGAGCGCAGGCAATGTAATATAACAATCTTTTTCAATTCAGTCCCTCCAGTGCTTTGGCAGATAGATAATGTTCATGCGTCCTGATTCTGCATCATAAGCTACTTTACTATGTACATTATACATATCATAAATGAACTCTTCTGTCAATAATTCCTGCGGTGTTCCTACACCTACTACCAGACCATTTCTGATAGCTATCAGTCTGTCGCAGTACATAGCAGCGATATTCAAATCATGAATGGCTGCCGCTACGGTAGCATTTAAGCTTTTTACGATATCCATTATTTCCAGCTGATATTTAATGTCCAGATGATTCGTCGGCTCATCCAAAACCAGGCATTCCGTCTGCTGGGCCAAAGCTCTGGCCAAAATAACACGCTGCTGCTCACCACCGCTCAGCGTAGAGAACATGCGCTTTTCAAAGCTTGCCATCCCCACTCTTGCCAAAGCGCTTCTGGCAATTTTAAAATCCTCCAGATTATCACGCTCCAGCATTTTTTTATGCGGTGAACGCCCCATAAGCACAACATCCAGAACCGAAAAATCAAAGCTATAAAAATTATGCTGGGCAACAACCGCCAGCTTTAAGGCCGATTCGCGATAAGAAAGATCGTCCAAATGCTGCCCGTCAAAATAAATATCACCGCCGGTAGGCTTCTGCACACGATAAACGCACTTCAAAAAAGTACTTTTGCCACTGCCGTTCGGCCCTATAATACCAAGAAATTCTTTGTTATGTAAGGAAAAATCAATTCCCTTCAGAATCTCCTTGTTACCCACAAACATTTTGACTGCTTCAGCTAATATTTCCACAATCAGTTACCTCCAAAGCCATAGGTGCGCTTTACCATCAGATAAACAAAGCAGGGAGCGCCAATCATCGCTACAAGAATACCAATCGGCAGCTCTGCTCCGGGAATCAGGATACGGCAAAGCGTGTCAGCTACAACTAGAAAAATTGCGCCGGCTAAAGCAGTCACCGGGATAAGCTTTTTATGATCTGTTCCCACCAGCATTCTGATAACATGCGGAACTATCAAACCAACAAAACCGACAGTGCCCGCAGCATAGACAACGAAGCCGACAATAATCGAACTGATTAAAAGATAAAACTGCCTGTAGATGTGTAAATCAGTACCCAAGGTCAGCGCCGATTCATCACCAAGAAGCATCAGGTTCAAAATGCGGCTCTGGCTCCAGAAGAACAGTACAGCAGCAACTACTATCGGCACAATAACTATCAGGTTATCCCACTTAGCTCCGGAAAAGCTGCCCATCATCCAATAGGCGATGGTCTGCATGCCCTCCTTGTTATTGGCAAAGTAAACAATGAAGCTTGAAAAAGCGCTGCACACAGCACTGAGCGCCATACCTGCCAGCAAAAGCTTTACCGAATTACTGCGTCCGCCCAGATTAGAAATAAACAATACCAGCAGTGAAATAGCAAACGCCCCGGCAAAAGCTGCCAGTCCAATAAAGTTTTCACCTAAGAATGCGCCTACACCCAAAAGGATAGCTGCCGTTGCGCCCAAGGAAGCACCGGAGGAAATACCTAAAATATAAGGGTCCGCCAAAGGGTTTTTAACAATGGCCTGCATAATGACACCGCTGCTTGCCAATCCTGCGCCTACTGCCGCAGCCAAAACAATTCGCGGCAGGCGCAGCTGCCAGACAATATCATGCACAGAGCCTTTAAGCGCACCATCAAGCGAAGTGCCGCTCTGCAGCTGGCTGATGACCGCCACATAAATCTGCTCCATGGGTATTTTCACCGTACCGACAGCAAGTGCCAAAAACATAACCGCTACTAAGACCAGCAGCAAAAAAACACTTACGTATATGCCTTCTATTTGTTTGAAAAAGTTAAGCATCTTAAAATTCCTTAATCTTATGAAGAGATACCAAAGTACGCTCATTAAAATTAATGAGCGTACCTGGTAATTTTTTTTGATGATGTATGAGATGTTTGAGTATATGAGCTGAATTTAATTAGATATCAAATTCAGCGGAGAGCATAAAGGTTCTCGGACCACCGGAGTGCAGCGTATTATCGCTAGGTGCCCAATACTTTTTATTAGTAACATTATAGCACATTGCTCTTAAGGTTACAGGAGTGCTGTTAAGAGAAGTTTTATAATTTACACCTGCATCCAGCGTGAAGTAGCTGGGAACGCCATATTTTTCATCAAGGACATAGGACGAACCAACATAGTTACCACGCATTAATACGGAGAAATCATCGGAAGCCTTATATTCTACGCCTAAATTTGCGCTCCATTCAGGTACGCCGTTCGGACGCTTGCCATTGGTCGCTGCACTGGTAGTTTTTTGTTTAGCATTAAGATGCATGAAACCGCCAATAAGGTTCCATTTTTCTGCTAAAGTACCGGTTGCGGTATATTCAAAACCTTTGTGTCTACGTTCACCATCAGCAAGCTTATATTTAAGAGCGCCTTTGAAAACATCAACATAATTTGCTTTTTTTATATCAAAGTAGCTTACCTTATGGAAGAAATCGCCGGTTTTAAACTTCACGCCAATTTCGTTTTGCTTAGTTTTATTAGGATCTAAAGTAGCACCTTGATTTTCATAGTCTTTACCATTAGGAACCATGTAGCCTTCAACAAACTCTTCGGTATGGCTTGCATAAACAGCTACACGCGGATCAAAGGTGTAGTTGATGCCATAGCTTGGGGATACGTCATAATAATCGCCGGTTTTTGTATTATGAGAGCCGTCTGGTTTGTAGGCATCCTTAGCAATAGACTTACCGTTCAAGCCAACCAGGATATTCAATTTATCATTACCGGTGGTAATAGAATCCATCACAGACCAACCGCTGATACGTGCATGTGTTCCATAGTAAGCATCGGATTGGGGAAATCTCGGCGGAGTAAAGCTGCCGGTATTAGGATGATAAATATTACCGTACCAATATTGTTCATACGGATTTGCCGGTTTACCTGGACGTGGCTTTACTGTATCTTTATATTCCTTAGAACCACCATAATAGTGCCACATTCTGTCTACAGCTGCTACCCATTCATGCTTCAAATCACCGGTTTTAAAATCACCTTTCAAGCCGATTTGAGCATAATCGCGTTTCTCAAGCAGAGAGTAGTTGTTAGAAGTCGCTTCAAATTTACCGGTTTCATCTAATAATGTTTTGTCAAAGCCGACGTAATAATACCAATCCTGTTTAAAATGACCAGCGTTCAGGAAAGCCTTTAAATGGTCATTGATTTTCTGCTCATGGTTCAAGGTCATAACGAGGTTAGTGTTTTTATCACGACGCCAGGTTGGATTTGTATTGATTTTTCCGTCAGGAGCGCTCGGTAAAGCATTGCCAACAAACGCACTGCTAACAGTTAAACCATACGGTCTGCCTTCACTGTCAGTATCGGTATAGCCAAACATAAAGTTAGTCTTGCTGTTTTCTGTTTCCTGATCCAGGTTGATATAAATATTTTTCTGCTTCAGGTTCCAGTTTTCAATGGAACGCTCGCCATTAGTATTGCTGGCATTAATACGCACGCCATAGCGTTTATCCTCGCCTAAGCGCGTGCCAAAATCTACATATTCCTCATGCGCACCTTTAGAATGATATTTAATGCCAACCTTACGTGTATCTTCATCCATTAAAGCCTTTTTGCTGTTAATGCTGATGGTACCACCGGAACGTTCATACATACCGGAACCATTGATACCAGTTGCCGGTCCTTCAATAACATCAACAGATTCAATGTAATTGCTGGATTGACGTGTCATAGCCTGCATACCGGGAATACCATTGATAACAAAGCCGCGTCCAGTATCAGCAAAGCCTCTGATGGTAACACAGTCTACTGCTGCATCATGGCTTTTAATAACAGAAGGAACAAGGCTCAGCGTTTTGCTTAAGCCCTCGGTAGAGGACAAGAAGGTTCCTACAGCCTTTTCAGAAATGGTAGTTGTGCTGATAGGGCTCTTCATTGCATCCTGCTCACCTAAAATACCAACATTAGATGTTGCACGGACAAATTCACCGGCAATGTAACGTTGACCGTGTACAACAATCTCGGCAAGATTGAATGACATTAAATCATCATCGTTTTTTTCTGCAGCAAAGGCATTACCGACAAAGCCTACGCTTGTCAATGCCATACAGATTGCAGCAGCTAAAGCTACCTGTCTTTTCTTCATAAAATATACTCACTCCTAATATAAAATGTATATTTCACATAAGGTATCCTTGTTTCCCTTACGCAATATATCAGCTTTCATACACAACAAAAACTCATTGCTCTTGGTATTCATTGCAAACACACTATGCGTGTGATATAATTAATTTGTTAAGTAATTTTTGCATATTAGCACCAAGTACTATTACATTATATCGTGATGCTTCGTATTTAGCAAATACAGATATTCTATACGCGTATTGATGATTTTAATATACACCACAGGAGGTAGGCTATGCTTTTGCGTCAAATGAAATATTTTCTGGCAGCAGTATATTGCAAAAGCTTCAATGAAGCAGCAAAGCAATGCTTTATCTCACAGCCTTCCTTCTCTCTACAGATAAAACAGCTTGAAAAAGAGCTTGGTGTAAAGCTCATCAACCGCAATAATTGTAATTTCAGTCTTACACCGGCAGGCGAAAAGTTTTACGAGCCTTGTAAACGCATAGTCGGAGACGTGCAAAATTTAATGCAAAACATGCAGCATTTTGCGGAAACCGACCAGGTACCGAGCTATATCATCGGCTGTAAAACAGGTTATAATGTCTGTCGCCTGCTTAATGTTATCAATATGCTCAACAAGAACAGTCAAACATATCATCTGGAATTATTGTACGGCGACCACGAACAGCTAATGACAATGCTTGCAAACAAAGAAATAGATATGTTGATCACAGAAGATCGTGAAGCTGATGATAACTTTCTTGCTGGAGAGCTTTTGGAAATCGCAGATCTATGCATTTGCGTACCGAAGCATTCTTTCCCACCTGAAATCCAAGCTCTTCATATCAGTGATTTATCAGAGCAGACATGCGTTATTATCGCCAACAGAGATTATGTTATGCAGGAGCAGGAATATTACGCAAAATGCCTGGGCTTTCAGGGCAACTTTTTCATAGCAAGAGATATTCCCACGGCGCTTACCAAAGTAATTGACGACAAGGTAAAATCCTTCCTGCCGGTAACGAACAATAATGACGCACCATTTTATTTCAGTAATTTTACCAGAACCTTGCCCTTATTAGCAGATAATGAGCCCGTAGAAATTTACTATAACATTTTTTGGCAAAAGAATAATCCCAACCGCAAGATAGCTGCTATCGCTCAGCATATAGCAAGCCTCATGCAGGACCATTAAACAAGCTTACAACGCACTGTCCGTAGTAAGCTTTTTTATTTAAGCTCCATACCGTACACATGCAAAAAACCGTACAGCCCCCAATCCTTGTGTGGCAAGGGGTTGTACGGTTTGTACGCTTTTGTACGGTTTTCAGGGAGCACTGCTTGCAAAACAAAAGCGTACAACACGAAACCTTCACAGCTTGTTCGTTGTACGCTCTCCATTCTTGTGGTAAAATATTCTTATGGTGCTTCCATAACGGTAGGCGGTTGCCCTCTGACGTGATAAATTCAGTTTCACTGAAAATCCCACAAGAGGGAGGTGTTACTGATGGATATACTCGATGTTATTGCTTTGCTGAGCTTATGCATTGCTTGCATTAAATTAGGTATGGAAATCAACAAGAACGCAAAAAAATAACCGCCCTGTCCTGAGAAAACAAGCGGTTACTTTTTGTAGCTAAAACTTTTCAATGGTTAACCGTCTATCGGCGGCACCTTTTCTATACTTATAATAACACAGATAAGCGCTTTTGACAAGCTACCCTAGCTTATTTCACAAATTCCGCACGGCTTTCGCCGTGCTTTTTCATTGTTCGCTTACCGCTTTTTACCAAAGCCTTTAATTTCTCTCCGGATGATAACCGGGCAATGCCGATGCATTCAGCCCTAAACCATACTTGCGCAGCGGTTCAATGTTGCTTGCCACAGCACGCTTATAGGTTTCATTTCTCGCACTGTCACTGGCCATATCCAACCAGCCCGCTTCAACATTATGGCCATAACGCTCCAGAGCAGTTATGCGGTGCTGAATTTCATCACCCAGCTCCTCATAACGGCACATATCCGGCTCTACCCAGCCAATGCCAGTCTCCTTGGCATGAGTACGCCATTTATCCATATTTTCATATTCCGCTACAAGGCGCGCATTCGTCATCACATAAATGTTGGTACGGTTATCAAACCAATCCGGGCGCTCCTCAAACGCATCAGGAGGCAGCGGGTCCAGCTCGCCATAAAAAGCAGTCGGCACGGAACCATCAACCTTAGTTCTGGTAATTTTAATGCCCTGCTTTGCCGCAGCTGCATCTGCACGCTCTTCTTTAGTCATGCCTTGTTCGCTCTTCTTTTTAGCAGCACTGCTATCCGTCTTTTTGCTACCGGAATGCATTGCACTGTCCACAGCCTTATTGGCAATCTTGTTGGCAATATTACCCAAGTTAAAACCAGCCTCTGCCTGCAGCGTAAAGCTCAGCAGCATTGCTACACTCGCACCTAAAGCTAATACCTTTTTCATGTCCACGCCTCCCTATATTTATTAACTTTATTATAACACACCCTTTCTGCAAAAAAAGAGAGCTACCGCAAATTTTACGGTAGCTCTCCCAAACTGTCTAAAATGTAACAAAAATCACTTCAGTCAGTCTTATAAGGTCTTCAGGTATTCCAGACGCTCGTTAATCGCAGCCTTCTTACCATTCAGCTCTTCAGCCTTAGCCTTTTCCTTTTCGATAACAGCCTCGGGTGCTTTAGCCAGGAAGCCGGCGTTGCCCAGCTTGCCTTCTACGCGGCTCAGCTCCTTGTCGATAGCAGCCAGCTCTTTGTTCAGGCGGGCATTTTCCTTCTCGACATCAATCAGGCCTGCCAGCGGCAGATAAACCTCAATACCTGCTACAACTGCAGCCATAGCATTTTCCGGTTTAGCAGCATTGTCAGCCAGCACAGTCAGCTCGCTGATAGCGCCCATCAGATGGATGTAATCAGCGTTAGCCTCAATGCCGTCCTTCAGGTCGGCAGCAGCCAGCATGGTTGCCGGAACCTTCTTTCCGGGCGGTACGTTAACCTCTGCACGCATGTTACGGATAGCCTTAATGCTTTCCATGATTGCGCCCATCAGACGTTCAGCCTCGTCATCCATCAGAGCTTCATCAGCCTCAGGCCACTTGGAAATCATAATGCTTTCTGCTTCATGCGGCAGGCATTGGTAAATTTCCTCGGTGATGAACGGCATGTACGGATGCAGCAGCTGCATAGCGCTGGTCAGTACGGTTGCCAGAACATGCTGTGCGGTTGCACGCTCCTCGGCGTTTTCTTTATTATACAGACGCGGTTTAGCCAGCTCGATGTACCAGTCGCAAACCTCGCCCCAGATGAAGTCGTAAATCATGCGGCCAGCTTCGCCCAGCTCGAACTTCTCCAGCATTTCGGTAACGCTCTTGGCGGTGTGCTGCAGACGGGACAGAATCCATTTATCTGCCAAGGTATACGGAGCCAGCTTAGCGTTAGCATCGTAGCCTTCCATGTTCATCAGAGCGAAACGGGAAGCGTTCCAGATCTTGTTGGCAAAGTTACGGGTTGCCTCAACACGCTCCCAGTAGAAACGCATATCGTTACCCGGGGTGTTGCCGGTAATCAGCATGAAGCGCAATGTATCAGCGCCGTATTGGTCAATAACCTCCAGCGGGTCGATGCCGTTGCCCAGAGATTTGGACATCTTGCGGCCCTGGCTGTCGCGAACCAGACCATGGATGAATACCTTGTCGAACGGAATCTCATGCATGAATTCCATACCCATAATCAGCATACGAGCAACCCAGAAGAAGATGATATCGTAACCGGTTACGAGTACGCTTGTCGGATAGAATTGCTTTAAGAGCGGAGTTTTATCCGGCCAGCCCATGGTAGAGAACGGCCACAGAGCGGAGCTGAACCAGGTGTCCAGTGCGTCCTCATCCTGATGGATATGTGCGCTGCCGCATTTCGGGCAAACAGTCAAATCGGTACGGCTGGCGCTCATTTCGCCGCAGTCATCGCAGTACCATACAGGAATGCGGTGGCCCCACCAAATCTGACGGGAAATACACCAGTCGCGGATGTTATCCATCCAGCCGGTATAGGTCTTGGTGAAGCGTTCCGGTACAAATTGGGTACGGCCGTCTTCAACGCAGTCCACAGCAGCCTTAACCAACGGCTCCATCTTAACGAACCATTGGGTGGAAACCTGAGATTCAACAGCATGACCGCAGCGTTGGCAGTGACCTACAGCATGGGAATGCTCTTCAACCTTAACCAGATAGCCGTCAGCCTTCAGGTCGGCAACAATCGCCTTACGGCATTCCTCACGAGTCATGCCTTCGTACTTGCCTGCTTCTTTAGTCATGATGCCATCCATGCCAATAACAACGATGCTCGGCAGGTTGTGGCGGATACCCATCTCATAGTCGTTAGGATCATGGGACGGAGTAATTTTTACAGCGCCGGTACCAAATTTGGTATCAACATAGCTGTCGGCGATAATAGGAATAATTCTGTCGGTAGTCGGCAGACGCAGGGTTTTGCCAACCAAGTCGCCATAACGCGGGTCCTCCGGATTAACTGCTACTGCAGTATCGCCGGGCAGAGTTTCCGGACGGGTGGTTGCAATCATCAGGCTGCGGCCCTCTTCTTCAACTACAGGGTAGTTGATGTACCAGAGATGGCCCGGATCGTCCTTATGCTCAACCTCGATATCGCTCAGTGCGGTGTTACAGTTTACGCACCAGTTGGTGATGCGGGTGCCTTTATAAATCAGGCCCTTTTCAAACAGAGTGCAGAAAACCTCGCGTACAGCCTTGGAGCAGCCCTCGTCCATGGTGAAGCGCTTACGCTCCCAGTCGCAGGAAACGCCCAGATGCTTCAGCTGGTTGATGATGCGGTCGCCATATTGCTCCTTCCATTCCCAAACGCGTTTCAGGAACTCTTCGCGGCCCAGGTCATAACGAGTCTTGCCTTCCTCTTTTTTGATAACCTCTTCAACCTTAATCTGAGTTGCCAGGCCTGCATGGTCGTAGCCAGGCATCCACAGGGTATTGTGGCCCATCATGCGGTGCCAGCGGATCAGGATATCCTGCAGGGTGTTATCCAGCGCATGGCCCATATGCAGCTGGCCGGTGATGTTCGGTGGGGGGATAACAATACTGAAAGCGTCCTTGCCTTCTTCTACTTCGGCATGAAAATAACGATGCTCTTCCCAGAATTTATACCATTTCTTCTCTACGGAAGCAGGATCATAAACCTTAGGGATATTATGCTCTTCACACATAAAAAAATTCCTCCTTAAAATAAACAAGCCCTGTCCTTTACGGACAGGGCGAATAATCGTGGTACCACCTATCTTCCTCATGCTTTTTGCACAAGGCACTCAATGCACGTAACGTGTGCGCACGTTTTTGCCTACTGCAATGTTCAGCAAAACAGCTCCCGAGCTACACTCACCTCACCGCCACACAGCTTGCACCAACCGCTGCTTCTCTTTTAGTGGCTTTACGGAGATAAGCCTCTCGTTCCTTGCCTGTAAATATTTTGCTATACTCTATATCTTAGCAAGGAACAGGTGGGATTGTCAAGAGGATTTTATGAATGCAACTTAATTATCATTGTAGCCAAACTCTTTTGAGCGCAATACTTTTTTCCACCATGCTTCACGTTTTAATATATAACTATCATCTACCTTAGAATTGAAATTTTCTAAAATAGTATATTGGAAATTCTTCTTTACGTAAGCAAATCCTTTAGCTGAATCATTGACAATCTCTATTAATTCCTTGTTTCCGCCATGTCCATTAGCAACATACGCAGACCATCTGCTCCACAGCATACCATTATCAGCTGTAGCAGAACCAACGTATAATTTGCCATTATTTCTATCTGTAATTAAATACACAGCTTTTTGGCTATTCAACGCGCCAAACCATCCGCCAGAATGCCTGTTGATAATATTGGCTAACTGTTCATAAGAAAGTCTAACATTATCATACCCAGGGAATTCATCACCTGTGTACTGCGAATTAAGTATCTCCACTACTTCCAATTCGTCCTTAACACTATCAAAATAACGTACTATCGTTCTACTACTTTTGTGATATTTTACTATTACACGTCCATAATATTTTTTATATGCTGCTATTTCTTCTGCTTCGTAACCAACTCCATTTTCTACATCCCATAAAATCTTTTTAATGCGTTTTACTGTCGTCAATAACCATAAATCTCCACCAAGACTAACGAAACAAATAGCTAACTTATCAATGTCTGGAAAATATCTTCTGCCATTGTACCACAAAAACCACCCATCATTAATTTCTTCCGGAGCTGCTTTATATCTTTCCAAAGGTTCTTCTTCACCATTGTACACATTAAATTTCATACGCACTGAATCTTCATTAATATGTAACAAGTCATTTAATAAAATTTTCTCCATAATGCACCTCTCAGAAATATAAAAGTACAAAATCTCAAACCACTTGAAGCAATAATATCACACAAAACTACCAAAGATACGTTCTGTGCAGCAAAACGCAAAGATTAATATTTCACCATCTTTGCGCGACCAAAAGAAAAAGACATATCCCATGAAATCAAGTAACGCTTCAGGTACTTTTTTGCATCTCTTTCTCCCTCGCCATCTCCCAAATAAAAGGCATATTATTACTTTCCCCTATAATATCCATTATCACTCCATGCTGACCACAAGTCATACATTTCTACATAATGTTCTTTGATAAATCCTTGTATTTTACGTACATCCAAATCATTTATCGTACCTTGCTTCATCAGTTCTGTATCGCCGTTACCTTTTACAAAAAACTTTGCTGAACCAGCTTCAGTCAACCGTTTGTCACTAGCATGTACATGCATGCATTCAATAATACACTTACTTGTAAAATAAAGATAATATCCACAAACTTTAAAATCAAAGTACTTTGGCATAATCCTTCTCCATATACTTCACATTAGCCTGATAAAGCTTGTTGACCTTATACGCTTCGATATCATCCATATTAGTTTCTACAAGCTCATTATTATAGAAATAAGCGGCATGATCAGGCTTATGCAAATTTATAACAGTTACACCCTCGCCCCTATCAATAAACGCATATCCTTGAACGATAACCTCAGCAGCATCTGCTAATTTTTGAACATCAGCCATAACGCACCTCCACTTTTTTTATCGGCGCTAAAAATTTCTTAGCATTAAAATATAAGTTATCCAGCATGGGAAGTAAGTCAATATAGTCTTCAACCACACCTAACTTTTCGTGCAAACAATCAACAACAATGTATCCATATGGAGCATCCCATTCTTTAACTTTTAAATATTTCACTAACCTATCTGATGTTTTAAAACGAAAATCATAACCGCCATAAGAAAAAGTCGTAAACCCATCTTTGTTGCTCAAATAAGCTGTATCTTTGTTCTCCATATTTTCACCACCTCATAAATTGCTGATCAGCTCTACTCAAATTATATCACACGAATAAATTTTTGATAACTATTTATCACTTCAAAAAGCCGCCACGCTCACGCGCAGCGGCTCACAGCAAGTCACTTACAACACTGCTAGATATGCTTGCACCAACCGCTGCTTCTCTTTGGTAGCTTTACGGAGCTAAGCCTCTCATTCCTCGCCTGTAGATATTTTGTTATACTCTATATCTTGGTCAGGAACAGGTTGGATTGTCAAAAGTGGGGAGTTAAATATTTATTTACCTACCCACTCTTTACTTTTAACAACATCAATACCATCATCATTACTTGCAAATATAATTTTAACTAACGGTTTTTTACTATCATCTAAACTATTTTCATTATCGTCATACCAAAAATAAACATCACCAGATTTTTCTTCAACATCTGCATCTAAAATACCTCTAGCATTAAATATTTGACGTACATCTCTATAAGGCATTCCTATATTAACTTTATTAAATTGATTTTTATTTACAAGATATGTTTTTCGATTATACACCAATTTACTATATTCATTTTGAATGTCATAAAACCCATCTTCTACCATAATATTATAAAAATCATCTAATTTAATACATAAATCTTTAACCTTTTTATTTGGATGTTTTTTGCTAACCTCTAACCTTCTATCTTCACTATTATATAAATCACTAATGGAGTCTATTTGAACTTCTATCAAATCACAATATTTATCTAGTTCTTTGCTATGCCTAGTTTTTGTAAATTGAAAATATATATCTGATAAATTCTTTTCTTTATTATATAATTTAGTCGATATTATAGAATCGAACTCTTCAACAGTTTCACTATGCTTTAAAGCAAGTTCATATTCAGAAACAAACGATATGTAATCATTTTTTAATGGTAAGAAAATAACATCATTTAAATATTTAGCTTGATCAACCTTACTCTTAGAAGATATATCGACATCATTATCATCATTATTTGAGCAACCAAATATTAACTGTGATATCGCTAAAATTACCAAAGTAAATATAAAGAAATTTTTTCTACTCAACGTAATTCTCCTCCCTGATGCTTCCGATATATTAATTCGTAAACTTAGCATCATCGAACTCTTGTAGTCTGCTATTTGTTTGTAAGCATCAAAAAGTAAGCGTCAAATATGACACCTTTGACGGAGCGCCTTTGCATACATGAACATGAGGCGGTTCGCCATCTTCGCGCGACCAAAAGAAAAAGACATATCCCATAAAATCAAGTAACGCTTTAGGCACTTTTTTGCATCTCCTTCTCTTTCTCCCTCGCCATCTCCCAAATCAAAGGCATATTGTTACGCAGATAACGCTCCTGCATCATAATATCATCCTCTGAAAAGCCAAAGGCCTTGGTATTCGCAATGCACGGAAGCTGCCACTCCGAAAAATCAAAACCAGTAGCATTCGGACGTTCAAAACGAGCTACAATACTTGCAAACCCATCTTTGTTACGTGAAATATTAGAAAAAGTAAGAACAACCTCATTTATAGTGCTGTAATAGTTCGTCATAACAATTACCTCCATTCAAGTATCCTATCTATATATCATTATACCATAGACCTCATACTCTGAGCATTTATTTATCACTTCAAAAAGCCGCCACGCTCACGCGCAGCGGCTCACAGTAGTTCACTTACCACACTGCCACATATGCTGCTTTTCATCGGCAGCTTGTAAAGATAAGCATTTCATTCTTAGCAAAGACCATAACATCATTTCAAAGTGCAACTCAATCAAAGGATTTTCTCACAACATATGTAGTTTTGCCGTCAGGAATATCCGGATTCTGCTCGAAAATAGAGCATAGTACAGATGTTAATTTATTGGTAGCAGCCTCTATCTGCATATTGATGGTGTAAACCTGATGCTGATAAACTTCCTTACCTTTGGAATTTTTAAACTTTATCTTCTTGTTATGCTTGGGTCCAAGGGCATACAGATAAACAGCATGATATTTTTCATTAGGATTCTTTATCTTGGAATCATTGACGAATTTACCATTGTAAGACGGGTGGAATTCAAGCGTCGAGGCAAAATCATCAATGTACTTAACTATTTCAGGTGTCATCTTCGGTGTTTCCGTCACATCCTTAATGTAACTGGGATATCTGTAATATTTTCCGTCCTGAGGTTTTACTACAACATTCTCCACCTTCTTATCGGGCTCAGGCGCAGGCTTTTTGTCCTTGGCATCATCACCGCAGCCTGCCGCCAAAAGCAGCGCTACCAGCAGACCTGCTGTAGCCAGATACTTCCATTGCTTTTTCATAATCTTCGCCTCCTTTTTTTACATCTGCTTAAGCTTTTGCTTTTCTCTACGCTTATTATATGCCAGAGAGCGAAAAAGCGCCCCACCCCAAAAGCCGTTTTAGGGTAGGACGCTCAAAATTTTTATCGATTTATGCTAAAGCAGGTCAGTCAAATCTTTTTTTCACAACATATGTAGTTTTGCCATCAGGAATATCCGGATTCTGTTCGAAAATAGAGCATATTACAGACTTTAATTTATCGGTAGCGGCATCTATCGTCATATTGATGCTGTAAACCTCCTGCTGATAAACTTCCTTACCTTTGGAATTTTTAAACTTGATCTTATTGTTATGATTGGGCCCAAGGGCAGACATATTGATATAGTGAGTTTTTTCTTCTGGATTCTTTATCAGGGAGTTATTGGTGAATTTGCCCTTAGAATCCGGATGGAATTTAAGCGTCGAGGCAAAATCATCAATGTACTTAACTATTTCCGGTGTCATCTTCGGTGTTTTTGTCACATCCTTGATGTAATCAGGATATCTGTAATATTTTCCGTCCTGAGGTTTTACTACAACATTCTCCACCTTCTTCTCCGGCTCAGGCGCAGGCTTCTTGTCCTTGGCATCATCACCGCAGCCTGCCGCCAAAAGCAGCGCTGCAATCAATCCTGCCGTTGCCAGATACTTAAAATGCTTTTTCATAATGTACGCCTCCTTTTATCCAGCAAAATATTTTTCCTCTACGCTTATTATATGCCCGATGGCGAAAAAGCGCCCCACCCCAAAAGCCGTTTTAGGGTAGGACGCTTAAAAATTTTTATCGATTTATGCTAAAGCAACTTATTTAAAAACCTTCTTCATGATTGTTCTGCTCTTACCGTCCGGAATGGCCTCATTCTGCTCATAAACAGAATACTCAACATACATAACTTTATTGGTATCTGCCTTTACAGACATACGGATGTGATAAACCTCCTGCTGATAAACTTCCTTCCCCTTAGAATTTTTAAATTTGTTATTGCGATTATGATTGCTGCCATTGGCATGCAGCCAGATACGATGGTATTCTTCATTAGGTCTATTAATGCGTGAATCATTAAGGAATTTACCTTTTTCAGACGGCGCCAATTTTACGGTCGAAGCAAAATCATCTACATATTTAATCATCTCAGGCGTCATTTCCGGCGTTTTGGTTACATCATCAAGATAGGAAGGATATCTGTAATATTTTCCCTCTGGCGGTTTAACCACCGGTGCTTGGGCTTTTTTATCTACCTTCTGCTCTGTCTTGGTGTCCGGCTTATCAACTTTCTTCTTGTCCTTGGCATCATCGCCGCAGCCTGCCGCCAAAAGCAACGCTGCAATCAATCCTGCCGTTGCCAAATACTTAAAATGCTTTTTCATAATCTACTCCCCCTTTTTTACATCTGTTTAAGCTTTTTGCTTTTCTCTACGCTTATTATATTCCAGGGAGCGAAAAAGCGCCCTACCCCAAAAGCCGTTTTAGGGTAGGACGCTTAAAATTTTTCGTTTTTTTAGCTAAAAAAGTTATTTTTCAGTGGAAATTGCTTCTTTAGGCAAAAGCTCAGGCAGTTTTGCCCTTCAGCTTAAGCACTAATGCCAGCAGCAGGCTTACTACAAAGCAGGCGCTGAAGAAGTACAGCGTAAAGCTATAGCTGTGGGTGCGCTCGTAAATTACGGATAAAAGCAGCGGTCCTGCAATACCTGCCAGGCCCCACGCTGTTAAAATACGTCCGTGGATTGCACTCAGCTGCTTCGTGCCAAACAAATCGCTCAAATACGCCGGCATGCAGGAAAAGCCACCGCCATAGCAGGTGATGATAACAAACACCAGCAGTTGGAACATAAAGCTTTCATTTACACCACCCAAAAGGTAGAAGCCCACAATCTCAATCACGAAAAATGCCAGATAGGTATTTGCGCGACCAATATAGTCAGAAATAGTAGACCACACAATACGACCGCCGCCATTCAGCAGGCCGATGATGCCAACCATAGACGCCGCCGCAATCGGAGACATACCGATAACCTCCTGTGCCATAGGCGATGCTACAGCCAAAAGGCCGATACCGCAGGTGATATTCGTAAAGAAAATCCACCATAAAGCATAGAACTGCCATGTATGCATAGCCTCCTTCACAGTGTACTGCACACGCTCAGGCATCTGCGCTTTAAACTGTCCCTTGCCTGCTGCAGTTTCCTGCTTTGGCGGCTCCAGATAAAGTGCGGAAGCAGTCATAACTACTGCGTAAATACAGGCCAAAATCACAAAGTTTTCTATCAGGCCGTACTTAGCAATCAAAATCTGCATCAACGGGCCAGCAACGAGGCTGGCAAAGCCGAAGCCCATAATCGCCAGGCCAGTTGCGAGACCACGATTATTGGGGAACCACTTCACCAGTGTAGACACCGGCGTAATATAGCCTGTTCCCAGACCAATACCGCCGATAACGCCGTAAAAAAGATATAACAACAGCAGGCTGTGCTGCGTCAGTGCATAGGCTGTACCCAGCAACCCACTTACGAAAAAGCACATGGATATCAAACCGCTGCGGCGTGGGCCGTATTTTTCTACATACGTTCCCAAAAAGCCCGCGGAAGTACCCAGGAACAAAATCGCCAGTGAAAAGGTCCAGGTAACCTCCTTCAGTGAAAAACCCATAGCCTGCATAATAGGCTTCGTCAGTACACTCCATGCGTATACGCTGCCAATGCTGATGTGAATGCCAATGGCTGCCAGCACGATCAGCCATCTGTTTTTTGTCTGTTGCATCATGAATACCTCTCTTTATAAGTATTACCTAGTCACCCGGGCTTTCTCTTTTGCTCCTTATAAAGAAAAAACGTCTGGGCGATTTTGCCCAGACGGTCGGCGCATACATTCATCTGCCTCCACGTGGTCAATTCCACTTATCCGTCAGGAAGCAGACTGCATTAGGTTATGACTCTATTATACACAAATTTCCGCAATTGTCAACATATAGTGTTTTGTTAATATTTTATTACTATATAATGTAGAGTCCCCCTTCCGCCTCACTTCGTTCGGCACCTTCCCCAAGGAGGCACAACCCTCAGTCATCGCCTACGGCGATGCCAGCTCCCTTGACGCTAAGACCCAGTTTGTCGCAAGCTACGCGCCGCGAGAAACTGTTGGTCGTGCTAATGTCGCTTGCGACGCAGGGAGCATATAGAAGGTAACACGCTGTACTAAACTGAGCAATTAATATATCGTGTAAGGAATAGCAATTTTAGCAAATGAGTGCATGGAAGCACAGGAACAAGGGTACGTAGCTTACTGTTACCATCTGACAAATTTTACCGAAGTTCCGTCTTGCTTCCGCACGAAATTTGCGTTATGCCCTAAGGCATGGGAAAATTGCTACTGACTGGAGCGATATTTAATTGCGATGCACTCAACCCCTCTCCGTCATCTCTTCGCGATGCCACCTCTCCCCTAGAAGAGGCAAGAAGGACAGCAGAACACTCTAACAAAATCGAGTAGGAGACTGCTCATTATTTGAGCAGTCGACCTCTCACACCACCGT
>NZ_CALDXR010000037.1 GCF_937920985.1 uncultured Phascolarctobacterium sp.
TAGTGGACTTTCACCACCTAGTTATCGCCCATGCTGGGCGCACCACAAAAAGCCCCCGGACCTAACTCCAGGGGCGTTCTTCATTAAATATAATAATTTCAACATGCTGATTCCGGCCACGCGTACCCGCAAGGGTGGAATTGGACTGGCGACTTTTCCTCTCGGGTAAGCATGTACGGCAATCAATATACTTTTGGTGATCCCGGCCAGAATCGAACTGGCGACCTACCGCTTAGGAGGCGGTTGCTCTATCCTACTGAGCTACGGAACCATAACAACAGCTCAGGCAGAACTCAAGCCTTTCCGCCCAAGCTGTACTAAATATTATACCGCAAAAACAAAATACTGGCAATGAGGAAACAGCAAGTTATGCGTCAGCACTCTTTTCCTCTTTTTCCTTTGCCAAAAACTCCGCCACAGCAGGCAGATTATCAAAAATAAACTGCTGCGCTGCCTGCGAATAATAATTTACATAATAGCCATCGCCAGCATGTTGACTTTCACGTTTTTCCGTATGAATGCCAAGCTCAGCGCCCTTTTCAGTCGCGATCTTATTTTTTCCGTTATCCGACATCTGTAAATAGCCTAAGCTCATCAGCCAACGTCCAAGTCCTGGAGCAGTCACCTTGTTCATTTTTTCGTTAGCAATAGCAGGTATATTTTCATTGATACTTTTAGCGATATCCGAAATCTTCAAAGGCATTTCTACAGGTTTTAAATATACAAGCTCCTCAGCAGTTACATTAAAAGACTCTTTTTGAATTTTGCTGCCGCCAACACCGAAGCTCGTGCTCTGCGACACCAGATTCATAATCTTGCCGTAAACAGCAATAACCTCTGCGGCATCGGCAAGCGCCTCCTGTACCTGCGCGCTCTGTACAACCTCCAGTGAAAGCTCCTCCTCGGCAAAAGGATGTCTGTTTTGGCTCATACGGTGAATAACATTGTAAGCATTGCGTAATTTGTTGATATCTAGCATCTGCATTTCTCCTATTCTTCACACAAATTTTATAAACAAAAGGGCAGACTCTACTACATAAAGAGTCTGCCCTCAAACAAGCAGCAGTTAATGTGCCTCTGCAAGCACCTCAGCGGCGATATCGTCCGCCATTCCCGGAGGCATGCTCCATTCAACACGCACGCCGGTTTTACCCCAAAGACGGGTAAGCGCTACCTGAAACGCCTCCTTACTGGAAAGCGGCTCCAGCGTTATCGTAGCAAAATCACGGATAGTATCACCCTGCGGCACATCCAGGCTCAACGGAGTTGCCAGATACTTTTCGACAGCAGCCTTAGCTTCGGCAACAGCCTCCGGCAAGGTTACTACGGCAGTCTTATCCGCTTCGTTATATTCTACATAGCCATAATGGCAATTATAATTCAAGGTTACAGCATAATTACTCATTTCAATCCCCCTCTGCTCTTGTTACTAATTATAGCAACTTAAGCACATAATATCAATATAAGGATTTAAGCAAGTAATTAAACTACCGGTCTTTTTTAGCTCATAATCCTTGATAAATATAATGTAGCACTATTATCTGCGGCTGAACACAGGCTGCAAACGTTTTTCCATCGGCAGCTTGTCGGCAGTCACCGCCAGCTGTGCCATCTCGTACAAAGTGCTTTGTGCGCTCACAGGCTCCAGCTTGTTGCGTACACGGCGATAGGTACCGTTGGACTGCATCATATGTGCGCCCACATTATCGCGCAGATACAAATCAAGCAGCGCCTTGATGCGATGGATATGTTCCTCTGTTTCTACCGGGAAGAACAGCTCTACGCGGTCGTTAAGGTTACGCGGCATCCAGTCGGCACTGGAAAGATACAGCTGCTCCTCGCCGCCGTTGGCAAACCAAAAGATACGGCTGTGCTCCAACTGACGGCCTACAATGCTGCGGACCGTAATATTGTCGCTGATGCCCTCGATGCCCGTGCGCAGGCCGCAGATACCGCGCACAATCAGGTCAATATGCACGCCTGCAGCCGAAGCCTCGTACAGCTTCTGGATTACTGGCTGGTCAATCAGTGAGTTCATCTTGGCGATGATATGTCCCTCACGACCGGAACGCACCATAGCAATTTCATTATCAATCAGCGCGTAAATCTTTTCGCGCAGTCCCAACGGCGCCATAACCAGCTTGTTCCAAACCGGTGGCTCGCTGTAGCCGCTGAGCAGATTGAAGAACGCCGAAGCATCGCTGCCAAACTCATCGTTCGCCGTCATCAGGCCAAGGTCAGTATATAATTTTGCTGTGCTGTCATTATAGTTGCCTGTACCCAGATGCAGATAACGCTTAATGCCGTTATCCTCCTTGCGCACAATCAGAATAATTTTGGCATGTGTCTTTAAGCCTACCAAACCGTAGATAACATGGCAGCCCGCTTTTTCCAGACGACGCGCCCAGAGAATATTGTTTTCCTCATCGAAACGTGCCTTAAGCTCTACCAGTACCGTTACCTGCTTACCGTTTTCCGCAGCACGCGCCAGCGCAGCAACAATCGGGCTGTTGCCGCTCACACGGTACAGTGTCTGCTTAATCGCCAGCACCTGCGGGTCATCGGCAGCATCGCTCACCAGCTTAACTACCGGGTCAAAGCTTTCATAGGGGTGATGCAGCAAAATATCGTTGGCACGGATAGCGGCAAACAAATCGCTGTCATCCGGCAGCTCCAGCGGACGCTGCGGCACAAAGGGCTCATACAGCCACGGCCACATGCCCTTCATACCGATAAATTTAAAGAAGCAGGTCGGGTCCAGAGGTCCGTTGATTTCATAAACCTCCATCTCCGTAACATCCAGATTTTCCTCCAGGAATCTTTTGATACGATTGTTATTCGTTTTGAAGATTTCCAAGCGAACAGCAGCGCCGCGCTTACGCTTACGCAGCGATTCCTCAACCTCCTTCATCAGGTCAACGCTGTCATCCTCTTCCAAGTCAAGGTCACTGTCACGCGTTACTCTGAAGGACACCATATCCAGAATATGGCAGCCCTTGAACAGATCATGGCAATGGCTGGCGATAATATCCTCCAAAAATACGAAGGTACGCTTGCCCTCAGGCTCAACCTCCACAATGCGGTCCAGCACGCTCGGCACCTGAATCAGGCCCATGCTGTGCTCGCCGTCAGCCTTAATAAGCTCAACAGCAAGGTTCAGTGTTTTATTGGCCAAAAACGGGAAGGGACGCGAAGCATCTACCGCCATCGGCGTCAATACCGGGAAAACAACCTCGCGGTAATATTCCTCCAGCCAGTCCTTGCCCAGCTCGCTCAAATCCTTAACGCGGCGGAAATGCAGCTTCACCGCATCCATTTCTGCCATCAGCGCAATCAGCGATTTTGTCTGAGTGCGCACCTGCTCATGCGCCGCCTGCGAAATAGCCACCAGTTGCTCATGCACCGACATGCCGGAGGCATCGCGCTTTTCTACGCCGCTGTCAAAATTGCTCCACAAACCGGCTACGCGCACCATAAAGAATTCATCTAAGTTAGAGGCCGAAATGGCGATAAACTTCAGGCGCTCCAGCAGCGGTGTGTCCTTAACCATTGCTTCCTTGAGCACGCGCAGATTAAATTTCAACCAGCTCAGCTCGCGGTTATAAAAATACTCAGGCTTTGTCAAATCTAATTTTCCCATTACTTATTCACCCGTTCCAAAATCGGTTCAATACCAAAAACTTCCTCAAAGAAAGTTGATTTATCATCAAATGTCCAGATTTCCAACGTTAAATCCTCTTTACTTGCTGCCATAACCTTCAGCTTATTATCCTTCAGCGTTACAGTGCAGCTGTGGATTTTTTGCATATAACTGCGGTCTAAGGCATCGGCCAGGCGCACAATGGCAGCCAGCTTGGCTACAACCGGCACCAGCTCCTTTTCCACCTGCGGAGCACGCGTATTGGTCTTGTCAAACAACCTGTTGGCATGATAATACGACGCCAGCGCCACAATCTCCTTATCCGCTTCGCTCAGGCCGATGATATCCGTAGACATAATCAGCTGATAGCTGTAAATAGAATGGCTGCGCATGCAGATATATTTGCCTATATCATGCAAAATGCAGGTTGCACGCAAAAGCAGGCGCTCATGCTCACCCATGCCGTAAGCCTTGGCAATTTTATCGAAAATAATCAGTGACAGGCGCTCCACCTGCTGGGCATGCTTCTTGTCATACAGATAACGGCTGCCGATAGTATGGAAAAGGCTGATAAGCTCCTGCTCCAGCTCCTTACGCATTACAGGATTCGTTTTATTGCCGATATGCAGCAGCTGGATGCCGTCGATAAAGCGGTCTGCCGTAATAATAATTTCCTTGGCGGGAATCAGATGCAGCAGCTGTTCATAAAGCAGCACCGTAGGCAGCACAAGCTCCGCAACATTTTCCGGCAGCTTATATACCTGAATCAGCTGTGCCAGGCTCATCTGACGCATGCTGTCGAAAAAGGCATGGAAATCCGCCGCCTTGATGCGATGCACCAGTTGCTTTTCATCCAGACCCAGCATGCGCAGCAAAAGCTCGGTCTCTGTACCGGACAGCACCAGATATCGCACCTTGCTGTCACCCAGCTCGTTTCTTACCGGTCCGATTGTACTGCTGAGAAATTCCGTCAGCGCCTTGTTAAAATGCATGCTTTCACGACGGTTGCGCTCAAAGCTTTCCTTAATACGGATAATACCGATATGGAAATTGCCCTGATAGCATATTTTTTCATCTCGCACCAGCGTTACACCCAAACCGCCGGAGGAAATATCCATCATCAGCATGCCCTCACGCTCGGTAGAAATTTTTTCTGCCTTCAGCGTATTGCGGATAGCCACAAACTTGGTATAAATTTCTCGTGGCATATCAACAACATCGACAACAAGGCCGGTTTTGTTGTAAATCTGGTCCAGCAGAAATACCTGATTGCTGGCCTCACGCACGGCCGTTGTCGCCTGCATAACATATTCCTCTACACCGTATTCCTTCATCAGGCGCTTGAAGCCTATCAGGATTTCGCAGATTTCGGAAACCAGCGGAAAAGGAATTATTTTATTTTTAAAAGTTGCCTCACCCAGACGGATGCGTCGGTTGCAGCATTCAATAACCTTATACCTTTCGGTATTGTGATATTCGGTAATCTGCATACTGAGCATCTCCGAGCCTAGATGAATCGCAGCAAAGGTTGTATAATTTTTACGCTTCATTAGCTAAGCCTCCAAAACAGTATATTACTGGTATAATTCTGTTTCCCGAACAAAAATCCTGCGAAGAATTCAAGATTATACATTAATTTAACAAATTAACACGAATTTTACTTTTTTACGCAGGATTTTTGCAGGTTATGGGTAATATAATAATATATCATTAAAATAGAATAATCGGAGTTTAGAGGAACACCCCACAAGGAGAAAAGGAAAATGCAACGAATCGCAATTATTGACATCGGCTCTAACTCGGCCCGGCTTGTTATCAGCCATATTTATAAGAATGGTGCTTATAATATGGTCTATAACCAAAAAGAAGCACTGCGCCTGAGTCAGAAGGTCGACGAAAAAAACATGCTTACAGAAGTAGCCTTCAGCAGCACCATCGAAACCATGAAAAGCTTTGCCTATATGTGCAAAATTTATCAGGCTGACAAAACCATTGCCGTTGCTACCGCAGCCATCCGCAACGCTGCCAACGGCGCCGAGCTTGTTGCGCGCGTTGCCGAAGAAACAGGCATCCAGCTGCACATCATCTCCGGCAATACCGAAGCCTACATCAGCTACCTTGGTGTTATCAACACCCTCAACGTCAAGGACGGCATCATTTTCGACTTAGGCGGCGGCAGTACCGAGCTGATTCTGTTCAAGAACCGTAAAATTTTAGAAAGCGTGTCCTTGCCCATCGGTGCAGTCAATACCACCTCCATGTTCAACACCCGTAACGTCATGCCCGCCAATGTCTTCAGCGACGTGAGCTTTTTTATCATGAGCCGTCTGGAAAAGTACCCCTGGCTCAAGCAGAACGGGCTGCCTCTCATCGGCGTCGGCGGTACCGCGCGTACGGTAGCTAAAATCATACAGCGTGAAAAGAAATATCCGGCAACCAAAATCCACAATTATTCCTATACCACGCAAACATATTGCAGCTTCTTCAACAGATTGCGCAACACAAATCTGGAGCAACGCAAAAAAATTTCCGGCCTCAGCAGTGAGCGTAGTGATATCATTTTGGCCGGCAGCAGCATTATCAGCTGCCTTTTGGAGGCAACGGGTGCCAAAAAGCTCATCACCTCCGGCTGCGGCCTGCGCGAAGGCCTGTTCTTCGATTATTATTCCAAAGAAAATCACGTGCCCATTATAGCGAAGGATATCCTTAAAATGAGCAGGGAAAATGTGTTAAACCTATATGAACCAGACCAGCAGCATTCCAGACACATCACTCATTTGGTGTTATCAATGTTTGACGGCTGGAGTGAGCTGCACGGCTTACGCAAAAATTACCGCCGCCTGCTGGAAACCGCTGCGCTGCTGCATGACATCGGCATTACTATCAACTTCTACAGTCACGCACGTCACAGTGCCTATATGATTTTAAATGCCAAGCTCTTCGGACTGACGCACAAAGAGCAGGTTATCACGGCAGCTATCGCCGGCTGGCACAACGGCGTTTCCAAAAACTATTTCAAGGACCGTTTCTACAAGGAACTGCTTAGCGACTCCAACTGGAAAACAATCAACAAGCTGGCACTGCTGCTGGCATTAGCCGAAAGCCTCGATTATACGGAAACCTCCCAGATTCACGTTATTGAACCTGGCATCAACAAAAAGACTGCTACCTTAAAGCTCTATGCTCAAGGTATTCCCAGTATTGAAATGCATCAGATTCAGGAACATCTGTCATGGTTCAAAAAAACCTTCGGCGTAGAGCTGAAGGTGCAGCTGGCAACAGCAGCAGAAGAATAAAAATTCAGCAGCCTCAGTATACGCTTGCGTATGCCAAGGCTGCTGTTTTTATTTCATTAGTAATATTATTTTTGAGGTTTATAAGAATTTTTCGCTTCTTTAAGCATAGCCTTTATTTCTTCTTTATCATTACGTAAAATTTCATCAACTTCATGTTGTAATTTTTCCTCATTATTAAAATCTATTCTTTTTCTAGCCATTAAAGTAATAGCCTTTATATACACATAAGCTAATACTATTGTAATAGCATATGCAATCCCACTTTCAATGGCAGCACCAACAAAAGAGCCAAATACAGGTATAAATTTTAAAAGCTCGCCAGCACCTAGCAAAACTACATATCCTCCCAAGTTGGCTACTACTCCAGACGCAACAGTGTTTAAAATATTTTTAGAAAATGTTATTCCTATGTCAGAATTAATTCTCGCATACATTGCCCAAATATTAGCAACATTAGCTGCCGCACTTGCACCAGGGACAGGTATAAAAGAACTTCCTGCAGCAATAAATGCATGAGTCGTAATATCACCCTGTATTTTTTCCGGTAAGCCACCAATAGTATTTTTTCAAGTGCCTTAAGGCAATCCATGATTACTTTTATCTCATGAGCTTCGTTACTCATAAAGTCCACACCCTTTCATAAACTTTCGCTACGAGCTGAAAATTTTTAGTCCTTGCGCTCATTATACTACGTTGTCCCCCCCGTCAACCATATGTACATATAAAAAGATTTTTCTCTTCTATCTGCTTCAAAGTTAGGACAAAAAAAGGTCTGCATACGCATAAGTATACAGACCTCAAGACAGCATTATAAAATTTTCTATGTTTAGTGGTTTATCATTCCTATATATTTAGTTCAGGATATTTTTCCATAAACATTTTTATAGCTTCTTCGGCAGGAATTACCCTTCCTGCTTCAATATCACTTAAGCCTTCTAGCAAGGCATTATACAATTCCATGCGAGCTTTTTGTTGTTCATCAGTTTCCATATCCATCAGAATAAACCTCCGCCAAAATAATAGCTTTTTATTTTACCGCAGCCTTCAGAATACCATGTACCATCAGCGCAGAATTGTACAAATCCTCTTCCTTGATGTATTCGTCAACAGTATGGACATTGCTCATGCCCGTGCCCAAGATTACGCTCGGCAGACCATAAGCATTCAGGAAGTTGGCATCACTGCCGCCGCCGGTAACCGTAATATCCGGCGTAAAGCCATGCATTGCGCAGGCAGCTTTTGCCAGCGTCACAACATCGCTGTCCTCAGCAACAGCAAAGGAATCGTACTTGTTATCTACAAAGACTTCAGCCTTAGCGCCGTATTTTTCAGCACTGGTTGCAATAGTTTCTACGATTTCCTTGCAGATAGCCTCCAGCTTTTCCTTGTTACGGCTGCGCGCATCGCCTTCAATGGTTACCAGATCAGGCACAATATTGGTTGCCTTACCGCCGCCGATAATGCCGATATTGCAGGTAGTTTCCTCATCAATACGGCCATAGCGCTTAACATCAGCAAGAGCCTTGGCAGCAATCATAATGGAGTTGATGCCCTTTTCCGGCTCCAGTCCGCCATGAGCGGTTCTGCCAATAATATCGATTTTATATTTTTTCTGGCCGGGAGCACCAATAACAATCTCGCCCGGAGCGCCTTCACCATCCAGTGCATAGCCAACGTCGGCACGTAGCTTGGAGCGGTCGAGGCAACGGGAGCCGTTAACGCCGCCCTCCTCGCAAACTGTAAAGAGTATCTGGATATCACCATGCGGAGCGCCTTCCTCCAGCAGCAGGCGAATACCCTCTAAAATACCCTCAACGCCGGATTTATCGTCACCGCCGAGAATAGTGGTGCCGTCGCTGTATAAAACGCCGTCCTTTTGGATAACGGTAGTGCCGCCGCAGGGCTCAACACCGTCCATATGTGCAGAAAGCAGCACGCGTACCGCACCTTCAGCTCCTGCGCTGGCAGGCAAAAATGCCCACAGATTACCACAGTTGCCGCCCAGCTTTTCACCGGCGTCATCCTCTTCCACCGTAAAGCCGAGAGCCTCCAATTTGCCTTTGAGCAGTTCGAATACCGGACGCTCCTGCAGGCTGTGACAAGGCAGAGCAACAATTTCCTTAAATTCTGCGAGCATACGCTCCTTATTTACTTGCGTCATGTATATCTTCCTTTCTATGATATAAATTAAGCTCAGCGTGCCTAAATGGGCAGCAAATCCGCTAAACTTTTATTCCTTAAATTATTCCTGTATGTTCCAGCAAAATTTTGACACCGATAAAAATCAACACCAGGCCGCCGGCTACATCAGCTCTCTTGCCGGCCATAGCTCCCAGCTTAAAGCCAGCCAGACCGCCAAAGGCTGCGATAGCAAAGGTCACCACGCCAATCAGTATGGAAGCGGACCAGATATCGGTATTCAAAAAGGCCAGGCTGATACCAACTGCCAGAGCATCAATACTGGTGGCAATCGCCAGCACCGCCATCTCCTTCACGCTATAATCTTTTTTGACATGACAGGCCTCGTTTGCTTCACGAATCATGTTGATTCCCAGATAAAGCAATAAGAAAAAGGCAAGCCAATGATCATATTCCGTAATATAATCACGAAACGATACAGCGCCGAAATAGCCTATCACCGGCATCAAAAACTGAAATGCTCCGAACCAGCTGCCGAAGCGCAAAGCTCCGCGTAGTCTGTTATCCGGTGTCAGCACCATACTGCCGCAAACAGAAACGGCAAAGGCATCCATCGCCAAGCCAACTGCCAGCAGCAACAGCTCTGCTAAACTCATATTTTCTTTCCCTCACTCACTGTAAACAAATCTATTCTTTATTTTCCTTATGCAGCAGCTGCAGCAAGCGTTCATGATCCTTGCTTATCTTAATTACACGGAACACGCTCGTCATAAGCATCATTCCCAAGGCAATAGCACTGGCATCCATGCCGGTGGTTATGAGAATGTTCATGCCCGTGTCGTAATTATTTTCTATAATCGCCGCCATACCGCGATACATGCCGAGTCCCGGCACAATCGGGATAATACCGGGAATAACAAAAATCGTTACCGGCTGCTTAAAGATACGCGCCGCCAGCTCGCTCAAAAGCGAAAGCGCAACCGTGGCAAAAAGCATGGCATAAAAAGAATCATACGCTAAATCCTTGCGGATATAGCAATAAACTACCCAGCCTACCGCACCTATAACGCCGCTGACAGGCAGGCTTTTGCGCGGTGCCTGAAACAGAATACCGAAGGCAGCAGTAGCAATGAATGCAAAGCCAAAGGCTGTAAAATAATTTATGCCCACAGCTTCCACCCCCAGTGATACCATACAAGCAAACTAAATGCCAGACCAATTGCAATGGATGTAGCAAAAAGCATCGCCTCGGCAATACGCGAATTGCCGGAAATCAAATCGCCGGCCATATAATCGCGCAGACCGTTGGTAAAGGCTACACCCGGCAGGAACGGCATTAGCGCACCTACGATGATATTGGTACGCGTACATTCGCCGTCCATCTCACAGCAAAAAATAGCCAGCGCACCGATTGCCGCACCAGAAAGCGCATTTTCCCAAAAGGCGCTGGGGCGATAACCACCCAACTGCTTTAACAGCACCATGGAAAGACCGCCGGTAATAAAGGCCGCGATAAAGTCATGGCTGTTGCCTCCCAGCATCGCCGAAAAGGCTGCCGAGCTGATTGCCGAAGCCATGCAGACACGCCATTTGCCATAGGGCGGTGCCTTGTGACGCAGCTCTTCCAGATACGCCAGCGTTTCTTTGTAATTCAGCGGCCAGCGTTTCAGATTATAGGAAAAATCGTTCACAGCGCTGATAACGCTCAAATTAGTGCTGCGATAACGGATGCGGCTGATAATCGTAGCACCCTCGCTTTCCTCATCGCCTAAAATAATAACCGTCGGCGTAACAAAAACATGAATATCGTGATAGCCGTGCGTATGACAGAAGCGGGAAATAGTGTCCTCCACTCTAGAGGTTTCCGCACCGTTTTTCAAAAGTGCCTTGCCCATACCAAGAGCAATATGCAGTGTCTGCTCACGGCTTAAAGGAGCAGCTTCCAGTCCCATTATGCCTCACCGCCTAACAGCTGCGCTACTGCCGCACGGAAGCGGTTGGCACCGCCCATAGACGGATGCGGCACAGCCATACATTCAACGCCGTAACGAGACAGCGTTGTCGCCGCCTTCTGACCGATGGCAACAATTTTCATCCCCGGACGCAGCTCCAGCAGCATCCGCGCGTACTCAATGCCTACATCAAGCTCGCTCGGTGAGGGCGTACGGTTAGTCAGCAGGTTGCCTGCTTTATACGGATGAAACGGAAAAATATTCCAAAGAATAACATCAAAGGACGCAAGGCCATGACTGTTCAGCGCGTTCCAGACAACAGTATCCGTAGGCTCGTTAAAGCCCTTCAGGCGCTGCGTATTGTTCAGCATTGCGCTGCCTGCATCACTCGTGCGGCGGTAATCCCATTCGCCCAGCACGCTTTTCGGCTCTACATCAGGATGATGGCCCAGCAGAATCCGCTCCGAAGTAATAGCAATGCCGCTGAAATGACCGCCCTGATAGCCCAAGGCCTCGGCAATAAACAAATAATGTGCATCCGGACGCAGCTCCAGATAACGGCGCAGATTGGCACTGCGGATAATGGGAGCCTGCGGGCCTATATCACAGCTTGTATCAAAATCACGCCAGGGATTAAAAACCTGCTCGCTGTGATAGCTTTGTAATTTATCAAGAAAAGTATTAATCTCCATGATTCCCTCCATGCATTATTATACCGCATAGAGGCAAGTCGTCGCAATAAAAATGGATGCGAAGCAACAGTTCCGCATCCATTTTCTGCTTTAAACAGTATCAAATTTTAGAACAGCAGCAGTATCATGCCTACAACCAGCGCCAAGGTAATACCCAACGCATTACGCTTGCAAACCTCCATCGGGTCTACACCGGCAATGCCTGCGCAGATAATAGTAGCACCGGCAATCGGGGAAATAGTACGGCCGAGAGTACCGCCCAAAGCTGCAATAGAGCCCATGTTCATGGTTTCCAGGCCAAACTGAGCAGCATGCGGAGTAACTGCTTCGTTGAACGCAACGGTTGCAGCGTCACCGGAGCCGGAAATAAGTGCCAGCACAAACGGACCGAAGGTGGCAGCAATTTTAACAATACCGGTAGAATTCAGCATCCAGTTAATCAGCGCCTTAATCAGTCCCAAAGCATTCAGGCCTGCTACGAAAACGCCTACGGAAATAATAATACCGATGATATTAGCATAAGCATCGCCCATGCCGTCAAAGAAGCTCTTAGTCAGCTCAACAGGATTTTTACGGGTTACTGCCAAGGACAGGATTGCGCCGATAACCATAGCGTGGGGTACGCCCATTTTCAGCGCAGGCACCAGCTTGGTGCTGCCCAGCAGCAGAATAATAACCGGAACCAGCGGCATAACGGCGAAAAGCGGATTAATGCCGAAGTTTTCGTCAACACCTGCTTCGCCTTCCGGAGCAAAGCCTCTGTTTTCCTTCAGCACAACTGCCATAACGGTCAATACAGCTGCAGCAATGATTACGCCGACTACAGTTGCCAGCATATGGTTGGCAATTACATCAGTAACCTGTACACCTGCCAGCTTAGCGATAACGGCGTTATGTACCAGGCCGGGGTTCAGCATACTGCCATAGGTACCGGATTTAACGGCAGCAGCAGCCATTGCCGGATGAATGCCCGCAGACATCATAATCGGAATAAAAATTACGCCTACCGCAGCACTGCAGCCTGCAGCACTGGGGATAGCAATATTAACAACAAAGGTTGCCAGCGTAGCACCGGGAATGAGCAAAAAGCCCATTTTTTTCAAAACCTTACCAATAGCAACAACCAAATGCTTGTCGCAGCCCGTATACTTCATGCACCAGGCAAAGCCCATGCAGGAACAAACAGAAGTAATCAGACCGGCATTAGTCATGCTTTTGGCAAAAGCATCAAGAGAAGCCATTGGCTTGCCGGCAATACAGCACATCAGAATACCAGCGGCAATAAGTACCATTCTGGATTCATGTCGTTTCAACAAAAGATAAATTACACCGATAACAACGAGTGCACCAATTATCAGAAACATCTTCATTCCCTCCATAAAATTATTTTTTTGCATTAATATTATATGTGATAGAAATGCTTTTGAAAAGTGTATTGTTAATTGTATACATAATACTTGTTTTCTTCAGCTAAGTTTATATAGCAAAAGTACAAATACCGTCCCACATTTCTGTAGAACGGTATTTTTTAATAACTTTATTGATGCCACAATCCATAATAATGAATAATATAGTTTGTTAAAGCATCCTCATATTCTGTATCCGGTACAGGCTTATCCATCTGGTCGACAAAATGACGCTCATCCGACCAGTAGAACGCCTTACCGCCAAAGTAGCCCAAGGCATAAGGAATATCAGTACGCTGCAGAAGATTGCGGCCCATGAATTTTTCCGGCACATCAATGCCCAACAGATACAAAAGCGTCGGCGCCAGATCAATCTGCGAAGCATATTCATTGGTGCGCAGATTATTGAGCGGCGCCAAGTTCTTCGATACAAAAATCAGCGGAATCGGTGCAATGCTCTGTTTATCCTCAGCCTTGGTAACAAGCTTCGTATACTCGCCGCCGCTGTGCGGATTATGGTCACTCGTAATGATGAACAGCGTTCTGTCATCCATCAGTCCGCGCTTCTGTGCTTCCTTAAAGAAATGCTCCAGCGTTTTATCAACCCAATATACGCCGCGCACTGTAATAAAGTGATTGCTGCGCACATTATCCGGCATTTCGTTCCAGCTGAAGCCGGTGTAAGGATAAGGCTGATGCATATCCAGTGTTTTGGTAACCATCACCAGACGGTCATTCTTTGCTTTGGCTTTTTCCAGCAGCTTCAGTGTTTCCTCATACATTACGTCATTATGAAAGCCCCAGCCGCTGGCACCGGTATAGCCCTGCTTTTCCAGATATTCCTTGGCATAGTATTCGTTCATACCGAACTGCGTCGGATATTCGCGCAGCTCATTGGCATAATACTGGCTGGAAGCGTTCATAAAGATGCCTCGCATTCCCGCTGCCTGCGCGCTGCGGAACAGCGAGGGCGTATTTTTGCCGGAAATATCCTTATCCATAATCAGATGCGAACGGAAGGTAGCATTAAGGCCCTGCGTTGTCGGCACGGCAGAGGAATAATACCTGTTCATATGCGGATAACGGATAACAAGACTATTTAAGAACGGAGTAGCCTCTTCGGGAATATCCTTGTTATAGTAGTTAATGTAATCACGGTGCATGGATTCCAGAATCAGCAGAACAACTCGGTCATACTGCGGTTTGATTTTGGCAATCTTTGCTTTAGGCTCATCTATACCCATTTCCGTCAGACGTGTTTTATCCTTTGCAGTCAGCTCGCGCTGCTCCACATGCTTGCCGCCGGCAATTTTATCCGTATCAAAAATTGCCTTGCTGACAAAGTTCACATTAACAGGAACAGAAAGCATATTGCGATAGTTCATACGTGTCTTTTCGTTCTCTACCTCGGCGTACATACCGATAACATTTTCCACGCCGTACATGCCTGCATAACCAAGCAATCTGTCGGTAAGGTTCAAGCCCAAGGTAAACATGGCCACGCACAGCAGTGACCAGGCAAAGTTCGGCTTACGCTTTTGCGGCTTCGGTACATAAAAAAGCAGTAAAATAACAACTATGCTGATAACAATACCGGCAATCATCGTATTGCTCATCGTCGCAAAAATACCTTTAACAGCATAGATATTCAGGTTTTGGAAGAGAACGCTCTCCACGTGCATGGAGGTCTGCCAAAAATAGAAGCCGTCAAAAACCACTGCCAGAGCAGAAAATACATAAACGGCAAAATAAAGGATTTTCATCCCGATATTAGGCCATTTATGGTAGCACATTGCCATCAGCAGCACAATAAAAATGTTATTGTTAATACCGGCCAGCACGGAAAGGCTTGTCTGCAAACCTTTATCAAGACTAAGCTGGTTTACCATAAAAAATGCTTCGCCCAGATAAAGAATACCGATAACAATAACGGGAAAATAGCGCTGCAATCTGTCCGGCACACGCTTACGCCGGTAATACAGTACATACGCTATCTCTGCCAAAACGCTGTCACGCAATACATGATCAAAAATCTGAAAACCAAACTCATTCAGCGGAAAGGGGTGCGTTCCGCCGAAGCTCTGCCAGGCAAAGAAGCCTTCAACTATACAGGCTGCTATAATAAAAATCAGCCAGCCCATTTTTCTGCTAATCCTATTCACCATACACCATTTCCTTGCTTACGCCAAAAACTTAATCGGCTCGGACTCCATCTCGATTAAAAGCGGAGCAGTTGTTACAGCATCTCCATCAAGCTCTGCTGCAAAATTCTCTTCATTGCAGCGTATTTCCATCTTCTTCGCTGCACGGATAATAATATCATTATCCAGCGTCAGCGCCTCCATAGCAATGCAGGCAGCATAACGGATAAAATCGCCGCGCTTATCCCCGGTAAACAGCGCCGCATGTAAAAGAGGTGATGAAAGCGACGCACCGTTAAAGAGGTTATAACGTCCTGCATAATAGCGGCTCTTGCCTACAATAACAGAGGTTGCCTCATGCCACTGTTCTTCATCATCAAAGCGTACCTGAAAACGGTAACGCCAGTTGTTAAACAGAAATTCCTTACGCATAATCTCTGTTCCCTGCCAAACATAAGCAAGCTTGTTGAGCAGCTTTTTCTCTTTTTCGGTCACCTTGTCTACTACAAGGGAATCAAAGCCTATACCGGCAACCGTCAGGAAAACATTGCCGTTGGCGCGTCCCAGATAAACCGGCACCTCAATGCCTTTTGACACACGCTTAAACCATTTATGCGGGTCTGCCTTCAGCAGCAGCTCCTTAGCCACCAGATTTACCGTACCGGCAGGAAAAACGCTGATATAGGGCACATACTTGCGATTAGCCAGCTGTTCAATCATAGCCCTGATTGTACCGTCACCGCCGGCAATTATCACCCAATCAACCTTTTCCTCAACTATTTCCGCAGCAATCTGCGGTATCTGGTCAAAAAAGCGGATATCCCGCATTTCTGCATTTTTAGGTCCGACTAATTCCTTCACCAGCTTATAGGTTTCATTCACCTTAGCCATCATGCTGGCAAAAAGCTGTTTACCGGAATTACGGTTATACAAAAGCACAACCTTTTTAAATTTTTTTACGTCTACATATTCTACAGGCATATCTAACTCCTAAAAATCCATTTTTTGCGTGAGAGATAGTTCCATACAACAACAATACAGCTTGTCAGCACCTTAGACAGCATTGGCTGCCAGTCAAGCAAGCTGACGAAAATATACATCAGCAGCAGGTTAAACGCCAAACCTATGCAGCTTACCAAAAACACCAGGCTAAGCTCCTTGCCGCGTTTATAACGGCTGCCACTGTCAAAAACCAGAACATTGCCCAAGAAATAATGATACAGTGTTGCCAGACAAAAGGATAAGGCTGTTGCCAGCATGGTCAGCAGTGTAAGGCTCAGGCCACTTAAAAGATAGTGGAAGAAAATATAGAACAAGGCCCACTCCACCAAGGCCGCCGTGCCACCGACAAACAGATACAGCAAGAGCTTAATCAGCTCGCTGTCCGTATAATCAACACCAAATAATATTTTCCTGCGCATAGCGTACTCCAGTCATAGTATAATAGCTTATTATATCATCTTTAAGCGAAGTTTTCAAAGCTTTCCGGTAGGAGATGCTGATGGTGCCAGATTTATATATTTATAAAATTGTTGAAAAAAGATACACTGACCGCTCCTTTTGTATACTGTATTTTTACCAGCTCCAGCGCCATTGCAGACTGCAATATCAGTAAAACAGCAAAGATTCCCTATTGGGCAATCAGTGCGACAAATCCCTCTGTAACACTGGCCAAAGACGCACAGCCCCGGAAATAATTAGCAGATCCTTATTATCGCCTTACAACTTTTTAATAGCATCTGAATTTAACTCAAAACTAAGAATAAAAATCACAAAAATAGAGCGATGCTTTCGCACCGCTCTAAAAAATTTCTAAAACTCTTATAGCCAAATTATTCTTAAAGGCTGTATTTTACCTCTTTATCCAGCAATACACCAGTTTCTGGATTAATATTCATCTCACCACGTAAACCAGAGGCACTGAATTTCACTTCATATTCATATAATCCATGTTCTCTGTCCAATTTCAGTTCATAAATCGACACGTCACCAACTTCTTTAGCAACAATTGCTTTTACATCATCTTTGGACAAGATTACATTAGCGCTGCCACCCAACGCTTTTCTTTCCATATTGTATTCTTTGATTTTACCATTTATTTGATATACATCAATTTCATATTTTGTCTGAGTAGCAGTATCAAAAAACTTCACTTCATAATATGGTTGCATTTTTTGCAGTTCTGCTTCAGTATGCAGGTAAGTACTACCTGTTGGAACTTGTTTTTGCGCAATTGCACGAGCTTCGTCCGCACTAATCAGATTAGCAGCAAATGCTGTAGCAGAAATTGCCAAAACAGTCAGTGCGCCAGTAATAATAGCTGTTAATTTTTTCATGAGATAAACCTCCTTCAATGTGAAAAGTTACACTATATTTAAAGTATACTAAATTTCTAGGATTTGCATTGTGAAGTCTTTGTGACTTTTTTTAGAAGCTCCAACGTACGCCAGCGTTTCAATCCCAATTCTTTTTATACTCTCCGCCGACTGCACGCCTACAGGCACGCAGCGAAATTTTCAACTGGCTCAGCGGTGACATTACTAAGATGCGTTTTATTGGCAACAGTAATCTTTTAGCCAATACTGCCGTCTTTGTTGAGCAGTGCGGTTATTATGGCATCTCCGTCCAAATGCCTCTGCTCGACGAGAAGCGTTTCACCTATTGCCCACTTACCCCTGCACTGCATAGCGATATTCTGCTTGTATGGCGACGCGACAGACAGCAGAGCCATACTCTGCAAAAATTCATTGATTTTGCAAAATGCTTTTTAAGCATAGAATAGCTTTACAAGGAAAAATGGCTGTTGCAAACATCAACTGCAACAGCCATTTTTATAATGCAAAATTTATTTTAGATACTTCATATAGAAAGCTTCTATTTTATCAAAGGGAATTACATCCATCTTGTAGTACAAATCCGTATGCACAGCCCCAGGAATAATCAAAAGCTCCTTATTATCGCCTTGCAGCTTTTTAAAAGCATCTTCGCTAAAATAACGCGAATGCGCCTTTTCCCCATGAATCATCAGCACAGCACTTTCAATCTCGTCACTATAAGAAAGCAGCGGCATATTCATAAATGCAGTTAAGGAACTGAGCGTTGCACCTGTCGTCGAACCAAAGGAACGTGGGCTGTATCCAAGCTTTTCCTGATAATAATCGTGATAATCCTTTACAAACCCCAGAGTTTTCTCATCTACTTCCGTAGGTACGCCGCCTGCCATTTTATAAGTGCCTGTTTTATAGTCGATGGTACGCTGCTCGTTAACCTGCTTACGCAAAGCCATGCGCTCCTTTTTCAGCGTAGCAGCATCCTTTTCGTAATCAAAATAGCCGTTAGCAATGACGCGCGTCATGTCGTACATCGTCGATGTAACAGTTGCCTTAATGCGCGTATCCATTGCTGCAGCGTTCAACGCAAAACCTCCCCAGCCGCAGATACCAAGAATACCAATTTTTTCCGCATTAACATTTTCCTGTACAGAAAGAAAATCTACTGCTGCAGAAAAATCTTCCGTATTAATATCCGGTGAAGTAGTATTACGCGGTGCGCCTGCACTTTCACCTGTAAAAGAAGGGTCAAAGGCGATGGTTAAAAAGCCACGTGCAGCCATTTCCTGCGCATAACGGCCGCTAACCTGTTCTTTTACTGCGCCATAAGGACCAGCTACAGCAATGGCAGCTAGCTTATCGCCTTTTTTCATTGTTTTTGGCGTATACATATCGGCCACGAGCGTAATTCCATAACGGTTATGGAACGTTACTTTATGGTGGTTGACATTTTTGTTTTCCGCAAAGGTTTTATCCCAGACATTAGAAAGCTTCTCTGCTTTAATCGTTTCCGCAGTTGCCTTGCTCGGCGCGTTCACATCTTGCGCTGCTAAAGCAGTGCTTCCACAAGTCATAACAGCTCCACAAGCCATAAGCAGCAAAGTATTTTTTAATCGTTTACTTATTTTCATAGGTCTATTCCTCTTATCTTTCACTGAAAAGAATATACTATTGGGAGTTAACTCAAAGTCAAGAACAAAATTTTCGAACTGCAATTTTTTCTTGACTTAGAGCCTGCTCGAAGTATTAAACTAAAAAAGCTTAATTTCTTGTATTATCCAAAGAAGCTTTTTCTCTTGCTGGATTTACAGTTACCTTAATTAGTGCTCTATACTAAAATTTACTTTAAAATCGCTTTGCTGCGTACTCAAAATATCTAGTCCCTGTTCAACGTGTCCCAGATAAACCAAATCATTCGTATATCTGAAATCCTCATAAAACACACTTATATTACCCCATGGAACATAAATACACACATCTCCGGCCTTCGGAGCATGCCCTCTTGGCGCTCCGTCACCAGTAAGCTTATTTTTAAAATAGCCAATCTTTTCGGTATGATTAAAATCACTCAGGGTTATCTCTGCGGGAAGCATATCAATTAAACGCTTCGCTGCCGCACTATCCGCAAGTGCTACAACAATATTTTTACTATCAACCTGCAGCTTCAGCTTGATTCCTTGCGCTGCAGCCTGTGACTGCTGCGTTTTATTTTGAGCAGTCTGCACTTTCGGTGCAGGATTCTGAGCTGCTTTACTATCAGGTGCATCCGCACCGGCGCAGCCGCTTATAAGCAATGTTACAGCTAAAGCTGTAGAAGCCAATAATTTTTTCATAGTAAACCTCCTTGCGGACATCATTATGTAAAACAGGATTTACCCTTCACCAATAATTATACTAACAGTCTAAATACGCGTCCAATACCTATAATAATTGCCGTTGCATGCTTTTTTTGCATAATCAGCAAGGCTACGTTATAATAATGCCAAAAATTACAAGCATATCGATAGAAAGGAGCCAACGCTATGAACTTTCGTATTCTCAACTATTTTCTGACTGTCGCGCACGAAAAAAATATCACTAAAGCAGCTGAAATCCTGCACATCACGCAGCCTACTTTAAGCAGGCAGCTCATGCAGCTGGAAACAGCGCTGGGCGTCAAGCTTTTCGACCGTGACAAGCATAAATTTGCGCTCACGCCATCGGGGCACTTCCTCGTTGAACGCGCCCGCGAAATCCTGAATATGGTGGAAAAAACTACGCTCGACATTCAGGAACAGGAACACAACCTCGCTGGCAGCATTGCTATGGGCGCAGGCGAATACCAGGCCACAGAGGTACTCGCCAAGCTTATCGGCGGTTTTCAAAAGCAGTACGCTGCTGTAAGCTTTGAGCTTTTCACAAGCTCTGCTGACCTTTTGCAAGATAAGCTTGACAAAGGCCTTTTAGACGTCGCCATCCTGCAGGCTCCTGTCGATACGACGAACTACGACTACCTGCGCCTGCCCATCAGAGAAACCTGGTGCGTACTCATGCGCAGTGATGCGCCTCTCGCCAGCAAGAACGCCATCACTGCCAGCGATTTAAGCGGTCTACCCATAATTTTGCCTGCACGCCTACAGGCACGCAGCGAAATTTTCAACTGGCTCAGCGGTGACATTACTAAGATGCGTTTTATTGGCAACAGTAATCTTTTAGCCAATACTGCCGTCTTTGTTGAGCAGTGCGGTTATTATGGCATCTCCGTCCAAATGCCTCTGCTCGACGAGAAGCGTTTTACCTATCGCCCACTTACCCCTGCACTGCATAGCGACATTCTGCTTGTTTGGCGTCGTGACAGACAGCAAAGTCTCGCACTGCAAAAATTTCTTCAGTTTGCAAAATGCTTTTTAAGCATAGAATAAGCGTCAATATAAGTATTAGACATTTTCCCTGCAAGCTATATAATTTTAGGCAGATAACAGATCGTTATCTGCCTTTTCCTTTTATGTTTTTGTGAGGAGGAACTTACTATGAACCGACGAGATTTTATCAAGGTTGCCGTAGCAGGCTTCGGCACCGTACTCTCCAGCGGTACCGCTATCAATATGCTGAATACAAAGTCTGTACCAGAAACTGCTCCTATAGCAGAGGCAGCTCCGCAGGCTGCTGACGGCAAGCAGAACGTTGTTGTTATCACCGGCAGTCCGCACAGAGCTGGTACCTCTGCCCTGCTGGCTGATAAATTTATTGAAGGAGTGCAGCAAAACGGTCATCATGTCTTCCGTTTCAATGCTGCCTTTGAGGATATTCATCCCTGCCGCGCCTGCAATGCCTGCAACCGTAACGGCAAATGTATTTTAAACGATGCTATTGAGCAAAAGCTCATGCCAGAGCTGCTCAAGGCAGACATCATCGTACTCATCACGCCGCTTTATTATTACGGCATGTCCACGCAGCTCAAAACAGTACTCGACCGCTTCTATTCCCACGTGCGCAGCTTCGACGGCAAAAAATCCTTGCTGCTCACCACCGCCTACAACAGTGCGAACTGGACGTTTGAAGCCCTCATTGAGCATTATCAGACCTTAGTGAAATATATGCAGTGGCAGGATTTAGGCATGGTTCTCGGCTACGGCTGTGGCTCACGCTATAGCATTGAACGCAGTGATTTTCCCAACCAAGCCTTAAAGCTTGGTCAGAGCATCAAATAGGAGGCAGAATATGAATATCGTAGTTTTAACCGGCAGTCCGCATAGAAACGGCACCACCTCTGTTCTTACAGAAGAGTTTATCAAGGGTGCAGAAAGCAAGGGACACAATGTATTCCGCTTCGACGCCGCCTTTCATGACATTCATCCCTGTCAGGGCTGTGACGCCTGCGGCATGAATGGTCCCTGCGTACAGAAGGACGACATCGAAAGTGATTTGATTATGCGCCTCGTCAACGCAGATTTAATCGCGCTCATTACGCCCGTTTATTACTGGCACGTCAGCGCGCAGCTCAAGACCTGCATTGATAGATTTTACGCACGGACAGGACGTATCAGCGGCAAGCAGAGCGTGCTGCTTGCGGCAGCAGGCAGCAATCTGGATTGGACGATGGAGTGCCTGAATAAATATTACGCCACTCTCTCGAGCTATATGCGTTGTCAAAACCGTGGCACAGTGTTCGCGCCCAACTGCAAAACGCGCGCAGAAATTCTCAAGACTAATTATCCGCAGGCAGCCTATGACCTTGGCTATAAGCTATAAAAATGCTTGACCGATAGTTAGATTTCTTTGAACGTTCACTTTTGAACGTTCACTTGATTTGGAGTTCTCTACAACCGTTAAAATAAAAACATATCATTAAAGGAGGTTTTTTCTTATGTTTGGTTTAGGTTTACCAGAATTACTTCTCATTCTCGTTATTGGTTTAATTTTCTTCGGTCCAGGCAAACTGCCGGATATCGGTAAGGCCTTAGGCAAAAGTATGCGTGAGTTCAAGCAGGCCGTAAACGAAGCTGACCCCAGCAAGGAAGCGCTCCCCGCAGCCAAGGCAGAAGAACAAAATGATGATGCCGTACAAGCAAAATAATTATCTGCCTGTCGAAGCGTCGCTCGATAAAGACATGACGCTCACAGAACATCTGGCGGAGCTGCGCAGCTGCCTGCTCAAGGCTCTTGTTGCCCTAGTTATTGGCACTGCTAGCAGCGTCTATCTTTTGCAGGACATCATGGACGTGCTCACAAGCGCTGCGAAGGAGCTGTATTATATGCGCCCTGCCGAAGCCTTCATGATTTATATGAAGGTAGCACTGCTCAGCGGTCTATTGCTTGCTTCGCCCTTCATGCTTTATGAGCTCTACGCCTTCGTCCGCCCGGCGCTGACATGGCGTGAGCGCAAATTCACGCTCATCTGCCTTCCGCTAGCGCTACTGCTCTTTATCGCAGGCATGTTATTTTCTTACAGCTTCGTCTTTCCGCGCGGCCTGGAATTTTTTCTCGGCTTTGCCGCAGGCAAGGTCAATCCGCTGATTTCTATGGAAAGCTACCTGGACTTTCTGCTTATGCTGGTTGTTCCCTTCGGCTTTGCCTTCACCGTGCCTGTGATTCTCACGCTGCTAGCTTATCTGGGCCTCATCAGCTCCAGCCTCTTGATGAAATTCCAGCGCCACGTTATCCTGGTCGCCTGCATCATCGCCGGAGTTATCACGCCCACGCCTGATATTATCACGCAGACTCTGCTCGCCGTGCCGATGATTCTGCTCTATGAGGTGAGCATTGTCATTATCCGCTATCTGCTTAAGCGCTAAGCCTATAGCAGACGTAAGCTATAGTTTTCTAAGACAAGCTTATTGACTTAGAGTTATCTCTAAGTATTACACTAACAAAGGAGCGATCACCAATGCAGAATCCTGCTTATAACCTACGGCGCGTCGCTAGTTATCTTCTCGGCTTTGTGCTCTTTTACGAGCCCTTCATGCTGTTCAACCAGCTTGCGAGCACCTTCTTCGTCGATACAAGCTTCAGCTCTATACACGTGCCCTGCGCCCGCATACCACTGGCAAGCATCGTCACCGGCGATTGGCAGTACGCAAGCCCCATTTCGCTTTTCTTCTGTCTGCTGTTGGCTGTAAGCTCGCTGTGGTTCGGTCCGCTGTTCTGCGGCAGGCTCTGTCCTGCTGGCGCCTTCAGCGAATTTTTAGGCAGCCTGCTGCCAGATAAATATAAAATTGACTGGCCAACGCTCGTGCCTATTCTGCCACTGCGCTACGGCTTTTTTGTCGGCTTTCTCTTTTCTATCTGGCTCGGCTTCGGCCTGCCCTGCATCTACTGTAATTACTATTCCCTGGAAATTTTCGTCAACCTGTTTATCACAGGGCAGCTGCTCAATAGCCTTGCGTCCCTCTTTGCCACCTTCTTTCTGGCAAACATATTCTTCGGCTTATTCACAAAAGGCGGCCGCGGCTATTGTTTGTTGCTCTGCCCTGTTGGTACATATAATTCTTTCTTCCACCTTTTAGGACGATTCGTTCCTGGCGCCTTCAATATTCAGGTACGCAAAGCAGCCTGCGTTGGCTGCACAAAATGCGCACAGGCCTGCCCTATGCGTGCGATAAGCATGCAGGAGCACAAAGCGCAAATTGACAGGCGCCTGTGCATTGCCTGCGGCAAATGCGCGCATAACTGTCCTAAAAAGGCCATCTGCTATCAAAGCAATCTGGGAAAGGAGACTGATGAGCATGGCAAAACAAACTAATAAAGCACTTCTAAGCGACAAGCCGAGCAGCCTTGCTCTTGGTGGCAGCGCAGCTGCAGTCATTCTCCTGCCCCAGGCTATTACAAAAGCTGTACCGCAGCTCTTCACCAGGGTTGCGCCATATACAGCGCAGACCCTGCCTTACTGCACGGGCGTCTGCGGCAGCTGTGGAGGCAGCTGTCTTGGCAGCTTAACCATCATCGCTTTTTTAGCAATGCTAGCTAAAATTAAAGGTAAACACAAGGAGGAACAACCATGAAACGTCGCGACTTTTTAAAACAATCTGTATTTGCTCTGGCAGGCCTCGCCATGCTGTCCTTAGGCTGCGGCTCTGACAAAACAGCCAAGGCTGACGCACTTCAGCCAGAGGTAAAACAATCTACAAACGAAGGAGCATCTCAAGCAATGAATAATAACGGTAAAAAAATTCTCGTAGCATATTTTTCCTGGAGTGGCAACACCAAAGCTGTTGCTGAAGAAATCCATAAGCAGGTCGGCGGCGACATCGTAGAAATCGTTCCGGCAACGCCGTATTCCGAAACCTACAGCGTTACTGTTGCCAAAGCCAAAACTGAGCAGGAAGCCGGTGCACGTCCTGCCATCAGCACCAAAATCGCTGACTTCGAGCAATATGACACCATCTATCTTGGCTATCCGAACTGGTGGGGCAGCATGCCGATGCCTGTGGCAACCTTCATTGACACCTATAAAATGAGCGGTAAAAAGGTTGCGCCCTTCTTCACCCACGGCGGCGGCGGCGTACAACGCTGCATGAGCGACCTCGAAGCAAGAGCACAGGGCGCTAATTTCACCGATTATCTGTGTCTGTCCGGCAGCAGCGCGAAAAACTCCCAAAGTGAAATCACCAGCTGGGTAAAGAAAACGCAAAACTAATAGTTATTAAAGGAGGCACACATGAAACGACGCGATCTCTTTAAAGCAGCCGCTATGACTGCTACAGGCGTAGCCTTAGGCAGCCTGTCCGATATCAATACTACATTTGCAAAGGAAGTAACAAAAATGACAAAAGAACAGTTTTCTACTGTCTTCCCCATGGGCGCAAAAAATGACGCCTATGCACAATATTTCGTAGGACAAAGCTATCTTAACATGCTTTCTCTCGACCAGGTTGTTATTGGTAACGTAACCTTTGAGCCAGGCTGCCGCAACAATTGGCATATTCACCACGCAGACAAAGGTGGCGGCCAGATTCTGCTCGTTACCGGAGGCCGTGGCTACTATCAGGAATGGGGCAAGCCTGCCCGCGAGCTGCATGCTGGTGATGTAGTCAACATCCCCGCCGGAGTTAAGCACTGGCACGGCGCTGCCCCCACCAGCTGGGTTGCGCACCTTGCTATTGAAGTTCCGGGTGAAAACACCAAAAGCGAATGGTGTGAGCCTGTCGATGCAGAGGAATATAACAAGCTGAAGTAAACCATCTGCCATCTTCAGTGATATCTTCCCTCATAAACGGACCAAGTAGCTCCAAACTAATTTACTGAAAGGAGAATCACCAATGAAAGACATCTCAAAAATTATACTCACTGCATTTATTTCATGCACTTTACTTTTAGGAGGCACCACCGCTATGGCACAAACACGTGAAGCAGCAGCAAATACTGCTGCTCAAAGCTTATTCACTAAAAACGATCCTACTGATATTAAAAACGAACCAGAGCTTTCCGCTATCAGCAAAAAGTTTATCTATAACGATATAAATAAGCAGATTAACCTCAGCACCGCCAAACAGGAGCTGCTGACGCTCGTTGTTCTCACCGCCAACAACACACCGGAGGATATTCATGCCCACGTCGAAGGCGCTCTCAGAGCAGGCGCAACGCCGGAGCAGGTACACGAAAGCATCTTCCATTGTACGCCATACGTTGGTCTGCCAAAGGTAAAGACAGCACTGGAACGCGTTGATCAGGTTATGGAAATGCTCAAAATCAAGTCCTGCGCTCCTGCAGGAACAACTACCGATGAAACACGCCACGAAGCAGGCCTTGCCGTACAGCGTGCCATCTTCGGCGCAGAAAACATTGACAAAATGAATGCCAGCGCCCCCGCTGACCAAAAGCATATCAATGACTATCTCAGCGCCAACTGCTTCGGTGATTACTACACACGCAAGGTGCTCGACGTCAAAGAGCGTGAGCTGATCACATTTACAGCAATCGTTACTCTCGGCGGATGCGAACCGCAGGCCAAGGCACACGCCGCCGCCAATATCTCCGTCGGCAACTCCCGTCAGGATTTGCTGGATGCGCTCACCATTGCCCTTCCCTACATCGGCTATCCGCGTACCTTAAATGGGCTTGGCTGTGTAAACGCTGTCGCTCCGAGTAAATAAGTCCCCAAAATTTTCTTGACTTAAACCATACTCCAAGTAGTAAAATATTCTTGATTAATTTACTTAGGAGGTAGCACACATGAAAAGACGCGATTTTCTTAAAGCCGCAGGCGTTGCTGCCGTAGGTTTAGCAGCAGGAGGCACATTAAACTTGGATAAAGCATTTGCACAGGCTCCCGTAGTCGGCAGCCAAAGAGTAATCAAAACAGCAGATGGCGCAGGCTCTCACGCCAAAGTATACTTTACCAAACACATTGATGCAGAGCATCTCATCAAATTATATGACCTAATCAACGAAAGTATTTACGGCAAGGTAGCTATCAAGCTGCACACCGGCGAAAAGCACGGCCCCAACATTCTGCCGCGCGAGTTGGTCAAGGAGCTGCAGCAGCACATCCCTGACAGCACCATCGTAGAAACCAACACCCTCTATGACGGTGACCGCTACACCACCGAAAAGCATCTTGATACCTTAAAGGTTAACGGCTGGACCTTCTGCCCTGTTGATATCATGGACGCAGAAGGCACCATCAATCTGCCTGTACGCCATGGTAAGCACTTTAAGGAAGTATCCATGGGCAAAAACATCGTCAACTACGATTCCATGCTCGTTCTAACGCACTTCAAGGGTCACGCTATGGGCGGCTTCGGCGGCTCTATGAAAAATATCGCTATCGGCTGTGCCGACGGACGCATCGGCAAGGCACAGGTTCACGGCGTAGATAAGGATAATCTGCCTGCAGACTGGAACGTATGGCCGGGCAAAGAGCTGCTCATGGAAAACATGGCAGAATCTGCCAAGGCTACCATTGATTTCTTCGGTAAGCACATCGTTTACATCAATGTCCTGCGCCGCATGTCCGTTGACTGCGACTGCGCCGGCTTAAGCGCTGCTGAGCCGACCATCCCAGATATCGGTATCCTCGCTTCTACCGACATTCTGGCTATCGACCAGGCTTCCGTCGATCTGGTATATGCCAAGGAAAGCAACCATGACCTCGTTGAGCGCATGGAAAGCCGTCACGGCCTGCACCAGCTCACCGCTATGCGCGAGCTGAAAATGGGCAATGACAAATATGAACTGATTGAGCTTGATTAACCGTAATTAAAAAGGCTGTCGCACTACGATGATGCGACAGCCTTTTTGCTTATTTGGTTAATTTCACTTCGTCAAACTGCTTGCCATCCGGCAAAAAAGCTTTAAAATCCAGACTTTTCTCATCGGCCGTCAGCGTCATATAGTTGGCAGTTTCCGGCTTCGGTGCTGTTGCCGCATCCCACTCAAAATCTCCCCACAGCTTAGGATAGCGCACATCGCCGGCCACACCTGTCAGAATATAGGTAATACCGCTTCCCTGCGGTGCAGGCGCAAAGTTCTGCAGCGGCACGCGACGGCGATATGTATGCAGATGCGCCGTCAGCACCGCATCCACCTTGTATTTTTCAAACACAGGCATCAGCTGATAGCTGAAATCAAGAAACTGTGTCTTGGTCTGCGCTCTGCCGGACTCCGGCCCAAAGCCGTAGAGAAAGATATCGCGGTGCATCAAAGCAACCTTCCACAGTGCCTTGCTCGCCGCCAAATCCTTTTCCAGCCATTGCAGCTCATCTGCCAGCAGATCAGGCTGAAAATTTTTCATCTCCGGAAAGTTGGTATCAAGCACCACAAAATGCACAGAACCATAATCAAAACTATAAAACTGATTAGGATACTTAGCCAAGCCGTTTTGCGGCACATTGAACAAATGCGTATAGCTTGCAGGCAGGCATTCCTTCCACTCCAAACTGTACGCCTCATGATTGCCAAGGAGTGGTGCCAGCGGCACAGCATCACTGAACACGCTCACGCTGTTGAACCAGGCGCGCCATTGGCTTGCATCCTGTCCGTTGTCCACCAAATCACCCATATTCACGTAAAACGCACTCTCCTGATGACGCTTGTACGCTTCACGCGCCAGCTGCTGCCAGCCACTGTAATTGGCGCTTTGCGAATCTGGGAAGATTAAGGCAGTAAAGCCTGCACCGCTTTCCGTCTGCAGCTTGTGCCAACGCCCTTTATTCTGCGCTGTGTTGATGCGGTATTCATAAGCACTTCCCGGCACCAGGCCGCTAAGACGCGCAGTATATTGAATAATACTGTTCTTATCCGTGAAGCTGCTGTCTGTTGCCTGCACTGCCTTGATATCCTTGCTGCCTTTTAAACGATATTCCAGCGTATAAGGCTGCTTAACCTTCGCTTCCCACATAATCGTGCGAGCTGTTTTATTATCCGCAGCCACAAGCTGACGCGGATTGGTAATGGCAACGGCGGTATCACTGCCCTGCACTTCGCTGTCAGCGTTTTTTGCGCAGCCGCTTAGGGCTGCCATCACTATAAGGCACAATATAAAAAATAAAAGCTTAATTTTCTTGTTCATGCTCTGCATCCTTTCATGTTGCTTTATTTTAGTATAGCATAACACCTGGAGTCCGGTCGAAGTCAAGAGCAAAAGAAAACAGCTACCCTCTTGCGAAAGTAGCTGCTCGTTTTTTAGGTTCTTTGTCAAGTTTTGGGGTGTTCAAGACTTTAACATCATAGACCTAGACAATACATAATTATTTTTGCAATTCAACTAGCCTCTGGTATATCTATATCGGAGGCTAGTTTTGTTTTTTGTTTTGTAATAAGAAATAGTTATCCTAATGCATTTTCACAATATTTTATTGCAGATACAGTATTCTGTTACGAAACCTATCGAAATTCTGCACACCATAGCTGATTCGCTTCAATACTTTGATTTTATTATTGCTTCCTTCGATAAACCCGTTAGAAACTCTTTCGCCAATTATATTTGCGATTTCAGTTTTCCAATTACTAAAAGTCGTAATGCAATGCCTAAATTCAGGAAGTGATAAATCCGCAGCCAACAATAACCACTTTCCCAGTTCTTTTTTTGCTTCAGTTCTTGTTTGTTTCCTGAATACTTCATAAAAACGTTCTTTCAAAACATATGCTTTTTCTAGATCGTAGGATGAGTTAAGCATCCGAGCTAACTCTATTTTATCTTCATCTGTCAGTTTGTATCCCGGCTTAAGCAAAAGATAACGACTTCGCTTGAACCATTTTCTTTTTGTTGCATGAAATTCTTTCTGGATGCGTTTTCTAACGTTTTCCAGGCTGTTTATGACTACTCTGATAACATGAAACTTATCTGCTACTATCTTGGCTTCTGGAAACATGGTCTTGGCAACAGACCTGAACAAAGTACTTAGGTCCATAACTATTTTCTTGACTGCAGCACGTTCTTTATATGGATATTCTAAGAAATGTTTACAAAGATTCTCCGTATTGCGACTCGGCAGGATATCTATTACTTGATGTTTTACAGGATCTGCAATATTGCACTGGAATTTTTCACCACCGGCATTGCCTCTGAATTCATCTATTGCTATGCATTCCGGCAATTTGGGGTGAGGGAAATTGAGCTTGTCGAACCATCTTATTATACTGGTTACAGATACTCCAAATCTTTTAGCTATTGATGAAAAGCTCTGCAAGCAGAAAGTTTCTTTGATTGATTCAAGATAAAGCCTGTCTGGAAAATGGCAATATCTTTTTATATATGGATTTTCTTCAGTAAAAGTAGTATTGCAGTTTTTGCAAACATAACGTCTTTTTCTTATTGTGACAATTAACGGCTTGCCTAAAACAACCAAATCTCTGACCGTTTGAAGTCTGTAATCCTTAATATAAGTAGTACTATTACCACAGTGAGGACAACGATGTTCTTTCACAGGCATCTCTATAAAGGCTTTATATGATCCTGTTGATTCATCTTCCTCAAAGTATTTTGTGTTTACCCCTTTAAAAAAAGGAATGGATTGTGTATAATTGTCATGAAGCATAAGGTGTCTGGTCTCCTTTGTAGATTGTATTGTTTTGGTCGATGATATTTTACTACAATTCCAGCATTTTATGCTTTATTTTTTTGTCTAAAAAAATAAGTGCTGGAAGTATTGACCTAATCTAGGTCAATACCCCAACACTTATTATAGAACCGTTTTTTATGTTATCTTATTTTAGAATGTCACAGGTGTGCCATAGTAAGCGCACAGTAGAACCTCTTTCATCTGCTCCTTATCAATCTTACGCGGATTAGAACCGGTGCACGGGTCAAGCACAGCATTGGCTGCGATTGCGTTGGCATGCTCATTCAGCACTTCTTCACTGACACCGTTTTCCTTATAGGTCTGCGCAATATCCAGCTTTTTATTCAAAGCCTTAATCGAATCTACAAGAGCATTCGTCAGCTGCTCGTCCGTTTTGCCGGGCAGGCCGATGTGCCGTGCAATGGCAGCGTAACGCTCAGCGCATTCCTTAGCATTAAATTCAATAACCGACGGCAGCAGAATCGCGTTGCAGCAGCCATGCGGAATATGGAATACAGCGCCCGTCTTATGCGCCAGGCTATGAGCAATGCCCAGCAGCGCATTAGAAAAGGCCATGCCTGCCATACATTGTGCAATATGCATCTTTTCACGAGCTGCTTTATCGCCATAATAGCTGGCAACAAGGCTGTCATAAATATCGCTGATTGCCTGTAGCGCCAATGCATCAGAAAAATTGCTGCGAGCTGTAGCAACATATGCCTCAATAGCATGCGTCAGTGCATCCATACCTGTATGCGCAGTCAGCTTCTTAGGCATAGTCAGCGGAATATCTGTATCGAGAATTGCGATATCCGGCGTAATCTCAAAATCTGCCAGAGGATATTTAATATCTGTTTTATAATCAGTAATTACCGAAAAGGCTGTTACCTCGGTTGCTGTACCGCTGGTAGATGGAATAGCTACAAAAATAGCCTTGTTACGCAACGTCGGAATGGTAAACGGATCTTTGATATCCTCAAAGGTTTTTTCCGGATGCTCATAGAAAACCCACATGGCCTTAGCCGCATCAATCGGAGAACCGCCGCCAATCGCTACAATTACATCAGGCTCAAAGCTGCGCATGGCTTCAGCACCACGGAATACAGTTTCAATTGACGGGTCAGGCTCAATGCCTTCAAACAGCTGTGTCTCCATGCCAATGTCATGCAGCGCATCCTCAACCTTTTGCAAAAAACCGCCACGCTTCATAGAGCTGCCGCCAGTGAAAATCATTGCTTTTTTGTGCCCTTTAAGCACCTTCAGCTCACTGATTGCACCGGCACCATAATAAATATCACGCGGTAAAGTAAATCTTGCCATAATGCGCACCTCCTAATTATACACTTAAGAAATTTGTATTTCTTATTAGTATATTATATCACTTTTTGACATTATGTAGGTGACAAAGTTGAGAAATTTTGCTACTAAACGTACAGTTATAGTGTATGTATGTAAAAACAGCAGCCCTGTCTCACAAAGAGTCGGAGCTGCTGTTTTCGTATATGAGATGAAGATGAGTGTGATGAGCTTAATTAAAATTCAAACTCTGCGGAAAGCATGAAGGAACGCGGCATATTGAGCATGAATTTATTATTCTGACCAGCTTGCGCAATCCAATGGCTATCATTAGCAACATTATAGCAGGCTGCAACAAATCTAACCGGCACACCATTAATCTTAGCCTTATGACTTGCAAACAAGTCCAGAGTAACATGAGAAGGAATATCCAGCTCTTCTTTATTTCCCTTTACATATTTGCCAACACCAACATAGCTCAGTCTTCCGGTAAAGCTAGTGTCTTCATCAGGCTTGTATTCTAAGCCCCAAACGCTACTCCACTCAGCCGAACCCATTACATGGCAGCCATCATATTTTCCGTTAGCTGTTTTTTCTTGGCGTGCATCAAGCCATTCAAAGCCACCAAAAGCATTCCATTTATCTGCAAACGAAGCATTCAAGCTGAAGTCAACGCCCTTATAACGGTTTAAACCATTATTAGTCAGCCACAACTTGCCAGCAGCATCCTTTACATCCATAGTCTGAGGCTGCTTCATGTCAAAATATGCCAATGTCATCATCAGATTATCATTTGCTTTATATTTTACACCAACTTCAGCATTGCTATTACGAACAGACGGTAAGATTTCGCCATCATTCTCATAAATTTTCTTACCAGCTGTAACAACTGCTGTACCACGGTTTCTTGAATTTGCTTTAGCTGCATAAATTGATAAATCATCAGTCGGTGCATAGGATAAGCCAAAGGTTGTTGCCCAATTATTATCTTTAACATTATTTTTCTGCTGATTCTTGGTTGTACCACGTACATAATCACCATGACGATGTGACGCAGCAGCCAAGAGTGTCAGCTTGCCAACCTCAACCTTATCCATAAAGTTCAGACTTACATCTGTTTCTTCATGCTGTAAATTCTTCGTTAATGTTGAAGAAATATCCCCTTGGTAAACCCACGGATTTAAAATAATTCCATCATAAATACTACTGCCAGGCTTAAAAGTACCAGAAGGCTTACCAGTAGCAGGATTTATAGCATCAACGCCTCTTTTATACATTTTGCGATGCGAGCGATCAACAGATACAGCATAGTTATGCTTAGCCATGCCAGTCATAAAATCGCCCTTTAAGCCAGTCTGTAAATATTGGTTACGAATATGAATAAAATCAGACCATACTGCAGTATCTGAAGCAATACTACCATCATCTAAAATATCAATTTCACCATCGTAAATATAACGACGCATAACAGATTGGTTAGCACCAGCATTAACAAACCAGTTTACATGCTCGCCCAGTTTTTTCTGATGATTGAGTGTCAGCATATAACCATTGGTATCCTGATGCATCAAGCTAGGATCGTCAAAGCTCTTGCTAGCATCCGGAGCATCAGGAATTTTTGTTGGATCTCCCGTCAATAAGAAACGACGTTCTGTACCCATAAGCTTCTGGTCATAATAACCGCCAAAAACGTTGGTTTTAGTCGTCTCGCCTTCATAGCTGATGTTAGCAAATAAATTCTTCTTGCGCTGGCCTGCACCAGAAATAGCCAAACCGCCATCATCATATTGGCCATAAATTCTTACACCAATATTGCGGTCTTTGCCAAAGCGTTGGCTGATATCAAGATATTCGCCATAATCGCCATAACCAGCAAAAGTCTGCGTATATTTGATGAAATCATCCTCACCAGCACGCTTAGTATTCAAGTAAATAGCACCTGGAGTTGCACCAGTCAGCGGTCCAGCCTGATAAGAGGGAGTTGAACCATTGATAGTAGAAGCAGGACCAATTAAAGCATCAATACTGCCTACTGTATGTGTTATAGGACCAGTAGCCATAATAAAGAAACCAGGAATATTATTTACATAATAAGATGCGGCATTCGTGCATACGCCACGAATAGAAAAATCTGTTTTAATCGGGGAAGTGCCCGTGCGAATTGCAGGCACGTTAGAAAGAACAGTATCCAGATCCTGATTCGGCATCGCCATCTTGCTTACAGTTTCTTCAGTGATACTTTGAACAGTGAACGGTGCCTTAATAATCTCTGTTTCACCTAAAAGACCTACTCTGGAGGAATCATTGTTAAAGCCACCGGGTAACGGAGTTTTGTGGTTACGGGAGCTTTCAACAACCATCTCATCCAAGTTGAACGTTTCAATGGTTTCTGCACTTACAGGAGCTGCACTCACGCCAAGAATCAGTGAGCACATAATACTGCTTAAAAGCATTTTTTTTCTTTTCGACATTCTGATACACCTCTTAATCATCAACTTTATAAAATTTATATGTGAGAGTGAAACAATAAGCTAGTAGGGAATGCAAATAGTTCTTTGCTGCTCCGGCAAATACAGGAGCTTTATTTTCAGCTTATAAATTTCCTCTAACGCCGACTCTGTTAATACATCTCGCACATCGCCAACCTCAAGTCCATCGGGCTTTAAAATTGCTGTCTTACTGCCAAGGTAAAAAGCCTGATCAGGCATGTGTGTTGTTAAAATAACAGCTATTCCTCTTTGTGACAGCTTCTGTACCATTTGCAGTACACGAAACTGATTACCATAATCAAGATGGTTGGTCGGCTCATCCATAATAACCAGCTGCGGCTGCTGAACAATAGCACGGGCAATAACAGCCTGTCGTTGCTGTCCGCCGCTCAAAGTATTAAAGGAACGGTTACGCAAATGATAAATGCCTAAATCATTCAACACTTCATCTGTCATATCGTAATCCTTTTGTTTAGGCTTAGTAAATACACCAAGATGCGGCGCTCTTCCCATAACAACATAATCACGCACCAGAAATGAGTAAGCAGTATTTTGTACCTGAGGTACATAACCAATCTGTTCCGTAAACTCTTTCTGATTTTCGTAAGGGGTATATTCATCACCTTCATCTGTAATAAGACGCACATCACCGCCAGCCAAAGGTTTATAAAATCCTATCAAAGTACGCAACAGTGTTGTTTTGCCAATACCATTGCTGCCTAAAATCGTCATAATCTCACCCTTGTTAAGAGTAAAGCTGACATTCTGCCATAAAGGTGACTGCTCATTATAGGCAAATGCTAAATTATTTACAATTAACTTCATGATAACGCCAACCTTTGTCTTAATAAGAGATAGAAATAAAACGGAGCACCAATCAGACCAGTAAGAATACTCAATGGTATTTCCGCACTCATCGACGCACGTGAAATCGTATCAACAGCCAGCAGGAAAAAAGCTCCCAAAACAATAGCTAAAGGCAGCAGGCGTTGGTTATTGGGGCCCACAAGCATTCTGGAAAAATGCGGAATAACAAGACCAACCCAGCCGATGGTACCGCTAATGCAAACTGAGCAAGCTGTTAAAACAGTTGCGCAGAGAATAATCGCATAGCGCAGCCAGCCGGCGTCACGTCCCAGCATATGTACCTCTTCATCGGAAAGCGTCAGGATATTCATCCGCCAGCGAATCACCAGCATAAACAACAGACAAACTAAAATCGGTACCCCACTGGAAATAATATTATCCCAAGTTACGCTAACTAAGGAGCCAAGCTGCCAATAGGTAATTTCCGGCAGTTGCGTTTCGCTGTCTGCAAGGTATTTTATAATACCCAACAACGCATTCATCAGACCAGAAACTATAAGGCCGGATAAAACAAGCATAACTATCGAATTTTTACCGATAATACGCGGAATAATAACAGCGCAGGCTACAGCCAGCATACCACCGCCAAAAGCTCCCATCTGGATAAAGGTACTGCCTAAGCCCAACAATATGCAAAGCGATGCACCCACGCAGGCACCGGATGATACACCAAGCATATCCGGAGCTACAAGCGGGTTTTTAAAAACACTCTGATAGGCAGCACCGGAAAGCGACAACGCTGCTCCAATCAAAATTGCTGCCAGGACACGAGGCAGACGCAGCGTGTAAATAACGCTCGCTGCCTGATCACTCCAGCTTTGCTCTAAAGGCACAACATAGGAGCACAAGATTTTAAAGACATCAACAGGCGCAATATAAAGACGTCCCATACCTAGGCTCACTACCACCATCAATAACAGTAATATACTGAAAACAAGCATGATTACTGCATAATTTGATTTACTTGCTTCCATTTGCATCAAAACAACGCCTTGCTGTTTTTATTAGCTTCATCAGCAAAAATTTGCGCCATATCTGCTTCTGAAATATTGTAGTGCATAAAATCCTCATAGAATTTTTTTGCATCTGCACGCACATCAAGTTCCTTAAATAATTCAGGCTGCAGCACGTGTGCCAGCCATTCCATCATGAGCGGTGTTTCTACGCCCGGAGCATCCCAGCGGTAAATGCCCATAGGCACCTTATACACGCGTTTTTCCTTAACTGCTTTCACCGTACTCCAATCCTGACCGGGAATTTTATTATCATACAAATCGTCAGGTACAAATTTATCAAAATTACTCAGCAAAATAATATCCGGATTCAGTTTATATACCTCTTCCATGGCAATAGTCTGCTCACTGCTGCCGCTTAACGCAATCTGATCATAGGGATTTTCTCCACCGCCAATACGGATAGCTTCATGCATGAAATTATCATTACCCTGCAAGCGCAGCTTGGCATTACGCAGGAACAAAACAGTTGGCTTATCGGTCTTTTCCCATGCTTTTTTCGCAATTATTTTTTTATTAGTTGTATCGTAATATTCGTTAAGCTTTGCAGCTCGTTCTTCTTTTCCTAAAAGCTTGCCAATAATTAAAAAGCTTTTCTTCAAGTTTTCTACGGTATCATTGTAAATCAGTAATGTCGGAATCCCAACCTTAGTCAGCTTTTCCGCATCCTTATCCTGATATTGCCACAAAATTGCAGTATCTACACCAGCCTGAGCTGCACTTTCAAGGTTAACAGAAAAATTTTGCGCAATAATTTTAGTATCTAATTGCGCGAAATGCTTATCCTTTGTTTCCAAAAACTTACCTTTATAAGCTGACATTGCGCCGCCATGAATTGCCGCCAAGCGCTCAGAACTGCCATCGATAGCATAAATAACACTAGCCCAAGGAATAGGCACAACAGCAATACGCTTCACATCCTGCGGTACGCTTACTTCTCTGCCCTTCAAATCCGTAACTATTTTCGTTGCCTGCTTGGTATCTGGCTTTTTATCGGCATTATTACCACACCCTGCCAACGCTCCCACTAAAGCTAACGCAGCCAACGCAGCAGCAGTCAATTTTTTCCAATTTTTCATTAAAAAGCTCCTTTCGCTTCAATTAAACTCATACTCAAAATTTATTTCACAAGCAGTTTAAGCTGTTCAGCCATATTCTTGCCCAAAGCGCCGCTGCCGACAGTACAAGCACTGCGTCCGGAAATAACACCCCATGGCAACGGTATATGCTTTTTCTTCCCTGCTCCGATAGAACTCATTACATCTGCTAATAGTGTATCGGCAAACACAATATCTGCATCTTCCCACAAATCCTGCAAAGCTGTTAAGCTATCTGCAATAATCAGCCATTTATCAGCACCAGGAGCTTTACGGTATAGCTTACGGCTGTCGACGCCAGTACATATTGTCGCCAGCTGTATATGCTGAAAGCCTTCATGCCATAGTGCATGTGCCAATCCCATAGTCTGCATAGGATCACCTATAAATAACAGCTTGCGTTTATCAGTTTCCTGTATGCTGTAGTTATGAATGCATAACCGGCGTATCTCATTATTTTCTGAGTTGCACAGCTCCTGCACATTTTTCCGCCACATCTTCATAGCATGTTCTCCTACAGGACATGACAGCAGCAGCGGTACAGCATATTTTTCATTCAGCACACGAGCGGCTGGTATACCGGCCGTTGATACTACCCAGCATAACGCAGGTTTGCCACCAGCCTTTTCACCAACGAAACGCGGCTCATAGCCTAAACTTCTAATATAAGCAAAGCACTCCGCATATTGCTCTTTTTCGCCGCAAAGAAGCGGACTGTATCCCAGAATCAGTATCTCACGGGCAGGCTTTACATATAGCTCCTGCTCTTCCTCCACTAAAAGCTCCTGCGCACAGCTTACGCCATACACAGCATCATTAAATCCGTCCATATTAAAGCTTCGTGTTTTTAAATTATTTTCCATTGAATTTGCCACCCAATTACCGTCAAAGCCAATAAAAGCTGCTACTGCAGAGCTGATAAGATTCAACGATTTATATTTTCCGTCTGACATCAGTTCACTGCACTGCTTAACACAATTATCTTCTATACCATAAATAAAATCCTGCTTTTTTGTTTCCAGAACATATACTCCCTGCGTTTGCTCCAGTAAATCACCATCGCGCAGACAAGCCCGGCAACCGCTGGGCGCTACCAAGACCTTTGCCTCATTTGCAGGCAAAGTGTCTATAACACCGGCAACATCTGTAGCTAAAGGCGGCAGCTGATACAGGTTATGACTTATGCACCCCTTTTCTTCTGGCAGCTCAGCCATAAACTCGTAAACAGGCTTAAAATGCCTTATATCCATCTTGCCCAACGGTCCACGAAAGAAGTAGCGTACCATAATACCGGTTGCTTCAGAAAGACTGCTCTCCAGATAATCAAAATCAAGTCTTGTCAATATATCCAGACAGTTCAAATACAGTACCACAACCTGTACACCATGCACCGCTGCAGCCCGTTTGATAACGCGCGTAATTTTTTCTTCGGCAGTTCCCATAGTATAATCATCAGCTGTTGTATGACAAAACATAAGCTGCTGCAGCTTGCCCTGCTCTACGGCACGATAATAAAGCTCTCGCAAGCATGGACCGGAACCGGCGGCAACTAACATTATGTCTTTTCTCTGCCACAAAACATCAGAGGGAGGTTTTGGCATATTAAACTCCATAGTCTTGATTGGCTTCATTACTTTCACTTCTTTCGTGCTATTTTCTATTAACATTCTATCACATTTGCATTGTTAATAATAATTGATGTTACTAAAGCCTTGATTCAATTATATTGAACCAAGGCTCCGTTCCTTAAAAAATTTTAAACTGTCAATCTGCTACCCTTTTATATTGTTCCAACAGCTGAAAAAATAATTTCAACGGCGGACTCAGCCATTTATCTTTGCGATAGGCATATACCGCATGAATCGGCTCAAACTTTTTATCTATAGGAATTTCTACCAGTACATCTTTATCCAATTCCTCTTGAATAGTAAATTTGGGCAAAAAGCATATACCCATATCATTCTTCACTAAATTTTTTATCGTCTGCGTACCGCGAATTTCAATTGTCGGTCCCATAGTAAAATTTTTGCTTTTAATATATTCATCGAATCTTTTACGCACCCTGCCTGCTGCAGGCTGGCAAATACGTGCCAACGAACTGAAATCCTGATTAGGCGTAATAAAATCGCTGTACAGCTTTTTGATTTTTGGTGAAGCAAACATCACGAAATCAAAATCTTTATATGGTACAACCTTTATCGTAGCATCATCTACGGGCAAATCATAGAAAATCCCAATATCAGTTTTATTTTCTCTTATGGCCCTATACACCGAGGTACTGGTCATAGAATCAAGGTAAATATGCACACGCGGCGCCTGCTTACGAAATTCGCGCAAAATCTTCGGCAGATGGAAGCACAGAAGCGATTCCGGCGCAGCAATACGTATATCTCCCTGGCACTCTTCAATAACACTGCGAAAGCTTTTCATATTATTTACAGACTGCAGTACATTTTCTACATAAGGCACCAGTTCCTGTCCCGCTTTAGTCAAAACCATATGCCTGCCTGCTTTTTCGAAAAGCTGCACACCAAGCTCCTTCTCCAGCTGACTAACATGAAACGTAATCGTTGACTGCGTATAGCATAATTTTTCCGCTGCTTTATTAAAGCCCCCGGCTTCTACAATAGTGTGAAAGGTATTAATATAACGTAAATCCATACTTCCTCCAAAACGATACCAGTGCTCATCAAAAAATTTATAGCAACAAGCTATTCATTGCGTTATTTATATTATACAGTCTTTCCTCATATATAACAACAAGCAGCTGCCTTTAGGCGAAACACTTCACCTAAAGGCAGCTGCTTATTGTTATCTTACTTTAATATATCACTGTTTCCCCATCTTCCGGAATCACATAATTACCAACACCACGGCGTACAAGCGCACCCCGCATTTGGCTACGTGTAATCGAAGCATGAGCAACATTATCGAAATGTGTCAGATACAGCTTTGCTTCCGGCAATATCTGATGTACGCAATCCACATCTTCATCATTCATTATCAGCCTGCCATAATCACGCAGCTCCGCAGCGCAGGCATTAAGCATAATTACTTCCGGTTGATAATTTGCCAAAGTTTTACGCACGCCATCAAACCAAATCGTATCTCCGGCAACGTATAGAACCTTTTCCTGCTCTGCTTTAAATATTACACCACAAGCATCAGACGATGGCTTTATCGTGCCATGCAAAGCTGGTGTTTTATATAAGGTTATATCTGCAAACTTAACCCCATCATTTTTCAGGATACGTACATTCTGAAAACCTGAAGCTTTTAAGGCCTGCGCATCATCTTCATTTTGCACAAAAATTGGCTTATTATGCTCCAAAACATCACCCAAAGTGCCCTTCTGCATATTGATATCTATATGATCAGGGTGCAGATGCGTTACAATATAAGCATCTACTCCACTTAAAATGCTTTCTACCGTTTCCGGCAACGCAAAAAGCGGCATTGGTATTTTCGCCTTTACCGGGTCAACAGCCATGTAAGGATTTCCCGGCATACTATCGAAACAACCTAAACCATATTGCTCCACAAGCCAAGGATCTAAAAGAAAAGTTTTGCCACCATAAAAAATTTTATTCGTCGCACTGCGAATTTGCTTGATTTTCATTTTGTTCCTCCTTTAATTTTTATTCTATTATAGATGTAAATTCACTGCAGCAAAAGAAAAAACTTAGTTCTTTACCGCAACCAATAAGTTGCGGTAAAATAAGATTGAGGTGAAAAAGCAATGCAGCCAAAGCAATTACAATATTTTATCACAGCCTATGCAACAAAAAATATCCAACGAGCAGCAGAAAAACTTTTCGTGTCTCGTCAAGGAATAAGTAAAACAATTCGTGAGCTGGAACAGGAATTAGGCGCAGACTTATTCTTACGCTCATCAAAAGGCTTAGAGCCAACGGATTTTGCCGAAGCATTATTCCCCCATGCCAAAAAGTTGCTCGATGAATATAACTACATAACAGGCCTGAACACCTTGGCAAAGCAAAAGGAAAATGTTATCACCATCTACGCGCTTGATAACATCGTAAAATATTTAACAGCAGAATTTTTCTTTGACTTTCGCAAATTATATCCGAATATTATTCTCAGCATTATCGAAAGCACCGATGAGGCCGCTCTCAACGCCTTGCTTGCCCGCAATGCAGATTTCGCTATTACTACAGATCCGTTGGACAGCACAAATTTTACACTTACACCCATATTTTATACGCATTATTGCATAGCACTTTCTGCTGGCCATCCTTTAGCTGCTAAAGAAAGAATCAGCTATCAGGATCTTCAAAATCAAAAAATAATCAGTAAAGGAAGATCCTTCCGTTGTTTTCGCGACAATATGGAAAAATATGTTCTTGGTAATGGTCTGAATGTAGATATTTTTGCGGAAATCACCGATATTGACGTTGCTCTGGATTTAGTAAAGGAAAGCAACGTAATCTATCTGGGCTATGACTACATTGCTGCAATGCAAAGACATCCTGATATCAGATGGAAGATGCTTGATGCTGAAGTAAGCGGTCAGAACATGTATATTGCAGGTCTGAAAAATACTCTGCCGCGCAAGGTGTGCCGTGATTTGCAAAATTTTTTATTGGCATGGCTGTCCATACACAACAAAGATAAAATTATTTTGTAACCTCATTTCAATAAAGACGAACTTGCTGCAGCTTTCCGGCACCACGTTTTTATTCATAAGGCCTTAAGCTACTACCTGCAAAATACGTTTATTTTTACTTTGCGCCGAATCTACCATCGGCGTAAAAACTCCTGGCATAAATATTCTCCTTCACAGAAATATAGTTTATTATACTTTTTCATGCAAGAAATCCTAATTGCTCAAAAGATTTCTATCTGCAATTACAGTATTTTTATCATAAACTATAATATGACTTATTGCTTAAAAAATAAAATTGTAAAAAGCTTACAGAGGTACTGTTTTTCAATGCTGTTTTTGCTATAATATAGAGTGAAGCTATCGCATGCTGTTATTTTAAACAAGGTATCATAAGGAGGAGACCATATGAGCTTAAAAATAATTACTAAGCGTTGCAAGGGCTGTGGTATTTGTGCGGCCTTCTGCCCGAAAAAAGTTCTGGCAGTCAGCGAAGTCGGCAAAGTCGAAGCCGTCGCTGAAGAAAATTGCATCAAATGCGGACAATGCGAAATGCGTTGCCCCGACTATGCTATCTTTGTAGATAAATAAAAAGGAGTGAGGTAACCCATGTCAAGAATCCTGCTGTTACAAGGTAACCAAGCGGTTGTTGAGGGTGCGATTGCTGCCGGTGTAAAATTTTATGGCGGCTATCCTATCACCCCTTCTACCGAAATTGCTGAACAATTAGCTCTGCGTCTGCCGCAGGTTGGCGGTAAATTTATGCAGACTGAAGACGAAATCGCCGGTCTCGGCACTGTTATCGGTGCATCTATGGCCGGTAAAAAGGCTATGACCGCAACCAGCGGCCCGGGCTTCTCCCTGAAACAGGAAATGCTCGGCCTCGCCTGCAGCGCCGAAATCCCCTGCGTTATCGTTAACGTACAGCGTGTAGGCCCCGCAACCGGCCAACCGACCTCCCCCGCACAGGGCGAGGTTATGCAAACCCGTTGGGGCACCCACGGTGACCACTGGCTGATTACCGTTTCTCCGTCCAGTGTTCCCGAATGCTTCGACCTGACTTTGCGTGCAGTAGCATTGAGCGAAAAATATCGTTGCCCGGTTATTCTCCTGATGGACGAGGTTATCGGCCATATGCGCGAGAAAATCGAGCTTCCCGACACCTATGATGAAATTCCGCAGGCAGAACGCAAGCGCCCGACCTGCGCACCCGAAGATTATCTGGCTTACGGCTGCGAAGAAGGCTCCAAGGTTCCTGCTATGGCAGACTTCGGCAGCGGTTACCGCTGGCACGTATCCGGTCTGGTACACGACGAAACCGGTTTCCCGAAGGGCACCGGTGAAGCAACCCGCACCTCTCAGGACCGCCTGCGCACTAAATTAGAAGATAACTTAGACGACATCGTACAAGTAGAAAACTATCGTATGGAAGATGCGGAATTTGCTGTTGTAGCCTTCGGCGGCGCTGCCCGCACTGCTTATGAAGCAGTTGATATGGCACGCAAGGAAGGCCTGAAGGTTGGCTTCGTCCGCCCGATTACCATCTGGCCGTTTGCCGAAAAGCAAATGCAGGAGCTGGCAGGCAAGGTTAAAGGCATCCTCGTACACGAGCTGAACTGCGGCCAGTACGTTCTGGAAGTTGAACGCGCTGTAGCAGGCAAGGTTCCTGTAAGCCTGTACGCTAAATACGATAACGAATCTGCTACTCCGGCAGAACTGTTAGCTGAAATCAAAAAGGCTATGGCCTAACGGATGAGAGGAGAAAAAACGATGAGTGAAATGGAAAATTTAATCAATAAATATTTCCGCCCGGGCCGTCTGCCTCACATCTGGTGCCCCGGCTGCGGCAACGGCGTTATCACCGGCGCCATTGTAAAAGCAATTGATAAGCAAGGTCTGGCAAAAGACGACGTTGCAGTAATCAGCGGTATCGGCTGCTCCAGCCGTTCCTCCGGTTATTTGGACTTCAACACCGCCAACACCCTGCACGGCCGTGCTCTGCCGATTGCTACCGGTGTAAAAATGGCTAACCCTGCACTGAACGTTATCGTTTGCAGCGGTGACGGTGACTGCACCGCTATCGGCGGCAACCATCTGATTCATGCAGCACGCCGCAATATCGATTTAACTCTGGTTGTTTTCAACAACAGCATTTACGGTATGACCGGCGGTCAGTATTCTCCGATGACCCCGATTCATTCCAAAGCAACCACCGCTCCGTACTACACTGTTGAACCGAGCTTCAATCTGCTCGACCTGGCAAAGGCTGCCGGTGCAACCTATGTAGCACGCGCAACCACCTACCATGTTCCCGTACTGGTTGATGTTATCGCTAAGGGCATTGCTCACAAGGGCTTCTCTATCATCGAAGCTGTCAGCGCTTGCCCGATTTCCTTCGGCCGTCAGAACAAGATGGGCGGGCCTGCTCAGATGATGGCTTGGCAGCGTGACCATGGCGTTATGAAGGCTGTTTGGGACCGCATGGATGAAGAGAAAAAGGCAGAAGCAATTGCTGCCGGCAAATTCCCCATCGGCGTTCTCTACGAAAACAACGACGTTATGGAATACACCAAGGCATATGACCAAATTATTCAACGTGCACAGGAGGGTAAATAATTATGAGACATAGCTTTCGTTTCTCCGGTACCGGTGGTCAGGGCCTGATCACTGCTGGTATTATTTTAGCCGAAGCTTCCCTCTTAGACGACAAGCTGGCTGTACAATCCCAATCCTACGGCCCGGAAGCCCGTGGCGGCTCCTCCAAGGCCGAGGCTATCATCAGCGATGAGCCCATTTATTTCAGCCGTGTTATCTGCCCGGATACTCTGCTGGTAATGAGCCAGGAGGCTGCCAACAAATTCATTGCCGACTGCGATGAGCATACCACCGTTATTACCGATACTCTTTTCGTAACTGATGTTCCCGGCAAGTACGGTAAACGTGTTGACCTGCCAATCACCCACACTGCCAACACTGTTTGCGGCAAGACTCTGTTTGCGAACATCGTTGCTCTGGGCGCAGTTGTTGCACTCACCAAATGCGTTTCCAAAGAAGCAATTCTCAAGGCTGTACTGAACCGCGTTCCGAAAGGAACCGAAGAAGCTAATACCAAGGCTCTCGAAGCAGGTATGGCACTGATTCAAAAATAAAATCTGACCTATAACAATTAAAGCTGTTGCTTTCGGCATTCACGCCGGAGGCAGCAGCTTCTTTTGTGTGCAAAAGTTTCTTATATACTAGAAACTCTTGTGTTTTTTGTAAAAAGTTTCTTGTATACTGGAAACTCTTGCTTCTTTGGTTAAAAGTTTCTAGTACACTGGAAACTCTTGCATTATTTTTTGTTTCGGCATTCACGCTGAAGGCAGTATCTTTTTAATTTTTTGCGAGCTAATTATGCAAAATGTCATGCAAATGCCACAAACTTACGCTATAATATACAAGTACAATAGGCTTTTAACTTCAAGGAAACGAGGAAACTAGTGTGAAACAACATCTTTAGCTGCGTACATTGTCGTAGATTGATTTTTGGCGC
>NZ_CALDXR010000038.1 GCF_937920985.1 uncultured Phascolarctobacterium sp.
GGGGTTTCTCTTTTTTTGCAAAGCTCATATTTGTTGATTACGGGAATGCTCCTTATTTTTTATAAACAATGTTTGTCAAATCTTCTATAGATTCGCAAACATAGTGAGTAAAACAAACCGTTAGCTTCATTGGTATAAGTATAACATCATTGTTTTTTACAGCTTTTACATCCTTCAGTGATTCATCACTCATGTAATCTTTATATACTTGAGATTCTCCTCTGTTAATCTTTTCGATATTCCAATCTATTAAAAGTAAAACATCAGGATTCGCTTTAATGATTTCCTCTTTATTTATATTCAAATTGGCATCATTAGGTAAATCAGTATCATCAACAGCATTTTTCAGTTGGCTTTTATGGATAACATCATCTACAATCGTATCTTTAAAGCTTCTTGCTCCCAAAGAACTTGCTATTATCACACTCTTCTTGTCTGCTTCCTTAATATGCAGATTATTAATTTTCGCTAATCTGCTTTTAAAAGTTTTGATAAGCTCTTCGCCTTTTTCTTCTTCACCTACAGCCTTGGCAACCTGCATAATATAGTCAGGTATATCATCAACCCTTTTAGGATTTTTGATTACAACCGTTTTAATATCAGAGCTTTCCAATGCATCAATAAAATCCTTTTTAAAGTTTTCCCTTATGATTACAAGATCAGGTTTATTTGCCAGCATAAATTCTATATTTTCTTCTGTTGTCCTGTTGACAGCCTTAGCTTTATCTACAACATGTGATAAAGCTCTTTCTCTGCCACCTTTGCTAACAGATAAAATCCTTCCGGAGTCAACCATGTCTAAAAGAATTTCATCAGTAGAGACATGCAAGCTGATAATTCGTTCTGGCTTTTTATCAAAACTAATCCTCTTTCCGCGAGAATCTACAATACTATATGCCGTCTTCAGATTACTTTTACTGTTATCGGCAACATGACCGCCACAACCTGCTAAAGCAAGAATTACTACCAGAAGTACCAGCGTAATAGCTCTATTCACACCGCATCTCCTCCTAATATAAGTCCGTTTCTTATTGAACCACCCTGCTACTTGTGGTATGATTATATCAGATAATTACACTTTTTAAAAGAAACATATTTTTATAGCGGTATAACTTCTTTTTATGCAAGGATTTGATATTCAATGGATTTTAAGCAATTAGAGTATTTTTTAGAGACAGCCGATGCCAAATGTATAAGTAAAGCAGCAAAAAAGCTATTTGTAACACAGCCTGCTATTAGTCAGAGTATTAAAAGCTTAGAAAGAGAGCTTGATACTAAGCTATTTAACAGAGAAGGCGCAAATATTGTTTTAACAAATTCCGGAGAGATTTTTTATAAATATGCTCGTGACAGCATTCTATGTATCGATACTGCTGTTTCAAAAATAAAAGACCTGCAAGCAGGTAAATCAGGTATTATTTCTATAGGCTCCTGGAACTCAATCGGTTTAGAATATTTACCAAAGCTTATGCAAGGATTCCATAAAGATTATCCGAATATCAGGCTAGATATAATCCAAGATGACAAACAAGCTCTTTTCTCCAGACTTACCTTAGGTACAATAGACCTATGTTTTGCCAGAAAGCTTCCTGAAAACAGCAAATTTACTAAGCTTTCGCTCCCCAATGATTATTTAGTGATCATCGGAAAGAAAGATTTTTTTACAGATTCTAATGACTGCATAAATATTGCTTCTCTCAAAACCACTCCTTTCATTATCAAAAAGAATCTTGTAAATTCAATTACTGCTTTATGCGAAAAAAACTCTTTTCAACCATTTATATATTGTTTTTGTGATGATTTAAATACGTCCGTTATGTTGGCTAAAGCAGGCTTAGGTATCACTATTATTCCTAAATCTTACCTTAGTGAATATTCCGCAGATTGTCTCACTGTAAAGAGAATTGTCGAACTCAACAAAATCAAGGAATGTTCGATACTCTATAACAAAAGTAATATTTCCTCGTCCGCTAAATTGTTTATAAATTATTTGAGGCAGATACAACAAAATGCTTCACTATAATTAAAGCAAAGCTAAATTTATTATCTGTAAAATTAAAAAATATTAGTAATTTTTGCCCCCAATACTAACAAAAAAGTATTGGGGGCATTCTCATAATTTCCAACTATAAATAGAAAAACAGGCTGTCGTGTCTTCCGACAGCCTGCATAGCTTTAAAAATATTCGTTATTGTACGTGCGACATTTAGGAAAGAGCTCATCGAGCAACTGCAGCTTCCGCACATCGCTGCATTTGATGCGCCCTGCTTCCAACAGTTCGCTGGCACTGAAAGCACCAAAGTAAAACTGAGTAAAGGTACCCATGTCCATGGTGACCTCCTCCTGCTCCAGCGTGCTGACTGCCTCCAGCTTACCCGGTGACGTGCGCAGCTGCAGCAGATGATTATTGCGCTCAATCATCTTATCCGTAAGCAGCACAACAACACTGCCGCTGCTCATGCTTGCTGCTACCGGCAGCTTGGCGAGCGCTGCCCGTGCATCGAGGCAGCGCGCCATCATAAACGGCTGCAGTCTGCCCGTAAGCGCCTGGTCTGCAAAGCCAAGATATGTTTTATCCCAAGGCTCCGCCAGCCAGCAAAGCTCCTGCGCTTCGCTTCTATGTCCTGCGGCATATTGCAGCAGACGGTTCTTCGCCGCAGCGTCCTGCGCCAGCAGCTCCTGCACGTTGAACGTGCCGTCGCTCAAAGCATAAAGCATATAACCAACTGCTTCTCCCGCACGATAGACAACAGCGCACAGCACATTTTCCTGCGTAACTACCGACAACAGCTTGCGCCATTGGAAAGCAGTACGCTGCGGTACGCCGTTCCATGCTGCGGTAACACTTGCGTAAATATCTGCCAAAGGATTGCAAGGCTGAGCTTTTTCCTCAGTCACAGACTGCAGCAAAGAAGCTAAATCCAGACGTTCTACCGACAGGTCATCACCTATTGCAGGAAGCTGCAGCTGTGCCAGCGGCATTTTATACTCGTGACGATAATAGCAATAAGCAAATTCGTACGGCAGATAAATTCCGGCGTTGATTGGCATCAGCGTCACAAAGGGGAAGCCCTGCGAGCGCAGCACCTCAAAGGCAGTTTCCAAAAGCGGACGCAAAAGATGCTGTCCACGTGCTTCCGGAGCGGTGGCAATGCCCACCAGATACGGCACCAGCATCTCCTGCCCGCGCAAACGCAGCATATAAGGATTGACGTGCAGCATTGTGCGCAGTCTTTCGTCCTCGCCAACCTTGTCAAAGCCACCGATAACCATATTATCCTTGCCGCAGTACTGCTCAAAATAGTACTGAAAGAAAGGTTCTGTCTTTTTTTCAAAGCAGTAATCCCAAAGCTTCTCCGCCTGGTACATACGCTCCTTGCTCAAGACACGGTAAATCATAAGCTACCTCACCCAATAATTACATTATATTTTTGCACCATAAATTCCGGATGCAGCGCCATTTTTGCCTCACGCAGACCGGGATGTCCCATATCCTCCTCGCGATTCAGATATTTTACATCTGTCCAGGCATGAGCGGCGAACTCCTTCGTAATAGCAGTATACAAGCCGCGCACATCATGACGCGCCTTTTCTACGTGCAGCACCGCCGTATCATCGTTAATCTTTTTGCCAAAGCTGAAGGCCTGGATTTTACCGTCAAAACGGATGGCACCGCCGCGCAGCTCCAGCTGTTCAAAGCTCAGGAAGGCCTCCTGGATAGCATATTTTTCGCACAACAGCGAAGGATCCTCCGCCATATGCTCGTCGCACCAGCGCTCGCCGAAATTCAAGCATTCCATCATATTATCCATAGTAATCGGCTCATAAACGAAATCAGGATGCGCCTTGACAAAAGCATTATAGTGATTCTTCTGCCCGTGCAGCTTGCGGCCGGAAAGCGTTGCCAGCTTTTCCTGCAGATATACATAATCCCAGTTATCGCGGTCTTCTTCATATGTCAGACCCGGCAGCACGCGCTCAAAGCGCTCCTTGGTAAAATCATAGATACCATGCATCTCAAACGGTTTGCCCTGATGCTCCTCCTTCAGCTCCTGCATAAGACGCGGCAAATCCTCATCGCGTCCGCCAAAAGGCTGAATGTAAAAATCAACGTTGTTGCGTTTAACCTTCAGCAAAAGGAAATCGTGCGCTACGCACCAATAAATATGATAGCAGTCACGCCAGACAAAAAGATTGGAAAAGGCACATTCGCTGCCATTTTGATGTGATTTTGATATATAGCTTTCAAACAAAGGCTTTTGTGCCAATGTTACAGGTTTAAATTCTAAAATACTGATAACCCCCTAAAAAACTCATTACTGCTTGTATATTATAGCATATGAAATATAGCTTGCGTCATTGTAATTGCATTTTTAACATTAACTTCACAAAATAGATAACTACTATCCATTACCTATATTATAATATGCTGTTTCAGCTTTTCTGCAAAGTATGCACAAAAAAGTGCTTCAGTTACCAAAAGGTTACCGAACATTCTTAAGCATAAGCACAAAATAACCGCACAGCTTTTATACTGGCGGTTATCTTAGCTATCGAACAATTCGATACACATAAACTCGTTATATTATTACAAAGTCCTGCTTAATCAAACTGACGCAGGCGCTTTTTGACCTGCTCTGCCAGCAAAATACCGGCAACAGCCGTTAGCAGCTGCGGTACGCTCATCGCAAACATAATCGTCTTACTCAGCGCAGGATTCGGCAACGCCAAAAAGCTGACTACCACCCAGGCTGCCAGCAGCATAACAGCGGCCTTCGCCACAGGCGGCACACATAAAGCCAGCTTATGCCTGCCCTTAAACTGACGCACAAGCAGCACAAAGATAAAATTGCCCAGCCAGATTACAGGAATCAGAAACGGCAGCAGCACCTGCCCCTGCACGTAAGCAGTCAGCGGCAGCAAAAACGCCAGCAGCAATGCTGTCTTCAGGCCGCCCAGCTGCAGCGTGAGCACCAGCATCATATGCACCAAAGTACCGATGATAAACGTGGAAAGCATTTGCGGCATCGGCAGCACCAGACGCAGCGACTGCAGCGCCAGCGCCAAGGCCACCAGCAGTGCTCCCCGCACCAGCTTGCTGTTATTCATGCTTAGCAGGGCATTCCTTAGCTACAAACGCCATATATGCATCCTGCAGCTTTTGTGTCAGCTCGCCAACCTTGCCGTCAGCAACGAAGCTGCGGTCAATTTTGGTAACAGGCATAAATTCGCAGCGCGGTCCGCAGAGGAAGGCTTCGTCTGCTTTGAGTGCGAAATCCTTATCAAAGGCTCTTTCGATAATCTGCAGGTCCAGGTCTTTGGACAGGCGTTCCATCAGCAGGCGGCGGGTAATGTTTTTATGGATAAAGTTGTTTTCGGGATGAGTCCAAAGAATACCGTCTTTATAAATGAAGAAGCTTGCTTCGGTGCTTTCGGTAATTTTGCCGTCGCGAACAAACAGGGAATCAAAAGCATTGCCGATAACAGCCTTCTGTTTAGCCATGACTTCCGGCAGGCGGTTTAATGTATTGATATCGCAGCATGCCCAGCGTACGTCTTCCACAGTGATAACATTTACGCCCTTAGCACGCTTTTGTGCCAGCGCCTCGCGGTCAACCGGTACAGCATACATAGTCAGATGCGGAATGCTCTGCTCCGGATAGGACAGAGCATAAGCACCGCTGCCACGGGTTACCTGAGTATAGATTTCGCAGTCCTTCAGACCGGTTGCGGCCAGCAGGCCTTCATGGAACTCTACGAGCTCTTCAATCATATAAACGCCGGGGATTTTTACGGCGATTACAGAATCGAATAAATTGTTCATATGCGGCAGCAAAGCAAAGCAGCGGCCGTTATAAACCGGTACAATTTCAAAAACGCCATCGCCGAAATTATGGCCGCGGTCGTTAACGTCAATAAACGCTTCAGCCTCCGGCATAATCTCGCCGTCTACCAAAACTAATTTTTCTTGTTGATTTTCGTTCATCTTTATTCCTCCAATTGCGCTTGTCACAATAAATTAACATAATAAAGCATTATTTATGCAATAATTCCAGTCAAAAATATTGTATAATATATATTGAGATTATTTGTTTTGCAGTCTGCAGAGCTTGTAAAAAGCTAATGACTACATTTCAATTATTATACACCATTTAAAGCCATTTTGGCAAAAAATATCGCAAAGGAGATTCCCATGACGCATCTGCCCACTATTATTAACGACTTAGCAATGATTTTGCTTGTAGCCGGTGTCACAACTATTCTTTTCAAAAAAATTAATCAGCCGCTGGTACTTGGCTATATTGTTGCCGGCTTCATCACCGGTCCGCACTTCAACTTCTTCCCGACGATTACCGATAAGGCCAACGTCCACGCCTGGTCCGAAATCGGTGTTATCTTCCTGCTGTTCGCGCTGGGACTGGAGTTTAGCTTTTACAAGCTGAAAAGCGTAGGCAGTACCGCCTTCATCGCCACTGCGGTAGAAATCGGCGGTATGCTGGCCGTAGGCTACTTCGCCGGTACGCTGCTGGGCTGGAACCATATGGACAGCCTTTTCCTTGGCGGTATGCTTTCTATGTCCTCCACCACGATAATCATCAAAGCCTTTGACGATTTAAAGCTCAGGGCGCAGCGCTTTACGGAAATCGTTTTTGGCGTGCTGATTATTGAAGATATCGCCGGCATCGTGATGATGGTGCTGCTTGCAACCATGGCCGTAGCCAGCGCCGATGTTTCCACGATGGAGCTGCTGCTCAGCATCGGACGCTTAATTTTCTTCCTCGTGCTATGGTTTGTCCTGGGTATGTACCTTGTCCCCAGCTTCTTTAAATGGGCCAAGCAGCTGATGAACGAAGAAACTTTGGTAGTTGTTTCCATCGGCCTGTGCCTTGGCATGGTGGTGCTGGCAACTCAGCTTGGCTTCTCTTCCGCTTTGGGTGCCTTCATCATGGGTTCTTTGATTGCCGAAGCGCCTAACGCCGAAAAAATCGAGCACCTCGTTGCGCCTATCAAGGATTTGTTCGGCGCAGTCTTTTTCGTGTCCGTCGGCATGATGGTAGATCCCGCTATCCTGCTGGAGCAGGCGCTGCCCATTTTCGTGCTGGTAGTTGCAACAATTATAGGCAAGCTGATTTTCTCTACCGGCGGTGTACTGGCCTCCGGCCAAAGCCTCAACACCTCTGTGCACTGCGGCTTCAGCCTGGCACAGATTGGTGAATTCTCCTTTATTATCGCTTCCCTCGGCATGAGCCTGGGCGTAATCAGCAGCTTTTTATATCCGATTATCGTAGCGGTATCCGTAATCACTACCTTTACTACACCCTTCTGCATCATGGCAGCCGAACCCTTCTACCAGCTTGTGCTGAAGCTGCTGCCGCCGCAGGCTAAAAGCTGGCTGGACCGTTACACCGGCACCAATACTGACGATGACAAGGATCAGGACTGGAAGAACCTGCTGACCGGTTACACGATGCGTATGCTGATTTTTATCACCCTGCTGGCAGCTATTGCTTTGGGTGCAGAATATTACCTGCTGCCTTATTTGGGCAACACGCTGAAACTGCCGTACAGCAGACTGCTGACCGCTGCAGCCACCTTTATCATCATGTCACCGATTTTGCGTGCTGTGCTCGTCAACCGCGCCGGTAATGGTGATTTGTTCTCCAAGCTCTGGTTTAAGAAGCGTGCCAACCATCTGCCGCTGATGTTCCTGGTATTCGGCAAGCTGCTTGTAGCATCTGCTTCGCTGTACTTCATCTTCCACACTCTGCTTAATCTGCACGGCTTCCTGGCCTGCGTATCCATATTGCTGGCAGCGTACTTCATCTCCTCCTCCGACTGGCTGATGAGCGAATACCTGCGCATTGAATCGCGCTTTTTGGTAAACCTTAACGAAAAGCACATGCGCAAGCATCGCGAAAGCTCTCCTGATGACAGCCGTACCTGGTTCGATGAGGATTTGCAGCTTGTTTATTACGATTTGCAAAATGACTCCTCTATAATCGGCAAAACTTTGCGCAGTCTCGGCTTCCGCGAAAGCTATGGCTGTAACGTTCTGCAGCTTTTGGGCAGCAACCGCACCGTTGATATGCCCGGTGGCGAGCAGATAGTTGAGCAGGGCGACAAGCTGCTGCTTATCGGTACCAGCAGCCAGCTGCAGGTTTTTGACGCTGCTGCAAGACAACGCAGCTTAGGCCTGGAGCGCTGCGACCTGCCGCAAAGCCTGCGTGAATTTATGCTGGATAATCACCGGAACAAACCGGAACAACAATTCCTCTCCCTGGCAATTACGATTGATAAGCATTCTCCTATTTTAGGAACCTCGCTGAAGGCTGCCGATTTGCGCAACAAGTGGAGCTGCCTCGTCATCGGTCTGGAGCGTGGTGCCTTTACGATTACCAACCCCCACGTTTCACTTGTTTTCGAAGAAAACGACCTGCTCTGGGTATTAGGCAAGCAAAAAATGATGAATACGTTAATCAGAGAAGAGATTTTGTAATGACTGCTTTCTAACGCCGCTTCCACTACGTTACCTTGTGAAAGCTATCAGGTACGTTATCTGGTGCGTTAACCTATACGTCCCTATTCAGCCGCTGCTTTTCGCAGCGGCTTTTTTCATGCGATTACGCCGCGCAGCTGCAAGGCCTTCACTGCATCCTCCATCGTCTGCATGCCATAACGCGCGCCAGTCTGCAAATAGGACTGCAGCTGATGCGTACGCCCCTCGCGAATAAGATTGCGCATAGCAGGCGTTGCTACAAGCACCTCAAAGGCTGCCGCTCTGCCTGCTCTGTCGCAGCGTGGCAGCAGCCTTTGGCAGCAAATCCCGAGCAAGCAATCAGCCAGCTGCGTACACACATGCTGCCTATCGGGCAGCACATCAAGAATACGGTTTACCGTACCTGCAGCGTCCTGCGTGTGCAGCGTTGCCAAAACAAGATGGCCTGTTTCCGCCGCCGTCAGTGCTATACCGATTGTTTCCGCATCCCTGAGCTCGCCCACCATAATCACATCCGGGTCCTGCCTGAGCGCACTGCGCAGACCGCTGGCAAAGCTTTTGGTATCACGCCCCACCTCCCGCTGGTTAATCAGTGCCAGGCCTGGAGGATAAACGTACTCTATCGGGTCCTCCAGCGTCAGCACGTGCACAGCGCGTGTTTGATTTATCTGCTGTACCAATGATGCAAGCGTTGTGCTTTTACCGCTGCCCGTGGCACCTGTGACGAGCAGCAGTCCCTGCCTGCTGCCCGCAAGCTGGCTGACAATCTCCGGCAGGCCCAGGCTGCGGCAGCAAGGAATTTCGTGCGGCAGTAGGCGAATTGCCGCTGCATAGCCATTGCCAAGACGATATACATTAAGGCGGCAGCGCTCCTGGGTACTGTCACTAAAAGCTGTATCCACCTCGCCATTTTGCAATAGCTGTCGCTTTTCCTGCTCCGGCAGTAAGGCAAGTAACGCTGCCTCCAGCTTTTCCCGGGAAATAAATTCGCTTGTTAAAGGCTGCAGGCTGCCATCTATGCGCACCATCGGCACACTCGCAGGCGTAAGATGCAAATCACTGGCTCCCATATCTCGTGCCTGCATCAACAGCTTATCAAGCATAATCAGCCTCCCCGGTGATACCAACGCGCCACAATTCTTCAACTGTTGTTGCCCCCTGCAGCACCTTCGCTACTCCGTCGGCGTACAGGCTGCGCCAGCCCTGCCTACGTGCCTCCTGCAAAAGCTCTGCTTCATCAGCGCCGTTTACCAACAGCTGCTGCATTCGTTTATCAAACACAACCAGCTCATGCAAGGCCAAACGTCCTCGGTAACCTGTGCCATGACAATGCTCGCAGCCATGAACCTGCAGCACCTCCAGCTTTTCATCCGCCCTGCGCACCAGGTACTGCAGCTCCGCTGCAGTTGCAAGGCGCCGCTCGCCGCAATAGCGGCAGGGGCGGCGCAGCAAACGCTGTGCCAGCACGCCACGTAACGCAGCCGCCAGCAGATAATCGGCAATCCCCATGTCCAGCAGACGATAAACCGCCCCGATAGCATCATTCGTATGCAGAGTACTCAGCACTAAATGTCCGGTCAGCGCCGCATGTACCGCCATCGCCGCTGTTTCCTCATCCCTGATCTCGCCAAGCATAATCACGTCCGGGTCCTGACGCACCACCGAGCGCAAGCCTGCGGCAAAGGTCAGACCGCTTCTGCGGTTTACGGCCACCTGATTAATCCCCGCCAGCTTGTATTCCACCGGGTCCTCCAACGTAATAATATTATTGGCCGCTGCATCAAGCTCCTGCAGCGTCGCATAAAGCGTCGTCGTTTTGCCGCTGCCCGTAGGCCCGGTCAAAAGCACCAAACCGTTCGGCTGATGAAAAAGCCGGCGGTAGCGTTGTAAATTGCTATCGCTGAACTGCAGCTGCTCCAGCGATAGCAGATTATCCTGTCGCTGCAAAAAGCGTATGGCCAGCTTTTCGCCATTGACGGTCGGCAGGCTGGACAAACGCAAATCGACCTCAGTGTCGACATATTTAAGGAGCATGCGTCCGTCCTGCGGCACTCTTTTTTCAGCAATATCCATGCCGCTCCACACCTTCAGCTGCGTCAGCAGCGTGCTTTGCTGGGCGCGTGGCAGCACGCAAAGCTGCTGCAGCAGGCCATCTACACGGATGCGCACGCGCACTCCCTGTCCATCAGGCTCGATATGCATATCACTCGCCCCCTGCGCCAAGGCCAGGTGCAGTAAATCTTCTGCCAGTTTATTATTACGTAAGCCTTCCATTGCATCACCTCATTTTTCTTATGCTGAATTTTATTGTAGCACAAAAAAAGCGAAATGCAATACGATAATTTTAAATTTTCTCTATTTTCACAATTTTCTCTTGAAATTATTCTCTGCCTGCGTTACAATGAAACATGAATTCTACTATACAGCATTCATTATCTTTCTCTTAACAGATAACACCGAAAGGAGCTCATTATGCTAAAACGTTTTTTCCCGTTAATACTCAGCAGTCTGCTGCTCACTTTAACTATGCCCTGCAACGCCCAAAGCACTCTCATCAATCCCTTTGTACCCTCTCCCGCCGCCACAATAAGCAAAACACCTGCAGCAAGCGTCCCCGCACCACCACCGCCAGTCTGCGAACGACTGGCCTGCTATCCCTTAAGCTATGCCAGAGCCAAGGACGTGCAGGAAGCGTTAACGCCACATTTCGGCCCCAAGCTTGGGCTGGATCCTATCACCAACAGCCTCATTCTATTGGGAGATGAGCAAAGCCATACACGCTTAAAGCAGCTGCTGCCAAAGATGGATGTAGCAACAAGACAGGTAACGCTGGAAGCCAAAATCATCGCCGTCAGCCGCGAGGACAGTAAAAACCTGGGGGTACGCTGGGACTGGGATACAATTCCCCAGCGCGCACAGGAAACGAACGACGGTGATAGTGACAGTAACAACAGCAATTATGATGGCAGCTTCAAATTTTGGCGTGGCTTCGCCTTCCGCTTCAACGCTACGCTCAATGCCCTCATCAGCAATGGTAAGGCGCGCATTCTGGCAACGCCGCGCATCATCACCATCCCCGGCAAGGAGGCCAGCATTTTCATCGGTGACCACATCCCCGTGCAGACAGAAAAGCATGACAGCAGCGGCAGTTATACGGCAACGGAATATCTTGATGCCGGCATCAAGCTGCAATATGCCCCTATCATCAGCGAGGATGGCAGGATGGTGACCGCCAGCGTCCACACTGAGGTGAGCACGCCTGTGCTCATCAGCGAGCTGAAAAATTACCGCATCACCAGTCGTACTGCCGACACCAACGTGCGCATGTACAGCGGTGAAACACTGGTGATTGGCGGTCTGATCAGCGAGGAGCAGCAGCGTACAATGCAGCAGGTGCCTTTTTTGAGCAAAATTCCCCTTTTGGGCGAGCTGTTTAAAAACCGTTCGCGTTCACACAGCAAGACGGAGGTTTTGCTGCTTTTAACGCCGCACATTACGGAAGCAGGCGCTTCGCCGGCGATTTATAATGAGGGGCTGAAGAAGGAGGAAGAGAAGTAGCAGGTAAATACGTTAGATGCTTACAACCTGTTTTCGCTGTAATCTGTATTTTGTCAACCACCATTCCTCAAAAAGAGCGAGTAAACTCCATGTCGCTCTCACATGGAGTTAAGCCTGTAGATAGTAACTCCAGATGCTAGCGGAAAAGAGTATATCCGTAACCAGAAATCCCACAAAAAAGCGATTGAGGCAATTTGTTTACCAACCAATGTTGATTAAGAGACGAAAAAGACCACCGCCGGTGGTCTTTTTTTCATGTAGGGACGTTTTACGGTTGACTGTTTGACGCTTACGAAAGAACTTAATTATACAAATCAGCCAGCGTCACAAGCGTCACTTCTCCACGCTGCGCTGCTTGCAGCAAGCCCTCAGTGAAGCCACCTTTAGAAAAAATATAAAAATAATACTTTGTTCCCTTGCCAAAAACTCTTGCATAATCACGTAAAAGCTCCAGCTCATCTAAACCGATTTTCTCATTACGATATTTACAAGAACCGATGATATAAGCATCGGGTGTAATTCCTGTTGCGACAATATCAATCTGCACCTGCTTCTTCTTTTGCGCATCCGTCCCCCACCATTGCCCTATATCAACAAGCTCAATAGGCAAGCTCTTCGCATAATACAGCAAGTAATCCTGACACATTTTTTCAAAAACAAGGCCCATATAATCTGAAAAATAGCGTTTTACCGTTTGCGAATAAATCCTTGCAATCCTGCCAGAATCAATGGCATTCACATTATTCGGCACAAACTTATACCAGAAACGGAAAAAATTATCTGCTAAAAGATAAATCGTCTTGCGCCCTGCTTTTTCCGTGAGCGGAGTCTCCTTTTTGACTATTCCTAATTCCATCAACGTTTTCAAGTACTTTAAAACAGTTGTGCTTGTCTCCTGCACTTTACCGCAGATATCAGCAGCTCGCGATGAACCTTCAGCAATAGCTTTAATAATAGCATTATAAATTGCAGGCTCACGTAGCTCCTGCTTAAGCAAATTAGCAGGTTCTTCATACAAATATCCCGAACGATCAAATAAATTGGTCAGCAACGCTTCATCAATATCTTTCTTTACGCCCAGCTTGTTAATATAATGCGGCACGCCACCAGTAATGCCATAAATCAAAGCATTGTCTTCATACGTCAGCTCAGGATGGAATACGGCTGTCTCTTTATAATCCAGCGGCTCAATTTTAAACTGACCTGTTCTTCTGCCATATAGCGGACTTTCCTGCCCCAACACCTGATTTTCCATGAAGCTCATAGATGAACCACACAAAATCAAATAAAGTTTTCCCTTGCTCCATTGGTGATCAATTAAATGCTGAAGCATTGCTGAGATAGCAGGCTTAGCTTTTGCTAAATAAGGATATTCGTCAATAACAAACACAAGCCTCTGCTCACGCGCCAACTCCGTTATCTCTGCTAAAGCATCATCATAACTTTTAAACTCCGGCGCAACCACAGCGTCAGGCTTTTCGTAACTCATAATTGCTTTTGATAAAGCCTTTAAATTTTCTTTCCCCGTTGTATTGAGCGCAGAAAAAAATATCGTTGGCTTATCTGCACAAAACTTGTTAATCAAGGCTGTTTTGCCTACACGACGACGGCCATAAATAATCAGGCACTCAAATTCTTCATTTTCATAACGTGCATTAAGCTTGCGCAATTCCTCTTCACGACAATAAAACTTTTCCATCTGCTTCACCACCATCCAAAATTATATAACTCACGATTATGTTACTCATAAGTATGTTACTTACGAGTATTATAATTTAGAATAAAGAAATTTGCAAGGGGTGGACTTTTAAATTTAAAACTTGCGCACGCAAAACGCCTCCCTACTTCTTGTCAATTATTAAATTGTAAAACAAGTATACTGCTATAGATAATATGTAAGCGTCAAATACAACAACGTGAAAAAAATAGGACCGCCGGTTAGGCGGTCCAGGTTATCAATATTTGCCAGCTTTACACCAGTCAGGAACGTTTTCCGGAAGTAATGGTTTAATCCAATCAGGCTTTGTCTGGTCAAGCTTAGGTGCTGTCCTAAAGATATAGCACAGATAATTGTAAGGATTGAGTTTATTCTCTTTTGCGGTTTCTACAATGCTAAACATAATGGCACTGCCTTGTGCTCCTTTTGGTGACACAGCAAACAAGAAGTTTTTGCGGTCAATAACAAATGGTTTAATGCTTCGCTCGGCAAGGTTGTTGGTAAGCTCCAATCTTGCATCTAGCAAAACATTAGTAAGATAAGGCCATTGCTTCTCAAGGTACGTTAGGGCTTTAGCTAACGCTCCTTTAGGAGCTGCATTTACAGTTTTTGCCCATGCGTAAAAATCGTCGAAAAGCGGTTTTAAGTGCTTCTGGCGTTCTTCATAACGTTTTTCTAAGGCAAGCGCATTTATGCGTTTATCTTCTTTGAATATTTTGGTGCAAAATCCTAATGCCGTATTTATTGCTGTATTGGCTGCAGATTTTCCTTTGGGCATAGCCTTTTGCGCATCCATAAACTTGCGTCGTAGATGAGCCCAACAACCAACGTTTACAATGTCTTTATTCAATTTGTGGTACGGCTCATAACCATCGGGTTAAAAGGTATCCCTTAAATCCCTCTAAGAAGACCTCAGGATATTTACCGGCTCTGCCTGGAGCGTACTCATAGAGTGTAATTGCATGGTCTGCATTGCTGCTAGTGCGGTAAAGCCACATATAGCTTTGTGCTTCAGCTTTGCGGTCTTCCTCTCTGAGTACTTGCAGCACGGTTTCATCTGCATGCAGAATATCATGCTGAATTAGCTGCCTGCGCAGCTCTTCATAAATCGGCTTTAGCCACAGCTCGGTCGCGCCCAGCATCCAGTTAGACATTGTCTGTCTGGGAAGCATAATCCCATCTCTGTGCAGGTTTTGTTCCATACGGTAAATAGGTGTACCCATAACGAATTTCTAATTAATAAAATGAGCAATAGCCTCCGGTGAAGCAAAGCCACCGGGGATAACGGTATTTTCTTTGGGGACCTTAGTAATAGGAGTGCTCTCGGAGTTTTTGCTGCAGTTCCTGCAGGCATAGGTATAGTAAACGTCCTCGCGGACAATAACCTGTCTAGGGATAATGACAAGAGATTTACGGATTTCCTTGCCAATAACCTGCATTTTTTCACCACATATATTGCAGATAAGATCCTCATCAGAAAGCTTGTGCTCTACTGTTTCCGTAGGTACGTTTTCAGGCAGCTTGTTCAAAAGATCAGCAGAACGTTTTTTACGAGTGTGCTTTTCAACAGTAACTACCGGCTCCTCTTCGGCAGCTTCAAAAATTTCGGATTTGCCACTCATAGCTTCTGCCTCGTCAAACAGGCGGATCAGCTTGTTGTCCAAAGCTTTGTCAAGTTTTTCGCTGGATTTGCCGTATTGGCGTTGTACAGAGATACGGAGCTGCTCCATGAAGTAGTCAAGCTGGTGCTCCAACTTAGCTTTTTCCTTAAGAAGCTCAGCATTTTGCTTTTCTACAGCAACTTGTTGTTGCAACATAGCTGCTTGTTGCGCAAGCAATGCTTCATACTCAGCACGAGATAATGTAATTGTATCGTTTGTGTTGTTTACGTTCATATTCATGAGTACTATTATACACTAAAAAAGCCGTGCAGAACACGTCTTTGGAGCAATTATACATTATACCGACGTGAGCCCGGTTACAGGCTTTAAAGCTTTTGGCTGGTCTGTGCTGAGGCCTTCAATGAGCCAGCGGTATTGTTGCTCTGTGAGCATGCGTGCTTCATCTCCGTTGCGAGGCCAACAAAACGCACCGCGCTCCAACCGTTTATAAAGCAGGATAAATCCGTTATCCTCCCAAAGCAGGCCTTTAATGCGGTCACGTCTGCGACCACAGAACAGAAACAGGGTATTAGTAAACGGATCAAGACGGAACTGGTCTTGAACTATGCAGGCAAGACCATCTATACCACGGCGCAAGTCAGTGTAGCCAACTGCCAGGTATATCTTATCCGCTTTAATATCCGTCAGCATTGCCTTAGCCCCTTGCAGATGGCTGCAATTACATTGGCATTAGCGTTGGAATAAAGTCGGATTGTTATTCCATCAATTTCTAAACTTGCAATGACATCGGGAGCAGAACTTTGAGATATAAAACTTGTTGCACTAACGGGTACTTCTGCAAATTGAGGAGCAGGCACCTGACTGCTTGCGACAGCAGTATCAAAAAGTTTCTTTTGCCAGTGGTAATAGCTAGAGCAGGGAATATTGTTTTGTTGACACCATTGCTTTACTGTAAGATTACTAGCTCGGCAGGCGCTAACCCGCTCCGTCCAGAGCTGTATAGTAGCTTCTTTGTTGAGGCTTATAAGTTCTTTAGTCACATCAAACATCCTCCTTGAGTACAAAGACTACGGTAGAGTCTATTATAGTCTACTGGATTCTAATAGAGTCTATGGTAGTCTTTAGTGATAGTTTGATTATGACATGTGTGAATTAAAACAACAAGTCGTCATTATATTTGACGCTTACGGTGAAATACCCTTTTCTTTAGTGAAATTGCACTTGTTAAGAAGCTTTCCAATATTAAATTTAGAAAAAAGCAAGAAATGTTATTTTTTAGTTCCTTTACATCAGTGTTTTGTGATAAAATAGACATGGCATAAACTCCCCTTTGCTATGTTTTTGTTTGCACTTTAATTATACCAAAGGGATGCGGTTTATGCCTTTTTTATTGGCTGAATTATTGAGTTTTCAAGGTTCTATGCTTTATTTAGGTGTGGGAAGTTTTAGTTACTTAGGTGTGCAACTTCATTATACAATCTACCACCTAAAAATCTTAGCAAGAAATCACGGAAACAGAACCGTTTGAACTGATAGCACGACAACAATCAACATAAACTTCAATAAAGTCGTAACCACCACGCATAGCAATAGAACGAGCTTTCTCAAGTCCGCCAGGAAGCATTTGACCACCCTTATAATGTTCAATTATCTGACCAGTTATATCCAAAGTGTGAACCTCGTAGGGTTTACCAAGATAGCAAATAGAAACGATACCCAACATAATGCCGGTGATTTCAACTTCTGGGAACTCACTTCTAATGGTATCTACGATTTCATTTACTTTATACTGATTATGAACGTGACCACCAGCATCGAGCTTGTGCATCGCCTGCATATATTCTTTAGAGCGAGGCTTGCGAAGCAATCTGTCTAACTTCATCTTGTCCATTTGCTGAGTCTGTTGGGTTTGCTGCTGCGTTTGAGTAGCACTCAAGATGGTGTTTGTTTGCTGTTGGGTTTGGGGTTGTCTTAACATTGGTTTCGGCATTGTTCTATTCCTCCTATTATCTAATTTCTATGGTTGCACCGATAGCTTCAAATGTATTTTTAATCTGCATAGCTTCAGCTTCGGTTATATTTTCCGTTAATGTCGAAGGAGTGTGTTCAGATAAGTTTTTAGCTTCTGCAAGACCTGCCCCAGTCAACATTCGGATTTCCTTAATCACATTTAATTTGTTTCTTCCGCAATTAACTAAAACAACTTTCTTATATGGATTATTTACAAAGGAGTCATTTTTTAACTGTCTTCCACAAGCTCGGCAAAAACGAGCTATTTCTTCATTTTGAGTTCCGCATTTATGGCAAAACATTTATTCGGTAGATTGTATAATGAAGTTGCACACCTAAGTGAGTAAAAAGAGAATAAAAAAATCCATAGCGTTCTTCCTTGTGTTAGAATTAAGTTACCACACCAAATCTAAAAAGGAGAATCACTATGGATCAACTTAATTCTACCACACAACATCAAAAGGGTAAACACTTATCTTTCGAGGAAAGGGTAATTATTCAGACCAGATTCAACGACAAGCACTCTCCAAACAAAATAGCTGCTAAGTTATGCTGTTCTCCCAATACTATCCGCAATGAAATCAAACGCGGTACCGTATACTTATATAATGGTAAAGTTGCCCATTACAAAGCAGAAGCTGGTCAAAAAGCCTATGAGGAAAATAGAGCCAACTCCTGCCATCATTGCGAATATATTAACAAGCTGGAATTTATTGCCCATGTTGAGAACAGCTTCTTTGATCTTGGTATCTCCATTGATGCCTGCGTAGGCGAAGCTATGGAAAAAGGTTATTTCCCACGAGAGCAGATGCTCTGCACTAAGACCATCTACAATTACATAGACAAAGGCCTGATGCACATCCGCAACCACAATCTTCCAGAAAAGGTATCTCGTAGGCCTAAGCTTAAAAGAGTGCGAGAAAACAAGAAGCTACTCGGAAGGTCGATTGAAGAAAGGCCGGCCATTGACGGCAAACTAGAGTTCGGACATTGGGAAGCTGACCTCGTTATTGGTCAAAAGACCAATAACGATGAAGCGTTGTTAACCCTACTTGAACGCCAGACCCGCAAGTACATACTTGTCAAAATAGCTGGCAAGTCAGCAGCTGCGGTAATGGATGTATTTGAGAAGGTTAGGAAATACTTCGGTTCCAAGTTCAGTGATGTATTCAAGAGCATAACTACTGATAACGGATCTGAATTTACAGAGTTGAGTAATCTTGAAAAAGGCAGTAAAACTCTAGTATATTACGCTCATCCATACTCTTCATGGGATAAAGGCAGCAACAAAGGCATAACCGTCTGGTAAGGCGTTTTATAGCCATAAGTTATTTCCTCGGCAAGCCTTTTCTCAAATCTTCTAAAGCGTCCTTGGGATTTTCTCTGAGATAAATAAGGAAATTGTAAGCGCCTATAACCGACAGTGGAAAGTCTGAATTTAGTTTTTTGGCTGTAAATCCTTCGATTACAATAGCCCTATCATTGCTTGCATATTTCTTTGTCGTGGCAACCATAACAAACTCATCATAAATATCTTGGTGGGTTTGGAGCTTTTTTATTGCAAGAACCGCACGTTTTTCTGTCATTCTAAAATCCGTTTTTAACAAATTTAGAATTTGCTTGTCGTACCGGTTATAGGAATAAGTATTTGTCTCTACACCACTCAGTAAAGGAAGCAAATTTACTTTCTTTTCTTTAGGGTATGAGATACCTACTTCCGTTTTTTCCTTTTCTCCACTTACAACGACCTCTATGTTTTGATATAGTATTGTAATTGTCCAACGACCAAAATCATCGGTGTCAAAAGTGTCAGTAAACTTTGTGGCAGAAGCAAAAGTGCTGTCAAAAGAACTTGCAGTATATTTTTTGCGCCATTGTTCTGCAACACCAATTTCTTCGTGTTTTGCTCGCAGGTCTAAAGAAATAAGTTTTGCGTCTTTGCAAGTGGCTAATGCGTAACAGATTATAAGACCATTAACTGTCGCAGATTCCGAAAACACATCACACAGGTCATATCTTTCTATGTTAGATAAGTATCCTGCGTTTTTAGATATTATTTTCATCGCTCTACCTCCATTCCATTCTTACATTATAATCTCGTTCAATCTTATCAGCAAATGCAAGATAGGATTGATATACTTCATCGCTACAATTACTTCCAAGCTTTACAACCGGTGTGTATTTCATAGGATGAGCAGTTTTATATTCGTCAAGTCTTTCTTCGATACAGTGCTGCGTACTCAACGGGAACGCATTGCCGTCACACAACTCAAAGTTTTGCTTGATAACACCGTTCTCATCTACCTCGCAATTAAGCGATTGGAAGTTGCCTTCGCCGACAGCGAACATTCGTGAAATTCCTTTAGGGTCATTAGTGTTATTAAGTTCAGTACCACCCACCTTAACATCAGCAGACTGAACCTCAAGGAAAAACTCATCATATTCGCCCTTTTCAAATTTGCTTTCAAAATCGCTGGGCAATTCATCGGACACAGCTTTTTGCTCAAGGTTAAATTCGATAGATTTTCCCGTTTGAGAAGTTCTTGAATTGGTATCGTGTCCGTTAGCATCTCCGATGCGAAGCACAATCGCCTCACTACGCATTTCCGCGAGCTTTTCTTGGTTAAAAGAACCATCTTCGTTTACGAGGAAAGAACTATCAAAATGTATTTGTTCATCGGGGTGACTTTCGTTATATTCGTTCACCCTTTCCTGCAAACGTCCTACAGCAGTTCTCCAATCATCTTCGCTGGCAATATTCCTTAATCCAGAATTGGATTTGCTGTGAACGAGACATCCCAAAGCGACTTCATCTGCATTTACGCTGAGATTGCTTATGCTTTCTCTATCACGCAAAGCGTGGATAGCAGATTCAAGCGAATGATTAGGTCTAAAGTGGTTTTCAAAGCCTTCTTTTTCAAATTTTTCATTCGCCTTAGCTTCAGCGGCAGCTCGGTCAAATGGTTCTCCGGTTTTTGCAGCTTCTTTTTCTTTCTTTGAGACAGCATCGGATACATATTTCTCTCTAATCTGTTCGTTTGAGATATATGCTTCTCGCTCAGCCTCATAATCTTCAGCCTTAATATTTCCGTCCATTCCCGTATCATGATAAATAGACATAACTTCAACTGTCCGTCTATCAATATTCGGGGAATAGAGTCCATCATAATCATTCTGACTAAAATGAGCTTCTAAGGTATCGGCAGCTTCAAGCGACTTCAAGCGAACCTTTTCAATATGACCGTTTTCAATATCGTTATGTTCCTTATAAGATTCAAGCTCTTTAATGCCGAGCTTACTCCATACGGCTTCTCCGTTTTCGTAATGGACACCGGCAACAGACCGCAGTTCATCAAGTTCTTGAGTTTCAAGGACTTCCTTATATGCGATTCTATCTTTTTGTTCAAAATCTTCCGGCAATTCATCAACAGAGATTTTTTCAAACACAGCTCCTTTTTCGGGGTTGAGTTTGGAAAACACAGCTCCTTGACCGCCTTGTTCAGTAAAGGAAGTTTTGATTTCATTTGGCATTTCAGAACAAGATGCAATCTTCTCTTTAACAGCTTGTGCATAATCTCGTGCATCGGATTCAACTAACTGTTCCTTGTATCCCTGGTAATCATCTTCTGCACGAATATAGTTATCAAATCCTTCCTTAAACTCCAAATCTCTTTCGGTCTCAAGTTTATCTGCTCGCTCGTGCTGATACTTATGACGGTATTCGTGGGAGATAGTATCTGCTGTTTCTGCCGCATCGTGCATATTATATTCATTGATATAAATAGCATTTTGCTTTGCAGAGTAACCGCCAAAATCACAAGGGTCTTCTGCTTTATAGTACACAATCCTTGGCTTATCTTCAACGCCCAGGATTTCAGCATTATAATCTGCAAGTTTTTCAACCGCTTGTTTCTGCTCCTTGATAGATAATTGTTCCCAATTACCTTGCTTGAAAGGAGACAGCACTTCGGCAGCTTTTGCTTCATCAATAAAATAGTTGGTCTCACCAGGAACATCCGTGCCATCATTTACCTCAGATATTCTTGTAGCAGAGGGCAACTCAGCCATAGAAACATATTCATCGCCAAGTTGTTCCGTGATAGCTTTATTGTTCTCGTCCAACTTTACAATAGAATAGCCGATTCTGTCATAACTTTCTTTCATTGCGTTATATTCTGCTGAAAGCTGCTGATAACGTAAGTCGTGAGCTGTATCATATCTATCCATATTGTTGGATGTAACATACTTCGAAATTTCATCCATTTTAGCATCCATAGCCTGCTTAATGGAGTCTTTTTCGGCGGAAAGTTCCTTAATTGTAGAGCAGCTTTCTTCTCTTATATTTGCAAGCTCTCCATTATCCGGCTTTGTGTCATAATACGTTTGGTCGTACCTCTCTTGAAGTGCATTAACTCCTGCGAGAGTAGCAGCAGAGGCGGCTACAGCTTCGGCACCCTTTTGAATTTGAGCATCTCGGAGTTCAAGACTCTTTTTATCTAAAAGTTCTTGCTGCTTTTCCATTGATGCAATTTGTTCGTCAAGGTTTGCCTTTTGGTCTTGGAGGTCGTTGTATTCTCTGAGAGACTGTTTATATTCTTCGCTGCCTTTTTCCTTGGACAGAACTTCATCAAACTTACTCTTTAATTCGGCTTCTGTTGCAGCTTTTTCCTCGATTTTAGCTTGTAGTTCAGTAGCGTTTTCCTCTCTTAAATCGTTAATTTCGGAAGAAGAAACGTCGTCTTTCTCGAAAGCACCGTCGATTCTTTCTTGCAGGGATTTGCTTTCCGCTTCGGAGTTCTGTTCAATCTGGTCGCTCTCCAATTCCTCCGCGGTTTCTTCGATTGCCTCTACAGATTTTTGTTCTTCTTTCTTTTCCTCAACAGCATCTTCGATTTCATCGGATTTTTCTTCGGCTATTATTTCCACTTCTTCATCCGAAAGGTTTTCGCTTGTTGATTCTTTAACTTCATCAGCAATTTGCTCTTTTGCCTCATCATCGGTTAAATCTCCATTTTCGACGATTTCATCAGCACGGGCATCAATGGTCTCATCAGCAGAATCCTGCTGTTCTTCGATGTTATCAACGTTCTCCTCAATATTTTCGGCAACAAATTTCTCGGCTTTTTCAGAGGAAATTTTACCATCCTCAGATTCATCGTTGATGTTTTCGGCTACATCCTCTTGGATTTCCTCCTTGGTTTCGTCGCTGAGTTCTGTTTCGGTTTGTTCCTCAACTTTTTGAGAGACATCTTCGCTGACACTCTCATCGTTAATTTGGGATGTTTCAACCTTAGTATCATCATCCATTTGCTCCAAATCATCAGCTTCAACATCCTCGGTGCTTTCTTCGGTCTCAGAAGATGTACCCTCATTCACATCTTCGTCATTCTCATCCGAAGTCTCAGCGGTCTCCTCGATGTTTTCGCTCTGTTCCTCAACCTGTTCGCCGTCAGACTCGACTTCCTCGGCGTTTTCTTCAGCCTCGGAAGATTCGGCTTCCGCTGTATCCTCTAATTGCTCAGCATCATCTTCAGAAATTTCGTCACTCTCAGACTCGTCGCCCTCATTGGTTCCTTCCTCAGTTTCGGACAGTTCCTCTGGATTTTCTTCGACATCCTCGGATGCTTCGTTGTTTATATTTTCTGTTCCTTTCGGAACCTCATTTTCGTTTTCATTGATTTGATTTTCCAAATCGTTTTTATAGTCTTGTGCAGCCTCTTGTTGAGCTTCAAGTGTTTCTTCTGCTTCTTCCAGTTCCTCTTGTGCTTGTTCGTATTCTTCCTCTGTAACCTCATCGGCTACTTCGTCACCTTCTGGACGTTCAACAACTTCTGCATTATGTACCTCGATATGCTCATTCTCGTTTGCGTTTTCTTTGAGTTGTTGCATATCTTCGGGGTCATTACATTCATTGTAAGCTTCCTGCAATTCTGCACTGGCTTCTTCTTGGCTAATTTCGCCATCAGTTGTGTAGGTAACTTCTGATACATATTGACCATCAGTTTCCTTACCACAATCATTGAAATCGTCATCATCTTCTTCAACCAATTCCGGATTTTCTTCTTCCATTTCCTCCATCTTGACTTCGCAGTCGTCGTAGTTTTCTTCAGCTTCTTCTAATGACTCTGCATTTACCTCATTGCCCTTACTGTCTTGAACTTCATTCAGAGAGCAGTCATCAAAATTTTCGGCAGTTTCCTCAGTTTCGGACAAGTGTTCACTATCAACTTTGACTTCGGGAGTTTCGTTGATTTCTCTATTCTCGCCGTTTTCTAAATTGAAGCTCATAATCTATCCTCCATATATAAAATAACGCAGACACGGTATGGTTTGCATAAATCAAGCCACATCCGTGTCTGCGTAGAATTATCACACCAACACTTTTCGTGTCTTGGGTCCAGATTTCTTCTGGGAGAGTTCCTCTCCGCCGATTGGCTTACCGGAAGCAGGCACAGCACGCTCTTTTCCCCAATCACGGATTGCTTCAATTTTTTCGGGACTTGTCTGAGAAAGGGGTACAACATTGTTGAATGCTGTAATCATATTTTCTTCATTAAGCACGAAATTACTGTTAGCAATAGAGCGATATGCCAAGTCTCTCACGGTAGATTCAAGGTCGGCGCCAGTAAATCCATCAGTAAGTTCTACAATTTTATCTGCAAATGGACCGATAAAATCAAGTTTCAAATATTTACGCATATACAGCGAAAGAATGTCACGACGTTCATCGGCAGTAGGCAAATCGACAAAAAACAGCTCGTCAAATCTACCTCTACGCAAAAGCTCAGAGGGGAGCATAGAAACATCGTTTGCTGTCGCAACAACGAACACCTGCTTTTTACACTCCTGAAGCCAGAATAAGAACTGTCCAACCATTCGTGTCGATACACCGCCGTCGTTTGAACCACTTGCACCGGACAATCCCTTTTCAATTTCATCAATCCAGAGAATACAAGGAGATACATTCTCAGCGGTTGTAAGGGCATCCTTCAACTGTTGCTCGGACTGCCCCACATAACTTCCTTGAACTGTAGCGAAGTCCAAGCGATATAGCGGCAATTTCCAGTTAGCAGAAATTGATTTCGCAGAAAGAGATTTACCACAGCCAGGAACACCAACAAGCAAAATTCCTCTCGGCGGTTGCAATCCTTTTGCTCTTAACTCATCACGCTTTTCAGGAGTGAGGAGTTCTTTCTTTTCATTCAGCCATTTTCTTAAACCGGCTAATCCGCCGACATCCTTAACGCTCTCATCCACATCAATTTTTTCCAAACCGGAAATGTCAGAAAACAATCTGTCTTTAGCGTATCTAATTTCATCCATATCGGATTTTTTGATACTCTTATTTGCTATCAAGGCAGCAATTACATTTTCCGCTTCAATGCGGGTTACGCCAGCCAAAGTAGAAGCGGCTTCACGAATATCGGTATTATCCCATTCAATAGGAATTTCCGAACGATAGTCGTCTATGTACTCCTTGATAATCGAATACATTTCATCTTCGTTGGGGAGGTCAATTTTAATGACCATACCCAATCTTTGTAGCTGATTCCAAACAGCATTATTAGTCAAAACTATAACAACGCCGCCAGATTCGTTTGCCAATGTAACCAAGTCCAGAATCTGTCTTGCATCACTATTGTCGCCACTAATATCGGGAACCTCGGTCAGAATGAGCGTCATATACTGCTTACGCTTCATTTGCTCACTCATAAAGTCAATAGCTCCATACACGGATTTATCATCGTTAATTGACTTTTCCGTGCTTAAATCGTAAATACCCTTTGATAGCGTATGAACATAAAAAGGTAGAGTTAGTTCCTCGGAAATCTCTTTCAAAATATCCAACGTTCTTGCTCTTTCGATTGTGTTTATAGCTATGAAAGGGATACGAGCGATAGAGTATCTTTTCAAAAGTTCTTTGCTCTTTGCAACATCACTCATATATCAGCTCTCCTTTCAAAATGCGTTTACTTTATTGTTTCTCACAATGCTTGCGAGTTTACCGCTACGGTCTTTCTTCGCAGAATCCTCAAGAGAAGTCTGCATACTGTTTGCTTGACTTATTACCAACTGGTGATACTGCTGACGGTCCTTCTCCGGGATTGCAGGAAGATTGATCGCTTTAGATAAAAAGCACATCTCCTTGCGGAGGGCAAGGAGAGCCTGCACAATGGCTCTCTCTTGCCCATTAGAACGAGTCATTTCCTTCTGGAACTTATCAGATGCAGCATTCATTCGATAGTTGATAACATCAATCAGTTTTTTTGCAAACCGTTCGGCAACACCGGATTGCCATTCAATAGTGCCTCTCTGCATAGCAGACAACACAGCTTCATCATCGGATTTAGCTTTTAGCATATCCAAAACAGCAACCCATTCAGAATATGTTTTCGGAGGTGCAATAGCTGTGGTCAACATCGAATTAGTGCCTCCTTACCATTACCTGGGGCGGTTCGATGCTCCACGCAGGAAGGCTCTCTGCAAAAGCACTGCTGGGTGCAACATATTTCGCCACCTTTGCAGGTGTTTCCTTTGCGGGGGCGAAAGCAGGAGCATTGTTGGCTTGGGGCACAACAATTTCTTCGCCACAGGAAATGCAAAATTTACTATCAGCTTTATTACTTGCACCGCACTTAGGACAAGGAATATTCGTTCCAGCAGCAACAGAGTTTATAAAATTCGCTTTGCTTTTAGCATCCATCTTTCTTTCCTCCTTTACTGAACCTTAATTCTACGGTTTGAATCCGCAAGCTTTCTCACATACTGTTCGGGGCTAATCTGCTCAAGGAAGTCAATAACCTTTTGACTTTCACCATCTTTTTCAGCGAACTCAGCTCTGAAATCGACAACCTCAGCGAGAATAGCTCTGATAATCTGAGAACCGTTCTTGCGTTTTTCTTCAAACTTTGCTTCGATATTCTGACGATTCTGTTCAACTTTCTTCTTCTTGGAGAAATGGTTGATAACCATACCAATGCCAGCGATAATCGCAATCAAACCGAGGAAACCGTTGCCGGCAATCATCATAATCAAACCGATAACACCTATTGCCGCACCACCCCACAGACAGAATTTCTCAAATCCGGAGAGGACAACCTGAGCAAGCGCACTTGCTTTTTCCTTGTCAACCAGGGCGTTGAACTTGCTGATGAGTTCTGTTTCATTCTGACCATCAGTAGTCTTATCGTTAAAGGTATCAACATTGATTTCGATTTCGTTTGGAATTTTCATCCTGTTTTGAGCTACAACGTCGTTGTAGGCATCGCTGACCCATTCCTTGGAAAGAGCAATAGCAAACTTCTGAGTAGAAGCGCTTGCATGGGAACTGTCGGGCTTCATAGCTGCATCAGTAAGCAACTGAGTAAAGTCCTTGTGTTCCTCAAAAGCGGTCTGTTCAACAGCCATATTCAGGCGAGCACAATCCTCATCGCCGTCAAAGTCAATAACAAACTGGTTGTACTTTTCTTCTTTTCGGAGAGGAATTTCTTCCTCGTCAAATTCAGAAACCAAAGTGTTCAAAATCTCGTCGAGCTGTGCCTTCAAAGAGTCTGCTGAACTTTCCTGTTCAAAGATTGCGGTGAAATAGCCCAGGATTTCAGCATGGAGCATAGCTCCTTCCATGATATCCTGCAAAGCAGGCCATGTCTTGCTGTACTTGCGAAGATATGTATAATCGTTAGTTGCAAGAGGTTTTCTCTTGAGGTTGATTGCATCGGACCACTGCTTTGTCTGCTGCTCAACAAAACCAGGCTTGTCCGCAAGATGCTCAAGCCATTCGCCCATCTGTCTGGAAACGATGCCTTCGGAATCTGACCCAAGCAAACCGCTTGCAAAAGCGTCGAGAATAATCACCGTCTTCCTGTCAAGATTTTCTTCATCCTGGTTAGCGAGATAACGCTGAGTCCATTTGAGTGCAGCGCTCTTGCGGTCGGCTCTACGGCAAATCAAAGCGAAGAACAGAGAAGTCTTTTCGTCGTTTCTCTTGATACCTTCCTTGAGAGCACGTTCAGCTAATTCTGGCTGGTCGTTAATCCAAGCAGCGAGTGCCACCAAACAAGGAGCCAACCAATATCCAGGGGTGGAGATCATAAGTTCCTCAGTAGCATTGCTTATAGTGTCTTTCTTGACAATACCAATGTCATCCGCTTGAAGAATGCCAGTGGTAGTTCTTCTTACGATGTCGTAGTGACCAAACCGCTTCTCCATCTCCTGCCTGATTTGAATAACTCTCTGCTGTGCTTTGGACAAAGCGTTCGCTCTAACCTGAAGCTGCACAAAGTTGTTGAAATCACGTGCCAAGGCACCAATTTCATCGTAAACTACCTTGACGTTGTCGTTTACACGGTCAACGTTATTGTCGATTACTTCGAGGTTGTTGTTCAGCGTACCGAGATTGTTGTTGATAGCTCTTAAGCCATCTTCAATTGCACTTAGATTAGCTGAACTGATTGCATAATCCGCCATTCTCTTTCTACCTCCGTTTATTTAGTGGATTTTTTATATTTAAGATAGTCTGACAGGTATTTCTGCCTTTGACCATCATTTAGATCTTCGTTTTGAGCCAAGATATAGCCTAACACGCAAAGACGCTCAAAATCATTTTGTATGTTTAACTTTTTAATCAGTTCCGAGTTCAAAAACGCATCGAATGATTTGGGGGCAAATTTTTTAACTACCCACTTTTCCAAAACCTTGTTTGTGGCTACATTGGTGTCTATGTACTCGGAAATCTTCTTGTGATATTTGCAACGATGTTCACAATACGAGCATCCTGCATGGTGGCAAATAACCTCATCGTATCCGCTTGCAATGTCATATACTTTCTTTTTCACCTCGGCAATAACTTCGCCTCGGTTTTTTTCGTAATAAGACTTAACAAGAGGCAACTTCACACACTTGGGCCTATTGTCACCTTCGGCATATACAGCAGCATAACCACGTCGCAATGAACTGAGATACTCAATTTGCTCTGGACTCATATTCATTGCTCTGCCAATCGTTTCTCTATCCTCTAACGCAACTGTACGATGTACAATTTTAAGGTTTGTGTTCTTAATCGTATCCGGTGCGAGTTTTGTGGGTATCTGGTCAGCAATCAAGATGCCTTGCCCAAAAGTACGAATTTCGGCAAGAAGGTTACAGAAAAACTCAACAGATTTAGCACGTGTGTTACCACCTTCACCCGACTCAGAGACATTTTTCAGCAAGCGGTGTGCTTCTTCAACCATAAGAATATGGGAGAGCTGTTTGCTACCTTTGGTCATCTGAGACTTTCGGTATTCGTATAGCTGAACAAGCAGAATGCCTATTACGAAAGATTTTGTTTCGTCGTCACCTAAATCTTCAAGCTCCATTACAACAGGACGAGACAACAGTTCTTCTATTGGCACAGATTTTGGCGTGTTCAACATCGCACCTTTACCGCCAATCATCAAAGAGTAAACTCGTGCTTGTAGTGCAGCCTTTACGTTTGATTGAACCTCTTGGTGATACCCCATATTATCGACTATTACATCAATTTTATTGTAAAGGTCTGAAAGAGTAGGGTACTCGGTCAAACCAAAACGATTTATATTTTCTACAATGTCCCATCCACGGTCGCTGTATATTTCATAAACAGCTTTTTCAAGGATATATGGCATTGGAGGGTACAAATCGAACGCAGCCTTAAAAGTTGATAGCAAATAATCAATGTGAGTTTGAAGCGAAATTTTGTGGTTCGTTTCAAAGGGATTGATTCTATATTTTACCGATGTTTGAGCTGCCTCAGCGCCCAGCGTAAATACAAGCAAGTCCTCAAAACCTTTAAGGTTTCGCAACTCCCAATATTCACGTTTCGCTGACTCGATAACCATAAAGGGAACTTTCTCTTGTCGGTCAGCAGGGTTCCACAACGTATTCAAAATGGATTTAGACGTATTTGTTTTACCACCGCCGGTTATTCCAATAATCAGAGCGTGACGTGTGAAGTCGTCTTTTTCCATAGAATATATGTTGTTGGCAGTTGAATTGTCTTTGCGTCCTGCAACACAAATATCTCCAATCGGGATAGGCTTTTTAAATAATTTTTTTCTTCTGTTAGATACATCGAACTCAACATATTGGTCAATGTAGTACCCTGGAAATTCCTTTGTTGGCAACTGACACATAGTAGCTAATTGGTCGCTGTTTAACACGGTTTGATACTTGTATATAAACAACGTGATTGACTGAGCAATTCCAGAGCGTTGCCATCTTCCCAAGGGATGCAAGTCTGGATTTTCAATCAAATCAGCCATCATATATGTATTGGAAATTACATCTTTAATTGAGTTGTAATCAATTACTCTGAAAGGTTCGGGCTTTGATTCTTCACCCGAATAACTTGCTTTGATGATATTTCCAAGTCGCTTCGCATCCATAGCGTTATCGGATGCAAAGTAGCCGTTTACACGCCACATTCCTCGTGCTGTACCGACCTTTAACATATGCTCAAGAACTTCAAGATTTTCAAAATAATTCTTGCTGTGAAAATCCTGTTTTTGTGCAGACAGATTGCCTTGTGCTCCGCCAGAAATGGTCTGGTTAATGAGCGTAAAGACACTTTCCATTTCCTCAAGAATTTTTTCGTGTCCGAGTGTAACAGCGATATTGCTGATGCCAGATGCAAGTATTAAATAAGTAAATTTTTTTCCTTGCATACCTCGGCAAATGTTTTCAATTTGAAAACTCTTTTTTTCAGCCGCAAGTTTATCGGTCGGAATACCAGTGAACATTCCACCATATTCTCGTGGGCTTGTTCTTAAAGGATTTTCGGAGACATATTCTATGTCAATCCCCGGAAAAACAGATTCGTACGAAGAACGCAATCCGTCTCGCAAAACTTTCATTGTTCCTATGTATATGTCAATGCCGTTTTCATTTCCGATAATCGCATATGCAAATGGCACACCGTGACGAACGCTACTGTTGAGAATGTCACCAACTAATGTACTTATTGAAAAATCTTGTTCTGTTTCCCAAAAGCGAGTTAAACCATTCACCTTGAAAAACTGCATATTCTGACTTTCTTCATATCCATTAGATATAAAGTTGCCGTTAGGAATAAAATCAAGGTCTTTCCTGCAAAGAGCGTGATTCTTTTCGGCAGAAGTATATCCGTTATAATTTGCCATTGGCCACCCTTCTTGTTAAAAAAGTCGTTTTATTAGCGAGAATATAGCCCCAAAAATAGCACCGAATATTTTCAATGCTTTGGGTAGGTTTGTAAGGCACAGAATGATAATAACTGCCCAGATAATTCCTTCGACACCAAGACCGGAAATCATCATAAACATAAGGGCAACGACAATCGCTGTGATAAACCAAACAACACCTTGTCCGATTGTTCTCGCAGGGGTAATAGTGGTTCCGCTTGCTTTATTTTTTATGAGTTTGGCAATAATGTTATTGTTGGAGTCTCTTCGTCCATATACTTCAATATCATTATTTTCGCTAACTGCACCATTATTTAACCTTCCGTACACAATAACCTGATCGCAGGCATTACCAAGGGCGTTTAATGCAGTACCCGAAAAATCGGGAAACACCTGGAACATCGTAACATCATCATCAAGTGTAAAGGGGATTCCCATAAACAAAGCTCTAAACCACTTTTCCAAAATAGACCGCTTTTGATTATCCACGACAATGTTTTTGGTTATTCCCGTTGTTAAAGGTTGATTACCCGAAACACGAGGAGCAGATTGAGAGTTGACTACAATTGTGTTCTGCTGAGCGACTTGAGGAGCTTGACCTGCTGAATACACTTGAACCGAAGGCTGAGAGGCAACGGTTGTCATATCGTTACCATATGGGGCTTGGTCAGCCAACGAAGCTCCACCGCTTAATAAAACTTTTCGGTTCCCCCCTCTTTTGGGGGCATAAGTATCGGTGTTTTGATTGCCGCTATTATTTATAATATTTCGTTTGTTATGTGATGCGATTTGAGTTTGAGTAGGTGACACACTTTGAGCATATGGATCTTGACCAATCGCACAAAGTTCACATATATCGCCTTGATTATCAACTTCATTTACGCCACAAATTCTACACTTATACGCCATTATCATTCCTCCTCGTATAATATATTTGTAAGCAACATCCGCCGTTAACTTACCAGCAAAATTTGTTCTTTGACAACTTCATAAGGCTACCCCAACAGGCTCTCCTGATGCTACAATATTCTTAATGAACTGTAGCTAAGATAACGGCTGTCACCTCCTGCAAACCCTTAGCGGTTATTGCTTAAAAAGCTTGCCGCCTGACTCCTGGATCATTATCTGCTCACTCAGATGTTGCATCTCTGGGCGGAAGTTCTCCAGCAAGTATGCTTCCACAGATGAATGCTTATTATGCGAGATTGCAGTCAGTCCCTGAGATCAGGATTGCCCTTAACTACTCTTCCATCTTTAGCCGGAAAGGTGGTGTTTTCTTTATGAAGAAGGCGGATCTTCAATCTACTTTGTTTGTCGGTATCGACATTAGCTCTCGTGAGAACGTTGTCTGCTTTTTAGACTTCTTCTCTACTACTGTCCTAAAGTCGTTCGCTGTCCCCAATAACCAGCCTGGTGCCGAACAGTTGGCTAATACCATTCTTGAATTCGTAGCAGCTAAGCATGACTTTACTAAAGTGTGCGTAGCCCTGGAATCTACATCCTATTACAGTATCCACATCGCCAACTATCTCTCAGATTGTTCTGAGCTTATGGCTCTTGGTATTGAGGTATACTGCTTAAACCCCAAGATGATTGCTAATTACAAGAAATCTTTTCTTGGCAAAAGCAAGAACGACTATGTCGATGCTATGGTGATTGCCGACTTTGCCAGAGTCGGCAGGATAACTTCAAAGCCTTGGCGTGGTAGCCAGTTTTTGGCTCTACAACGCCTTACACGGCACAGGCTTCATCTATCTAAGTGCCTAGCCAGAGAAAAGACTTATATGTGCTCCAACATATTCCTGAAATTCAGTGAGTTCTCTATTCTAGATAACGAGAACAAGCCCTTTTCTAACAACTATGGTGCCACAGCTGCCGCTGTGCTCACCGAGCTTCTTTCCACAGATGACATAGCAACTATGTCCATGGAAAACTTGGTTGATTTTATCTGTTCTAAAGGCAAGAACAGATTTACTGATCCAGAACGGACTGCGCAGCTTCTACAGAAGGCTGCACGCGATTCCTACCGTCTGGACAAGTGCCTATATGAGCCTCTAACTATTGCCATTGCCTCATCTTTCAATGTAATTCGCTCTTATGCTGCAGAGCTCAAAACCGTTAACACGGCTATTGAGCATACCGTTAGAGGACTGCATCCAGAAGCCTATATGTCCTGCGTTCTATACCTGGAGTGGATCCTGTATATGCTGCAGGGCTATTAGCTGAACTGGGCACCATTGAAAACTTCAGCTCTGATGACGCATTAGCCAAATATGCTGGTCTCACGTGGCGTGAAACGCAATCTGGCAACTTTAGAGCTGATGATACGACAATGACCAAAGCGGGAAATAGTTACTTTAGATACTACCTACTCGAAGCTGTTGGCTCACTTATTAGGCATGATGCTGTTTATGCGGAGTTCTACCAAAAGAAATATGCTGAAGTAAAATTGCACCAACATAAACGTGCTTTAGTTTTAACTGCTCGCAAATTTGTCCGGTTGATTTTTGGATTGCTGGTCAAAAACCAACTTTACTCCCAAAGTGGAGTAAGCCGAACTTAATATTTGCTCGTTACAACTGCCTCTTTTTTGAAGATTAATCCGGCAGTCTTATTAAAGTTACCCTTTTTGAGGCCAGTTGCTTACATTTTTATCTTATTAGGGGCTTGACATATTACCAGATTGCTTAGTAAAATTAATGCTTTCCGTAAATTGTTTTCATATTTTTCTCACTTATTACCATAACTTTACCAATAAGACTTTACCTTATACGTTGCACTAACATACCAATACGGATTACCTTCCATTCTAGCATTTTTTAGCCTAGCATATTTTAGCCAAGTTCCATTTCCATCATATGAAACTTCAATATAATAATGCTTATCAGGCTTTAAATTAATTTTAACTGTTTTACTGCTCATGATACGAGAAAATCTCTGCTTGCCATCTGCACTTTTAATTTTAATATTAAACTTTGGATAAATAGTTTTACTTTTTCTTTTCCAAATAGATTTAAATATTTTATTGTAACAGCATTGTTTACTAAAGTGATAGATTCTGCGCCAGTTCGTTTCCAATCTGCTTGCGTCTGCACATTGATAGTAGCTGTATTCATTCCCCCGCTTGTAGCAGCTTCTGCAAATCCATTAATCCCCATCGCAAAAAACGTTGCTAGCATAATTGACATTAATCTTCTCATCATAATTTTTCATCTCCTTGATTCTACTCTTCAATAATTACTTGCATGCCAACTTTAGCAAAAGCTTTAAGCTTCTGAACATCATCATTCTTTAATCTTATACAACCTTCTGAAGCTTTTTTACCAATCGAATCTGGATCATGTGTTCCGTGGATGCCTATACCTCCCCACTTACCTCTACTTAGCTTATTAGTATCTAAACTAATAAACCAAGGTCCATAAGCTCCTGTAATTTCTCCTTTACCATCCTTAAAATCATGAGTCCAACTAGAGGCATCAATTATTTCATCAATAGGAAAAATGCCTGACGGAGTCTTCATATCTCCTTCTTTTTCCTTTTGTCCACTATTTTTTCCTAAAGCACACGGATAAACTGCTACTACCTTTCCCATATCATCAATAGCATAAACCTCAAATTTGCTTTTAACGATTAAAATGAACCTATTATCCATTTTATACTTCTTTAATAAATTTTCATTAGTTTCATTTTTATCTTTCACTATCTCTGCCTTATTATCAGTATTGCCTCGTTGCGTATCAGCATCTCGCCCATCCCCATGATCAGCTGAACACCCGCCAATAAAAATAATTGAAAACACCAGTATCAATATATAAAGGACATACTTTTTCACGATCAACACTACTCCTAGTAAAATTTCAAATTCAAATCACTCAATCCTTGTTTTAATTTACCCATAAAAGCAGGACCAGGATCAATTTTTTCCGCATAATAATCTGGTACCTTCTCTATAAACAATCCGCTACTTTCTGCTTCATGTTGTTGATAATGTCCCCACACATACTTAATCGTAGAATACTTTGCCTGTAAATAGCGGATAATAGCAATGTTAGCCTTTACCTGTGCCTCTGTCAAATCTTCTTTTCCATCAACGCCGCCAACATTTTCAATACTAATAGCACACCAATTATAACCAATTGCATGCCTATTTAACGCTGTCTCCGGCGTCAACTGATAAATAGTGCCATCTCTATCAACCAAATAATGCGACGCAACATTTAAACGTCCGCCGCCATCATCTGGCATTGTCTCACTATAAAAATACTGATAAACAGATTCAGCATCATTAGATACAGTCCAGTGGGTAATTACAACTTGCGGAACAATACTAGTTATATCCTTTCCATAATGCATTTGCGCATATTCTTTGATAAGCTGCTCTCGTTGTTCCGTCCATTTTATAGGTTTATGTACAACTTCCAACTTAGGTAATTCCCGCATTACTTGCTCTTGAACAGCAGTCTTTGGAGCAACTTCTTTTTCAGTATTTTCTTCTGCTCCCAAACAACCTAAATTAGTCCAGCAAAGCAAAAGTAACAAAGATAATGTTAAATATTTACCCATCTACTAAGCCTCCAGCAATGTTACATATCTCTTTTCAGTTGAATAAAATCCTTATACACCAAACCTTCCGTACCACCTGACAAACGTACCTTATACCAAGTCTCGCCATAAAGCTTTTTCACATTAACTTTATCAACATATATTGTTCCACTGCCATTTTCTAAATTCAGCTGACACTGATAAGTACCGCCATTTTCACCAGTTATTGTCACAGGCTGTCCTTTTGCAAGTCTTATATTCTGACCATTGAAGCCCACAACCACATTATCAGTATTAATCATACCAGCTCGCTCATCATCGCATGTCTGTACAGCAATAGCATCTAGTCCGCTATTACGCTTCAAGGTTTTTATCACAGAACTATTGGTAGACGGCGCACTTCTCAAAAAAACATCATCGCCCTTAACATAGGCCATTTGAGGTTTAAAATCACCTGTTTCAAAGTGCATATACTCGCTGTTTAATCTTTCATATTCATAATAACCTTCGCTACCAATTTTAAATGCGGCTTGATAATCCAATCCATTAACACCTGCTCTAAGACCATCTACCAAACCGCTTATTCTTTTTTGTTCTGCTTGAAGAATTCTGATAAGCATTCTTCCCTTACGCGTATTTGCTTCACTGCTATTACGCAGCTCTGTTAAAGTATCTAATACTTCTTGCTCAACACGCATTGCACTGTTAAGAAGTTCTGTTTCACCTTTTAAATTACCCTTTTTGTTTATAGTATCATTAATCAATTTAGCTATGCTAGCTATGTTGCCATTATGTCTTTCTTTAGCATCTTCCATTTTAGGTATAATTGAAGCAGATGTACTAATCGTCGGCGGTATTGGAATATTTTTAGTTTTATTTGGTTGTATAAACACAAAATATACAGCAATTCCTAATACTAAAATACCTAAAATCATGCCAAAAATTATCATCATATTTTTGTTTATCGCAGTCCCACTAGGATTAACTTTAATAGGTGTTACAGTCTTAGGTGTTACAGGCTTAGGTGGTGGCTGTATAGGACCAGAAATTATAATACCACCACTCTCAGTTTTTACAGAATTACTCGTTTTATTAGCATCAGTAATGTTCTCAACAATAGCTTTATAAGCACTTGTCAATTCTCCCAGTTCTTTTACAGCTGCAGCTCGTTCTTCAGAATCCCGAGACAGCATTTTTCCCTGCACTTCTTTTTTCTTAGACATAAAGGCATTTTTTGCTTCATCTTTTGTACAGTTTTCATTTAATCCAAGCAAATCATAATAATCTTGCATTTACACTCCACTCCTCTACCTAGCAAATTAACCGGAAATCTCTTCCTCATAATCCGGTTCTTCATACGAGCTATTGCCCCACGATGGTTCATAATAGCCGCCATCTGCTGGTGCTTCTTTTCTTACAACTTTTTCCTTATATTCTTGTGGTTTCACTTCTTTATCCCATTCAATTATAAATGCTGTAGTATTACTATTTTCTAACAAAGGCGAAAACGAACCAGCTTTCCAAGTAGCATTTTTATATTTGCGATATAACATCGCATACCTTTCATTACTTTCTTCCTTTGTCGGTTGCCCAGAATGCCAATTGGTAAATTTAGGCTTCTGCCCATTAGGTAATACCCAATTGCCATTAAGCTCTTCATCAGTCAAACCAAAATACGCACTGTCGTATCCTTGTGAAACCATGAAATCATACAACATTCTGCTCTTTTCTTTAGAATCAATTATTGCCAAATGACCACCTACACGATCTGCATATAATTCAGCTTTTTTATACCCAGAGCGCAAATCAACAATTTGGTACATGCGATTATTTGCCAATATCGTCGGTTTAGATTCGCTAGGCTTAGTTTTATCTTTCTTTGCTATTTTGGGTTTAGATGAATGCCCTCCATTAGAAATGCCAACAGACCTTAATATTTTATTACCAAAATTTCCCCAATCAAATGCGTCAGCAGGCGTTGCATACAAACTGCTAGTTGTTAATGTCAAAACTAATAAAATACCACATATCTTTTTCATAATTAGCTCCTTCAATGCGTTCTTAATCTGAAAGTATCGATAGCAACAGGTACCACTTTATCATTTTTTAATTTGAAAACTACACCAAGCTCACCCTCTCCATTGCCAACTCTACTCTCTTGAATACCATTTCTATTCTTTCTTGTATAATTAAATTTAAAATTGATTTTATAAATTCTATCTTTGAACGGATTATATAATCTATTATTATACTGTTCATTGCTTGTAACTTCAGTAATATCCATAGAATATATACCGCTTCCATCAGCTCTGTTGAAGAAACGCTTATATTGATCATACATACTGTTCAGTTTTGCTTCCGAAAAGCCTAATTGCAGATTCTCAAGGCTTTCATTTTTGACTGCCCCTTCTACAATTTTTCGCTGAATATCTTCAGATTGCTTCTCCATGTCCTGCAAAACATCTTTTTTCAAATGCGATTTCCAATAATATAAGACTGAAGATTTCGTATTGGGCGTTAAAATCAGCTTTGTTTCATAAGGATCGCAAAATGGTACTTCTACCTTAATATTATGCTCGCCATAAAAAAGGCCTGGACAAAGGTAGTTATGTGTACCTCTGTTGGTACTACTCGGTGCTTTTAACAGCACCCCATCAACATAAAGCTTGGCATTAGTTTCTACTTCCATATCAACTGCCCTAATCGTCTCATAATCAGGGATTTTATAATTGCCAAGTATTTTATCCCAATAACTAACGGGAGCAACCGTCACTAAAGTTCCCTCAACTTCACTATTATCATTTAATCTCAATTTATATTTATATGTACATACGTGTTGTGCATCAACTTTGGTTTCTTGCCCTACTTGTACAACGTTGATGTCAGCTATTCCTTTAGACAGCTTCACAACTAGTTTATCCTTATAATCCTTAGGGTTTTTCTTCACGAACTCTATGCTCTTTATATAATTGTCTTTATTTACAAAATCATTCTCGGTTACAAACAAATATCCATAAGCTGCAGCATAATCCTGTTTGCTGAGAGCAGTCAAATACTTCTCTACTGCTTTTTCCGGCGTATTAACATAATTTTTAAAAACACCAATGCCACACACTAGAATAAGCAATATCGCCAAAACGCTGAAAATATAGTTTTTATATTTGACAATTGCTGTCACTACGCCATTGTCACCACTATTGCCACCACCATATTCACCATTGTTTCTTAAAGGTTGTCCACAGTTTCCACAAAATTTCAAAGTAGCGTTATTGGCAAACTGACACTTCGGACAAATTAAAACATTATCAGCGATACGAGTTACATCATCTGGCTTAGGCGAAACGATAACTGTTCCACTATTACTATTCGTACCAATATTACCATCTTTATTTTTTTGCCCAACTTTTTCATCCACAGAAGCAACTGCCCCTTTATTACCATGCGTTATCTTGCTTGTATCTTCTATATCCTGCTTATCTTGCTTTGTATTATTGGTATTATCTTTGACCTGTATATCATGCGTTGCGCTACTGCTTTCCTGCTCTTTAACTTCCGCTTTTTTATTGTTGAGAGAAGTTATAATTTCTTTGTAAGCTTGCGTTAATTCCTGCAATTTGCGCATAGCATCCTGTCGCTCGTAGGAATCCTTAGACAATAATTTACTTTGCAAAGAAGCTTTCTTGCTTAAAAATGCTTTTTTCACTTCATCTTTACTGAGAGTCTCATCTATTTCTAATAAATTATAATACTGTTTCATGCTCATCACCATTCCTTGCTTAATAATGTTTTAACATGGCTTCTCGTTCTTCTAACAAGTTGTGTATTCCAATATATTTATCATTAACTTCTGCACGATCATAGCTTTCATCAGAAACCATTTTTCTAATGAAAGCAATTCATTACAGATGAGAGTTTCTAATTCTGTAATATTATCACTGCCATACCCAAACTCTCCACAAGCTAAAGACCGCGCTTCTAAAGCCACCGCTTTTTTATAAAATGTCTTGCGCCTGACCATTTTTTACAAATATAGCTTCTTGTCCAGGTCCAACTATTAACTGCGAACCTAATATAATATCTTCCCTTTCCCATTTATAAATTAACCATGGTTCGTTGTTACGAGTACCATCAAATTTTATTCTATTCAATATTGGCATTAATATCACCCTCTCTACTAAATTGATATGAGAAATTTATTGATACACTAATAGTAGTCAAGTCGCAAGCTAAAACCATCCACTATACCCTCCAATGTATACCTCTAACACCCATTTTGCCCCCCACTACACAATAGCGTTTCTACGAAGTACTTGTCTATTAGTTCGCAAAGCATCGTCATATAGGGGTATCTCTTATCAATGCTCGTATATATCATTATGAAATTTCCATTATACTCTTAATTTTAACCAAATTGACATATATCTGACACATGTGACAACTTTTGTGACAGGCTTCTTGCATATTCAAGACTTTATTATTGTCACAAATTCATCTATAATATATATATTGACGATGAACTATTTTTAGGAAGGGTTTTGCTTATGACATTATTTGCAGATACGCTCAAAAAGTATCTAGAAACCAAAAATACAACAATTTACACTATCTCAAAAATAAGCGGTGTAGACAGAACAATGATACAGCACATGAAGGTTGGTAAGCGTATGCCTGCGAATGTTGCAGACGTAACTGCCATCGCCAAAGCCATGATGCTCAACCCCAGTGAAACAGCAGAATTACTGCGCGCCTATCATATATCACATATGGGAGAAGAAAACTTTTTCCGTCGTGAGCACGTCAGCAAAATCATCTCCGGTTTTTACGATATGAATTCTGCCGACGAGCTTGTGATTCCCACAGGCGTACAGGATATGCTCGATATGCAGGAACAATTAAAAACTATCAACGGTCAGGCTAATATCAATCGTATTTTGAAGGCGGTTTTGGAAATTGAAGCCAATAAAAAATCAGGCCACATCAAATTAATGGTACAGCCTGAATATCAATATATTTTTGATTGTCTTACTTCCATTGATTTTAACCGCAATAACACGCTTGTGGAAGCTATCATCGTTTTTGACAAAAACGAAGGACATAAAAGCACAACCTATAACCTTAACATCCTGCAAAAGCTTGTGCCTATTTTATTCCAATGCGAGGTTTTCCATCCTTACTATGTTTATGACAATGTTGATACGTTGTTCAACCACACAAGTATGCTGCCGTTTAAAATCATCACCAGTGATTTTGTTTTAACAATATCCTACGAACAGGATAAAGCAGTTCTCTATCATTCACAGGATATGGTTGCACTTACCTGTGATACCTTCAAAAAAAGTCTCAGTGTTGCTAATCCGATCTGCCAAGCCTTCCATCCTACGCCGGAGGAATATTTGCAGTCTACCTTCCTCAGCGATGAGGAAATAAACGCTGAAGAAGTGCATGAGCTTTTCTACCAGCCTTGCTTCCCCAGCTTCTGTCCGGAAGATATACTTATGGACAGATTAAACAAGGATATTATACCGGCTGAAATGCAAGGTGTTATTGTTGCTTATTTTGACAAAATCCGTGCACAATACAGCACACATCATATTTCCTTTACGTTGGAGGGCCTAAACCTCTTTATGGAAACAGGACGCGTAACAGAAATCCCTGATTTCATGTACACTTACCTGACGCCGCCGCAACGCCTGGCGCTTTTAAAGAACATTATCAACAGCGTTGATGATGGCAGCTTCACGCCAAGGATTGTGCGCAGTGAAAAGCTTTCCGTACCGTCACCTATCTGCATTTGCGCGCCAAGCGAGCAAAATATTATTATATATTACTTCAGTTCCAATAAAGGACAGTATATCTTCCATCTGCAGGAATTAAGCCTGGTACATGCATTCCATGATTTTCTGGTTTACCTGCCGGAAAGCAGTATGGTTTATTCCGAAGAGGAAAGCAAAGAGCTGCTGCATGCTGTCTACGATAAATATAAAAATATCTATAATTAATAAGTAACATCAAAGAGGTTGGGACAAACCAACTTCACAAATTAAAGAATCGCTAGAATTAAGTATTTTTTAATTTTTTGCACTAAAAAACCAGCGGATATTTACCTGACGGTAAACCTCCACTGGTTTTTCTGTTTAAGGCTAGGATAACCCCAGCCTCGTTTGCTATATCCTATGCAATTTTACATTTCCGAGAATTGATCCTTGCCTACACCGCAAAGAGGGCAAACCCATTCTTCCGGTACATCTTCCCAGGCTGTGCCTGCTGCAACACCGTTATCGGGATCGCCAACCTCAGGATCATACACATAACCACAAACATCACATACCCATTTTGCCATAAGCTTCGTCCTCCTCTTGCCATAGCCCGCGCTTTTAAGAATAGCTAAGTGCGAGCTACATAATAATTATTATTTTTGACCTATAATTATTATAGCACAGTATGCGAGGATATTCTGCAAAATAGCTGTGAACCTTTTACTGCAGCGCCTGCTGCTTTTCCAGCAAATCCAGACGGAAGAAGTCGTACAGCGTCTGTGCCGCCGCATGGTTCATGCCTTCTACCGCAGCCAGCTCTTCGACGCTTGCTGCTCGCATAGCGTCCAGCGTTTTGAACGCCTTCCACAGCTCCTGCCGACGCTTAGGACCGATGCCATCCACATGGTCGAGCACGGAAATGAGATTGCGTTTACCACGCAGCTTGCGGTGATAGGTAATAGCAAAGCGGTGCGCCTCATCGCGGATGCGCTGAATGAGGTGCAGCGCAGCGCCTTCACGGTCCAGCATAATGCTTTCGCTCTGATGCGGTTTAAAGATTTCCTCCTCGCGCTTGGCCAGACCTACAACCGGCAAATCGTCAAGGCCCAGGCCGCGGATAACCTCCAGCGCCGAGCTCAGCTGGCCCTTGCCGCCGTCGATAACCACCAGGCTGGGCAAGTCCTCATAATCCCGGTAACGACGGTAGACAACCTCCTGCATGGATTTGAAATCATCAGGCTTGCCTTCTGCCGAAACAATTTTATATCTGCGGTAATCTTTTTTGCTGCTGGTGCCGTTGCGGAACACAACCATGGAAGCAACAGTTTCGCTACCCTGCGTATGGCTGATATCGAAGCAGTCCATGCGCTCCAGAGGATGCTCCAAGCCCAAGGCCTGCTGCAGCTCTTCGGCTGCCTGCAGGTCGTTTTTCAGCGACAGGCTGCCCTTGCGCAAGCGTTCGTTCAGCAGCTTGACGGCATTTTCATTCGCCAGCTTCAGCAAATCCTTTTTAACGCCGCGCTGTGGCAGCAGCAGCTCTACCCGTCGCTGCGCCTTGTCTGCCAGCCACGTTTCAATAAGCTGTTTTTCTTCCTCCTCGGGCAAATACGGCAGCACTACTTCCTTGGGAATAAAGGTTGCTTCGTTATAATACTGCTTGACGAAGGCTGTCATAACCTCCTGCGGCGTGTCGCCGCCGTCGGGCATAAAGAAGTTATCTCTGCCGATGAGCTTGCCCTTACGCACGAAGAATAGCTGCACGCACAGGCCTGTCATATCCTGCCCCAGGCCGAAGATATCCATATCACCGCCGTTATTAGTGACAGCCTTCTGCGCCTCGTTCAGACGTGCCACAGCCTGCAGCTGGTCGCGCAGTCTGGCAGCCTCCTCAAAGGCGTAGTTATCCGCTGCCTCCTGCATCTGCTGCTTCAAATCACGCTCCAGCTCCGTGGTGCGTCCGTCCAGCACCATGCAGACGGATTTAATCATCTTGTGGTAATCCGCATTGCTGATATAACCGGCACAGGGTGCAAGGCAACGCTTAATATGGTAGTTCAGGCACGGTCTGTCAGGATTCATTTTGCGGCAGGTGCGCAGCGGAAACATGCTGCGCAGCAGCTTTACCGTAGCATGCATGGCACCGGCGTCGGCATACGGTCCGTAATAACGTGCGCCGTCACGCATGTGTCTGCGTGTAACATATAAACGCGGGAAATCCTCCTGCATGGTAACCTTAAGATAGGGATAGGTTTTATCGTCCTTCAGGCTAATGTTGTAACGCGGGCGATATTTTTTGATCAGGTTACATTCCAGAATCAGCGCTTCCACCTCACTGGAGGTAACAATCGTTTCAATCTCCGCGATTTTCGCCACCATCGCCTTCACCTTCGGCGTATGGCTGGCCAAATTGCGGAAGTAGCTGCGCACGCGGTTTTTCAGCACTACGGCCTTACCGACATAGATAACCTTGCCGGAAGCATCGTGCATCAGGTAAACGCCGGGCTTTTCCGGCAGCACAGCCAGGGCGTTTTTTATGTTATCACTAAAGCCTGCGGCTAATTCTGTCATACGTACCACCCGTTCTTCTTCGCCTTAGCCAGCTCCTGCTTGATGTACTGTCCTGTGTAGGATTTTTTGACCTTCGCTACTTCCTCCGGCGTACCGCTGTCCACCAAGGTACCGCCCTTGTCGCCGCCCTCGGGACCGAGGTCGATAATATAATCCGCTACCTTGATAACGTCCAGATTATGCTCAATGACGATAACGCTGTCACCGCCTTCTACAAGACGCTGCAGCACATCCAACAGCTTGTGTACATCCGCGATATGCAGGCCTGTCGTAGGTTCGTCCAGGATATACACGGTGCGTCCCGTACTGCGGCGCGAAAGCTCCGTTGCCAGCTTCACGCGCTGCGCTTCGCCGCCGCTCAGCGTCGTCGCTGCCTGTCCCAGATGAATGTAGCCAAGGCCTACGTCCTCCAGCACTGCCAGCTTGCGGTAAATGCGCGGCTGATTTTTGAAGAATTCGCAGGCTTCGCTCACCGTCATATCAAGAACCTCCGCGATGGATTTGCCCTTATAATGCACCTCCAGCGTATCGCGATTGTAGCGTGCACCGTGGCAAACCTCGCATGGAACATAAACGTCCGGCAGGAAGTTCATTTCTATCTTATTCATGCCGTCGCCCTTGCAGGCCTCGCAGCGTCCTCCCTTTACGTTAAAACTGAAGCGGCCTGCCTTATAGCCTCGCAGCTTGGCCTCGTTGGTCTGGCTGAAGAGCTCTCGGATAAAATCAAAAACGCCGGTATAGGTTGCAGGATTGGAGCGCGGTGTGCGTCCGATTGGGGACTGGTCGATATTGATGACCTTATCTGTATATTCTATGCCCTCGATGCTGTCATGCTCGGAAGCACGCAGACGCGCACTGTTGAGCTTCGCAGCAAGAGAGTTATAGAGAATATCGTTAATCAAAGTAGATTTGCCGCTGCCGCTCACGCCTGTTACTACAGTAAAGACTCCGAGCGGAATGCTGACATCAATATTTTTGAGATTGTTGGCGCGGGCGCCGTGAATCGTCAGCATCCTGCCATCGCACTCACGGCGATGCTTAGGAACCGGGATAAATTTGCGGCCGCTAAGATAGGTACCGGTAACGGATGCAGGCACCTGCTTAATTTCTTCTACCGTGCCTTGGGCCACTACCTCACCGCCATGCTCGCCTGCTCCCGGACCGATGTCGATAATTTGGTCGGCAGCATACATCGTTTCCTCATCATGCTCGACAACAATCAGCGTATTGCCCAAATCACGCAAATGCTTGAGCGTTTCCAGCAGCTTGCCGTTATCGCGCTGATGCAGACCGATGCTCGGTTCGTCCAGAATATACAGCACGCCTGTCAGGCCGCTGCCTATCTGCGTTGCCAGACGGATGCGCTGCGCTTCGCCGCCGCTCAGCGTACCGGCGCTTCTGTCCAGCGTCAGGTAATCAAGGCCTACGTCGTTGAGGAACTGCAGGCGCGCCATGATCTCCTTCAGCACCTGATGCGCAATGATTTGCTGCTTCGGCGTCAGCTCCAGCTTTTTAAAGAACTGCAGGCAGTCGCGCACCGTCAGCGCCGTAACCTCACAGATATTTTTACCGCCGATAAGAATTGCCAGAGCCTCCGGCTTCAAGCGGCTGCCATGGCAGGCCGCGCAGGGAGTGCTCGTCATAAACTCCTCCAAATCCTGACGCATAGCGTCGCTGAAGGCTTCACGGTAACGACGGCGCAGCACGTTCAAAATGCCGTCAAAGGTTGTGTTGTGCTCCTTAACCTCACCCTGCAGGTTTTCGTACAGGAACTTAAACTTGCTCTCGCCGGCACCATCCCACAAAAGCTGCTGCATCTCGGGCGTCAGCTCATTCCATTTGGTGTCATAGCTATAGCCATAGGCAGCAAGAACTGCGCCCAGCTGCTTCATGAAATAGGAATTCAGATTGTTGCTGAAGCAGGCAATGCACCTTTCCGCAAAGCTTTTGTCAGCGTCAGGCACAATCAAGGCCTTGTCAAACTCCATATGCATGCCAAGACCTGTGCAGTCCGGGCAGGCACCGAAGGGGTTGTTGAAGGAAAACAGGCGCGGTTCAATCGCAGGCAGGCTGATACCGCAGTCATTGCAGGCAAAATGCTCGCTGAAAAGCTGCGTTGCCGTTGTTTCTCCCAGTGTTGCTACCTCCGCAAAGCCATCGGCCAGCTTCAGCGCCGTTTCCACGGAATCCGTCAAACGTTGCCTGATGCCTTCACGCACCGCCAGACGGTCGATAACTACAGAAAGGCTGTGCTTTTTATTTTTCTCCAGACGGATATCCTCATCCAGTGTGCGCACCTCGCCGTCAATATACATACGCACATAGCCTGCACGCCGCATATCGTCGAGCAAACGCATATGCTCACCCTTGCGCCCCCGCACCAGCGGCGCCATCACCATAAAGCGGCTTCCCTGCGGCAGCTCCAGCACCTTGTCGACTATCTGCTGCACGCTCTGCTGCTCGATGAGCTTGCTGCATTTAGGGCAGTGCGGTTCACCTGCGCGCGCGAACAGCAGGCGCAGGTAATCGTAAATTTCCGTTACCGTACCTACGGTAGAACGCGGATTGCGGCTCGTGGTCTTCTGGTCGATGGAAATTGCCGGGCTCAGGCCTTCGATGTAATCCACATCAGGCTTGTCCATCTGCCCCAAAAACTGACGGGCGTAGGCCGAAAGTGATTCCACGTAGCGGCGCTGGCCTTCGGCGTAAATTGTATCAAAGGCCAGGCTGCTTTTGCCGCTGCCGCTAAGGCCTGTGATAACTACCATTTTATTGCGTGGTATTTCTACCGTTATATTTTTCAGGTTGTGCTGACGCGCACCCTTCACAATTAAAAATTCTTGCATATGTTTTACCTCTGTTAACAAAAGGCAGCAGCTGCTGCCAACGATAGTATGTTTATATTATAGCACACTACTAGGATAAACGCAGTAAAAATGCTTTTCTGGAAACTCACGCTAAAGGTTAATTTTTATATTAGATTGCACTAAAAGCAAAACCCCCCGGCTTACAAATTAACTGCAAACCGAGGGCATTTTTCATTTTAAATTATTATTGTTTCAGGCACTGCGCTTACCAGCAAGTTCTCTTACCTGTGCTTCTGTTATCTCCAAAATGCTTGCTATCTCTTCTACCGACATACCCTTAGCTGAAAGCTTTACTACAATTTTCTTATTATTTTCTCTTTCTGCTTCTGCAACAGCCTTTTGTGCTCTTTTCTCTGCATATTCTTCAATAATATCCCGCATGTAAGCTTCACGCTCCTTTGTGTTTTGCAAACAGCCGCTTAGGCACTGCGCTTACCAGCAAGTTCTCTTACATGAGCTTCCGTTAAATCCAACAGATTTGCTATTTCTTCTACCGACATTCCTTTTCCTAGAAGTTTCTCAACGACCTTCATATCGTTTTCTGCAACAGCTCTTTGCGCTCGTTTCTCTGCGTATTGTTCAATAATATCCTGCATGTCAGCTTTACTCTCCTTTGCATTTTTCAAATATCCGCATTTCGCAGCTAATTCACTATAATGCATCCTTGCGGGATCCTTACAGTAAAAATCCTGCATCAGCTTGCCTAACGGTGTATCATCTTGTACCTTACTGTTTACATAAACGATATGCGTACCATCGCCAAAATCAGCACCGTTTTGCTTAATCACTCTATCAATATCGTATAATGGCAGATTACCTTGAAGCACATCATTTTCAGTGATAAAAATTACATAGGTAACCGGTAACTGTTCGTATGGCTTACCGGCCTTCAGCAAATTACTGTCCAGCAAGCTGCTGTAAAAGCGTGCTCTTTTTGCTGGCGCACCTTCATCACTACGTTGAACCTCAACATTGAAGTATACTCCAGCCTCATCCTGTGCTAGAATATCCATTTGTGCCGAATGTCCATAAAGATTTTGGATAAAATTCTGCACCTTAACTTCTTTCACTTTGATTTTATCATTTTTCAAAATAATGCGCAATAACAATTCCGCTGCAGGAATATTGTTTTCAAAAACCTTATTCATAAACTTATTATTCATTAAGCACAGCTCCTGAACAATTTGCTGCACTTCGGTAAGCTCCTGTGTTGGCACTTTATCAGCTCCCTATCTTTGTAATTTTCAGATTTTTCTACTTATTAGATTATAAAGCATCAATATCTGGCAGTCAAGTTGTTTTCTGAAAATTATGTGCAATTTATCGCAGTAAAATAAAAACCACCTCAGCCTCACGCCAAGGTGGTTCAGCGAACAAATATTATTTTACTTCTTCATAAAGAGCACGCACGCAGGCATCTGCCAGCGCACCGATGCTGGAAACGCTGCGCTCCTGCGGCAGTCCGGATGCATCATAGCCAAGCGGCAGCTCTGTGCAGGCGGTCATTACAGGAATATCACGCTCAGCCCACAGCTCCTCTACCAGCTCCTTCATAATAGCGCCGGCCTTTGCCAGCTGGTTAGCCTTAACGCAGTTGATAACCTCCTGAGATTTATCGCTCTGCTCCTCATTCGGAATGTACAGTGTCAGTCCGCGCTTTTCGGCATATTTCTGATACAGTCCGCAAGCACGCGTGCCTTTAGTAGACAGCATCCAGGCACCCTTTTCCGGAGACAGCTCTTTGGCAGCCTTAACGGTTTCGTCAACGATATGCAGCAACGGTACCGGCAATTCATCAGCAAATTGGTCGATAAAGAAATGTGCAGTATTGCAGGGAACAGCAAGTACATCCGCACCCATATCGCACAGCTGCAGTAAATCAGCCTTCAGCTTCGGCAGCGGGGATTCACCCTTGCCGAAAATTGCTGTGCCGCGGTCCGGGATATCGCAGTCACCAATCATATACACTACCGGGTGCTCCTGGTCGCAGCTTGCCGGGCATCTCATAGTAAACTGACGCAAGAACTCTGCAGCAGCTGCAGGGCCAAGGCCACCGACAACACCTAATTTTTTACCATTCTTCTTCATTTTCATTTCGCTCATATATACCTCTTCTTTCCTGTTTAGCTTCACTGATAGGATTAATAAAGTTCTTTTAATTTTAGCACACCAAGCTGGTATTTGCAAATATTGCCAGGCCCTGCAGATAGACAAAAAGCCGCTGCCAGCCACCCCGCAGAGTGACAAGCAACGGCTAATTTTTTAATTTTTATTTACTAAGCCAGGAACGTACACTGGAAGAAGCTCTTGTCTCTTCCTTGCTAACCTGTACCTGTTCAGGTGCATAAAGCAGCAAATCATCATTAATTTTTTTCACATCGGCATTTACAATGTAGCTTACGCCGTTCAGATAATCAAAAATGCGATATCTGAGCGCTTCGTCAACTGCATCGAAGCATACCATAATTGCGCTGCCGTTCATCAGAGAATCTGCATACTCACGCACATCCGCAAAGGATTTCGGCGTACGCACCATAATATTCAAATGACCGGATTTCAGCAGACGCGGACGGGCATATACCTCCTGCTGCTCTTCCTGTTCATCTGACCAAAAGAATTTCATTGCTGTATTTTTTAAACCCATGGCCATCAGCCTCCAAACCAAAACAGTTATTTAGACTATTATTCGCTGCCTATAGGCAAAAGTCCTGCTTAGTAATCTAATTGTAGCAAATTTTCAACAGGTTGTCAAAATTTATGCTTGAACATTCTTCATACGGCCACGCAGCTTGCCGCGCTCCAGACGGTCCAGAACCTTCTTACGCATACGGATGCTCTTCGGAGTTACCTCAACCAGCTCATCATCGTTGATGTGCTCCAGAGCCTGCTCCAGAGAGAAGGTCTGAGGCGGAATCAGACGGATAGCGTCGTCACTGCCGGAAGCACGCATGTTGCTGACATGTTTCTTCTTGCAGGGGTTAACGTCCATGTCGTCTTCACGACTGTTTTCGCCAACCAGCTGGCCTTCGTAAATCTTTTCTGCAGGAACTACGAACATGGTGCCGCGCTCCTGAGCATTGCCGATACCATAGGAGGTGGTTTCGCCAGTTTCAAATGCAACCAGGCTGCCACGGGTACGGCCGGGGATTTCACCCTTATATTCTTCATAACCGGCAAATACGTGGTTCATAATGCCGTTACCTTTAGTATCAGTAAGGAACTGGTTACGGAAGCCAATCAGGCCACGAGCAGGAATCTTGAATTCCATACGCAGATAGCCGGCCATTTCGGTCATGTTCTGCAGCTCAGCTTTACGCAGGCCCAGGCCTTCCATTACAGCACCCATGAAGTCCTGCGGTACGTCAATGGTCAATGCTTCCATAGGCTCCATCAGCTTGCCGTTTTCATCGCGGTGCATAATAACCTTAGGTTTACCAACCTGCAGCTCAAAGCCTTCACGACGCATGGTTTCAATCAAAATAGACAGATGCAGCTCGCCACGACCAGCAACCTCATAAGCATCCGGGCTGTCGGTTTCTTTAACACGCATGGAAACGTTGGTTTTAACCTCTTTGAACAGACGGTCACGCAGGTGACGGCTGGTAACGAATTCGCCTTCACGACCGGCAAACGGGCTGTTGTTAACGTAGAAGAGCATGGACAGAGTAGGTTCGTCAATCTTGATGCCCTTCAGAGCTTCCGGATTTTCGCTGTCAGCGATGGTGTCGCCGATGTTAGCGTCCTGCAGACCGATCAGCGCAACGATATCACCTGCTTCAACCTCAGGCACTTCTACACGCTTCAGGCCCTGGTAGGTGTACAGACGGCCGATTTTGCCGTTACGGTTGCCTGCTTCGTCCATCAGGGTAATGTTTTCGCCGTTGTGGATGGTACCGCGAACTACGCGGCCGACAACGATACGGCCTACATAATCATCATAATCCAGGGTATTAACCAGCATCTGCAGCGGTGCGTTAACGTCAACGTCCGGAGCAGGAATGTTTTCCAGAATTACTTTGAACAAAGGCTCCAGAGAATCGCTTTCCTCATCCATGGACAGCTTGGCAATACCGTTACGGGCGGAAGCCAGAACAACCGGGAACTCCAGCTGATCTTCATCTGCATCCAGTTCAATGAACAGGTCCAGAACTTCATCAATAACCTCATCAACACGTTGGTCAGGACGGTCAATCTTGTTGATGACAACAATCGGTTTCAGGTGTTGCTCCAATGCTTTACGCAGTACGTATTTGGTCTGCGGCATCGGGCCTTCATAAGCATCAACCAGCAGCAGTACGCCATCAACCATGGTCAGTACGCGTTCAACCTCGCCGCCGAAGTCAGCATGGCCCGGGGTGTCCAGAATGTTGATTTTTACGCCGTTATGCATAACAGCAGTGTTTTTAGACAGAATGGTGATACCACGTTCACGCTCCAATGCGTTGGAGTCCATAACGCGTTCTTCCACGCGCTCGTTAGCACGGAAAACGCCGCTTTGCTTCAGCATAGCATCAACCAGGGTAGTCTTGCCATGGTCAACGTGGGCAATAATTGCTATATTACGAATATCGTTTCTAATCATTATTCCTTTTCTCTCCTTCATAAAAGACAAGAAAAAGGATGCTTGTCAAGTGCATCCTTTCACAGTATTACTAAACTATTTTATTATATGCTTTTTCAGTCATACTGTCAATAAAATTGTCTTGAAAGTTACAGAAAAGCTTGTAAGATGCAAGGTAAAGGGGTTAGCAGCAAAGCCTTGCATAAACTATTTGCTAATAAAGTAGTATCTTGCTAAACGCAGGCATGAAAAAAGCCTGAGAGCGAACTCTCAGGCTACTTTAACTATGGCAGGGGCACTAGGACTCGAACCCAGATCGACGGTTTTGGAGACCGTTGCTCTACCATTGAACTATGCCCCTATGGAGCGGAAAACGAGATTCGAACTCGCGACCCCCTCCTTGGCAAGGAGGTGCTCTACCACTGAGCTATTTCCGCATTGGCGACCCGGATGGGACTCGAACCCACGACCTCCGCCGTGACAGGGCGGCATTCTAACCAACTGAACCACCGGGCCAATGTCAGGTGTCTGACAGGTATATATATTACCATATGTTTAGCGTTTTGGCAAGTGTTTTTTTGCAATTTTTTTCAGGAACGCTTTTCCAGCTGCCAACACAAGTCTTTTAAGCAAAAAAGTGTTGGCAGTCTTAACCTGAATCAGGTCAAAACTCCAACACTTATTTTAGAGAATCAATTATGCTTAGTATTCAGCTAACTTAGCAGCAGCTTCCGGGCAACCTTTGGCAGCAGCCAGTTCAAAGTAGGTTTTGGAGCAGATTTTGTGGCCCATTGCCAGATATTGCTCGCCCAGCTTGTACATGTCTGCAGCGTATTCCATATCCTTCAGCTTAGCAGCAGCCTTCGGGCAGCCTTTGGCAGCAGCTAATTCAAAGTAGGTCTTGGAGCAGATTTTGTGGCCCATGCCCAGGTATTGCTCGCCCAGCTTGTACATATCTTCTGCGTATTCCATGTCCTTCAGCTTAGCAGCAGCTTTCGGGCAGCCTTTGGCAGCAGCCAGTTCAAAGTAGGTCTTGGAGCAGATGCAATGGCCCATTGCCAGGTAATGCTCACCCAGGTTGTACATGTCTTGTGCATATTCCATGTCCTTCAGCTGTGCGATTGCTTCTTCAGAGCCTTTGGCAGCAGCCAGCTCCAGGTAGGTTTTGCCGCTGATGCAGTGGCCCATGCCCAGATATTGTTTAGCAAGCATCAGGCAGCCTGCAACGTATTCTTTTTCTTTTGCTTCAGCAGCAGCGATCTCTTCGTCGGTAACGCCGGCTTTTTCTTTGAACCATGCCATAATAGCATCCATATCTTCAGCCTTGTGCAGCACGCTTCTGAATTTATAGTCAATCACCTTGGTAGTATACAGGTACTCAACACCCAGGTCTAAGTCAAAATAATCCAATCCGAAAAATGTCAGAATACCATCAATAACAACCTCTGCATTAGCAGGATCCTTCGCCAGCTTAGCAATTTGTAAATACTTTTCAGCAACAGTCGTCATTTAAAAAACCTCTCTTTTTCATTCTTTTGTAAGAATAATCAATTATTAGTTCCTTAGGAACCAATATAATCATATCACGATTGAAAATAATTATCAACTATCTATATGGGAAATAGTAGGAAAATGGGAGATAGAGGGGAAAGATTTTGCTATGCTGCCTTTTGCCTCTTGGCATATTCGTGATTTTGCTTTATTGGCGAATACGCTGATTAAAATTCTTGCGAGAGGTGTGGGACAGAACGAAGTTGCCAGAACTCTTGTCAAATGCCGGTTGGTGTGTTATAGTAAAGTTATCTTTGGAGGCTGGCTGCCTTCTTAAAAGCCTGATTACCGCTTGCGGTATATGCTGAGAAAGGCTCTCCTAGGGGAGAGCTGTCGCCCGTCAGGGCGACTGAGAGGGGTTTGCTGTCTTTACTTTTGCTATCATTCCCACTCTCCCCTCCTCAGAGAGGCTTTCTGCTACCGAAGCTTTTAGCACCCCCTTTAGTCGCCTACGGCGACAGTTCCCCCAAGGGGGAACCAAGGTAAGTCAGCTTTAAGCCTGACTTCTTGCCTGCCCCTCGGGGAAGGTGGCTGCGAACGCAGTGAGCAGACGGAAGGGTTGTACCTGATTACCGCTTGCGGTTTTGTATGTTAGCGCAAAGCGACACTAAGAGACTCCCCTTGGGGGGAGCTGTCACCCGCTAGGGTGACTGAGAGGGGTTTGCTGTCTTTACTTTTGCTATCATTCCCACTCTCCCCTCCT
>NZ_CALDXR010000039.1 GCF_937920985.1 uncultured Phascolarctobacterium sp.
CGTAGTGGACTTTCACCACCTAGTTATCGCCCATGCTGGGCGCACCACAAAAAAAGCACCCACGCGAAAACCGCATGGGTGCTTGATTTTTTAATGGAGCTACTGACGGGATTTGAACCTGCGACCTACTGATTACGAATTCAAGACTCTCTCCACTAGCGTTATCATCCACAATATATGGTGTATATAAGCTATCATTTTTCCATATATAGTACAGTTATAATCAAATTTTAAATTCAATAACAGCATTAACACCTATATTAGAGCGACAATAGGTAGACAACGCGCCATCCCCCAATAATTGGGGTGCCCACCGGCGTGGGTGGGGCCCCAATTTGCTAAACAGTGAGAGTATTTGTATCAGCCTTTCCCTTGTTAGATAAGCCCCCTCTGGGGCTTTTGGGGCTTAGCTGACATTAATATTTTTGATTTTAGTACCGGTATTATCTTTTCCTTGCTGTTCGCGCTAGCGTAATTTTTTGCAGGGTAGCTTGCTGCCCGAAAAAAATTCTTTATATTTTTCTTTTTTTATTTTTTACTTGAATCTCTAACATCAAAAACCAGCTTAGTTACTTTAGAACTGCATATTTTAGAAGGCAAAAACTCCTTGCAGAGTATAAAAACCCGCTGATTTATGAATACGTGATGTTAAAGAAAGATGTTCCTGTTAAAGATTTTTGACACTAATTTTTGTCTGTGCTAAACTTTGATTAAGAGGGAAAGTACAGAGCATTGTTAGTTAATCGAGGTGTTTGCTTATGACTAATACGTTAAATACTGCTTTTTTAAGCAATAAAGGCGAATATACTTTTTTTAGGTTTCGTGATAGAGTGATAACTTTTTTGACCGGGAAACGATTGGAAAGGTATACAAAAGTTTTAGAATGGGATAATGGCTATATAGTTGTACTTTGTAAAAATAAAAATGAGGATAAATTGGAAGAGGATTATATAGATTTATTACCGATTTTAGATAATCTGTATATTGAACCTCAGAAGTTTCTTGCGCCAATAAAGAAGGTTGAGATTAGCTATGACTGAAGCAAAAAATGATGATAACCTTATGTCCTAGAACGAGCGTAAGCCTAAGTACAACATCAGGGAATGGTCTCCTAAACATGACAAAATGGGCAAAGGATTTACGCTTACCAATGACGAGCTGCAAGATTTTGGACAATCAGGAGTAGATGATAGGAACCTCCTAAAGTAGATGGCTGCAATATAAAGAATCTACTTTAGGAATTTTTATTCTAGCGAAATCAAAATATAACTTTATTGCTAAAAATCACAATGGGTTTTATGTAACTTGTCATGGCAAGCACTATGTAATAGCACTAGATTATTCATACATGCTTCGGCTTTTTCCGGACAATCATAATAGCATAACTCACAATTAGGCGTCATTGCGTAAATCATGCCATTGTCTCTAGGAAAAAAGCATTTGATTTCACTTGTTCTAGATCCGCAATAGCGCGAATAGCTGAGATGATGTACATTAGCTGGCGATTCTGGACTAATTAGCTTGCCACATACAGGACAACGACCATACTGCCTCAGCTTCAATACATGACGTATAAACGGGTTATGGGTGCAATACATGTGGGCCAGAAAGCGATCTTCTCTACCAAGTGCTTTATGCGCTTGACGCGCTTTTTGGTATTCTAATGTCGGTACGGTTGGTTTGGTTAAATTAAACATTTTTAGACATCTCCTTTTATTTTAAGATGCCTAAATCAACAGCGTGGCTGACGCAATCAGTCAAGAGCAGAGTTCAGCGAAGCGCAGCGTAGCTGAAAAGCTCTTGACTTACTGCGCCAGCTGCGCTACTTAATTGCTATAACACTCATTATAATGCTATAATTATCTTGAAAAGTTATGATAACAGCAAGGAGACTGTGCCATGAATAACATAGACATGCTCATTTCTGATCTTATACCACAATTGCTTCGAACCTTCACTGCTCTAAATGTCAAAGAAATAATATTATATGGCTCTGTAGCAAGAGGAACCGCAACGTCAGAATCAGATATAGATATAGCGGTAATTCTCGACGATTATACGGATAAAATGCATAACGATATGATTGACTTTGTTGTAGAGTTAGAACTAAAATACAATAAAGTTATATCTGTACTCCTGATATACAATAGGCAATTTAATGAATGGGGTAATATTACACCGTTTTTCAAAAACATCAAAAAAGACGGGAAGGTATTATGGAAATCTACATTCTGATATGTCAATGGGTAGCAAAAATACTCTTGCTATTAATATAATCTGATGATATACTGTATTTAGTTGCACGGGTAGCTTCGCATACGCGTTGAGGTCGTGCCTGGCTTTCTGGGCCAGTGGCATCTGTCGAGCTTGACAGGTGCTTTTTTATTTATTATGAAAGAGGTGATTCCTATGCAGATACTATATTCCTACACTCCTGAAGAAGTGGAAAACTTTAAAGCTCGATTGAAGCTTGCTGAAGAGCGTGCAGCTTTCTTTGAACAAGCTTACAAACAAGAGCAAGCCAAAAATGCTATGCTGCAGCAACAGCAAAAAGCAGATTAACTTCTAATTGAGCAGGATACTGCTCATTATTTGAATAGTCGACATCTCACATCACCGTGCATCCCGTTCGGTACACAGTGGTTCAAACACTCTAATATTTAAGCTCGTAATTGCTCGCTAGCTCATACTAGCCTGCTTTTACGAGCTTTTCTTTTGATCTTGACCTATTAGGTGTCGTGTTTCCTGCTGCCGAGCGCGTAGTAGATTTGCACTAATTAGTTATAGCCGATGCTGGCGAAGATAGAAAAGGCTGGGGCAAGCCCCAGCCTTTGAACACTATGTTTTTATCATATATTCTTGTATCGCCATAAGGCATGATGTGTACTTTATATTACTAATCAGTTTCTTTGGTGATATCGAACACCGCAGCAGCATTCTCTTTACCCTGCAGCAATTGTGTTAATAATTGTTCATTCCTATAAGATTGCTCTAAATCAGTGAAGTAACTTCCTCGCTTATATTTATAGATATCGTTGATTTCAGTTCCGCGCACTAAGTTGAAAATGCAGGATTCATACATTGATTTTTGATTAGAGAAATAGGTGATTTCCTCTTCGGAACGAGCATGCTCTAATCTTTCCGGACGCAGAATAGAAGGCAAGGAATCATAAAGCTCATTAAGCATCATGCAATGAAAAAGAAAACATATATTGGCACGTACAGGTAATGAATATGTCTTTTTGCGTGTTTGGTAATCAAGATATGCATTAGGCAGCCAGATTTCAACGTTTTCTGTATCATGTATTTCCATATAATCCAGCGGATCATACCGTCTGTAAATATCTAATAAGGCATCCTCTATATCCATTATTTGCGGTTCGCAGTATGGATTGGATGTATAGCCGAATAACCAATCCAGAGAAACTGCAAATACTTTACTTAATTGCATCATGCTGTCCATAGCCAGCATTTTTTTATGATTGCCATTTTCTAACTCGGATAAGGTTGAGCGACTGCGTAGGCAGAGAATATCTGCCATATCAGCTAAGGTAAGATGATGTGCTTGGCGGATATTCTTAAAATTGTAACGAAAATTATCGTAAGCACGCTCTTCAAAACTTTCTCGATGGACGTGAAATTCGTTTGCTTCGTAAAAATGCATAAAAGGCCTCCAAAAAACTTGACAAAAACAAGTATACGAGTATAATAATAATCAAGAAGTTCTTTTAAAACGAACATAATATAATGAACAAAATCAATAGAACCGATAGAAAAAGACTTTTTCTAATTATATCAAAATACAAAAGCAGATACAATAAGAAAAAAATATCCAAAAAAACCAAAGCGATTTATAAAATTAAAGGGATGATGTCTTGTATGAACGAAAAGGAACAAAGCGGTGGAAGGAAAACAAAACCACGATTTTTAACAGTAAAGCAATTTTGTGAGTATCTTGGTGATAATGTTGTTACGCCTTATACCATATATGATTTGATTAAGAAAAAAGAGATACCGGCAATTACTATAGGAAATAAGATTTTAATTCCGATGGTTTGGGTTGAAGAGTATTTTAACGTAGAAAATCTTCTGCGTAAATAAAAGAAAGGTTGTGTTTTTTATGAAGTGTTATATTCATCATGAAGAAGAAGCTGTAGCTACTTGTGCAAAATGTGGTGTAGCCATGTGCCACGCCTGTGAGAAAAAGGCGTTGTTTAGAACGGCCAATGGTACCGGGCAGGCTATGTGTCCACGATGCAGCTTGAATGAAGCGCAGAGCATAGTTGATTATGAGTCTAAATGGCTGAAAAAGCGTGCTATTAAGCTTGGTTTTTGTTCACTGTTTATTGTATGGGGTTTAATTGAATATTTTACTAAAGCCGATGGTATTTATGATATGTTTGCATATTTTCTGATTGCAGCTATTATTATAAATCTTGGCGGTAATAAAAAACCACAGTCCATTGGTTCTCAAGTTTACAATGCAACAGCTATGGCTAAAAGTCCTGTAGCATATTTTGTTGGTTGGGTTATTGGTTATACGATTTTTGCACCTATTGCGCTTATCATGAATATCATTGGATATGTTAGAACAAGAATGCAATATAAAAAGGACCTAGAAATTTTAAGCCAGGTGCAAGAGGCAGTTGCTGATATGTATTGATATTTTTAGCTTGTTAGAGCCAACAACATACAACGGGTTACTTTGCCATTAGAATTAAATCACTACAAAACAACGAAAGCTTATTATAGAAAGAGCAGGGATTTGAGAAAATACTCCAAGTCCTGCTCTTTTTTAGTTTGTGAGGATGCGTTTGTTTCAGCCTCATTAATATAATTATAATTAGTGTCATAACGTTAAATATAGACATAACTATGTAAGCGTCAAATAAAATCACGGCTTACCAATCTCACAATTTAATAGTATACTATCTGCGTAGACATGACGTTTGCGCAGATTTTTTCTAGGCAAATACATGGAACTACAACCTAGACTTTATTATAGTTGGTGAGATTAATGAATAACTCTATACAAACAGTCGCTCATAACACCAAACCGCAAACGGAGCTAAGCGTGTGCAGGAATGTCATAGCAGCAGGCTTCCTGTAAAGATTTGGTGCAAAGAGCACGGAATCAAGCTGTCTACATTCTATACATGGCAGAAAAAGGTGTTCTGCTCCGTTTCTACAGAAGTACAAGCAAGTACATCTGTTGCTGCTCCTGTATTTGCTGAGATTTCTCAAGCCTTACCTGTAAAAACTGCTCCTGCTAATGTTGCTGCAACTTGTTCTTGCAATTTACGAGAGGGAAATAATTTGAATGTGAAAAAAGACCGCCGACGGCGGTCTTTTTTCATATGGGGACGTTTTAACGGGTTCCTGTTTGACGCTTACGAACAATCTTATCATAGGAAAGTTTTCCTGTTGCAAAATCGAGCTTTGTTATAATCTTTGTAGGTTGATCATCAATATATCTTTTAAGAAGGTCGTTATTCATGCTATTCCCCTCCGAATATTATCTACATGCTTAATATTTGAGCAAAGCCTTTATGGAATCCATAATTTGCTCGTACGTAATATCATTTGCATAGGAAAACTGCTTGCGGTATTTATCCCACATCGTTTTGAGTTCCGGACTTTCTTCAATGTTATGAAGAATACTTGGAACATCTGCGATCTGATTTGTAGTACCGCGGTGATTTGCCGTTGCTTTCAATGCATCCTCAAAGACCGCAATATCAAATTTCTGCGTTGTAGTCAGTATGTAGGCATCGTAAAAATCTCTTGGACGGGTGTTGAATATGCCGCGTCGCAAAATAGTTTCCACCTTTTCCGCCATAACTGTTTCAATGTTGTATGCCCACAGCTCGTATGATTTCTCGTCATCAAAAATCTCGGAGAAGTTGTACTGCACCGCATGAGGCGTAATTATGTCCCCGGTTGATACATCGATGCTAAGCGGTGTCAGCATAATATCGAACCTGGCATTTAGCATGACACGATATCCGCCGTAAATGTCATCTTTACGAATGGGAGAGATTGTGCCAATTTCATACACAATGCCGTCATCGAATGTGATGTCGCAGATATCTTCCAATGCACTGCGAATTGCTTCCGGTGTTAGGGGAAGGTTTTTGAGCGTGGTATCCATATCCATCGTTGCGCGGTTGTCGAGACCAACAATCGCTGCTACCAACATTCCACCCTTTAATACAAACTTCTCTTTGTATTCAGAAGCAGACAAACGGACAAGCAAACGCTCAAACATATAGTTCTGCAAAATGACCTGTGCAGGAATATTTTTCTGCTTGGCAATATTGCGAATTTTTGCTTTCAGACTCATTGCTTTACTCACAGAAGCACCTCCAAATACTGACGCAGGATATTAGACACTCGCATCTTTTTTGCGTAAGAGTTTAGTTTATTCAAATCTTTCTTTGGGTTAGCTGCATACAGTTTTAATGCCGCAAGGAAAGTTTCTGTTCCCAACTTGTTGCGACTGCGGATTATATCGCAGACCGTGCGTTCAAGATCATATGCAGTAACATCATTTCCTGCAGATGTCTTCATCGTTGTTTTGCCAAGCTCAAATAATTCGGGTTTGATGTAATATACCTTGCATTCAGATTTGATTGCTACAGATGGAATACAACCGGACGGTGCTGTAACCGTATGCTCGAATGGAGTTCTGTCGGAAATCCCATGTAGGTAAAGGGCTGTTTCATGAGAAAATATTACTTTTTCAGAACGATTACTGATCGCCAGCAACTCATCCTGCATATCATCGGGAAGAATGTACTGACCTTTTACAATGCGTTGTATTTTATCTTCTTTGCACAACTTATAAAGCATTGCTTTGGATATGCCATGTTGTGCTGCTATTTTTGTTTTGATAATTCCGCCATGCGATTTTGCAATAGCGGTAAGTTCAGTCATGTAATCCATACACTCACCTCAATTATGTCAACTCAATAATATTATATTTATAATTACGATGTAAGTCAACAGGGTGGAGCAATCATTTGAAAAATATTTAATAAGGACACACCTCTGAGCAAAAAAAGAGTCGGCATTTTCATACCAACTCTGCTAATTTTATCTTTATCATTAATAATCTATATGTCTACTACAACCAGGCCTATTTTTTACTTCTGGCTTATTACTATAATCTAAAGGTTCTTTTCTTCATGTACTTCACCAAAGCCACTCTTGATTTGCTCCATACTTCTATCAAGCTTAGCAAGGTATTCTGCATTGCGGGCATTTTTCACAAGCTGATTATAATTATCAAGGCTCATAATAACAATGCTCTTTGATTTTTTACGAGTAACAATAATAGTTTGATTATTATCACTTGCTTCATCACAATAATCTTTTAAATTGTTTTTGAGAGTAGAGTAGTTTACAGCTAACATAGTTATAGGCCCCCTTTGCTTCAAGAATGTAAGGCAAAATCATTGAATATATATATCAGCATCACTATATTTACCAAACTTACCAATGCCCACAATATCTATACTTTACATAGTGTAGCTCTTCCAACAATAACTTGTTTAGCAATGGTTTGCATGCTAGTATCGTAAGACCTTCATCGTACCATGGCAAGGTTTTTCTATAATCAACCAAAATCTCTTCAGCCTCTGAATAGGTAAACCGTCTCACAATATCCTCTTTTTCAATTCTTATCAACAAATGCAAGAGGACATTATGGACTAAAGTTTTATTGAATACAACATTCATGCGAGCTAGTATAAATATCACAGCAAAATCTAACACCAACAGCTTATACAACAAATTAATATCAGTATAAATCTGCATTTTTACTGGGAGTATGAATAAAGCTAAGCTTATCAAAAATAAAACAATATCGTATATTTTTTCCAGCTTTCTTTTTCTCCAAAAAATGCCATAGCCAGATTTGTTAATACAAATGTAGGATGAAAATGTCATTTTTAGCTCAAAATAGCGAATTGCCAATAAACATCCTATCAATCCTTCAGCAAATAAAAGCGTCATTAATACCTTGTCGTCCATCTCATCCCCTCCTTGCCTTTATTATAGCAGAGCATGATACATCAGTCTATTGTATATATATTATAGAGCAATATAAACACCATAACTTTAATTGTGAATATGATAACAATTAGTATTATAACATTAATTATCGACATAACTATAGTTAGCATTATAACTTGAATTATTAATATACCTGTAGTTAAATTTGTAACTTCAATTATTGATCTAACTATAGTTAGAATACCAACATAGATAACTTTAATAACTACAAACTTGCTAAGGTTAGATTTCCCATCCAGTATTTTTTTTACTTTTACTATTCAAGTCCACGGTCATTTTGTTTTGTTTTATATTTTCTCTGCCTGCATTGATGATATTACTTAACAGACTATTTATATCATTTCTTGCGTCAAATATAGCTGATGCTCCATTGCCAAGTTCCGGAGCACGATATTTAGATTTCATTTTGTAATGCAAGTGCGGGTTTATCTTTCTGCCAACTTCGATAATCTCTTTTCGCAATTCTCTATACTCATTATTTAATTTGAGTAGATTCAATTTTTGATTCTCCATGTCTTTACTTTGTTCGAGCATTTCTTTTATCAATTTTTTATACCATTTATCACCTGCTTCAGAGCTGATGAAGCTGTGTATTTCTGCATCTTGCTTTTCATAATCAGCTTTTAGGATTCTGTAAGCTCGTCCTTTTTCGTTATACTCTGCTCGTATATTATTAGGCATAGATTCTTTGGGACCGTATAGGCTTAAGATTTTTTTTAGTCTACTTTTAAGGCTGATTATTGCTTCACCTTCTTTTTGCAATTTTTCAAATCTGCCGCTGGTCATAATATTAAGTACCTTGCTTGGCATTTGATCAATCGGAGTTATTGTTTTTTCAATTCTTATAATTGCAGATTCGTTATATTTTATTTGGTTATTAACTGAACCAAGTAATTTTACAAAATCTTTTCTGATTATTTCGCCAGAAGTAGTAAGCTCTGCTAATCGTTTTTCACTATATTCCTTTTCTTTACGTTCTAATTCAATTTGTTTTTTGTATTTTAATTCAGCGGCTTTACGTGCTTTTTGAATTTTATCTATAATTACACCAAAAGCCTTGGCACTCATTTGATAAATTTTGTCCAAGGTATTGTCGATATTTTCTTGATCATAACCATTTTCTTCAATGATTTTTTTGGTTTTATATGCGAGAGCCGGGCCGAGATGTTCCTGAGGAGTACGGTTTAAAAATTCAACCATATCTTCATCTCCTGCTTCAGCTGCTATATCACGTTGCGCTTTTAAAGTTTTGCAGGATACAACTTTATCTATTCCATGAGTTTTATATTCGGCATTAATCATGTCTTCCCAGGATTGACGAATCAATTTTAAATTATCTTTGCTTTCTGTATACCCAGAAAATCTTCTGTCTTTTTGATAGCCACCATTTTTAGGATTTTTAGCATTGTATCTTTTAAAAAATTTAGAGGGTGATTTGGCTTTTACCATTTCATCGTCTACAATACGTTCGCAAATCATTATATGTGCATGTATTTGTTCTTGTGAGTCGTCGAACGTAGCAGGCTTGCTATGGATAGCATATGCCCATACTTTATTATTCCCTATATGGGTAGCAATAAAATCATTTACCAATTTTTCGTTTTCTTTATGCGTTAGCTCATTCGGTAAAGCTATTTCGAATTCTGTATAAGCTCTGCCATTAGTGCGTTCATATCTGTCAGCGTATGCAAAAAAAGCAGATGCAGACATAGCCCAACGCGGGAGATTGGCATCTTTATAGACCAATTCTTCCGCACGTTTTCCTCCACTGTAGCGTCCCTCACGCAGTATGTAATCTGCGTGCTGCTCTGCAGTACCCACTTTTCCATTTTTAAGGCTTAAATGATAGGTTGCCATGGCTGCTTTCTTCTTTCTAAAATAAAAAATCCTTAAGCAATTCAGCAAGCTAAGCTTGCAATTGACGAGGGACTGTTAGTCCTCGTCCTCCTTGCTTAAGGATTGTGTTATATTTTATTATTTTTAGCATCCTCGCACTGCGTTTCCACCAAGGCAAAGCCTTGGTATTGGAAACGCGTAAGTGCGCCTAACGCTATGCGTCAGGAAGAGAACGTAAATTTCGTTACTCTCTTATCTTATTTTAACACAATCGTTTGCTCATTACAAGGGATTTTAGAATATCGTTGCATGAAAAAAGCCCTAGCTTTATATCAGCCAGGGCTCAACTTTAAAGCTATTAGCTATTATTAATTTATATCATCCTTCGAAAAAAGTCCCTAAAGTAATCTGGCCCGTTTTCCCATAATCCAGTCTCAAAATCATATAGGGCTATATAAGCATTAGAATTTATAATTTTGTTTCTAGCTTCTTGCAATATGATCCCTTCCTCGTCAGCCATGTCCATAATAGCATCAGTCAAAATCAAATCGGCGCAAAACCTTTTGGGTTCGGTAATTTTATCATTAACAGTTTCCGGTTTATTACAAGTTTCACTTCTAAGCTTAATACCATTCGCTTTTAACATCACCAAAATATCGTTAGCAGCACACTCGTCACTACTTAAACTTAACATATCATACGTATCTTCAATATACTTCCATACACCATACATCTCAAACAATTTATTAGTATCAGCAGGCGAAACTTGCATTTTTTCGCAGAACATTCTAAAGATACGTACTTCAAAAAAGATAAGTTCATTTAACATGATTGCGTTCCTCCTTAATACTTATTGTAGCTCACACACTAAAAAACAACAACACATTCAGCTATGCTATATTGATTTTATTAATACTGCTTTTGATTAATTCATCTATTTTATCGTACCGGTACTTTATAGGTAACAATATTTTCCAACGATAGCGCTCGCGTCGTAAGATAATATTTCCCTACGCCATTAGTCCATTGCATTTCTATTGTTGTGGTAATCCACTGTTCATCTAGCAAAACTTCAAAACTACTACCAAAATGCAATTCTCGTTCATCTCCTTATATAATGTATTTAGGTTGATAAAGGTAACCTATAACCCTTATTGACTG
>NZ_CALDXR010000040.1 GCF_937920985.1 uncultured Phascolarctobacterium sp.
GTGGTGTGAGAGGTCGACTGCTCAAATAATGAGCAGTCTCCTACTCGATTGCGCTAGAAATTACGCTGTCAAGCAGTGTCGGCGCATAGTGGCAAACTCGCAGATAGTGCAAGCAAGAGGGCTTATTTGTGATATAATAAAAGAAAAATCACTTAAGCAGAGTATTATGCTGAAATATAAGCTATAAAAGGCTATGGCAATAGGGAGGTTAAAGACATGATTGAGCTGAGCGTCAAACAAAACTGTACAGGCTGCAGTGCCTGCGCCAATATCTGCCCGCGTGGGTGTATAAGAATGACTGCGGACGAGGAAGGCTTTTTATATCCGGTGGTTAACGAAGAAATGTGCATGGACTGCGGTTTATGTGAAAATGTCTGCCCTATGCTGCACAAACCTCAGCAGCATGAGCTGCTTGCTGTGTATGGCGCAAAGAATAACGATGATGCAGTGCGCTTTACCAGCTCCAGCGGGGGAATGTTCACGCTTTTTGCTGAAGAAATTTTGCAGCAGGGCGGTGTTGTGGTTGGCGCAGCGCTGGACGAGCAGCTTAATGTGCAGCATGTGCTGGTGGATAGCATTGCCGATTTGACCAAGCTGCGCGGTTCGAAGTACGTGCAGAGTAAAATCGGCAAGATTTACAGTGAGGTACGGCAAATTTTGCGTACAGGCAGAAGGGTTTTGTTCAGCGGTACGCCTTGCCAGATTGCCGGTTTAAAGAAATATCTGGTGAAGCCGTCGGAAAATCTATTGACGGTTGATGTGGTTTGTCATGGTGTGCCTAGTCCCAAGGTTTATCAAAAGCATTTACGGGAGCTGGCGCAGGAGGCAGGCGAGCCTGTTGTGCAGGTGAAATTCCGCGATAAGGCGAAGGGCTGGAAGCAGGGAGAAACATTATTTTTCACCGAGCATCAGCGCTTTGGTGCGAGCAAGCGGCAGGAAACCTATATGCGCCTTTTCCTGAATAACATAAGCATTCGTCCGTCTTGCGGTGAGTGTGCGTTTAATAATAAGCGCAGCCTGGCAGATATCACGATTGCCGATTATTGGGGCATTGATAAGCAGTACCCGGAATTTGATGATGATAAGGGCGTTACGCTGGTGCTGGTGAACAGTGAAGCCGGAGCGGAATTGCTGGCGAGCGTCAGTGACAAGGCGGAGCTTTTAGCAACGGACTTTGCCAAGGGTGCAGAATATAACGTGGCGGTGAGCAAGTCATTGCCTCTGCATTCTAAGCGGGCGTTTTTCTTTGAGCATCTTGATGAGTACACGCTGAAAGAGATGGTGGAGAAGTGTTTGGAGTGAATGGGGATGGGAGATGGCGTTACGGAACTGCACTTTAACATTTATTAGGAAGCATACGGCGGGACAAACTCCTAAAGCATAGCAAGTGTCGAGACAAAGTGCGGGACAAACTCCTGAAACAGAACATACATCGGGACTAAATGCGGGACAAACTCCTGAAACAGAACATGTATCGGGACAAACAATAGAACAAGCTAGTGATTAAGGTCAAAAAAACAGAACAAGGTACAGAACAAGTTGCTGAACAAGATTGGAGAATAGAACAAGCTAGAAAAATTGAATTTAGTAGTAGCAAAAAAATGTTTTTCGAGTTAAAGGTAGAACATATGGATAAGAATGTTTGTGCATTTCTTTTATCATCCAATTCCCCCCACAAAGGAGGTTATGCATCATGTACAACAAATATCTTGCAGAGCTGAGCAAAGAGCAGCTTTTGGAGCTGATTGAGCTTTATGCGAAAAACTGGCTGGCGCATGACGGAGTCTGGTTTCAGTCGATTGAAGGCAAATTCGGTATGGCGGAGGCCATGTACCATGATGAGGAGGCGTGGAAGCGCTTTACCGTGATCGAAGCCAAGCGTATCAAGGAATTCCTCAAGCTGCCGGAAAATCCCGGCTTAGAGGGCTTGGAGCAGGCGTTGCACTATCGCTTTTACGGCAATCTGAACGAGCATGAATGTATCCATGACGGCAACAGGCTTGTTTACCGCAACCGCGACTGCCGTGTGCAGACGGCGCGCAGCCGCAAGGGTATGCCTTATCATCCTTGCAAATCGGTCGGCATTTACGAATACAGCGGTTTTGCAGCCACGATTGACGCGCGCATCAAATGCCGTTGCCTGAGCTGCTTCCCTGATTGTACGGAAAGTCCTGACGGCTGTGCGTGGGAATTTTATCTGGAAGAAGAGTAGAATATTTGCTGATGTAAAATTTAAATGGGCATATGTCAAAAATATAATTGACATATGCCCGTTTCACTTATATAATGGACTTAGAGAGGAGAAAATCAGATGCCTAGGAAAGTAAAATGCAGAAAGGTTTGCCATTATCCGCAAACGCTGGAGTTTTTACCGCAAAACAATAATGCAGAGCAGGAGCCTATTGTTCTTACCGTTGACGAATACGAAGCGATACGCCTGATTGACAGGCGAGGCATGAGTCAGGAGCAGTGCGCGGCCTTTATGCAGATTGCGCGGACGACAGTGCAGCGCATTTACGAAACGGCGCGCAAGAAGCTGGCGGATTTTGTTGTGGAAGGACGGCCGCTGCGTATTGAAGGCGGAGATTTCCGGCTCTGTAACGGCAGCAGTACAGGCTGCGGCTGTGTTGATTGCTTTAAGCAAAAATTATATGAAAAATACAAGGAAAAGGGAGAAGATATCATGAGAATTGCAGTAACCTACGAAAACGGCGAGATTTTTCAACATTTCGGACATACTGAGGAGTTTAAGGTTTATGATGTGCAGGACGGCAAAGTTGTTGCGTCCGAAGTTGTGGATACCAACGGCCAAGGTCATGGTGCTTTAGCAGGCGTTTTAACCGCGCTGAAGGCAGACGCTCTGATTTGCGGTGGTATCGGCGGCGGTGCGCAGATGGCGTTGGCTGCTGCAGGCATTAAGCTGTATGGTGGCGTAAGCGGCAGCGCAGACGCAGCGGTAGAGGCTTTGCTGGCAGGCAATTTGGACTACAACCCCGCTGTTAAATGCAATCACCACGGTGAGCACGGCGAAGGTCACACCTGTGGCGAGCATGGCTGCGGCGGACATCACTAATATAAGATAAACTACGAATACTTTATTGCAAAGGAGGCCTGATGTAAATGGCGATTATTGTAAACCCGACGGCTGCAGAGTTCAAGCAGATGCTGGCCGAAAAGAAAACCTTTCTGGCAGATTTTTATGCGACCTGGTGTGGTCCCTGCAAAATGCTCAGTTACGTGCTGGAGGATATTGCTAAGGAGATGGGCGAGTGTATAGACATCGTGAAGATTGATATAGATAAGGAGCCGGAGCTGACGGAGGAAATGGATATAACCATTATTCCCGGTCTGTTCTTTATCAAAAACGGCGAAGTTGCTTCGCGTTACGCAGGCTTTCTGCCGAAGGAACGATTGCAGGCAAGACTGGAAAAGCTTTTGGGCAACGAGCCTCCGGTGGAGCAGGCTCCCGATAGAAGCTATGATCTGATTATTATCGGCGGCGGTGCTGCCGGTCTGACGGCAGCCGTTTATGCACGTCGTGCGGGATTAAAGACTTTGGTGCTGGAATCCTTTGCTCCCGGCGGCAAGCTGATTAAAACCTTTGAGATTGAAAACTGGCCCGGTATTAAGAACGTCAACGGCTCACAGCTGGCCTACGATATTTACGAGCAGGCGATGGCTTTAGGCACGACCTATCTTTATGAGAAGGTTGCTGCGCTGGAGGCAGAAGGAGCGGAGCGCCGCGTGCGCTGTGCGAGCGGTGCGGAGTTTACGGCGCCTGCTGTGATTATCGCTACCGGTACTGTGGAGCGCTTGCTGAACATTCCGGGCGAGCAGGAGATGATCGGCCGCGGCATCAGCTTCTGTGCTGTCTGCGATGCGGCGTTCTACCGCAATAAGCCGGTAATTATTGTGGGCGCAGGCAATGCTGCCTTTGAGGAATCGCTGTATCTTGCGGAATTTGCGTCGAAGGTTACGATTCTGGCGCGTCGTGATGTTATCAGCGCGGAGCAGATTACGCAGGAAAAGGTGGCTGCTAATCCGAAGATTGAGGTGCTGACATGGCGTGTACCGCAGGAGGTTATTATCGAAAATAATCGCGTTGCGGGCCTCAAGGTGCTTAATAAACAGACAGGAGCAGTGGAAACGATGCTCGCAAAAGGCGTATTCCCGTATATCGGTGCGGACCCTGTTACAGAGTTCTGCCGTGATTTGGGTATTACCAATGACAAGGGCTATCTTGTTGTGCACAGCGATATGTCAACTGCAATTCCTGGTGTGTATGGCGCCGGTGATGTGTGCGACAAGGTGCTGCGTCAGGTTGTGACGGCTACTAATGACGGTGCTATTGCGGCTCAGAGCGCGCTTGCGTATTTGCGTTAAGGACGTGTGGCGTTATGAAAAGATTTGCGGTGGTAAACGAGGACAGATGCGTTTCCTGCGGTGCCTGCACGCATGTGTGCCCGCGTCAGGCGATAAGTGTATATAGGGGATGCTTCGCAAGGGTAGACAAGGAGCGCTGCGTTGGCTGCGGCCTCTGTGCCAAAACCTGTCCTGCAGGCAGCATCAGGGTGGCAACAGATGGCTAAGAAAATACAGCATTGGTATGATTATCTTTGGCTATGGCCAATAATATATTTCGCGTTGGGCTTTTTCAATATTCTTTTTGCCTGGCTGGGAATGATTGATTTTATGGTGCCTGTTTTGTTGGCGCTTTTCGGCGGTAACAAGCTGTTCTGCAACCGTTATTGCGGACGCGGCTTGCTGCTGGCAAAGCTGGGCGGCGAGTGGAAGTGGTCGCGTAACAGCGCTACGCCGGAGCTTTTGGTCGCCAAATGGTTCCGCTTCGGCTTTTTATGCTTCTTTATGGCTATGTTTGGCAATATGCTGTGGCAGACCTATCTTGTAGCAACGCAGGCGCAGTCCCTGCGTGAGGTTGTAACGCTGCTCTGGACGTTTAAGCTTCCTTGGGCGTGGGCCTATACCGCAGGCAGCTCTTCGGCATGGGTTGCGCAGTATGCCTTTGGCTTTTACAGCGTAATGCTCACCTCTATGCTGCTTGGCTTGGTGGTAATGGCGCTGTTCAAGCCGAGAACCTGGTGTACCTTTTGCCCGATGGGGACTATGACGCAGATGATTTGCAAAATGAAGCAGTAGAGGGTTGGGCACAAGGCCTACGAAAAATTTTTATAGTGTGTGTATAAATGAACCTCCTGTATGCAGCTGAAACAGTTGCTTGCAGGAGGTCTTTTTAGATTTAAAATGTAATTGGAATTATAGCAGGAAAAAAGTTTGCAGAAGCGAATTTAATAAAGTAAAAGTGCAGTTTTTGCGGTACCGGAAAGCAGGAGCTTAGTGGATTAAATCGTGATGTGTTTAACAGCAATATAAAAAGAAAGGAAAGTATGATTTTAGCTTATATGAATATCATACAAGGAAGTAAGATGGCTAGATTGAAACAAGGGGATGTACTAGAGGTTTTGTTAGATAATAATCAAAATAAGGGATATATAGTATATTTAGCAAAATCGAATCCCTTTAACTATAAACTATTTGGATTGTGTGCTGTTATTCCTAGTGTTGCAGGGTATGGTGTAGAAGAAATAGCTAAGAAAACATGGTTGTCAACAATCATGATTTTTGAAGATAACAAATGGAAAAAAATAGGAAACATTAAGATTGATTCTTTTGAGTGGCCAGATTTTTATGAGAGCGTAATAGATACTGAAAATAAATTTAGAATATATCATTGGGGCGATGGAAATAAGGAGAAAGTAATAAGAATCGTTGAAGGGAAAGATGAATTAGGCAATGCTCAACCAGGAAGTGTTTTTTATCCTGAAGCTGCGTTAATATACTATAGAGAAAAACTTATGGAAGCTTCTTTATATAAGATGCATGAGAATGCTTCTGATATAACAAAAGAACTGGCAAAAGAAATGGACTTTTCTGGGCTATATGGAGAAGTTTACTCATACACAAAAGATTTGATAAAAGTGAATAAAGATGAAATTGTTAAAAAAGTTAAATGTGTTTATCAATCAGAATTACTTTTCCCAGACACAGCTTTACAGTTTTATATGGGAGTGCTGAAAGCGCAACTAGAGGAGCACTGTGTTGATAACGAAGTGGTTAGAAGTTATCAGCAGCTTGTAAATCAAGAGAAGGACTATTTGAACAAAGAAGAGTGGCTGAGTGAGCAAGTACAAAAGCTTAACAACGAGCTGAAGAAATTCAAATTAAGGATTGCGATAAAATGAAGATTTTGGCTTTTGTAATTATTGGTATGTTTTTTAAAGCGGTTTTAAGTGTAAAAAGAACAAGAAAACTATCTTTACAAGAAAAAGTAAGCTGCTTAATTCTTTTATCATCATGCCGATTGTTGCAGCAGGTATCTTTAATGAAGATATAAGAGTACTGTTGAAAAGCAATATAAAATTATGGCATTCTTATATTGTTGTACTACTCATAGTATTGTATGTATCGGTTTTAAAAAAGCTCAAACTTTAGAGTACGGAAAAAGAAATGATGTGTATAAAGGGATGCTCATATTTACTGTTGGATTACTTATATTTTGTTTGAGTAAACCTTGAAAAGGATCAAAGCGTGACTTTTTTGTAAAAATAGTATACAAGATTAAAATTTTGAGTTGATAGAATGATTGCTTGCGGAAGGAACGTTAGAACAGGTATTTTTGTAGGTAGCTTTTTTAGCATAACTATATTTTGTATAGTAGTTTGGAAAATTATTTTCGGATGCAATATTACAAATAACGCTGATTTAAGTATATATAAGACCTTTTTGTGCATACGGGATCCTGAAAATAGTACATGGATAGATTTTTACATAAAAAAAGAAGTCTTGGGAAAGAGTGCTGTCGTGCTAAAGAGAAATTTAAGGATTGAAGGAATGAATAATGATGAAATAATTAATTATTATCATAATGAATTTCCTGAGAGCTTGTCGACTCAAAATAGGAATACTATTAGCTATAAAGACGGAAGCAACCACTGCTTAATAAGAAACGAAGATAATAGTTTGGAAGTATCTGTAATCAGAAGATAGGAGAAAGCGTGTTTAGGTCTTTTTTTACTAAGGAAACGATAATTATATCATTAGCAATGATAATGATAACTATAATTTCTATAGGAGTGTTTTTTGCACCTTTGCTTCGGTATAGATGTTTAGGTGATAATACAAGATATACTAAAGATTTATATTATACGTGGCATAATATTTATATAAATGAACCGTGTGAATTGGTGATGTTTTCAGAACCTAGTTTAGCTAATTGGTCGGTTACGGCAATTTACAAATATGGCAATGATAATTTAGATGTCAAACAGAAATACATTAAGCTTTTACAAGATAATGATTGGAAATTGGAGAGGATTGAAAGTAGTAAACAAATATTTTCAAAAAATAACTTACTATATTACTTGGAAGAAGAGGGAAATGGAGTGATAAAAATCAGCGTAAAACTTAAAGGGTATGATGATACTAGCTTATTAAACAAAATAATATATGGAGTGAATTAAAATGATTAGTGTGGATGCTTGCTAAAAGTTTTTACATAATAAAAGCCAATACTCTATGCTGCTTGGCTTGGTGCTAATGGCGCTGTTCAAGCCGAGAACCTGGTGTACCTTTTGCCCAATGGGTACTATGACGCAGATGATTTGCAAAATGAAAAAATAGCTTATGAAAATAATCTAAGCATATGCAAAAATGACCTCCTGTAATCAGATGTAAAAATCTGCTTGCGGGAGGTCTTTTTAGATTTAAAATGTAATTGGAATTATAGCAGGAAAAAAGTTTGCAGAAGCGAATTTAATAAAGTAAAAGTGCAGATTTTGCGGTACCGAAAAGCAGGAGCTTAGTGTATGAATAACGTAGGTTGGTGAAATTTTGGTGGTGGTGAAAATGTCTGCATGGAGGTATAATATACGTTAATGTTAAAAAACTTGGCTTAAAATTTTACCATGTTTTGAAGAAAGGCTAATTGAGTGGTGACTTTAAAATGAGCAGATTATATATTGGCGATGTTTTAGAAGTTGTTATCGACAAGTATCAGAATAAGGGGTATTTAATTTATTTGGCGAAGCATATACCCATAGGATTTAAAATGTTTGGACTTTATGCTATACATCCAACTATACATGGATGTAATATTAACGAAATAAAGAATAAAAAGATAATATCTACTATAATGATATTTGAGGATGAAAATTGGCAAAAAATTGGCAAACTGAAGTTGGAGAATTTTATTTGGCCAGATCAATATGAAAGAGATTTAAATGATAATAATAAATACATTGTTTATCATTGGGGGGATGGCGAAGAAAAAAGAGTAATTAATGTGGTAACAAAAGAGTCGGATTTGGGCTTAGCACAGAAAGGTTCTACTTTTTTCCCCGCTGGAGCATTAAGATTCTATAGAAATAAATTAAGAGAATTAGGATTGTATAATCTTCCTGAAGAATGCATGGAAGTTATTGATAAAGTGGAAGATATTGATGGATTGTATGGTGATGTATATTATAGTACCAAAAATAAGCTAATTAAAACAAAAACGAATATTTTAATCAGCATGAAGAATGAATATCAATCTGAATTACTCTTCCCAGACACAGCTTTACAGTTTTATATGGGAGTGCTGAAAGCGCAACTAGAGGAGCACTGTGTTGATAACGAAGTGGTTAGAAGTTATCAGCAGCTTGTAAATCAAGAGAAGGACTATTTGAACAAAGAAGAGTGGCTGAGTGAGCAAGTACAAAAGCTTAACAACGAGCTGAAGAAATTCAACAGATAAATTTTATAAATTTTAATGAGGTTTTTATACAATAGTAGCAGTAATAAGCAGAAAGCTATCTGCTGAGAATGTGTCTATGAAAAGCCACTAATAAAACTATGCGTGACTTTGTTGAATTTAAAAATAACATAAACTATATGGGAGATGTATGAGGTGAAATTAAAGACAATAGTTTCAATTTATGATTATCTGCTTAGCTTACCTATGGATTATAAGCATGATCATCCGATATATGAATTATTAGCGCCTTTAGAGGATGAATTACATATGAAAGTAAATGTTGCTACAGAAGTATCAATTGACGATTTGGCAATTCTAATCTCAAAAAATTGGCTACTTAATTTTGAGGATGAAAAATTTGCTTGGAGCATTTATATGTTATATATAAAAAAGTACTCTAAAGATATAGACGCATATAGAAAAATATCTTATTTTTTGATGATGTATGGTTGGAAATTGGAACATGAGATTTTAGAAATGTTCATTGATGAAGATTATGATTTCAATACAATGTATATCTATTGCATTAATTTACAGCTGTATAATCAAAATGGAATTCATGAAATGGGAGAGAAAGAAATGTCTGAGTATCTTGGCAGAATATGTAAGTCTAAAATTTGTCACAACGAGTAGATAAATAGGATAATACAGATGTATTGTTCGAACTTATCAGAAGCAAACTATTTTATAAAAACGTATTTAGTGAAAGTAGTATAGAAGATTAAAAATTGGAGTTGATAGAATGATTGCGTGCGGAAGGGAAGTTAAAACAGGTATTTGGTACTGTCAATAGTTTTGCGCAAATTTCTTCAGACATCCTAGCAGAAGTTTAGTTATATAAGTTTAACGGTTAGTGCACTTCACCGTTAAATATCAACTAGCTTCTGCTTTAGATACCTTTGCTTATTAAGTTAGCTGTTTTTAAGATATTTTTGCTTCGCAATACAGTTCTTCGGCAAGCATATCTGTTAGATGTTTCATGTTCAAGTAACGTTTTTTGCCCCAATCATTGCTGGCTATATAACGCAATCTTGCACATACAAGCATCAATGCTGATTCACCATCAGGAAACGTGCCAATCACTCTTGTGCGACGCTTTATTTCTCTGTTTACACGTTCAATAACGTTATTGGTACGTATACGCAGCCAATGCTCTGAC
>NZ_CALDXR010000041.1 GCF_937920985.1 uncultured Phascolarctobacterium sp.
CTTTCACCACCTAGTTATCGCCCATGCTGGGCGCACCACAAACAGAGCTGACTTTCGCCTTGCGCCAAAGTCAGCTCTTATTTTTTACTATTCTCTTGTCACTCCAAGCGCAATCACAAGAATCTGCCGGTAATACTGTCTGCGTTTGCCTTAATCTCCGCCGGCGTTCCGCAAGCCACAATGCGTCCACCTGCATCACCGCCGCCAGGGCCCATATCAAGCACATAGTCAGCGTTACGGATGACGTCTAAATCATGCTCAATGACAATAACGGTTGCACCATTATCCAACAGCGCCTGAAAAACCTCCAGCAGCACCTGCACATCCAAGGGATGCAGACCAATCGAAGGCTCATCAAAAACAAAGACAGAATCATGCTGCGTCCTGCCTATTTCACTGGCCAGCTTCAAGCGCTGCGCCTCACCGCCGGATAAACCCGGTGTTTCCTCGCCCAGCGTTAAATAACCAAGGCCCAGCTGACGCAGGACCTTCAGCTTTTGGCTGATACCCTTCATATTTTTGCAGAACTCAAGAGCAGTATTTACGTCCATAGCCATCAGCTCCGGCAGCGAAGCACTCTCCCCCGCCTCGTTCGTCAGCCTGATATCGAAGGCCGCCTTCGCGTACCGCGAACCGCGGCAGTCCGGGCAGGGTATATCCACGTCCGGCAAAAACTGTACGTCCAGATTGACAACGCCTGTTCCGTCGCAGCCGGGGCAGCGAAGCGAGCCTGTATTGTACGAAAAAGCGCCGGCCTTATATTCATGCGCTTTAGCTTCCGGCAATTTGGCGTAGAGCTTACGCAAATCATCATGAATGCCTGCATAGGTAGCCACAGTAGAACGGACGTTGATGCCGATAGGCGTAGCATCAATGAGGTTTACGTGCTCAATCCCCTCGGCATTAACGGCACGTATATGCTCAGGCAGCACCTTGCCGTCAATCGCCGCAGCCAGCGCAGGCACAAGGCTTTCCAAAACCATTGTGGTTTTACCTGAACCAGATACGCCGGTGACAACTGTCAAGCGTCCCTTGGGAATATCTATCTCTAATGGCTTAACGGTATGTATCGATGCAGTAGCAAGATGAATGGTGCCGTCAGCAAACAGCTCCTGCTTCTGAGCGCAGCTTTTCCGCTTTGCCGCTGCCTTTCCGGCAAGGAACGGGCCGATTTGCGAAGCAGGATTTGCTTCTATCTCCGGTATTGTTCCCTGCGCAATTACATGACCGCCACCGTCACCTGCCTGCGGTCCCATTTCCACAAGCCAGTCTGCCTCCTGCAAAATCTGCGTATCATGGTCCACAAGGATTACAGAGTTGCCGTCTGCCACCAGGTCATGCATTACGCCGGTCAGTCCCACGATATTGGAAGGATGCAGACCGATTGACGGCTCATCCAGCACATAAAGAACTCCGGTAGTACGATTGCGGACAGCACGCGCCAACTGCATCCGCTGCCTCTCTCCCGTAGAGAGCGTAGCAGCGGAGCGGTCAAGCGTAAGATAACCGAGCCCCAAATCCATAAGACGCTTCGCTGTGCCGGTAAATGCTTCGCAAATGCGTTCCGCCATAGGACGCATTGCTTCCGGCAAGCTTGGCGGAATGCGCTGCACCCATGTCACAAGCTGTGCCAACGTCATGCTGCAGGCCTCGTCCAATGAAATCCCCAACAGCTTCGGCGCACGCGCTGCTGCAGACAAACGCGTACCGTGGCAGTCGGGGCAGATATCTTCCTTCAAAAACTTTTCTACGCGCTTCATGCCCTTTTCATCTTTTACCTTAGACAACGCATTTTCGACTGTATAAACAGCGTTGAAGTAGGTAAAATCAAGCTCGGCAAAATCATTGGAATTGCTTTTCTTCGGATGATAGAGAATATGCTTCTTTTCCGCAGGACCGTGATAAACGATATCCTTCTCCCTCTCCGTCAGCTCGCGAAACGGCACATCTATGCGCACGCCCATCTCCTTGCAGACATCAGTCATCAGCGACCACATGAGGCTGTTCCACGGCGCAACAGCGCCCTGCTCAATGGTAAGCGATTCATCCGGCACCAAAGTACTTAAATCTACCGTACGGACGCTGCCTGTACCACCGCAGGTTTTGCAGGCGCCCTGCGAATTGAACGCCAGCTCCTCGGCAGACGGCGCATAAAACTGCGCGCCGCACTCCGGGCAGATCAGCTTCTTGCCGGCGGCAACCAAAAGCGTCGGCTCCAGATAATGTCCGTCAGGACAGCGATGGCTGGCAAGGCGCGAATACATGAGGCGCAAGCTGTTCAGCAGCTCCGTACCAGTTCCGAAGGTGCTGCGGATTCCCGGTACACCCGGACGCTGGTGCAGCGCCAAAGCCGCAGGAACATACAAAACTTCATCTACGGAAGCTTTGGAGGCCTGCGTCATGCGACGACGCGTATAGGTAGAAAGCGCCTCCAGATAGCGGCGTGAGCCTTCGGCGTACAGTACGCCAAGCGCCAATGAGGATTTGCCGGAACCGGATACACCGGCAATGCCGACGATTTTTCCCAAGGGAATGTCTAGATCAATATTTTTCAGATTGTGGACCTTAGCGCCACGAATAAGCATTTTATCAATCATTTTTCTGCTCCTGTATGAATTGAATTGCTTCTAAAATATGCATAATATGTTTAATTTAGTCTAACACTATAACAATACAAGTGCAACTTGTGCGCAAGCTTTTTTCCACGATTGATGATGATGCTTATGATATAATTGAATTACCGGCTGACGGAGTATAGCATCATACTTAGAAATCAGCGGTCGGATGAGGGGCACAGATGCTTGGTTAGTCCCTCCCACAAAGAACTACCCGTAATTCGTTGTTGGGGCACTGTGTCACCAGCTTCTAACGTACGGGAGTTCTTTTTTTATTCTTAAACTTCAAAGCGATCGAGTAGGAGACTGCTCATTATTTGAGCAGTCGACCTCTCACACCACCGTG
>NZ_CALDXR010000042.1 GCF_937920985.1 uncultured Phascolarctobacterium sp.
CAACCCTTTAGTGCACCGAGTTATACGATATATTTGTCAAAACAGTTTTCAAGGAACATGTCGGTGTTCAACCGATGAACAAAGTATAACATATTATAATGAAGTAATCGTGGAAAAAAAGGTGCGCATTGCCTTTTTACATTGGCGGAAGAGAAACTGTTTAAAGTTATTCGTAGAAATAAAAACAGCGTTGATTTTTTGGGTAGACAATAGATATCAGGAGAAGGGCTCTGTGATATTGAAAAATAGTAGGCATTGCCTTATAATATATTATAGAATAGATGATAAGGAGATGATTTTTGTGAGCATACGTGAGCTTAGAGAATGCACTGGACTGAGTCAGAATAAATTTGCAGCAATGTTTGGTATTCCTGCTGCAACAGTAAAGGATTGGGAGTATGGCAGACGCAATCCTCCGAGTTATGTGGTGGACATGATAAAAACGATTTTAGAATATAAGGGAATTATCATTGACAGTAATTATGTTGATGAGTGTGAAAAAAGAAGAAAAAGTGTTGAACGTGCATTGGCTGTAGTTCTTACTGCTACAGAAGGGCCTAATGAAGAGTTTATGAATGCGCTTGAGTTATATATTAATGGTAAGCTGACTCTTAGCGAAATCGAAAACAAGGTTAATCGTCTTGAGTACATAGGAGCGTAAGGTATATGGATAATGGAAAATATTGCTATCCTAATAGTGATGTCTTAATCAATAATTACAATATACATGATAAAGCTTTACTTGAAAAGCTAGAAATACAAAAGGTTACTGTCAAGCTTTTAGGTTTGGATATCAGACCGGAGCGAATAGAGGCAACGTTTGATATTCAGCATCTGATTGCTGTACACAGGTATTTATTTTTAGATTTATATAATTGGGCAGGACTTTTTCGTGATGAAAATTTGTATAAGAGCGAAAGGGTTTTAGCAGGTGGTTCAGCAGAATATGCTGATTACAAAGATATAGAGGCAAAGCTTAAAGCCTTTTTTGACAAATATGGTGAGATTGACTGGAATAAAGAAGATAAAGCTTTGCCTTCGATAGTAGTAGATTTTCTTGTAGAATTGTGGAGTATTCACCCATTTCGAGAAGGAAATACAAGAACCTGCGTGACATTTTTATGGCACTATTTGCAAGCTCACAATATAGAGTTTCATATTGAGTTAATCAGAAATAACCCAATGTACGTCAGAGATTCTTTAGTGATGGCGAATTATGAGCAAAAGGAGTACCTTACTCGTATTATAACTGACGCTATATTGGGAATTAAGAATGCTCATGAATCTGTAAAAAGTAATTCTGAGAATAAAGAGAGCTATAGAATTGCAAAGTCGGATTATGATGCATTCAAAGCAAAGTATTCTGTTAAAAAGTAGGCAATGTATTGTGCCACGTGCGCAGAAGCTTTTGCCTATATATTATAGTTCCTAGTGAAAATTGTATAAGTATGGACAAAATCAACAAATGCTGACGCTTCGCATTTACGCAAGGCGTCAGCCTTTTTGCTGTCGTTGAGGGTTAGTGGTTGAGCATGAAGGCCGAAGCTGAATTTTGCTTTAGGGTTGCTTTGGCTGGCGGTTACGCTTGAGCTTTCTGAGTTTAAGATAGCCGTTGTAGGGATCATGCTCGAGCTTGGGATTGTGCCTGATGCGGATTTTTTTGAGCAGCGATTTGACGATTTTAAGGTCAACTCGAGGACTTTTTCCTCTTTCGATAGCAGTAGTTATCCTGATAGAGCAATGCTCTTTAGCGGCGCTTTGATGTTCAACGTTGGTATAAGGATAAGGAATATAGCCTTCTGCATCTAGAAGGTACTTAGCGAGCCAATAGATTTCTTCTTCTATCCTGCTGCTGAGGGTGAATAGAAATGTGTCGTAGTAGAGCTCTAAAAAGTCATTGAGGGATATTGCAGAGTGCTGCGCAAGGCAGGCGTTCAGCTCCTTGTCATTATGGATGATGCGTAAGTCTAGGTCAGGAACGCTTGCTATAAGACCATAGGGGGTTCGTTTAATAATAACGTCATAGGTTAGGTTCATGGGATACTCCTTGAAAAAAATTTATTATCTATGTAAAGCGAAAGCTGAGGCCTCTAAGGATTTCGCGTGTTGTTTGCTTAAAAATGCTATGAATGCAGCATATAATGATAGGTGTACATGTGATTTGTTGAAAGGGTGAGAAAAATGCAGAAAAAGCATGCTTTTGAAGTAATTCCGAGGGCATTGGTTAAAACGGTAAGGTTTCCTGAGGGACAGGCTTATAAAAATGTGCAGGATGCTGTGTTTGGTACAGCGTATGCACTCGCCATGAGGCTTAAAGAGAGACGCCTTGAATGCCACAGCGTAGATTTGCTGGTGAACTATCATGATGCATTTTGCAATGGCAAGCAAAGCTATTATGACGCAATTGAGCTGTTCGTGGGCGTGAATAATGCGATGGAAATTGTTAAGCTGGTTATGGTAATGTATGAGAATCATATCAGCAGGGAGGCTTTACTTAATGGTATTTCAATCGCACTGAGAGAATTGAAGAGGAAGGCGAGAAGTGACTCCTAGAACGGAAAAATGTTGGCAAAGCGAATAACTTTTTGTTAACCTTTTGGGTGCTATAATGTCCTCAATGAGTAAAAATTGAGTAGAAGTTGAGTAGAATTTAAGTAGAAATTGAGTAGTTTTAACACATTTGGAGGTTTAATATGACTAAAACGATTTCTTTTAATATCCAAAAGGGCGGCGTTGCCAAGACTACATCTGCGGTTATTACTGCAGAAATTTTGCAGCAGCGTGGTTATGATGTACTGCTGGTTGATTTTGATCCGCAGCGCAACCTGACGCATGGGCTTGCAGTAGATAAGCCTAAGTGCCCTGTTGCCGATGTGCTTACCGGCAAAACTAATATTAAGGATGCCATCTTGAGAACTGAAGCTGGGTTGGGACTGTTGCCTGCTGACAGATCCCTGTTTGCGCTGCAGGCTGCTTTGGAAAGCAATGCGCTGGCAAAGGTGCTGGCGCCGGTCAGCGGGTATTTTGATTATGTGATTATTGATACGGCACCGGCATTGTCGTCGCTGTCTGTTAATGCGCTGGTAGCTAGTGACTTGGTTGTTATTCCGGCGGTTCTGGGCGATTTTTGTGATTTGGCTATCAGGGATGTCCTTAATACCATTGATATTGTTAGACAGCAAAATAAAAAATTGGCAGTCGCCGGTATCTTGATTACTATGAGCAAGAAAAGATATGTGCTGGACAGACTGGTTGCAGAACAGTATCAAAGGCTTGCAGATAGTAAGCATATCAGGCTGTTTACATCTAAAATCAGGCAGTGCCAAAAGGTGAAGGAAGCGCAGATGCTGAAGATCAGTTTGCTGGAATATGCGCCGCGGTGTAACGCTGCTCTTGACTATCGTAATTTTGTGAATGAATTATTAGAGCTTTAGTAATAGCAGGTCAGCAGCTGATAGCGTGTTGGAGGAGATTTTATGGGGGATTTTGCAAGCAGTTTAAAAAAGGCAGAGAAGAAAACTTCGGCTAAAGACAAGGTTACAGGCTTCTTCCTGAACAGAAAGGATGAATGCTTACAAAAGGAAAGTAGCAGAAGAATTACAGTTTCTGCTCCGAATGCTTTGTTTAAAAGAATCGAGGCAGCCGCCAAAGAAAGAGGACTTTCGAAGAATGCTTTTATCCTGAGCTTGGTGCATAAGGAACTGGATGAGTAGCTTTTACTTATAAAATGAGTAAAAGCTACTCATTTTTTTTGCAATTGCTGGTTCATTTATTCTAATTTAAGCTCTTCATAAATCCTTCTACGGCAAAAGCTGCCAGCTGTTGAGCAGCAGGCAGCTTTTTGGCGTATTATTTCTTCTTTGAAAAAGTTTAGGAGTTATTTAGGTTTTATGCTCTATAATAATATGAGGGAATTGGCTGATGCTTTTACAAAGACAGTACTTTAACCTCTTGTTCGGGCTGTATGAAATTATATGCTAGTTCTAATTGCACGCATAAGAAGTAGAGTATGGGTGCTGGAGAGCGACGTGGAACAAAGGCTGCTTATATTAACGTAAAGTACTTGGTTTAGCTTTTAATTATTTCATAATAAAATATAGGTAGATAGGTGTTATTGCTAAGTAAAGCAGTATGTCATAGTTGCAAAATAAAAGGATGAGCTTTAAGCCTTGGCTGTTCCAATTAGTAACAGGAACCAGGGCTGATAAGCTCATCTTTTTTAGGTGAACAAAGCTGTCGACGGAGGAGCGGTGCAGTTTTCTAGCTTGGTAACTGTCAAATATAATAGCTAATATATTAGCTGAAACTTGCAAAAAGAATGCTTTTAAGATAAAATATTAGCTATGGATATGTTTGATTTTTTGGAAGCTACCCCAGATGAGATTAACAAAGGAATTGCAGCTCGCGTTCGTACTGTACGTAAACGGCGCAAAATTTCACAGGTTAAATTAAGTGAGAAATCAGGAGTAAGCTTAGGATCTGTGAAGCGCTTTGAGAGTACAGGTGAAATTTCCTTATTATCTCTGACTAAAATTGCTATCGCATTGAATGTTGAACAAGAGCTGAAGCAGCTTTTCAGCAACGTGCCTTATTTGTCACTTGAGGAGATAGAAAATGAAAGAAATCAACAAGGTTAAGGTATCTTATAATGGCAAGGTGGTAGGCTCTATAATTAGGTATCAGCGTTATCTGACCGCTTTTGCTTATGATCCTGAATGGTTGAGTAATGGATTTTCTATAAGTCCGTTTTCGCTGCCTTTAAGAGAAGAGCCTTTTATTGCTAAGCAAGAGCCTTTTGATGGTTTGTTTGGCGTTTTTGCAGACAGCTTGCCTGATGGATGGGGCAGACTGCTGCTGGATCGTTTATTACTGAAAAACAAAATAAATCCCCATAGTGTAGGTAATCTTGAGCGTTTGGCGATTGTCGGCGCATCCGGTATGGGCGCTTTGTCTTATGAGCCTGAGTATAATATTTCTGAAAAAAGCGGTTTTGCTGATTTGGATAAGCTGGCTGAAGAGTGCAGTTTGATACTGTCTTCTGAGTATAATGATAATATTGATGAACTGTTTTCTTTAGGTGGCTCTTCAGGTGGTGCAAGACCTAAAATACTTACAGAGGTTGATGGAGAAGATTGGATTATCAAGTTTCCTGCTTCTATGGATAAACCGGATATAGGCTTGCAGGAGTACAAGTATTCTCTTTGTGCCGGAAAATGTGGGATAAGTATGTCGGAAACGCGTTTGTTTCCTTCAGAGCGTTGTGAGGGGTATTTTGGTACCAAAAGATTTGATCGCGTGAAAACTTCTGAAGGTGAAAAAAGAATACATATGGTTTCGGTAAGTGCTCTTCTGGAAACGTCACATAGGATTCCTAATCTTGATTATATTATCTTGGGAAAATTAACTTTGACGTTGACAAAGGACTATCAGGAGCTTGAAAAACTGTTTAGGTTAATGTGCTTTAATGTTTTTGCGCATAACCGCGACGATCATTCTAAAAACTTTTCGTTTATATATTCGGATGATGAGAAAAAATGGCTTTTATCGCCTGCCTATGACTTGACGTATAGTTATTCTATAGGCGGAGAGCATGCTACAACGGTTGCTGGTAATGGCAAAAATCCGGGCATGAAGGATATATTGGAAGTTGCGAAGAATCTTAGTATGAATCTCAAGCTGGCTGAAGATATAGCGCAGCAGGTTCAGGCTTGTGTCAAAGATGATTTAGGAGAAATTCTTTCTAAAAGATTTTAAGGTTTAATATTTAAAACAGCAATGCGCTTTAATGTTTCCGGATCTGGCTGAATAAGGCCATTTTCGTATCTGCTATAAGTAGCAGCAGTGACGTTCAGAGCTTGAGCTACTTCTTTCTGAGTAAGTCTAGCAGACTTCCTAGCTTCTTTGAACTTGTAGTGAACTTCCATTTCCCAGCTCCTCCCACAAGAAAATTCAAAATCATCCTCGCTTATATTATGTCTGACGTAACAAATAAAGGAAAATTTACGTTGTGGTTTATAAACAACGGGGAAAATAAAATCCCGTCATCGCAGGCAAAAGGCGGCCTGACCTATGACGGGATTAGTGGAAAAATACATCATTCATCCATGTTAAGTATAACAGACATGCTAACAAAAGTCAAAATCCTTATATGGATTAAAAAAGATAGGTTTAGAGAAAATGATGATAGATATTATACTAAAGTACATATTATGCTGCAGTTTAAAAGCGGAAAAATGGGAAGCTTTAAAAGCAGGATAAAATTTTTTAGTGACGAAATATTTACAGTAAAGTATTTTTGATAGAAAAAAAGAGCTGTTGGTTGTAATTTACTAACATCAGATAGACAGAATCTGACGTAGCTTGGGAGTATAATTTAATTGTAGGTTGGAATGGTAATACAAAGGAGAGTGCTATCATGGCTGAAAACATTGAACTTACTGCACAGGAACTGGCTGAAAACGAATTGCTGAACGATGCAATCGCATATGCTGCTACCATGCATCGCAGCGGTTTACGCAAGGGCACGACTATGCCTTACATCGTGCATCCGCTGGAGGTGATGCATATTTTAGAGGTAATGACAGGCGACAAGCATTTAATGGCTGCCGGTGTGCTGCATGACGTGGTGGAAGATACTGATGCTACTATTGAAGATGTTTATGCAAGATTTGGCGATGATATTGGCGCATTAGTTGAAGGCCATACAGAAAAGCATAAGGAAGATCCTTGGGAAAAACGTAAAGAGGAAGCATTGGCACACTTGGCAAAGGCTGATGTGCGTGAGCAGATGCTCGTTTTGGCAGATAAGCTGGCGAATATGCGTGCGATTGCGCGTGATTATGCTAAATACGGCGAGGACTTATGGCGGCGATTCAAACGTGGCAAGAATATCCAAAGCTGGTATTATCATGCTGCAGTGCAGGCAATGAGCGATTTTGAGTTTGATGCGGAAGCAGCGCATTTTTACAAAGAATTTGAGGACAAGGTAAATCAGGTTTTTGGGGATAAAGGATAAGTGCTGAAGATGAATACTACGAGCAGAATGATTGCTTAGTGTCTGAAGTAGAGGCGTAAAATCATTGATTAAAGGAGTGATTTCTAAATGCAAGAAATTAAATGTCCAAAATGTGGTGAAGTATTTCAGGTAGATGAAGCTGGTTATGCAGCTATTGTTAAACAGGTTCGCGATAAGGAGTTTAATAAAGAGCTTAAAGAGCGGGAAGCGCAGTTTAAAATAGCAAAAGAGGATGCTTTAGAAGTTGCAAAAACTAAAGCAGAAAAAGATCTTAATCAGCTGATAGCTCAGAAAGATAAAGAAATTGCGGATTTACAAAAAAAGCATGATAGTGAATCCAATGAAACAAAACTTGAAATTGCAAATTTGAATGCACAAATTGCTGCTGCGGAATCTGAAAAAAATACGGCACTCGAAAAAGCTGAAGCTGAAAAGGATAGACTGATTTCTGAGCTTAATGCTAAACTACAAGCTAAAGATGACGAGCAAAAGCACATTGTCAAAGAGGCTGAAGCTGAAAAGGACAAAATTATTGCTGAACTTCAGAATCAGATAAGTAATATTACCAAGGATCATAAACATGATATGGAGCAGTTGAAAAGTGCAAAACAATTAGAGATTGATGCACTTAGTGCTCAAATTACCAATAATGAAACTGTCAAAAACTTAGCTGTTAGTGAGGTGGAAACTAAATATACTAAGTTGTTAGCTGAGAAAAAAGAAGAAATTGCTAAGCTTAATGGTGATTTAGAATCTAAAAATAAGGAGATGGAAATAAGGGAGAATAGTATTCGTAGAGAATATGATGTCATTATAAAAAACAAAGATGAGCAGATAGAGCAGTACAGAGATTTTAAGGCTAGACAGTCGACTAAGATGATTGGAGAAAGTCTTGAAGTACATTGTAGCAATGAATTCAATAAAGTGCGTCATATTGGTTTTCCTACAGCATATTTTGAAAAAGATAATGATGCTAGAAGTGGTAGTAAGGGGGATTTTATTTTTAAAGATTTTGATGATGAGGGTAATGAATACATTTCTATTATGTTTGAAATGAAAAATGAAGCTGATGCAACTGAGAAAAAACATAAAAACGAGGACTTTTTTAAAGAACTTGACAAGGATAGACGAGAGAAAAAATGCGAATATGCTGTTTTAGTAACTTTGCTGGAAGCAGACAATGACTATTATAATCAGGGGATTGTTGATGCATCTCATCGCTATCCGAAAATGTATGTAATTAGGCCACAGTTTTTTGTTCCGTTAATTTCTTTATTGCGTAATGCGGCTCGCAATTCATTAGAATACAGAAAACAGTTGGCTGAAATGAAGAACCAAAATATTGACATAGAGAATTTTGAAGCAGGGATTGATGAGTTTAAGTGTTTGTGGGGGATGCATTATACCAATGCTCAGAAGAGATTTGATGAAGCTATAGATGAAATAGACAAGACAATACAGCACCTGCAGAAAGTAAGAGATGCTCTCGTTACTTCTGGCAATCATTTGGGCAAAGCCAATAGTCAGGCAGCTGATTTGACAATTAAGCGTTTGACAAAAGGTAATCCTACTATGGCTCAAAAATTTGCTGAGTTGAAAGAAAAATAGCGGGAGCAGTTGTAGCAGGAGGCTTATGCTTATGAGCTGAACGGGTTTATGCAGTTGAAGTATTTTATAAGCTTAGATAAGAGTAAAAAAGCTGATACTCAGTCAAGTCGAAAAGACTTGTGGAGTAGGGCATTGGTCCAATTATCTGTTACATGAGTGTGGATTGACCTGGTCCGCAGTTATGGAGTGAACTTATTACAATATGTGAGTTAGGCTAGTACAAATTTTGTGGTCAATCTAGTCCATGCTATTGGGTTTCAATGGTTGGAGCGTATTGCTCCAGCCATTTTTGTCTGTGCGCCCAGCATGGGTGATAACTTGGTGGTGAAAGTCCACTACGCGCTCGGTAGCAGGAAGCGTTAGCCGAAGGCAAGGGTGTCCATCGTGAGGTGGAATCTGAAGGAAGCCGGATGCTGTTGCGGAAATCAACAGTGGGCAAAGTTCTGAGCCGACGAACAGAAACATTATATAAGGAACGATGACACTCTATCTAATACAGTTATTATACAGTCAATAAGGGTTATAGGTTACCTTTATCAACCTAAATACATTATATAAG
>NZ_CALDXR010000043.1 GCF_937920985.1 uncultured Phascolarctobacterium sp.
CGCAATGGCAATGGCTCTTGGTGTAACCGCATCCGCTTACGCTGCTAACCCGTTCTCTGACGTTCCTGCTGGCCACTGGGCTTATGACAGCATCAACAAGCTGGCTGCTGCTGGCGTAATCGAAGGCTACGGCGACTCCACCTTCGGTGGCGACAAACTGATGACCCGTTATGAAATGGCTCAAATCGTTGCTAAAGCAATGGCTAAAGGCGCTAACGTTGACAAACTGGCTGCTGAATTCGCTGACGAGCTGGATAACCTGGGCGTTCGCGTTGCTAACCTGGAGAAAAAAGCTGACAATGTAAAGATCACCGGTGAAATCCGTGCTCATTACGAAGACTACAAAGATACCGCTAACAAAGATAACTCCAAACTGCGTTCCCGTATTTGGATTAAAGGCCAAGTAAACGATGACTGGTCCTACACCGCAATGCTGCAAAACGAGCAAACATTTGTAAAAGATGGTAACAGCGATAACAAAGGTGACGAGGATACCAAATTCCAACGTGCATTTGTAAATGGTCGTTTGGGTGGTCTGGCTGTTGAAGCTGGTCGTAACAATGCTTCTCTGCTCGGTGGCGAAGTTCTCTCCAACCGTGCTGACCGCGTAAAGGTTACCTATGGTAAAGATGTAAAATTGGCTGCTGAATATGGTAAGCTGGCTAATAAAGATAAAGTAGAAGATCTTGGTCATGAATACGCTGCAGTATCTCTGTCCGGCAAACTTGGCAAACTGGGTGCTGAAGCTCTGTATGTTGATGTAAACGAAGATCTGAAACTTGAAGAAGATAACGATATTTGGGCTATTGCTGCAAACTATGCATTCGATAAGAATGTTGCTGTAAAAGCTGCTTACCTGAAGGGTGACGTAGAAAACACTAAAGGCGAAGATGACGGCTGGTTCGCAGTTCTGAACTACAAAGGCGCTAAAGCTGCTAAAGCTGGTTCCTTCGGCGTATATGCTGGCTACTATGACATGGCAGCATCTACCTTGATTGCTAATGGCTGGAACACTTCCTTTGCTAATACTCTGCGTAACGATAAAGGCGGTTTCGAAGGCTGGAAAGCTGGCGTAAACTACACCTTCGCTAAGAACATCGTTGGTACCGTTGAATATGTTGACCTGGATGGTAAGGACGATTCCACGAAAGACGACAAGACTCTGTGGTCTCAAGTAGTATTCACTTTCTAATTCCAACCACATACAACAACTTAACATTTAACACGCGCGTATAAGAAGACGGCCGCCCGCATGGGCGGTCGTTTTTTGATGTGGTGGGGGTGGTTTTGGGTAATGGGGATTTTAGTTAACAAGTGAAATAAGAACTGAAATAAGAAGTGAAATATTTCAGTTCTTATTTTACTTGTTGCAAAGAACTGAAATTAATGCTAAAATCTAAAATATAATAGTAAAATGTGAAATTTTGAAAGGAGAATCTTAAATGACAAATGAAGAACTCTTACAACAACTAAAGTACATTCAAAACATAAAGTGTGAAACACAGACTTTAGAATTGAAAAGTGCTGAAAAAGGCTGTCCTACTCGCTTGTATGATTCTTTATCAAGCTTCTCCAATCAGGATAATGGTGGCATAATTATCTTTGGTGTTGATGAAGCACAAGGCTACAAAGAGGTAGGCGTTTATGATGCGCAGGATATTCAGAAAAAGATAAATGAGCAATGTCTGCAAATGGAGCCGATTGTTCGTCCTATTTTGACAGTTGTTGAAAAGGATGGCAAGACTTTTGCTGCTGCTGAAATACCAGGTGTTGATCTTGCAGAACGCCCCTGCTATTACAAAGGTAAGGGACGCTTGAAGGGTTCATATACCCGCATTGGTGATAGTGATGAGCCAATGACGGAATATGAAATATATAGCTATGAAGCTTATAGGAAAAAATATCAGGATGATATACGCGAAGTAAAACGCGCTTCGCTGCAAGCACTCGATAAAACTGCTTTGAGTAAGTATATACTTTTGCTTAAAGAGGGCAAGCCCAAGTTGGCTGCTATGGATGAACAAAGCATTTATGAACTGATGAGTATAACCCGTAATCGCAATGTAACCTTGAGCAGCGTGCTTTTATTTGGTCTTTACCCTCAAGCTTATTTTCCGCAATTTTGTATTACTGCTGTGGTTGTACCGGGAAAAGAAATTGGCGAGGTTGATAGTGAGGGTGCACGTTTTTTGGATAATGCGCGGATAGAGGGAACAATACCTGAGATATTGGAAGAGGCTATCGCATTCGTAAAACGAAACATGCGCAAAAAAACAATAATAAACCCTGAAACAGGCAAAAGAGAGGATCGCACTGATTATCCTGTTACCGCAATCAGAGAAGCAATTTTGAATGCACTTGTTCATAGAGACTACAGCATACATACAGAGGGAATGCCCATACAGGTTTTAATGTTTGAAGATAGAATAGAAATACGTAATCCTGGTGGAATTTATGGGCGCATGAGCATAGACCAGCTTGGCAAGGTTCAGGCAGATACAAGAAATCCGGTACTTGCTTTGGCATTAGAGGTTTTAGGCATAACTGAAAACAGATATTCCGGCATACCAACCATCAGACGTGAAATGAAGGCTTATAATTTAGTGCCAGCAGAATTTTTGGATGAACGAGGTAATTTTATCGTCAAGTTTTACAAAAAAATGCTGGAAGAATCTAATGCTGATAATAATCTAATTGATTTTTGCCGCACGCCCAGAAGCAGAAAGGAAATATGTGAGTTTCTTGGGGTAAAATCTGTATCATACGCTATGAAAAGATACATCCAGCCATTAATTGAAAGAGGAGAAATAAAATTAACTATGCCTGATACTCCTAAAAGCACTAAGCAAAAATATTTCAGTTAAAAGTTTTACTCCCCATGACTCCCCAGTCAGAAAATTTTTAGCAAACACTGTATTTTTCTATAGATTTATGTTAAAATATACCTATATTCTGCATTACAATAATGCGTCTGGAGGAATAAGAATGAAAAAGGTTTTACGTTATTTATTGATGACTGTTATGGCTATCTGCTTCAGCATCCCCTGCTTTGGTGCAGCTGAAGCTGCCAGCGTTGCCCTGCTGCCCTTAATCAACAATGTTGAAGGTGGCGACGAGCTGGCAAACCAGGTTTTCTACAAAAACGCTCTGGCTGTGCTGAACAGCAAAAAAGGCTTTGTAGTAGTAGAAAACGACAAACTGACCGCTGTTATTGATGCTGCTAAGATCGGCAACAAGGTTCCTGACGCTGCAACCCTGGCAAAGATTGCTAAAGATGGCGATGTTGATATCGTTATCGCTGTTCAGCTGGACAAGCTGGATGACAAAGCTATCGATTCCAGCGAAGAGCGTAAACTGCAAATCGACCTGCAAGGCTATGCAGTTGCTTACAACAAGCTCACCGGTAAAGCTTACGAGCACCGCATTTACAGCGACAAAACCATTCCTGAAGCTCTGACCAGCCGTTGGGATTGGACTCATGAAGAATTTGGCCGTGCAGTACGCATCGAAGTAGACCGTGCTCTGCGTGTTAAATAATTCCACATTAGCTTAAAGCATCAGGCCGCTTCTGCAAATCTTGCAGAGGCGGTTTTTGTATTGCGAAGAAAGGCTTGCAGATAAATGATTGTTTGAAAAATAAAGTTTCTTTATTTGCATGAATTAAGAAAATTTTGTGAAGGACTTGTAGAGTTATTAAAAAAGTGGTACAATAGAGTCATGAAAAATTTGCTTATGCTAACTGCTGAGGGCAGCGAAAAATGCAGGCTGCAAAGAGTATGGTAGAGGAAACAAGGCAACTCTTACTGAAAGCTGCGGCGAGCCGAGTATCAAAGCCAAGGCGAAGAAGCATAGCAGAGTTTTTCAAATGTATTTTCCTAAAGGAGGAAATTAAAATGAAAAAATCTTTAGTATTAGCTATGGCTATGGCTCTGGGCGTAACTGCTTCCGCATACGCTGCTAACCCGTTCTCTGACGTTCCTGCTGGTCACTGGGCTTATGACAGCATCAACAAACTGGCTGCTGCTGGCGTAATCGAAGGCTACGGCGACTCCACCTTCGGTGGCGACAAACTGATGACCCGTTATGAAATGGCTCAAATCGTTGCTAAAGCAATGGCTAAAGGCGCTAACGTTGATAAACTGGCTGCTGAATTCGCTGACGAACTGGACAACCTGGGCGTTCGCGTTGCTAACCTGGAGAAAAAAGCTGACAATGTAAAAGTAACCGGCGAACTGCGTTACAAATACATGAGCAAAGAAAAAGATGCTGATGATGCAAACGGCAACTGCAAATCTTTTGAAAATGATCTGCGTTCCCGTATTTGGGTAACCGGTCAAGTAAATGATGACTGGTCCTACACTGGCATGATTGAAAATACCCAAGATTTTGCTGGTACCCCTAACTCCGGTGACGAAGAAACTTCCTTTGCTCGTGCATATGTTGAAGGTAAAATCGGTGGTTTGAACGTAACTGCTGGTCGTTACAATGCATTCCTGGCAAACGGCAACATCTATGATGCAAAAGCTGATGGCGTTGAAGTTTCCTATGGCGATAAAGTTAAAGTAACTGGCTTTGCTGGTAAAGGTACTGATGATGCTGAAGATGGTGCTGTTTCTTATGGTAACTACTGCGGTGGTGAACTGAGCGGTGCATTTGATAACCTGAATCTCGCTGCTGGTTATGTAAACTTTAAAGACATGGGTACCGATGGCACTGATACCAATGTTGATAATGCTATTTGGTATGTTGGCGCTGATTACACCATGGGTGATGTAAATCTGTCTGCTATGTACCTGAAAGGCGATATGAGCGAGAATGATAAAGATGTAACTGGCATTGATGACGATGGTTGGACTGCTGGTCTGACCTACAAAGGTGCTGAAGCTTCTGAAGCTGGTTCCTGGGGTCTGTTCGCTAACTACTATGATCTCGGCGGTCAAACTTATGTTGCACATACCACTGATGCTAACAGCTTTGGCGATTATGGTGTTAAAAACCAAGGCTTCAAAGGCTATGGCGTTGGCGCTAACTATACCTTCGCTAAAAACATCGTTGGTACTGTAGTTTACTACGACACCGAATCCAAACTGGACAGCAAGGTTGATGACCAACTCGTTTGGGCTGACCTGACCTTCACTTTCTAATTTAACGATTAGCAAGTAACACAAAATAATACACGCGCGTATAAAGGCCCCCTCGCCGCAAGGTGAGGGGGCTTTGGTTTGCAAAAATATTTGAATGTGGTATAATAAAAATAGAAAGACAACCGCCCACAAGGTGGGTTGCCGGTTCAAAGTGTAAAGAAAATCCGCCTCGGTGAACAGCAAATTACAGAGGCGGTTTTTCTATGTGCCTAGATTACTGTATTGCAAAAATATATGAATGTGGTATAATAAAAATAGAAAGACAACCGCCCACAAGGTGGGTTGCCGATTCATAGAGTAAAGAAAATCCACCCCGCTACCGGCAAGTTTTGGGGTGGTTTTCTTATGTCTGGATTATTTGCTGAACTGAAATATAAATGTCAGTAACGCCAGAATAAATACGCCAAAGGCCATAAGATCTTTGAAGTCGTAATTTTTCATAAGCATCACCTCCATTCCAACGGAATTTCGGCAACGCCACCCTGCAACACGGTTGTCTTTATTATTGTACCATGTAAACAAATTTTTGACAAGCAAGACAAAAAATGACCGTCCTCGCAGCTTTTGCTGCGCAGGACGGTCGTTTTGCTTTGTCAAATTACAGGCCGGCCTGCTCAATACCGCTGAACAGGAAGCCTAAATGATTGGTGGAGTTCAGCAGCACTACGCGCCAAACGCCTTCGTTATATTCCAGCACATTAATGCAGGTGTTATCCTGCTTAATCTGCCAGAAGTGCGACATATCAAGACCCAGCAAATCGCAGATAATAGCCTTGTTTACTGCATCATGCGCAGCAACCAGCACAGTTTTGCCTGCATATTTTTCCGCATAGTCATCAAAGGCAGCGCGCGCACGCTTGCGCACATCCTCCAGACTTTCACCGCCGTCAGGCATCTGCACCAGGTGCGGCTTGGTGTGCCACAGAGCAAACTCCTGCGGAAATTGCTTGGCAATTTCCGGCGCCAGCACGCCTTCCCAGCTACCATGATTGATTTCCAGCAGACGCTCATCTGTTGCTACCGGCAGCTGGTGCAGGTCAGCGCAGAACTTGCAGGTCTGATAGGAGCGCTGCAGCGGGCTGGAGATGCACACATCAATAGGGATGTGGTGCAAGCCCTCGGCCAGCAGGTGGCCTTGGCGCAGGCCACGCTCGCTCAGCGGCGTATCCTCCTGCCCTTGGTATCTGCCTTCAATATTCCAGGTTGTTTCGCCATGTCGGACTAAAATTATTCTCATAAAACTTCCTCACTGTACTTTATTTGGCTGTTGACCTTAGCCTTCGCAGTTGATAAGCTTAACATCGATAATGCCTTCTACACCGCGCAGCTGCAGCATGATATCGTTCGGAATGTCGTCGCCAACAGCAATCGCCATAATGTTGGTGTCGGATTTAGGAGTGCTGCCAACCTGCATGCCGTTGATGTTGATGCCGGCGCTGCCTAAAATGGTAGCCATTTGGCCAATCATATTAGGCTTGTTGACGTGCGGTGCCAGCAGCAGATAGCCTTCGGGATTGAAGTCAACATGATATTGGTCGATTTGGACAATCTTAGGCTGCTTGCCATCGAACAGGGTGCCTTCGATTTTATGTGTGCCCTTGGCAGTAGCGATTTTTACATTGATAGCGGTAGTGAAGTAACCTGGCTTGTTAGCCTTAACCTCTTTAACCTCCAAATTGCGTTTTTTGGCAATGCCGGGAGCATTGACAAAGTTAACGCTTTCCTGCAGAATCGGGTTCAGCAGGCCTTTGAGGAAGGCGGTGGTGAGTGCCTGGGTTTCGGTTTCAGCAAGCGCACCGGTGTATTCCACTTCCACGCTCTTAATCGGTCCGTCTGCCAGGTAAATGCCCACGGTACCCATGCGCTCTGCAAGCTTAAAGTAAGGTTGGATAACTGTTGCCACGCTTTTCGGGATAGGTGCCATGTTAACTGCGGTCATAACCGGACGTCCTTCGAGTGCATCGATTACGCCGTAAGCAACGTCAACAGCTACGCCGATTTGCGCTTCAATGGTGGAAGCACCAAGGTGCGGAGTTTGGACAACATTGAACAGTCCCAGGAAGGGGTTATTTTCTTTGGTAAGCGGTTCGGTCGGATAAACGTCGATAGCGGCGCCGGCAATTTTACCTGATTTAACGCCCTCAGCAATAGCCTCGGGATCCATGCAGCCGCCGCGGGCGCAGTTGACGATGCGCACGCCGTCCTTCATTTTGGCAATAGCTTCGGCATTCAGCATCTTTTCCGTTTCCTTGGTGAGCGGAGTGTGAATGGTGATGTAGTCGGATTTAGCCAGCAGAGTGTCAAAATCAACCAGCTCAACGCCAACCTGATGCGCACGTTCTTCGGTAATATAAGGGTCATAACCAATGGTAGTCATTTCCATAGCCTGCATACGTTTGGCAACGCGGCTGCCGATACGGCCAACGCCGATAATGCCCAAGGTTTTGCCCTGTACCTGGATGCCGTCAAAGGATTTGCGGTCCCATTTACCTTCCTGAATGGATTGATGGGCCTGCGGAATGTGACGAGTCATAGCCATCATCATAGCAACGGTGTGCTCGGTAGCTGCCATGGTGTTGCCTTCCGGGGTGTTGAGTACAACAATGCCTTTAGCAGTAGCGGCGGGGATGTCGATGTTATCAACGCCAACGCCGGCGCGGCCAATAACCTTCAGACGAGTGGAGGCTTCGATAACCTCCTTGGTTACCTTGGTCATGCTGCGGGTTACCAGGCCATCGTAATTATTGATAACCTTGATAAGCTCCTCCGGCTTCATGTTGGGCATTACATCTACATCAAAATGTTCGCGCAGCAGAGCTACGCCTTTTTCGCTGATATCGTTGCTGACAAAAATTTTCATGGTGATTTATCTCCTTTATGTATAATTTGTAGGTTATTGAACAACCCTCAGTCATCGCCTTTTGCGATGCCAGCTCCCTTGACACTAAGACCCGGTTTGCCGCAAACACAACCCTCAGTCAAAATCACTGCGTGATTTTGCCAGCTCCCTTTCATGGAGCATATAACAGATAGGCGAGCTTGTGAACGTCAATATTGGGCAAGAAGTTTATATCTTCCCTGAAAGGGAAGGTGGCTGCGAACGAAGTGAGCAGACGGAAGGGTTGTGTATATCTGATAGATTATGAATTGAAAATTATTTATTAGTTTTGTTTGCTTTCATATACTCTTCCATAAACTTCGCCAACGCCTTGCAGGCCTCCAGCGGCACAGCATTGTAGGCACTGGCGCGGCAGCCGCCTACCAGGCGGTGACCGCCGATGCCTACGAAGCCGGCAGCCTTGCCCTTAGCCACGAAATCCTTCTCCATTTCCGGTGTAGCCAGATTAAAGGTAATATTCATGTTGCTGCGAGCTTCGGGAACCGCATGGCCCTTGTAAAAACCATTACTGTTGTCGATAACGTCATAAATGAGCTTAGCCTTCGCTGCATTATTTTTGGCAATAGCATTTACGCCACCCTGCTTTTTAATCCAGTGCAGAGTTTTGTTAACCATATAAATGGCGAAGACAGGCGGTGTATTGTACAGCGAATCGTTATTGGCGAAGGTGCTGTACTTCAGCATCGTGGGCAGCTCCTCACGTGCTGTTGCCAAAAAGCTTTTTTTGGCGATGACGATGACTACACCTGCAGGACCAAGGTTTTTCTGCGCTCCTGCGTAGATGAGGTCAAAAGCCTTGACGTTCACCTTGCGTGAAAGAATGTCGCTGGACATATCGCAGATAACAGGAACGTCGAACTTGGGGAAATCCTTGTACTCGGTGCCGTAAATCGTGTTGTTGGCAGTAAGGTGTACATAAGAAGTGTCGGGGCGGAGATTGAACTCCTGCGGAATGTAGCTGTGGTTTTTATCGGCGCTGGTAGCAGCCTCGTAAACCTCGCCGTAGAATTTTCCTTCCGCCATTGCCTTCTTGGCCCAGACGCCAGTGTTGACATAAGCGGCGTATTTTTTAGTGTGGAAATTAGCCGCTGTCATCAGAAACTGAGTGCTGCCGCCGCCCTGGATAAACATAATCTCGTAATCCTCAGGGATTTCCATCAGCTCACGCAGCAGCTGCTTTGTTTCAGCATGCAGGGCAGCGTATTCGTTGCTGCGGTGGCTCATTTCAATGATGCTCATGCCGGTGTTTTTGTAGTTTAAGAACTCCTCCTGCGCTTCCAGCAGTACCTCGAGCGGCATAGCGGAGGGACCGGCGTTAAAGTTATATGCTCTTTTCATTTGTTTCTTCCTTCTTCCTGAAAATAAATATGGCAAGCACATCCCTTTGGGACGAGCTTGCCTTTATCTCGCGGTACCACCCAAATTGCCACAGCTAAATTGCTTCACCTAAAAAAATAAGCCCTTCATCCCTATCTTGGGACGAGGACTGCTCGCGGTGCCACCCAATTTGCCTATGGCCAACTCTGAACGCTGTATCGGGCGCACCCGTCAAATTCGTCATTTGCCGCTTCGGAGCGGAACTAGTGTGCTTCGCTGCTGCCTTGCATCAACCGCCAGCTTTCTGAAAAGACCTGCACATTGCTTCTCCATCATTGCGTTGCGTAATGTGATTTGTAGATGATTATAGCACGCCTGCTTTTAGAGTCAAGTGTTTTGGTAAAGATTTTTTATGTATACAATTTTTTAAGCTGTTTTGTAACGTAGGTTACAGAGTGTTGCTAAAAATATGTTTATATGATAAAGTGATTTTGACAACCGTGGTACAGGGTGGCGTTGCCTTCATTCTTAAAGAATGGAGGTGATGTCTATGGTATATTTTACATTCCAGGATCTTATGATTTTCGGTATGTTTATACTGGCATTGCTGACGTTCGTGTTTCAGAACCGTAAGTAAAATGCACATAGAAAAGCTGCCCCAATACTTTGACCGGTAAGGGCAGCTCTTCTGTTTCTTAGCGGGCAACCCACCTTGTGGGCAGTTGTCACTTTTCATCTATAATATAGCACACTGCCGTTTTTTTTGCAAGTTGTGCATATTTAACTTGCGTATTTTCGCTGTTCATGTTAAAGTAAGCATGTAAACAAAATAACGTAACCGCTAGGGGCGCAATTTGCTGAGAGGACTGACATCCGACCCTTTGAACCTGAATCTGGTTAAAACCAGCGTAGGAAAGCGAGCAGATTTCTGCAAAAAGATAATTCAACCGCTTTCCGACAGGAAGGCGGTCTTTTAATTATAAGGAGGAAAAATTATGGCAACACAAATGCAATTGGCACGCCAGGGCGTGATTACCGAGGCAATGAAAATTGTCGCAGAGCAGGAGCATGTAACTGCAGAATTTATTCGCGAAGGCGTAGCAAACGGTACTATCGCCATTCCCTGTAACATCAATCATAAAAATATTATTCCTCGCGGTGTAGGTACCGGTCTTACCGTAAAGGTTAACGCTAACATCGGCACCTCCAGCAGCTATCCTGATCCGGAACCGGAGCTGGCAAAGCTGCAGGCTGCAATTGATGCAGGTGCAGATTCTGTAATGGATCTTTCCACCGGCAACAATATCAGTGCCTCCCGCCAGGCAATTATTGCGGCTTCCACTGTAATGGTTGGTACTGTGCCGATGTATCAGGTAACGGTAGAAACTATCAAAAAGCGCGGCGCAGTAGTTGAAATGACCAAAGAGGATATTTTCGATGTCATCCGCCAACAGGCTGCAGATGGCGCTGACTTCATGACCATTCATTGCGGTATCAACAAAAATGTGCTGAAGGCACTTATTGACGAGGGCCGCGTTATGGACGTTGTCAGCCGTGGCGGCAGCTTTATCACCGGCTGGATGCTGCACAATGACGCTGAAAACCCGCTGTATGAATACTATGATGAAATTCTTGATATCTGTGCTGAATATGACGTAACTATCAGCCTGGGTGATGGCCTGCGTCCCGGCTGCATTGCTGATGCTACCGACAGAGCGCAGATTCAGGAGCTGCTGAACCTGGGCGAATTGACACAGCGCGCCTGGGATAAGGGCGTACAGGTTATGGTGGAAGGCCCCGGCCACGTGCCCTACAACCAGATTGCTGCCAACATGCAGCTGCAAAAACGCCTGTGCCATGGAGCACCGTTCTATGTGCTCGGACCTCTTGTAACTGACGTTGCTCCCGGCTATGATCATATTACCAGCGCTATCGGCGGCACTCTGGCTGCAGTAAGCGGTGCTAATTTCCTGTGCTACGTAACTCCGGCGGAGCATTTGGGCCTGCCTGACTTAAATGACGTGCGTGAGGGCGTCATCGCTACCCGTATCGCTGCTCATGCTGCTGATTTGGCTAACGGCAACAAGCAGGCATGGGAGTGGGACCTGAAAATGGCCAAAGCACGTAAGGTTCTGGATTGGCCGGCGCAGCTTGATCTGGCGATTGATCCGGTGAAGGCTAAGGAGTATCGTTGCCGCAAGAACAAATCTGATGACGAAGCTTGCTCTATGTGCGGTGATTACTGCGCTGTTAAAATTGTCGGTCAGTACCTGGAAGAGCATATGAGAAAGAACTGAGCCGTTACTTGAAAAAATAATATGAATGTGCTATATTAAATATAGAAAATGACAACCGCCCACAAGGTGGGTTGCCAGTTGAATTGACTTGAAAAGCCGCCTCGGAATCTGGTAAATTACAGGGGCGGTTTTTCTATGAGCAAATTACTTTTTGTTCTGAAAAATGAACGTCAGTAATGTCAGTATAAACATACCGAAAATCATAAGATCCTGGAATGTAAAATATACCATAGACATCACCTCCATTCGTTAAGAATGAAGGCAATACCACCCTGTAAAACGGTAGTCATGAAAATTTTAATACATAAACATATTTTTAGCAAGAATGCTTGGTGCTTATCATTCTGAATTATGCTATAATATAGGTAATAATAATATTTCTAGAGGTAACTGATGGAGAAAAATATTTTAGAATATGTTGGCAAAAGCTTATATCAGACACATATTTTGAAGGAAATGAAGCGTTACGTTGTATTCCGCACGCGTTGCGCTATGCATAGTGGCAAGGTTGACGAACTGCTGCAGTTTTTTGCTGCGAATAGCAAGCGTCAGGCGTGGCTGCAGGGAACACCTGCGCTTTTGGAACAGACTACCAGAGCGTTCTTCTATAAAGGCTCAACCTGGGATGAACGTGTAGAGCTGGTGCAGAATCATCTGCTGATTATGGAAGAGCTGTTCAAGCCGGAGCTGATGGATAAATTGTATAGCAAGGGTGAAATGGTGCAGCTGTGGGAGGACTCCTATGATGACAGACCGCTGACGCTGCAGCTGTGGTTTCATTCCGGTCAGCGCAAGGAAGGCTGCCTGTCACTGGCATTGTTTTATGAAGGTGAACCCTTATATCAGATTATGTTCTGGCTGGCTAAAAATAAAACAGATGGCAAGAACGTTATTTATATCGGCGCCCTGCAGGGACCGCAGAACGGCAGCGAGCTGATTAAAGGCATGACGAAGGCCTTCTTTGGCTATCGTACTAAAAACCTGATGTTCTATGGCCTGCGTTGCTTTGCTGATGCTGTAGGCATTGAAAATATTTTTGCTGTTACTAACGATGGTTACTATGCAATGAACCATCTTCGTGTAGACCGCAAGCTGAAAACAGATTTCGGCGCCTTTTGGCAGGAGTGCGAAGGCGTGATTTGCTCTGACCGCCGCTTCTATATTATGCCGACCGCAGAGCACCGTAAATCTATGGAGGAGCTGAAGCCGTCGAAGAGAGCACAGCACCGCCGTCGTTTTACTAAAATGGATGAGATGAAGGCAGCGGTTAAGACTGCTGTTGGCGGTTATAAAAAGTAAAGCTGGTGTGTTGCTTGTGATATAGAGGCGCAAGTTGCTTGTAATATTATTTATAGTAACAAACGATGCAAATTTTACATTGGATAAAGCAGAGGTTCAGAAGAGAACCTCTGTTTTTTTTAGACAAAACATGCTATAATAAAAATATATAGCTCTGATTGGAGGTAAGAAAATTGAAAAAACAGCTTGCAACTTTATTGTTGACCTTTATCTTTTGCTTTACAACGGTAATCCCGGGATTTGCAGCTGATGCTGCTGTTCCCATGGCTGAAAAAATTGGTGCTATGGAAAAAATGCTTTACGGTACAGAGCAAAGCGGTTCCCTGCTGCAGCGTATGGACAGCCTTGAGGATGACGTTTACGGCACTATTACAAGTGATGCAATAATCAACCGCGTTGATAATATGTACGATTACCTTGAGGGTACTCCTGATAACGGAGAGGCTTCCTTTGCTACTAAGCTTAATGTAGTAGAATGGAAGATGAACGAAAGCATGTCCGGTGGCGCAGCCAAAAACCGTATTGAAGCAACTGAAAAGCTTCTCTATGGTCAGAACCAGACCGGTTCTTTGAGCGGACGCCTGGAAAATCTGCTGAAGCTTGCTTCCTATGAAGATGGCAATGTGCCTGTACAGGAAGTGACTTTGCCGAAGGATTCTGTTTTGAAAATCACTTTTACTTCCGAGCTGAGCACTAAAATGAGTCGCCAGGGCGATACAGTGCACTTCAAAGCTGCTGATAACCTGTACGTAAACGATGTACTGGTGCTGCCGAAGGGTGCAACCGGTGTCGGTGAAGTAAAAAAGGTTGTTCAGCCTGGTATCTTTGGTAAGGATGGTCGTATTGATATCAACTTTACCTATATCTATGGTATAGATGGTACTAAGATTCCTGTTACCGTAGGCGAGCTGGCTAAACAAAAGGCTGAAAGCATCGCCGGTGCAGCCGGAGCCGCTATTGGCGGTATGATTATTCTTGGTCCTGTAGGCCTGGTTGGCGGTGCCTTTGTTAAGGGCAACAGTGTAACTATCCCGGTTGGCTGTGAAACCTATGTGCAAACTGCTGCAGATACTACCCTGCAGGGTGCAGTATATCAGGAATAAAATCGAAAATTATACGTGAAAAGCTCACTCTTTCGAGTGAGCTTTTGCTTTTTTTATGGTATAATGTTAAGTGGATTATTATGAAATTTTTCATTTGCAATTATAGAGAAGGAGTTTTTTCGTATGAATAAGACTTTTATAGCTGCCACATTAGCTTTGGGCATGTGCATGCCTGTTTATGCAGAACAGTTTAGCAACAGCAACAGCGATAGTATGCTGAGTCCGGTTTCTGTCAGTGAGCCGAATGCTGCATTGCCACATCGCGAAAAGCTGGATGCAGAAAAGCAGCAGGGACTGCCAATTCACCTGACAGGTGAGCATGCAGTATATGATACTGTCAGCGGCGATTTTCATGCCGAGGGTAATATCAGGGTATCACAAAATGGTCAGGATATTTATACAACGCAGGTAAAAGGCAACATGAAAACTGGCGATATCTGGTTATTAGAGGGTGGTAAGCTGGTAGAGGGAGAAAGTGAAACTCAGGCTGCCTGGGGCCATTATAACTTTAACAATAAGACCGGTGAAATGAAAAAAATGACCGGCAAGAACGGTAAGGACTTCTTTGCTGCTCCGCATGCTGCCATTTATCCGGACAAAATGATTCTTGATGAGGGTGGCTCTACCAGTCGCTGCCCTGCTGTAAAGCATCCTAAATGTTTGGAAATCAAGGCTAAGACCTTTGAAATTTATCCGCATGATAAAATGGTAGCACGCGACGTCAAGGTTTTTGTGCGCGGTAAGCATATCTATTCCCGTGATTATTGGGAAAACAGCCTGACGGAAAAATCCAAGGAACGTATCCTGCCGCATATCGGCTTCAAGGACAGCGATAAGGGAACTTATGTCAATGTTTCCTATGAGCGTCCGTTAGGTGACAAGGACACAATTTACGCTGATATAAATTATTACAGCAAGGCTGGCTATAAGCCTGTTTACGGCCTGGAGCATAACGAGCGTAACTTTAAGGTTACCTACGAAAACGGCTGGTATGAGGACGATGACGAATGGGTAGAGAAGCAGAACAATATACGCTTTAATTATAAAAATCATCATATCGCTCCTGGTTTACCTTTGACTTACAGTGCTTACTTTGAACGTGGCCTGTGGAAGAATGATGATACCGGACGTAAGAGCTGGCATACAGAATATGGCGCCTTCCTGAACCATGATCGTATTTATCTGTTCAACAGCAAGAATACATCTCTTGATCTGACAATCGGCAAGAAGTGGACACGTGAGAGTGCAGAGGATTCTTTGCAGTCTACCAATGTTTATTATGCAACCTTGGGACAGAAAATCAGCCCGAAGTGGAATACTTGGGTTGGCTATTATCGTGAAGATTTTACGACAGATGTATTCACCTATGATCAGCCTGATATGGCCAAAGAGCTGCGCAATGGTCTGCAATACATTATGGATGACAAGAACAGCTTTACCATTGTCAACCGCTATGATTTAGACCAAAAGGAAAATTACGAAACAAGATACAGCTGGACGCATAAGTTCTGCTGCTGGCAGCTTTCCTTGATTTATAAGCATAAAGATATTGATAGTAAAGACAGTGCTTTTGAAGCTAAATTTGATTTTGTAAACTGGTAATGAGGTAGAAAATGAAAGAGATTATTAAGCAACGCTTTCTGGACCATCTGCAGGTGGCAAATGCTGTGATGAACAGCGATATCCTGGCACAGATTGAGCGCATTGCTGTAGAAGTAAAAAAGGCGTTGGCCAATGGCAACAAGGTTTTCTTCTGCGGCAACGGCGGCAGTGCCGCTGATAGCCAGCATCTGGCTGCCGAATTTGTCGGCCGCTTCCAAAAGGAACGCGCTGGTCTGCCTGCTATCGCACTGACGGTGGATACCTCCATTTTGACTGCTGTCGGCAACGATTACGGCTATGATAAGGTTTTCGTGCGTCAGGTGCAGGCGCTCGCACGTCCCGGTGATGTGCTGGTAGGCATTTCTACTAGCGGCAACAGCGCTAATGTTGTGGAAGCTGTTGAGCTGGCCAAGAGCATGGGCGTGTTCTGCGTAGGCATGACGGCTGAGGGCGGCGGCAAAATGAAGCTGCTGTGCGACGAGTGCATCGCTGTGCCGGTGAAGGTTACTGCCCGTGCGCAGGAAATGCATATTTTGATAGGCCACATTTTATGTGAGCTGGTGGATGGTGAATAATTTGGCTGATTTAGCTGTAACAACTTTTTTAGCGGAACAGATTAAAAATGTACGTATTGCTGTTATTGGCGATGTGATGCTGGACAGATACTTCCAGGGCGAGGTAAAACGCATTTCGCCGGAAGCACCTGTACCGGTAACACGTATTACAAAGATAAATTCCGTGCTGGGCGGTGCGGCAAACGTTGCTGCCAACCTGGCACATCTGGAATGTCAGGTTTTTATGGGCGGTGTGACAGGTGATGATGAAAACCGTCTGCTGCTGGAAAAGCTGATGGATGATGCAGGCATCAATCATCAGGGACTGGTGAAAAGCAAACGCCGCAAGACCATTACCAAGCTGCGTGTTTTGGGCGGCAATCAGCAGATGCTGCGACTTGATTTTGAAGAAACCGGCGATTTATTCCCGGAAGAAATCATTGAGCTGCGTCATTGGCTGGCAGGACTGCTTGATGAAGGCTTGGATGGCATTATTGTTTCCGATTATGCCAAGGGTGTCTGCTCGGATGATTTTTGCCAATGGGTAATTGCTCAGGGCAAGGCCTATGATATACCGGTTTTGATTGATCCTAAGGGAGCAGACTGGTCTAAGTATGACGGCTGCGATTTTATTACGCCTAATCTAAAGGAAATGTGTGAGGCTGCAGGCTGTCAGCGTGAAAACTCTGATGAAGCCGTTGTCAGCATGGCGCAGACTGCACGCGAAAAATTTCATATTAAGAATGTTGTTGTTACCCGCAGTGAGCGCGGCATGAGTCTGGTTAATGCTGAACAGGTGCTGCACAGCCCTGCTACCGCCATTGAGGTGTTTGATGTTTCCGGTGCTGGTGATACGGTGGCGGCTACGCTTCTGGCAGGTGTTGCAGGCAAGCTTTCGTTGGCTGATGCTGTTTATATGGCAAACCGTGCTGCAGGCATTGTTGTGGCCAAGGTTGGCACTTATCCGGTGCACCGTGACGAGCTTTTGAAGGACCTACTGACGGAGGAACGCAAACAGGGCCGTGGCTATCGCACACTGAGCTGGCAGGAGATTGCATCTCTGGCAGCAACCTGGAGAGCATGCGGCGAAAAGATTGTGTTCACCAACGGCTGCTTTGATATTCTGCATGTTGGCCATGTAACGTATCTGGAGAAGGCACGCAATCTTGGCAAGCACTTGATTGTGGGCCTGAATACGGACGCCTCCGTTCGCCGACTGAAGGGTGAAACAAGACCTTTGGTGCATGAGCTGGACCGTGCGCGTGTACTTGCAGCGCTGGCCTGCGTAGATGCGGTAGTACTGTTTGATCAGGATACGCCTACCGAGCTGATTGAAAAAATTCGTCCCGATATTCTTGTCAAGGGCGGCGATTACAAGCCTGAGGAGGTTGCCGGACGTGAATATGCCGGCGAGGTGCGCATTATAGAATTTGAGGATGGTTATTCCACAACCGGTGTGGTGGAAAAAATTGCCAAAATGGTTAAGGAGGGCAAATTATGATTATCGTAACTGGTGGTGCCGGCTTTATCGGCAGTAATATTGTTAAAGGCTTAAATGACCGTGGTATTGATGACATTCTTGTTGTTGATAACCTGACCAACATGGTTAAATTCAAAAATATCCAAGGCCTGAAGGTTAAGGATTATATGGATAAGTATGCTTTCATGGATGCACTGAAGGAAGGCAAATTCAATCACGAAAAAATCGACGTTATATTCCATGAGGGCGCTTGCTCCGATACTATGGAATATAACGGCAAATACATGATGGAAAACAACTTTGAGTATACTAAAAACGTGCTGCATTTCTGCCTCGACAGAAAGATTCAGATGATGTATGCTTCCTCTGCTTCCACTTATGGCAGCGGTGCTCATGGCTTCCGTGAAGAGCCTGCGTGCGAGGAAGCGCTGAACGTTTATGCTTTCTCCAAGCTGTTCTTTGACAACTATCTGCGCCGTCTGCTGCCGCAGGCACAAAGCCAGGTAGTAGGCCTGCGTTATTTTAACGTATACGGTCCGCAGGAAAACCATAAGGGCAAAATGGCTTCCATGATTTACCAAATGTACAATCAGTGGAAGGCAGAGCACAAGGTGCGCCTGTTCGGTGAATACGCTGGCTATGGCCCGGGCGAGCATACACGTGACTTTGTGTATGTAAAAGATGTTGTTAAGGTAAACTTCTACTTCTGGGATCATCCGGAAATCAGCGGTATTTTCAACTGCGGTACCGGCCATGCGCATCAGTTCAATACTCTGGCTAAGGCTGTGCTGAACCATTTTGGTAGCGGCGAGCTGGAATATGTACCGTTCCCTGAAGTACTGAAGGGCAAATACCAGAGCTTTACCGAAGCAGATGATACCAACCTTTTGGCAGCAGGCTATGACGGAGGCTTTACTCCGATTGAAGAGGCTGCAGAGGAATATTGCCAGCTTCTCGACAAGACCGGCGGTTATTACGTTTATGAAGGCTAAGGCGGTATTTTTTGACAGAGATGGCGTGCTCAATGTTGATGTAGCCTATCTCTACAAAATTGAGGACCTGCGCTGGATTGAAGGTGCACGCGAGGCTGTGGCGTATCTGTCGCAGCTTGGCTATAAAATTTTTATTGTAACGAACCAGAGCGGTATTGCGCGTGGTTATTATACAGTAGAGCAGATGAATGAGCTGCATGCTTATATGCAAAGTGAAATTGCTGCGGCAGGCGGTAAAATAGAAAAAATCTATTACTGCCCGCATCATCCAGAGGGCAGCGTGCCGGAATATACCGGTGTGTGCGATTGTCGCAAACCCAAACCGGGAATGTTGCTGCAGGCGCTGGCAGAATATTATATCGACAAGGAGCAGAGCTTCTTGGTCGGCGACAGCAAGCGTGATGTGGAAGCAGCGGAGGCTGCTGGTGTAAAAGGCTATCTTTACACAGGGGGCAATCTGCTGGATTTCGTAAAAAATATTGTAAGCGAGAGATGATAATGGAGTATCAGAATATCCTGTTAATCAAAATGAGTTCGTTGGGTGATATCCTGCATACGCTGCCATTTGCGGCAGCGTTGCGCAAGCGTTATCCCAAGGCGAAAATCACCTGGCTGGTACATCCGCAGTTTGCGGGCTTTGTACCGGACCCGCCGGTGATTGACGAGGTGCTTTATTTTGATAAGGTAAAATTTAATAAGCTGGGCTTCAGTGATAAGCTGAAATATTTTTGCGAAATGCGCTCTTTGCTGCACAGCAAGCATTTTGACCTGGTGATAGATATGCAGGGCCTTTTCAAAAGTGCGATAATGGCTGCAATCAGCGGCTGTGATAACCGCATCGGCTACTGCGAGATGCGTGAGGGCAGCGGCTTTATCAGCAAGGCAATTGGTGGCAGTCATAGTAAGGACCATGTTATTGAGCGCTATCTTGACGTGGCACGTTATCTTGGTGCTAAGGTAGATTCGTTGGATGATGTGGAATTCCCAATGCCGGATTTGAGCAAGGAAACCGCTTCGGTGCAGCATAAGCTGCAGGAGGCAGGCTGGAAGGGCGGCGATTACGTTGTTATTGTCCCCGGTGCGCGCTGGTGGACGAAGGAATGGCCCGTAGAGCATTATATCGAGCTGGCGAAAAAGCTGACGGCTGACGGTACTGCTGTAGTGCTGGCAGGCGGACCTGATGATGCTGTCAAGGGGCAGAAGATTGCCGAAGGCACAGCGAGCTCACTGGTTATCGATTTGACGGGACAGACAAGCCTGCGTGAGCTGGCAGCGCTGATTAAGGGCTGCAGCTTCTACATCAGTGCGGATACCGGACCGCTGCATTTTGCGGCGGCTTTGAAAAAGCCTCTTGTGGCAATGTACGGCCCGACGAAGGCTGACCGCACAGGCCCGTATGGCAGCAAAAATTCCATGGTACTGCTTTCACCGGCTAAGTGTGCAGGCTGCTTGAAGAAAAAATGTGATAACTGGCATTGTATGCATGATATAACGCCGGAAATGGTTTATAAAATTTATCAGGAAAAGGTGGCAAAGGGCTGATGGCACAAGCTGTAGAATTAAATGGCAAAAAAATATTGGTAACATTTTTGATGCATCTGGGAGACCTGACGCTGACTACGCCTTTCATCCATGCGCTGCGTAAGGCAGCACCGGATGCGCATATTACTTTTCTGGCAGATGAGAAGCTGAAGGATGTAGTACTGCATAATCCGTATCTGGATGAGGTTATCACGATTGACAAGAAGGGCAAGGACAACAGCCTGCTGGCGCTGATGGCCTGCGCCCGTCGTCTGAGCAAGATGGATTTTGATGTGCTGATTAACCTGCATCCGAATGAGCGTTGCAGCTTTATTGACGCTTTCACCAAAGTGAAATTGCGTTGTGGTACAACACACACTTTGTTCAAACCGCTTTGGGATGTGTTTACACCGCTCAACCGCAAAATTCATGCGGCTGATATGTATCTTGATGTGCTGACGCAGCTTGGCGTACAAAAGCTGGAGCATAACGGTCTGGAAATTTTTCCGAGCGAGGAATATCAGCAGCATGCAGAGGAATTCTGGCGTGAGCACGGCGTGTTCGCTACCGATAAGCTGGTAGGCTTTAATATCGGCAGTGCTGTTGTTACCAAGCGCTGGGCGCCGGAGCGCTTTGCCAAGGTAGCAGATATTCTTGCGGAAAAGGGCTATAAGCCTGTATTCTTCGGCGGTACGATGGACGAAGAAATGGTGCAGGAGGCAGTCAGCTTTATGAAGACGACACCTGTGGTAGCAACCGGCAGCTTCCGTATTGGCGAGCTGGCGGCGGCAATGCGTCGCTGCAGCCTGATTATCACCAACGACAGCGGCCCGATGCACGTAGCAATCAGCCAGAAGGTGCCTATCGTAGCGATGTATGGCCCGTCCAGCCCGAAGCTGTACGGTCCTTATACCAAGGATGCAACTATTGTGACAGCGTTGCCGCCCTGCCCGGGCTGTGCAGGTGGCATGAAGCATAAGTGTGATGATATGCAATGCATGACACGTCTGACGGTAGAGCAGGTTGTGCAGGCTGCTGAGCAGATGCTGCAGCAAAAGGAGAAATAATATTGAGTAAGCAAAGCATTATTACCGGAGAGGTTTTATTGCTGTGTGAAAGAGTGGAGATGGCGCAGTTTATGCACGCTTATCTCCGGCATTTATTTAAGCAGGGTATCAGCTTGCCTAACATGCAGATTGTAAATTATCAGAGTATCGATAAGTTAGACTTGCTGACTAAACGCCTTATACAGCTGGAAGGCAGAGAAATAGTGCAAAAAGCAGTATTCTTTGCCGACGCGGCTGATGAGCGCGAACGCCGAATGCAGAAATTTTTTGCGGTGCGTGACAATACTTTCTTTAAAGGAGTGGAGTATTGCACGCACTTTTTCTTTCCCGGCAAAAAAGCTACTAAACGTTGGCAAAAGGGTTATCTTGAGGATATGCTGCTGCAGTCGCTGCGGCGGGAAAGCTCGGAGTGCAGTGATTATTATAATCTGTATAATATGAGCGCGGAGTATCTGCAGTCAGTAAATTGCTGCCGCGGGCGTGAGAACAGATTAGTGAATTATAGCAGGCATTTACTGTACACATATCTGGCAGGAACAGACAGGTATGTGGGCATGCGCTTGGGCGAGGCTGCCCTGGCAGGAGCCTTTGATTTGGAGCATCCGTGCTATGCAAGTCTTAAGGAATGCTTGCAAGGCTTAAACTAGAGCAGCAGAATGCGAGGTTATCAAAATCACTTAATTGATTTATTATATCGTGCTAAAGTGTTAGCTTTACAGGCCATCGTCCTTTCTGAATTTTGGAAAAGCAAATAAATATGTTATAATTAACAAACAAACTAAAAAAGGGGGAGCAACATTTATGTTCGGAGAAATCATTGGAGCAATCAGCAATTTTATGTATAGTTATTTGCTGATAATCATGCTCATCGGTGTAGGCCTGTACTACACTCTGCGTACTCGTCTGGTGCAGGCGCGTATGTTTAAGGAAACTATTCGTGTTATTTTGGAGAAGCCTGTTGAATCCGGTGCGGTATCATCCTTCCAGGCTTTGATGGTATCTACTGCGTCCCGTGTAGGTACCGGTAATATTATCGGCATTTCCACAGCTATCTGCCTCGGCGGTTATGGTGCTGTGTTCTGGATGTGGGTTATTGCTGTTGTCGGCGGCGCTTCTGCTTTTATTGAAAGCACCCTGGCACAGATTTACAAGAAACGTGGTCCGCACGGCAGCTACGGTGGCCCCGCATATTACATCGAAGCTGCTTTGGGCAGCCGCGGTCTGGCAGTGCTTTTTGCTGTGGCTTTGATTGTAACCTATGGTTGTGGCTTTAATATGCTGTGCTCCTACAATCTGCAATCCACCTTTGCTGCTCTGAGCTTCTATAATCCGGATACAACTCCCTGGATTATCGGTGCTGTAGAGGCTGTGCTCGTAGGCTATTGCCTGCTGGGCGGTGGCAAGCGCGTTATCAAAGCAACCTCTACTCTGGTTCCTTTGATGGGCGTTATCTACATTTCTGTAGCATTTATCCTTACTATTATGCATATCAACCTGGTTCCTGGCGTTGTAGGCAGAATTTTTGCTGAAGCATTTGACTTCACTGCAATTTTCGGCGGCTTTGCCGGCAGCTGCATGATGTTCGGTATCAAGCGCGGTTTGTACAGCAACGAAGCAGGTGTTGGTTCTGCGCCGAACGCTGCTGCTGCTGCTGACGTTTCTCACCCGGTTAAGCAAGGCCTGGTACAGATGCTGTCTGTATTTATTGATACTCTGCTGATCTGCACAGCTACCGCTTTCATGTGCCTGAGCTCCGGCATCGAGCCGACTAAAGAGCTTGCCGGTGCGCCCTATGTACAGGCAGCTTTGGCAGCAAGCATGGGCGATTATGCTAAGCTGTTTATCACTGTATCCATGGTACTGTTTGCCTTCACTACGCTGCTGGGCAACCTGTATTATGTAGATAATGCTTTTGCTTATGTTCTGAAGCATGTTCCGGGCAAAACCTTTACCCTGTGCTACCGCATTCTGGCTTGCGTACTGATTTTCATCGGTGCCGGCTCCAGCATGGGCACCATGTGGGATCTGGCAGATGTTACCATGGGCTTCATGGCAATTATCAACTTGCCGGTTATCTGCATTCTGGGCGGTCCTGCTCTGCGTGCTCTGGATGATTACACCGAGCAGCGCAATGCCGGTAAGAATCCTGAGTTTAAGGCCAGCAAAATCGGTCTGACTCAAAAGCTGGACTACTGGCAGGATTAATATTTGTTTATTGGAGCTGTTACGAGATTTCGTAGTAGCTCTTTTTTGCTTGTAAAGTTAATTTGGATATAGGATTAGCTTCTCCTTAGGGAGATGTGGACGTCGGTATATAACAAAACTTCGGTGAAAACAACATCGCGATGTCATTTTCACCGTAAAATAGTGATAAAAGCTTTGCTTGCTAATTATCATAGTGAATGATAAAATCATAAGTAAGAAGAATTTTTAGGAGGGCATGATGGGCAGATTTGTAAATCCTGATAATAGTGCGTTTCAGGTAGCAGTTGCTTCAGAAATATATATAGATAAAACTGGTATGCTGGCTTATACTAATAAAGTGCTGGGTACGAAGCAGGCTCTTATCTGCAACAGTCGTCCGCGGCGTTTTGGTAAATCAACCACTGCAGATATGCTGACAGCATATTATAGTAGAGGGGCTGATTCTAAGAAGTTGTTTGCTGGTTATGAGATTAGCAATGACAAAAATTTTTCTAAATACTTGAATAAATATGATGTGATTCATCTTGATATTCAGTGGTGTATGATGGACGCTGGTTCAGCAGAGAATATAGTTAGTTATATAAACAAAAATGTCATTGGTGAATTGAAAAAATTATATCCGGAGATAGAGTTTGCGGATGTTCAGCATCTTTATGGTGCGCTTTCCAAAATAAATGCTGCCTTAAAGCAGAAATTTATTATTATTATTGATGAATGGGATGTTTTGGTGCGTGATGAAGCCACAAATACTGCTGTTCAGGAAGAATATATTAATTTTTTGCGAGGCTTGTTCAAAGGAGCAGAACCGGAAAAATATCTTGCATTAGCTTATCTTACAGGTATTTTGCCGATTAAGAAAATTAAAACACAGTCCGCATTAAATAACTTTGAAGAATTTACTATGCTTGCACCTGGCGGTTTAGCTTCCTATTTTGGCTTTACGGAAGCAGAAGTACAGGGATTGTGCGCTAAATACAATGTTGATTTTACAGAAGTAAAGCGTTGGTATGATGGTTATTTTTTAGGCAATGAGCATATCTATAATCCTAAAGCGGTTGTCAGCGTGATGCTGCGCAAGGAATTTCAAAGTTATTGGTCACAGACAGGAACTTATGCAATGATAGTTCCATTGATTAATATGGACTTTGATGGCTTAAAGGCTGCTATAATAGAGATGCTGTCAGGAGATATTGTTAGCGTCAATGCTAAAACTTTCCAAAATGATATGGTTAACTTTACAGATCGTGATGATGTGCTGACGGTTTTGATTCATCTTGGCTATCTTGCTTATAACCAGAAGCTCAAGGTGGCGTTTATTCCTAACGAAGAAATTCGCGAGGAGTTTTTGGCAGCAGTAAAGCGAAAAAAGTGGAATGAGTTAGTTGATTTTCAACGTGCTTCAAAAGCTCTTTTAAATGCTACGTTGGATATGGATGCAGAAGCAGTTGCAAAATATGTTGAGAAAATTCACCAGGAATATGCGTCTGTTATTCAATATAACGATGAAAACTCTCTTAGCAGTGTTCTGGCGATAGCTTATCTGAGTGCTATGGAGTATTATTTTAATCCAATTAGAGAGCTGCCAACTGGTAGAGGGTTTGCTGACTTTGTGTTTTTACCGAAAGCAGAGTATGCTGAAGGCTATCCTGCGCTATTGGTAGAGCTTAAATGGAATCAATCTGCTGAAGCTGAGCTTGCACAGATAAAAGAGAAGAAATATCCTGAGTCACTTGTGCAGTACACAGGAAATATTTTGTTGGTAGGCATTAATTACGATAAGAAGAACAAAAAACATCAATGTTTGATTGAAGAGATGAAAAAATGATTTTCGCTGCGGCTTATGCCGCAGCTTTTTTCTTGCAAAAGTAAACTTTAGCTATACTGTTTTTACCATATCACTTATCGTATACTATTTTCACAAGGTTCTTTGAAAACTAAATAGCACAAAACATATTTAGTGAACTACTATTTTTGCCCTAGCCTGCTTGTTATAATGAATGCAAGAAGTAAGACAAATACTGAGTTGTTGGTAGAAGTTTTATATGTATGAGATAAGAGAGGGTGCAAAACATGAACTTAAAAAAGGCATTTCAATATCAAAAACAGATTGGCAAACTTATGACTGATATTGTTGGTGATGACTTGGAGATTATAAAAACACCTGTTAACACTAAAACAACAGCAGCTGCTAATCCCAATAAGTTTCTAGTGAATAAGGAAGTTTATAAACGTAGCGAATTAAACTACCTTTTTCCTACGGAGCAGCAAATCTATAAGGATGAAGTAAAGGTATTAAAATCATATAATACCAAAGGTTATGCATTGCCAAAACTGATTGCTGTTTATAATTATTTGGCAGATTGCCGCAGACTTTTGGCGGAAGCGATTGCTAAAACTAAGCTTAGTTTAAAGATTGGTGCTAATGCTTACAGTTATGATGCAGCAGTTATTTATGCTAATGATTTGCGTAAGACGCTTACATTATACGATTGTATTGCAAATATGGGCGAAACGGAAAAGGACGAGGTTCAAAAGCTTGCCTTTAGCCGTAATAATGAGAAGCTGATAGCAGAATATACAGTAACGCATGTTAAAACGCCTATACTTGAAGCGGTACAGGCTGCTAAAACTGAATATGACCGTCTTTTAGAGCTGACGAGTGAGTTGAGTGATGCGATTGAAGCAGCTGCGCTCACAAGCAGGATAGATAACAAGGCTGTACCTGCTTTCCCTGTTACTGCTGATCTTGATTATATTTACACACATCTGGAGAAGCTGCAAAATAAATAAACTTGTTTATACGTAGGCGTAATTTGTTTATGTCTGCAAGCAATTAAATATTGATAGTAAAGCTAACTGCAAACAGCTTTTGATTTATAGATTGCAACCATATTTCTTCCTAAATTATGGGAAACAAAGAAATTTTGGCTATATTAAGCTGTCTTGGCGGAGAGGTTAAGATACCTATGCTATGATTATTGGTCGTTAAAAGTGCAGAGCTAGGATAAAAATCGCAACTTGCTTGATGATATAATAAATATGCTGGATGCATATTATTATACTGCCAAACACCAAGCGACTAAACACGATAATCGTTATTCGTAGTTACGTTAAGCGTAAATAGCTAATCTTTGGTTTACATGATATACAGAGGCTGTTTTGCAGAGGACTTTATTATAACTGCTGGACGTGGGATGGGCAAGTCATCCTGCGTCTGGCTTTTGTTATTTTGCGGATTGCGTTTTGTTTACCGAAAATAAGCAAACATTATACACGTTACATCGCGCCATTTTTGCCACAGCTGTTGCGCTAAAATGAAGCTATAAAAATTTATTGCAGAAAATAGCTCAAGGAGGTCGCGCAATGCTGATTAAAGGTTTAGGACGTGTAGAAGGAACGGTAGAAGATTTACAACCTGTAACATTGAAGCAACTTATTCCGCTAGATTTGCTTGATTCGTTTATAGGGATTTATTGGCACGTAGGCAAGGGTAAGTTTATCATTTATAAAGCTCCATTGCTTGATGAAAAGTATGCTGTGGTGGAGAGGGGGCAGGATTATGATGAGCAGAGCAATACAGATGATTTGCAGATAGATTATAATGTCTTTCACATGGATATTTGGTATGAAGATGTATTAAAAAAATATCCTGAGTTTACAGGTTACGAGTTTGACTATCTTTCGCGTGGCAGAATACTTTACGAAGTGCAGCAGAAGAAGTTTGTGATTTATGGCTCTAAGAGGTTGTTAAATTCTGCAAAGGTAGTGGAATTTTTGGCGCGGGAGTTTATGCTGCCAAAAGGCGGATTTTTGGTTAATGATAAGATTTATAAGGATAAAGATGATGTGAGAAGTGTGGGAGATGGGGAGTGTGGGATTTATTCTTGAGAAAAGAGTACCTCCGCAAAATATAGAAGCAGAGCAGGCTGTATTGGGTGCAATGCTTATTGACTTGGAGCAGGATGCAGACATTGTTACTTTTCTTTATCGGGAGGATTATTATAAACCAGATACGGAGAACAAGCATACAGAGCTGATTATCGCCAAGCATCGTAATGGACCTGTTGATACGGTTAATTTGTTTTTCGATAAGAAGTGTACTAAATTTGTAGGATTTAGTAAAAGAGATGAAGCTTGTTAAATTAATAAAAGTGGAATGGTGGCAGGAGTTCCAGTTGATTGCGGAGAATATGTAAGTATCTTAGTTGTGATTGGAGGTTTTGAAGATGGCAAGAGCGATTTCTAAAGATTTTTTAGATGATTTGTTAACTGGTGAGTTGAAACCATTGTTAGATATGGTGCATATTGATGATACTTTGGATTTAGAGTTGCGTGGGAAATGCATCAATATTTATTATCGTGGTGGCAGCCTTTTTAGAATTACAGAAAAGGTGAGCAGAACGTATGAAATTTTTTTTGATTTAAATTATTGCGATACAGAGGCTTGGAGAAATACTGGGATTATAGTAATTTGTAACCCTACAATACAGCAAGCTGTCAAGGATATTCCGTATTATAAACAAGCGATGGACATGTGGCTTCATAAGAATCCTAAGTACGAAAGGGAATGTCAGCAGTTATTAGTGAGAGAAAACAATAACCAAGGAGATATTTCCAAATCAACAGACTATTATATACTTGATATTGAATATACAGATGATAGCGATAGAAGTAAATCACGTTTTGACATTGTGGCATTAAAATGGGAATCAAAGTCTTGGATTCGTAAAGATAATAGGAAATGTTCTGTTGTGCTGATGGAAATGAAATATGGAGACAAGGCTTTGGATGGGACTGCTGGTATAGAAAAACATCTTGAAGATTTTAAGAATTTTTTTGCCAAACCGTTAAGTGAGCGTCAAGCGATATATACGGACTGGGAAGAAGTATTTAAGCAAAAATGTAAGTTAGGTTTGGTTGATGGGCTTCAAGAGAAGCAATATGATGTAAAAATAAAATTCAATGAGCCGGAAAATGAGTCGGAAAATAAGCCTGAAGTAGCTTTGATTTTTGCGAACCATGACCCTGATAAAACGAAACTGGGAGATGTGTTATCTAAAATAGATTGTAATAATTACACGTTTAACATTTTGATTGCTAATGCGTCTAATGTCGGATATGGATTGTATGTTGATAAAATGCGTGATATTACCGAATATCAGGCATAAATAAAAGCAAGTATGAACTTCATTCGCTGCGGCTTAGTGCCGCAGCTTTTTTCTTGCAAAAGTAAACTTTAGCTATACTGTTTTTACCATATCACTTATCGTATACTATTTTCACAAGGTTCTTTGAAAACTAAATAGCACAAAACATATTTAGTGAACTACTATTTTTGCCCTAGCCTGCTTGTTATAATGAATGCAAGAAGCATAAATAAACTGTTCACGTGCAGGCGTGAGGGAGAGGGAGTGCAGAAGTTTCAGTTGATGGTGGAGAATATGTAAGTATCTTAGTTGTGATTGGAGGTTTTAAAGATGGCTAATCAAGATGCAGTTAAAATTTTGAAAGAAAATCTAGGAGTAAAATTGAGGGCTTTCCCTAGAGATATTACGATAGCTTATGATGATTCAGAGCATATTTTAACTATGACTCTTTTGCCTAAAGCTGTTGGATTAGGTAAAGGAGATGCTGTAAATATGCAAGATAATGCAGCAGCATTTGAAGCATGGTGCTTTATTATAAAAGCTTATACCAATATTAAGAACTTAAAAATTATGCTAGATATAGATGGCGTAGTTAATGATAGATATGTTGGTGGAATACCATCGAATGGGCATTTAGGCAGATTTTTGTATCGTATTTTAAAATTTAAAGAGCAATATGGCAAATGGTTTTTCTTATCTGATGAATTAGAAGCTATGAGAAAAAATTTTGCTGATTTTTTAAGTAGTGGTAAATTTGTCAATAATGAACCTTCAAAAGAAGCAGAAGATGATGAAGATGTGTTGGGTACAGAGGGCTATGTTGAAAAACGTTTTTGTGATGATGATAGTCTTGGAAAGTTGATATTAGATTTTTCAGATAAAAATGTTGTTATGAACAGACAACTGCCTGTAGGGTTGTTTAAAGATAAAAAGTCTGATGCAACTGCTGTTTTTACTGGTAAAAAGTCTGCAATAGATTTTTGGGTATTAGATGGAAATGAATTTAATATCTATGAGTTGAAGGCTAAAAACAAAATGGTGGGGATTTTGACAGAAATATTTTTCTACAGCAATTATATGCGCGATGTGTATTGGCATAATAGCTTGGAAACAAAACAAAATGTAACGATTCGTAGTCCTAAAAAGACAGATAGAAGCTACAATAAGCTATGTGATGGAATTAAAAATATTACAAAGATAACAGGCTGGATTTTAGCTGATGAGTTTCATCCTCTTATTACAGATGCTACAGATGCTGTGATAAATATTATGAACGATAATGGAATAGAAAGTGAATTACAGTATAATAAAAAGCAATATGATTTAAAGATTGATATAAACGTTCATAAATAAGAATAGCCACTCGCCCCGCGCTCGGGGCGTTTTCTTTACCCAAAAACAAGCATCAGCTATACCATTTTTGCCATATCACTTATCGTATACTATTCTCACAAAGTGTTTTGAAAACAGCATAGTTGATGCAACTACTAAAATGTTTTTTGTTAGGAAGGATGGAGCTAAAATGCAAAAGATAAATTTTCATAAAAATGATAATACAGAACAAAAATGTGAGCCTGATTATATCACAGCGCATGAATATTCTATGTTTAACAGAAGAATGCTTGAACATGATAAAAGATGTGGATGTTTTCATTGTCTTAAAGTTTTTGACACTAAAGAGTTAGAATAGGTTGATTTTGGCTTAACTGCACTGTGTCCATATTGTGGCATAGATGCTGTTATAGGCGAGAGTGCAGGCTATCCATTGACAGAAGAATTTTTGCAGAAGATGAGAGATTATTGGTTTAGCTGCTAAGATACAATGATAGTTTGAGATAAATAATAGGGAGCAATAAGATGTCTACTAACATAGAATTTCTTCATGCCGACCAGATTGGCGGCTGCGTTACTTTAATTAGCACAGACACAACGAAGATTTGCATTGATTTTGGCGAGAATCTGCCGGGCAGCAAGCATAAAGAAGAGCTGGAGGTCGAAGGCTTGACTTCTGGCGAGGTGCAATACGATGCGGTATTCTTCACGCATTATCATGGCGACCACATCGGGCGGTTCGATAAAATACTGCCTGGGATTCCTCTGTACATGAGTCAGATGTGCCGCTATGCGCTGCTCAATATTTACCACGCTTTGGCGAAGCACGATGCGCAGTACAAGAAGCAGATTGAGATTTTGGAAGACAAAACGCGTAATCATGTGCTTTGGCCCCAGCAGGCTGTGCAGGTTGGCGATATTAAAGTCACGCCTTACACCATCGATCATTCGGCAGAGGCGGCGATGATGTTTCTGATTGAAACGCCGGATAAGCGTATTTTGCATATGGGCGATTTCCGCACGCATGGCTTTATGGGCGAGAAGCTTAAAAAGCTGCTGCTGCATTATGTCTTGGGCTTGGAGCTGCGTTCTAAGCCTGTAGATATTCTGATTACCGAAGGCACAAATATGACGCGCGAGGAGGGCGAGCTGCTGACGGAAGATGAACTTCTTACGCAGGCTTGTGCGTTGATGCGAGAGCATAAGCTGGTCTTTTGCATCTGTTCGTCGACGAATTTTATCCGCCTGCGCAATTTTTATCGTGCTGCACGGGATGCGCATAAAATTGTGCTGGCAAGCAGATATATGCTGGAGCAGGTGAAGAGCTATTATCAATATAAGCAGGATTTGTATGCTTATCTGAATAATTGCCAACAGGACAGTCATGTCAGATTGCCGGGAATGTACAGCCTGCTGCTAGACAAGGAAGTGTTAGAGGATAAACTGGCCTACAAGTTGCAGGAAAAAAAGCTGCGTGAACGTGGCGCACTGATTTTTCTGAGCGGAACGCAGGCTGCGGAGAAGCTGCAAAAGCTGGCGACGCAATATAGCGACCTGCAGCCACTCGTGATTTATTCCCAATGGTCAGGCTATATTAAGGACAAAGGTGCAGAGTATTATAATGCGGAGCTGGCTGAGGCCTGTGCTGCTTGCAATACAGTGCAGCTGCATACGAGCGGGCACGCGTCAAAAGAGGTAGTGGAGGAGATTATCAGGTTTGTGAATCCACGCGAGTATGTGGCGATAATTCATTCAGAGCAGGCGGAAATCAGGTACAGACAGTATTGATTTTCTTAGCAGTTGCGTATATTATGAAAAGCAGAGTAGTGTGTTATTATCTACGCAGAGCGTTTCACTGGAAGTGAGGTTGATAGCATGGCAGAGCAGAACGCAAAATATCTTAACAAATGCCGCTTATTGCGCGTGTTTGAATATATGCAGAATACGGATGAGCAGCATCCGCTGAACATTACGCAGATTATTACGAAGCTGCTGGAGGACGGTGTGTGCGATCATGAGCCGGACCGCAAGTCGATTATGCGCGATTTGCAGACTATTGAGGCGTGTGGTTACAAGCTGGAAGCCTGTGAAAACCATAACGATGGCAAGTATCTAAATTATGAGAATAAGCCGTTCGGGTGTGACCAGCTCAAGATGTTGGCAGACGCAGTTGCTTCAGCCCGCTTTTTGACAGCGGAGGATGCGAAAAAGCTCGTGAATAAGATTTTTCAGTTGGGTACACCTTCTGACAGAGAGTTCCTGAAGGAGGTTGTTATTTGTGACGAAAGCTTGAATGTGGCTCTAAGTAAGACGAAGTATAACTTTGATAAGATTATGGAGGCGATTAGGGATAAAAAGCAGATTAGCTTCCAATATAACTATAAGTTTGTGCCCAATCCCCAGCAGAAGGATTTGAGCCATGAGGGAATGGAATATTTTGTGAGTCCGTATTATTTCGTGCCAATGAATGATGATTATTATGTCATTGGCTGCACGGGGGAATACAAAAATTTCAGTCACTACCGCCTGTCGCGTATGGTAAATGTGCGGGTGCAGGGAAAAGCAGCGAATAAGCTGACGGATAGCACGGATTACAAAATGCTTAAGGATTCTTGCAAAAATATCTGCGATTATCTGCGCGAGCATATTAATATGCGTTATGGTACGACGCAGCGAGTTAGTCTGCATTGCAAGCAGAAATGTCGCCTTGATATTCTGGCAAGGTTTGGTAATAGGATTAATATGTACGACTGCCCGGATGATAAGGCTTATTTTTCTACGAGCGTTGAAGTGCAGTCTGACGCGGGCTTTTTTGGCTGGGTGGCAGGTTTTGCCGGCGATGTAATTATCGCTGGCCCAGACAGCGTACGCGAGTCGTATAGGGAATATTTGCAAAAGCAGCTTGAGCTGTATAACAGCTAAGCTAAATAATTTTATCAATAAAGCATCGTTTGTACTGCGTTTTTGCAGTGCAGGCGGTGCTTTTTTGCTGTGGATAATTTGCGCTTTTACAAGCTTATAGCAATCACGTGTAGTGCTCCTATATGTTGCAGGCATTATTTCAGAAAATTTTTCTTTGCTACTAGCAGTATTTTCAGAATTAATGTAGAATAGATACGTAATAAAGCAATTTTTTGGTCAAGGTTGTTTTATGTCCTTTGCGAAGGAGGGAAAGACGATGATTTATAATTATTATCCTGGCTGTACGCTGTCAACGAAGGCGAAGCAGCTGGATATGGCAGCACGACGCTGTGCTGAGGTGCTGGGCTTTCCGCTGGTGGAGCTGCCAGAATGGCAGTGCTGCGGCGCGGTTTACCCGATGGCGCCTGATGCTATTGCCGAACGCCTGAGTGCGGTGCGTGCGCTTGTGGCGGCGCGTGAAAACGGCGGCGTTCTGGTGACGCTGTGCAGTGCGTGCCACCATGTCATCAAACGTGTGAACCACGATATGGCAACGAATGCGGAGATTCGCCAAAAGGTGAATAATTATCTGCAATTGGAGGAGCCTTATGCCGGTGAAACACGGGTTTTGCATTACCTGGAGGTTTTGCGTGATGAAATCGGTTGGGAAAAGCTGGCGCAGCTGGTGAGCCATCCTTTGAAGGAACGCAGGGTTGGCGCTTATTATGGCTGTTTGCTGCTTAGACCGGGAGCGGTTTTGGCCCTCGATGACGTAGAGGGTCCAACTGTTATGGAAGGCTTTATTAAAGCGTTGGGTGCAGAGCCGGTTATCTACAGCATGCGCAATGAATGCTGCGGCGGTTATCTGGCGCTGAAGGATAAGGCGCAATGCGAAAAGCTCGTCAGCGAAATTAAAAATAATGCTGCAAGCTGTGGTGCGCAGGAGCTGGTTACGGCCTGCCCGCTGTGTACATATAACCTGACGGCTAATGGTGCCGCAGGCAGCCTGCCGACGCGTTACTTTACGGAGCTTCTTGCTGAAGCACTTGGTGTTGCGGAGAGCGAAGGAGGTGCGGAATAATGGCTGTTGATGAAAAGCAATTGACAGAAGCTATTTTGCGCCTTGCTGCTACCGACGTGCGTCGCTGCATGCAATGCGGCCACTGCAGTGCGAACTGCGAAGCTGCGTCTAAAATGGACCTTTTGCCTCACCGCGTAGTGTGGGACTTAAACAGTGGTCATGCGTCCGAGCTGCTGGAGGCTGACGCACCGTGGCAATGTCTGTCATGCATGGCGTGCGAGGAGCGCTGCCCGCGCGGCGTGAGCCCGGCGCGCGTTATGGAGGCGCTGCGCCTGCTGCAGATTCGTCAGCAGGGCAACAACAAGCTGCCTGCCGAAAGCGTAGAGCATTATCCAAGCGATATGCCGCAGCAGCTTTTGGTGGCAGCCTTTAGAAAATACAATAAATAGGGGGAAGCTACGTGCAAAAGATTGGTGTTTTTGTTTGTTGGTGTGGCAGCAACATCGCCGGCACGGTAGATGTTGCCCAGGTGGTAGAGGCAGTGCGCCAGATTCCGGACGTTGCTTATGCCATCGATTATAAATATATGTGCTCCGAGCAAGGCCAGGAGCTGATTCGCAAGGCTGTTGCTGATTATAAGCTGGACAGAATTGTTGTCTGTAGCTGCTCGCCGCGTATGCACGAGGCAACCTTCCGCAAATGTGCGGAGGGCGTTGGCATCAATCCCTACATGGTGGAGATTGCCAACATCCGTGAGCAATGCTCCTGGGTGCTGAAGGATAAGGCCGAAGCGACAGCGAAGGCGATTAAATTAGCCAAGGCGGCAATTGCCAAGGTGCGCTTTAATGGAGCGCTGAAGCCCGGCGAAAGCCAGGTAGTGAAGCGCGCACTGGTTATCGGCGGCGGTATTGCCGGTATTCAGACGGCGCTGGATATTGCGGAAGCAGGATATAGGGTAGATATTGTGGAGAAGGAGCCGACAATCGGCGGCCGTATGGCGCAGCTCGACAAAACCTTCCCGACACTCGACTGCTCTGCCTGCATCCTGACACCGAAGATGGTGGATGCGGCAAATCATGAAAATATTACGCTCTATACCTATAGCGAGGTAGAAAGCGTAAGCGGCTTTGTGGGTAATTTTGATGTGACCATCCGCAAAAAAGCACGCAGTGTGAAGGCTGATATGTGCAGCGGCTGCGGTATCTGTACCGAAAAATGTCCGTCACGCAAAACTCCGAGTGAATTCGATATGGGATTGAAGAATCGCGGTGCAATTTATATTCCCTTTGCGCAGGCGATTCCCAAGGTGCCTGTTATCGACCGTGAGGCCTGCATCAAGTTTAAGACCGGTAAATGCGGTATTTGCTCCAAGCTCTGTCCGGCAGGAGCCATTGATTACACGCAGCAGGACGAGCTGATTACGGAAAAATACGGCGCGATTGTACTGGCAACAGGCTTTAAAACGATTCCTCTCGACAAGTTCGGTGAATATGGCTACGGTGCCAGCAAGGACGTTATCACCTCGCTGGAGCTGGAGCGTCTGACGAACGCGGCAGGACCGACCGAAGGTCATCTCGTTTGTCCGTCTACCGGTAAGGAGCCGAAGAAGGTTATCATCGTTTCCTGCGTAGGCTCGCGTGATGTGAGCGGCCGCGGCAAGAGCTATTGCAGTAAAATCTGCTGCATGTATAATGCCAAGCATGCGATGTATATTCGTGAAAAATATCCTGATGTGGATGTAACTGTATTTTATATAGATGTACGTACTCCTGGCAAGGGCTTTGACGAGTTCCAACGCCGTGCGGTGGAGGAATACGGCGTGCATTATGTACGTGGTCAGGTGGGCAAGGTTGTTGTCGACGGCGATGGCAAGCTGACGGTTTTCGCCAGTGATTTGAACAGCGGCCGTAAGCTGATGTTGAATCCTGATTTAGTAGTGCTGGCAACGGCTGTGCAGCCTTCTCCTGATGCACGTAAGCTGGCAACGATGCTGACTGCCAGCATTGACAACGATGACTTTTACGTAGAGGCGCACCCGAAGCTGCGTCCGGTTGAAAGTCCGACAGCAGGCATTTTCCTCAGCGGCATGTGCCAGGGACCGAAGGATATTCCGGAAACTGTTTCGCAGGCCGGTGCGGCGGCTGTTAAGGTTGTCGGCCTGCTGGCGAAGGATAAGCTGTTGACGAACCCCTGTACTGCGCAGTGCGATACAAGCATTTGCAGTGGTTGCTTGGCTTGCACGCATGTCTGCCCCTACGGCGCAATTACCGGCGAGAGCAAGCAGGTTATTACTAAGTTGGGCGTGCGCGAAACACGCACCGTTGCGGTGGTAAACAATGCGCTGTGCCAGGGCTGCGGTGCCTGCACGGTAGCCTGCCCCTGCGGTGCTATGGATTTGCAGGGCTTTACTAATCAACAAATTCTGGCAGAGGTGGATGCATTATGCTAGAGAAGAAAAATTTTGAACCGAAAATCGTTGCCTTCTGCTGCAACTGGTGCAGCTATGCCGGTGCTGACGGCGCCGGAACGGCCCGCAAGCATTATCCTGCTAATATCAAAATCATCAAGGTTCCCTGCTCCTGCAGAGTGAATCCGCTCTTTATCCTGCGCGCGTTTCAGCGTGGTGCGGACGGTGTCATCATGTGCGGCTGTCATCCCGGTGACTGCCATTATTCGACAGGCAACTATTATGCGCGTCGTCGTATGACGCTGCTGCTCAGTATGCTGGATTATCTGGGCGTGGCCGGTGAACGCTTCCGTGTAGAGTGGGTAAGTGCGGCTGAAGGCGCACGCTTTGCACAGGTGATGAACGATTTTGCCGAGCATATTGCGGCATTGGGTGAGAATGTAAAGTTGAGGGATTTGCGATGCAAAAAATAGAAAAGCTGCTGCAGAAGCGTGCAGCCGAACTGTTGGCAGAGGGCACAGTAGAGTGTGTGCTGGCTTGGCAGGCAGGCGAATTCTTTTACGATAACGCACCTGCTGCTGTAAGCAGCGCGGACGAATGCGACAAGCTGGTTTATAACGAGTTCTGCCCTGCCAATCTCTGCAAATATTTAATCGAAACAAGCCATGCAGGCAAGAAGACGGCTGTTTTCTTAAAGCCTTGCGATACATACGGAGTAAACCAGCTGCTGAAGGATAACCGCATTAAGCGTGAGCTTGTTTACGCCATCGGCACACCCTGCAGCGGTATGCTGGATATCAACAAGATTAAGGCTGCCGGTGCTAAGGGTATCATCAGCGTGAGCGTAGATGGTGAAGAGGTTGTTGTCAACACTGCTTATGGTGAAAAGCGTCTGGCGAAGGCTGACGTGCTGCTGAACAAATGCCTGATGTGCAAGGGTGCTGCTTATAAAATTGCGGACGAGGAGCTGGCTGAGCCGTTGCCTGTACCGCAGTTTACCGGTGATAAATTCGCTAAGGTCAAGGAGATTGAAGCGATGAGCGCTGAGGAGCGTTTTGCCTTCTGGCAAAGCGAGCTTTCCAAGTGCATCCGCTGCAATGCCTGCCGTGATATCTGCCCGGCGTGCAGTTGTGAGCAGTGCATTTTTGATAAGCCCGATACTCCGGTAGCAGGAAAGGCGTATGCCGACGAGGTTGAGGAGCAGATGTATCATATTATCCGCGCTTTCCACGTTGCCGGTCGCTGCACCGGTTGCGGCGAATGTGCGCGTGTTTGTCCGCAGGGAATTCATCTGGAGCTGCTGAACATGAAATTTATGAAGGATATCAACAGCTTCTTCGGTCAGTATCAGGCCGGAGCGGACAGCGAAACGCCTGCACCTCAGGTAAGCTTTAAGCAGAATGATCCTGAGGCCAACAGTGCGGTAGAAGGGAGGGAGCAGCATGTATAAGATAGCAAAGGATAAGCTGCCAAAGTTATATGACGCCCTGCAAAATATCGGTATACTGCTGCTGCCCTGCAAGAATAAGAGCGGTCATGCGGACTTCGCACCGTATCGCGAGGATGCGGAGATTGCGCTGGATGCATCGCTGACAAACCGCAGCGCGAAGGATGTTTTCTTCCCGCAGGTAGAAAATCTGCTGACCTTTAAGACGAGCGGCAAGGAGCTGGCGTTGGAGCAGAATGTTCCGCCTGCCGGCGTGACGATTGTCATGGGTGTGCGTGCCTGCGATGCGCGCAGCTTTAAGATTTTAGATAAGGTGTTTTTGAAAGCACCTGTTGATACATATTACAAGACAAGACGCGAGCAATGCGTGCTTATCGGCTTAGGCTGCAGTGCTCCCGAAGAAACCTGCTTCTGCCATGCCTTTGGCATTGACGCAGGCGCTCCGGAGACGGATGTGCAGACCTGGCTGGTGGGTGAGGAGCTTTGCTGGCAGGCTGTAACAGCTAAGGGCGAGGAGCTGACAGCGAAGCTTGTCGATGGCGGTGTGCTGGTTGAGGCAGCTGCGGATGCTGCGGCAGCGGTCAGCGAGCAGCAGGAGCAGACGCAAAAGATTTTGAGCGTGCTGCCCTTGCATGATTTTAAAGTAAATGACGAGCTGACGAAGGATGAGCTGAAGGCTTTCCACAGTAAAATATGGGAGCAGATGGCCGCAGGCTGCCTGTCCTGCTGCACCTGCACCTATGTGTGCCCGACCTGTCATTGCTACGATATCCGCGATTATCAGGAGACAGAGGAGCGCACGCAGCGTTATCGCTGCTGGGACAGCTGCATGGCGAAGGATTTTACGCTGATGGCGCATGGCAGCCCGCGTAAGACGAAGGTGGAGCGTTTCCGCCAGCGTTATATGCATAAGCTGGTGTATTTCCCGGAGAACAACGAGGGTGAATATGCTTGCGTCGGCTGCGGACGCTGCCTGCAGAAGTGTCCGGTGCAGCTGAATATTGTCAAGGTAGCCAAGGCCTTGGAAAAAGCGGAGGTGAAGCAGGATGTGTAATTGTCAGGATACCTTGATTCCGCAGATTGGCGTGGTGACGGATATCGGTACGGAAACAGCCGATGTAAAGACCTTTCGCGTGGAGAAAATCGGCGGCGGTAAGCTGTTTGAGCATCTGCCGGGACAATGCGCTATTCTTTCCGTTCCCGGTAAGGGTGAGGCGATTTTTTCCATTACCTCCTCTCCTACGAACGAAAAATATATGGAGTTCAGCATTAAACGCTGCGGCTCAATTACGAACTTTTTGCATTTTGATATTGAACCGGGCCAGCAGATTGCTGTGCGCGGACCTTACGGTAATCATTTCCCTGTTGAGGATAAATTGAAAGGCAAGGATTTGCTCTTTATCGCCGGCGGTATCGGTTTGGCGCCGCTGCGCAGTGTAATCAATTATATGCTGGATAAGCGTGAGGATTACGGCAGCATTGATGTTGTTTACGGCGCACGCAGCAAGGAAGATTTTGTGCGTTACGATGAGCTGACGAATGTGTGGCCGGCGCAAAAGGATACGCGCGTGCATCTGACGATTGACCGTGCGCAGGAGGGCTGGACGGGCAATGTCGGCTTTGTGCCGAACTTCCTGAAGGACCTGAAGTTTACGCCGGATAAGACGGTGCTGCTGTGCGGTCCGCCGATTATGATTAAGCTGTGTCTGGCGGCGTTGATTGAGATGGGCTTTGAGAAGAATCAGGTTTATACGACGCTGGAGCTGCGCATGAAGTGCGGTGTGGGCAAGTGTGGTCGCTGCAATATTGGCAAGAAGTATGTGTGCAAGGACGGGCCGGTGTTTACTTGCGATGAGCTGGACGAGATGCCGGACGAGTATTGATTATTCGCATACTAAAATTGCTATGCATGCCCCCTTTAGTCGCTAGCGCGACAGTTCCCCCGAGGGGGAACCAAGAATGTGCTAATGAAGTTTAACGAAAAAGCTATTAGTCTTGCCTGCCCCTTGGGGAAGGTGCCGAGCGTAGCGAGGCGGAAGGGGGCGTTACCATAAATATATCGTTTCTATCAGAAGCAATCCACGATATATTAATGGCTCATAACAAAACTGTTTCGTTTATAGCGGATTTTAGCTTTGTAATTCTGAAATACATTTTTTGGAGAAGAAAATATAAGGAGCAAAAATATGGAAGAAATGGTAACTGTTTACCTGCTGGGCAAAAAGTACAGTGTCCCGGCAACCCTGACCATTATGGATGCCATGGAATATGCAGGCTTTAAGCTGGTGCGCGGCTGCGGCTGCCGCAGCGGCTTTTGCGGAGCCTGCGCAGTAATTTATCGTCTGAAGGGCAGCACTGAGCTGAAGGTTGTGCTTTCCTGCCAGACGAAGGTTGAGGAAGGTATGTGCGTTGGCAAGATTGATTCCTTCCCAATTAACAAGCGCACCTTTAATATCGAAGAGATTAAGGCAAGCGATAATATTGTCGGTCAGCTGTATCCGGAAATTTTCAGCTGCATAGGCTGCAATGCCTGCACCAAGGGCTGCCCGCAGGGGCTGAATGTTATGCAGTATATTGCTTACGCTCAGCGCGGCGAATACGAGAAAGCAGCACATGCTTCCTTCGACTGCGTTGGCTGCAATATCTGCGCATCCCGTTGCCCGGCGCAAATCAGCCACAGCGCTGTCGGCCTGCTGTGCCGTCGCCTGACGGGCAAATATATTGCGCCGAAGTGCGAGCATCTGGCCAAGCGTGTTGCCGAAATTGAAAACGGCGATTATGTAACGCTGCTGGAAAAGCTGAAAAAGATGCCTTTGGACGAAATCAAAGACCTGTATAACAAGCGTGAGATTGAAAAATAAGGAGGTGCGGCAAGGTGAGTGCATTTACTGAAGATATGTTAAAATCTATGGCTAAGGTTGAAGCTACCCGTGCCCAACGTCTGCACGCTTCTATCGAACGCTTTACGGCAGAGGAAAAGGACGAGCTGCTGAAGGAGTTCCATCCGGACTACAGCTCCAAGGGCTTCAAGGTGCTGGAGGTTGGTCCCAACAAGGGACAGAAGGTGCCGGTAGAATTGGCACTGCTGTTGGAGGGCAAAAGCCGCCTGCAGGATGTAGAGCTTGATTTGGAAAAAGTGGACTATGACGTTGATGTGCTGGTTATCGGTGGCGGCGGCGCCGGTGCTTCCGCTGCGTTGGAAGCACATAACGGCGGTGCTAACGTCCTCGTAGTTACAAAGCTGCGCATGGGCGATGCCAACACGATGATGGCCGAGGGCGGTATTCAGGCTGCGGATAAGGGCAACGATTCCCCGGCGCAGCATTATCTGGATGCCTTTGGCGGCGGTCACTACAAAAATATTCCTGAGCTTTTGGAAGAGCTGGTAAGCAACGGACCTTTGGCGATTGACTGGCTGAGCAAGCTGGGCGTTATGTTCGATAAGGAGCAGGACGGCACTATGGTGACGACGCATGGCGGTGGCACGAGCCGTAAGCGTATGCATGCCTGCGCCGATTACACAGGTGCGGAGATCATGCGCGTGCTGCGAGACGAGGTGCAGAACTGTGGTATTCCGGTGCTGGAGTTTTCGCCCGCAGTCGAGCTGCTGCTCGACGAGGAGGGCAAAACTGCCGGTGCGGTGCTGTGGGATTTTGATGCGCAGGAGTACAAGGTTGTACGTGCAAAATGCGTAATTATGGCAACCGGTGGTGCAGGACGCCTGCATTATCAGGGCTTCCCGACCTCCAACCATTACGGTGCTACTGCCGACGGCCTTGTTATGGCATACCGTGCCGGTGCGCCGCTGATTTATGCGGACGCAATTCAATATCATCCGACCGGTGTTGCTTATCCGGCGCAGATTTATGGCGCGCTGGTTACCGAAAAGGTGCGCTCGATTGGTGCGCAGCTCGTTAACAGCGAGGGCGAAATTTTTATGCATCCGCTGGAAACTCGTGATGTGGCGGCTGCATCTATCATCCGCGAGTGTACTGCCCGCGGCAAGGGCGTGAAGGCTCTCGATGGCGTGGCGCTGTGGCTCGATACGCCGCTGATTGAAATGCTGCATGGCGAAGGCACGATTGCCAAACGCATTCCGGGTATGCTGCGCATGTATGCTAAGTTCGGCATTGACCTGCGCAAGGAGCCGATTTTGATTTATCCGACGTTGCATTACCAAAATGGCGGTATCCTGATTGACAAGGATGCGGAAACCAAGCTGCCGGGACTGTTTGTTGCCGGTGAAGCTGTTGGTGGCATTCATGGTACCAACCGTCTGATGGGCAATAGCCTGCTGGATATTATCGTCTTTGGCCGTATTGCCGGTACGAAGGCTGCCGAAGCGGCGAAGTCTGTTAAGCTGGGCAAGCTGAGCCTGGAGCATGTACGTCGCTACGCTGAGGAAGAAAAGGCTGCCGGCGTGCAGGGCGAGCTGTCGCCGAAGCTGCTGCCGGTTTATACTCATGGCAGAGATGTAAGGTAAAAACAAGATATAAATAAAAAACATACAACGGCAAACTTCACAGCTTGTTCGTTGTATGTTTTTGTTTTATATGCTAAAATATGTTTTAAGACAACCGTGTTGCAGGGTGGCATTGCCGAAATTCTTCGGAATGGAGGTGATGTCTATGGTATATTTCAGTTTTCAGGACTTAATGTCTTTTGGATTTTTTATCGTAGCATTGCTGACGTTCATTTTTCAGAACAGAAAGTAATCTCGGACATAGAAAAACCGCCCCAAAACTTTGCAGGTTTGGCGGGGCGGCTTTCTAGCTAAACACCAACAAGCAACCCACCTTGTGGGCGGTTGTCTTCTTTATTTATAATATAACATGAAGCAGAGTTTTTTTCAAGGAATTACTTGTGAACTTTTGGTTGCGCGGCGTATCATGATATGGTGCGCCGATTTTTTGTATATGATATAATGAGAAGAGGATAGGAGGATAGGTTGTGAATAGTATAGATTGGAATAATATAGTTATACGAGAAGATTGTCCTGTAAGATTTGAAGTTTTGCCGCGAGAAGCAGGTTGGGCTGATGTTAAGTGCTGCATAAATGCTATAGAATTTACGTCATATGTTGCTACAATTTGGCATACTAGTATTCCGACTGGTTTATTAGAAGCAGCTTATTTTTTCTTTGACTATGATAACCAGCATGAAAAATTTTTTATTGAAACAGAAGAATATTAAGGTCCATTTATCGATAATGATGGCAATGAATGGGCTAGCGTCCCTGAAAAAGTTAGCTTTATGTGGGACGAAGAGCCTGGAACTTATGAATGGAATATAAATTTTGATTTGCATTATTTTAATAAGCCTGATGCTATGCTGAATATTAATGTTAAAAGATCTAGTGATAGTGAAAACAAGGCGTATAAGACTAAAATTTGGTTAAGCGATTTTGCGTATGCTGTAGCGAAATGTTTTACGGAGTGTTTGAAGAAATATGGAATAAATACCTATCATTTTTATACTTGGACTGATGATATAAATATACGGCAACTGTTAGTTGTTAAAGCATTTGCTTTAGGCTTATTATCTAAGGGTGATGAAGTGCTTAATTTGAATTTTGAGGATGAGCTTAAGCTTTTGCAGATGGATATGTAACGTATTGAGGGAGCGTTTTATGGCTAACAAGATAAACATACCTGAATCTGAAGAGTATATCTTAATAGATGAGGATCGTATACCGATATATACCGGAGAACACGATGAACATTCTTATGTGTGGTACGGAATATCTGATGGTAATAGTGGTGAAGTCAATTTTAAGGTTCATATTTCTATAGATGAAGATGATTCAGCCTTTTTGCTAGAGGATATTTTTGTACGTTACTTTGATGCAAAATATAATCAAGACATTTATATGCCTGCTGATGAATTTGAGCATTGGGGTGATAATTTTTATCCGTTAAGTGTAGTTAAGCAGATATTACAAGAGCTGGAAGAGCTTGTGATGTTGTTGGAAGGTAATCCTCATAGTTCACGAATACATGAGATTATTGATTTGAATCGTGCCATTAAGGCTTATCGTAATATCAGCTTACGAATATGCTTTGATGATACAATACCTCTTGAAGAAAAATTAATATATATGCTTCCTAAAAAAGTCGTGCTTATAGATTTTTATAGTCGTTTTATTCATTATGTAAGAAAAATGATAGATGAAAATCAGAATGCGGAATTTTTTATAGTATCGGGACCTTGAAAAAACATAAACAAAAGAGATGTAAGGTAAAAATAGAAGATAAATAAAAAACATACAACGGCAAACTTCACAGTTTGTTCGTTGTATGTTTTTTGTTTTATATGTTAAAATATGTTTTAAGACAACCGTTTACGGGGTGGCATTGCCGAAATTCTCTAAGAGAATCGAGGTGATGTCTATGAGGAACTATGATTTCAAAGACCTGATGGCTTTTGGCATGTTCATTCTGGCATTGCTGACTTTTATCTTTCAGTACAGCAGATAGTCTAGACATAGAAAAACCGCCTCTGTAATTTGCAGCTACAAGGCGGTTTTTCAAACCAAATTCAAACGGCAACCCACCTTGTGGGCGGTTGTCTTCTTACTCATAATATAACATAAAGCGGAGATTTTTTCAAGGAATCACTTGTGAACTTTTGGGGGATGGCGTATCATGATATGGTGCGCCGATTTTTGTTAATCTAGTTTTTTATGAAGCTGGTATTTTTTTGGACTTACAAAGTAATTTTTCATTTGTAACTGATTATGGTGAATTTATTCATAAATCTTGAATTGTTTTCATGAAAAATATATAATATATTTAGAGGTGATTTTTATGATTTATTTCTTCGGTATAGTCTCTGGAATATTATTCTTGATTTTCGTTGCAATATACGCAATGATAGAAATGCATATTAATTACAAAAGAAGCATTCCGAAACTAAAAAAATTCACCCGAATCAATCCGGATGGTACAACGTCTACATATTATCGTAGAGTTGACAAATAAGAATTTTGATATGTCTTTGGCAGATAATTTTTCTATAAGCTAGTCGGCGCATTACGAGATGGTGCGCCGATTTTTGGTATATGATATAATGAGAAGAAGATAGGAGGGATAGGTAATGATTATCAGAAATGCAATCAAGTGTAAAATATGTGGCGATATAATAGAGTCATTTTCTGTTCATGACTATAAAGTTTGTTCCTGTGGCGCTTGTGCAGTAGATGGTGGTCATGAATATCTAAGACGTTTGGCAAAATCATTCGATGATATTATTGAGTTGAGCGAAGTTGTGAAAAATGATTTGTACTTTATGTGTTATATGGTGGAGCGTGTGGCCCGTAAGCTAAAGCAGCATAACGCTTATGTAGTTAATACTATAGGCGAGGCTGAGCTGCGTCATTTAATCAGCGTAGCCAACGTGCTGCACAGTGTTAATCCTATGCAGGTTGAAGCTGATTGGATTGCAGCTTATCACCTGCAACAGGGTATTTTTGATATCACTGCGGTTGATAAGGATTTATGCGAGCAAATTCCGGCGGCTACTGCGATGGGCAAGGTATATATGCGTCTTATTCTTGCTACATTGCAGCCTGATGAGGATTACGTTCAGGGCATGCTGCGGGTATATAATAATCCTATTTGTGAAGTGATTGATAATTATAATGCCAGTGCCTATTATGAGCCTTCGTATGTAATCGCAAGAGCTTATAATGATGGTGGTTTTTAAGAAAGGAGCATTCTTATGCAAAAACTTTTAGCGTTCTTCCTAGCGATGCTGCTCAGCGTCAGCATAATTGCCGGCTGCGGCAGTAACAGCCCTAAGACCAACGATAAGCAGACAACCCAGACAACAAATGTTAATACAACCAAAAGCAACAACGGCCAGAATACTGCGGCCAACGTCAAAGCAAACAGCGGCAAAATCAAAATCAGCGAAAGCGCTGCTTACACCGACAAGGTGCACGTTGCTGCCTATATCAACGAATATAAGCGCCTGCCACACAACTATATCACGAAAAACGAGGCCAAAAAGCTGGGCTGGCAGACAAAAGGCACCCTCGACAAGGTTGCACCGGGTAAATCCATTGGTGGAGACCGCTACGGCAATTACGAGGGCAAGCTGCCGAAGAAAAACGGCCGTAACTGGAAGGAATGCGACATTGATTATGTGAAGGGCAATCGTAATGCGAAGCGCATCGTCTTTTCCAACGATGGCCTGATTTACTACACTGGCGATCATTACAAGTCTTTCAGCAAGCTTTACGTAAAATAAGGAGATTATCATGAGAACAATTACATTAGACCTTGAGCGCATGACCTCTGTGCCTGCGCTGCATAAATATCTGCGCAGCGCGCTAGCATTGCCTGTGTACTATGGCGCCAATTTAGACGCACTGTATGATTGCCTGACGGAGATTGCCGAGCCGACGCAGCTCATTGTGCCTGCTGATATTACCGACAATGAAAAGCTGGGCCGGTATGGCGAGCAGCTGCTGCAGGTTTTGCAGGACGCAGCGGAAGAAAACGATAATTTACAGGTAACGGTAAAATAGCAATACGAAGGGCGAGCCTTGGCGGTTCGTCCTTTTTACTTTTATTCGCAGGCGTGATATAATTTTAGAGTGTAAATTTTTTACAGGGAGATAAGTAAAATGATTTTAAGTGCAGAGGATTTGTCGTACAGCTATGGCGACAGATTGTTGTTTGAAAATATTACATTTAACGTAGAAGAGGGCGACAAGTACGGTATTATCGGCGTCAACGGTACCGGTAAAAGTACTTTGCTGCGCATGATTGCCAATCACGAGGCCGGTGACGGCAAGCTGACGATTCCCGGCGGCGTGGTGATGGAATATCTGCCGCAGGATCCGCCGTTTGAGGCAGATGCAACTGTGTTGGAGCAGGTTTTTAAAGGCGATTCCCCGCTTATGGTGCTGTTGCGCGATTACGAAACTGCGGTGGAGCAGGCTGCAGCAGAGCCTGATAACAAAAAACTGCAGAAACATTTGCTGGATTTGCAGCAGCAGATGGATGATAAATATGCCTGGCAGCTGGAAAGTGAAGCGAAGGCGGTGCTCACGCAGCTTGGCATTACTAACCTGCAGCAGCAGATGGGCGAGCTGAGTGGTGGTCAGCGCAAGCGCGTGGCCTTGGCCGGCGTGCTGGTGCGTCCTTCTGACCTGCTGATTTTGGACGAGCCCACCAACCATATGGATAACGCTACTGTTGCCTGGCTGGAGCAAAAGCTGTTGGCGCGCAAGGGCGCTTTGCTGATGGTAACCCATGACCGTTATTTCTTTGACCGTGTTGTTAACCGCACCTTGGAGATAGATGGTGGTAAGGGCTATGTTTATGTCGGTAACTATAGCCTCTTCCTGCAAAAGCGTGAGGAACGCCGCATTGCGGAGGCCTCTGCTGCGCAAAAGCTGCGCAATATCTACCGCCGCGAGCTGGCGTGGATCAGTCGTGGTGCGGAAGCACGTCGTACCAAAAAGAAGGACCGCGTGGAGCGCTTTGCTCAGATTGAAGCGGAAGTGAAGAATGTGAAGACGGAAGCAAATCTGGAGATGTCCTCTGTCAGCAGCCGTCTTGGCAAAACTATTATCGAGCTGGAAGATATCGGTATGGTGTGGGACGGCAAGGATTATATCAAGGATTTCAGCTATATCCTGCTGCGTAATGACCGCATCGGTATCGTCGGTCCTAACGGCGCAGGCAAATCAACGCTGATGGATATCATTGCCGGTAAGCTGCAGCCTACGAGCGGCGAAATGCGCGTAGGCCAGACTGTTAAGATTGGCTATTTTGCACAGCACAGCGAGTTTCCCGACAGCAATATGCGTGTGTTGGAATATATCAAGGAAGCAAATAATTACATTGAAACGGCCGACGGTCAGCGCATCAGTGCGGCACAGATGCTAGAACGCTTCCTCTTTCCGCCGGAGCTGCAATGGGTGCCGGTGTCCAAGCTCAGTGGTGGCGAAAAACGCCGTCTGTATCTGTTGCGTGTGCTGATGACGGCACCGAACGTGCTGCTTTTGGACGAACCGACAAATGACCTGGATATTCCGACACTTTCTGTTTTGGAGGATTATCTGGACAGCTTTGCTGGTGCGGTTATCGCCGTTTCCCATGACCGTTATTTCCTCGACCGCTTTGCGCAAAAGATTTTCGCGTTGGAGCAGGATGGCAGCATAAAGCCGTATATCGGCGGCTACAGCGATTATGTAGAAGCTCTGCAGGAGGAAAGCGCGCAGCAGGCGCAGCCTGTTAAGGCTAAGCCGGTGGCTGCGGCGAAGCCTGCCGAAGAGCCTGCCAAGAAGAAAATGACCTACGGCGAGCGCCTGGAGCTGGAGCGATTGGACCAGGAGATTGCGCGTAGTGAGGCGGAGCTGAAAATGCTGGGTGCGGAAATCAACCAATGTGGCAGTGACTTCACCCGCTTGGCAGATTTGACGAAGCAGCAGGAGGCGGTGCAGCAAAAGCTGGATGAGATGGTGGATCGCTGGGCTTATCTTTCCGAATTGGCAGAAGCAGAAGGCTGAGCTTGACAAGCAGGCTGCTTATTGTTAAAATTAAATCTGAAAAATTGTTGTGGATTTTTTCTGATTCAAGAGTCATCTTTTCGCCACACGACTGTGTTTGCAGCCGTGTGGCTTTTGTTATATTAGGGAAAATGGGAGTAAGGATATGCTAAAAATTTTACACAAGGATTATAAGGATAAGGTTAAGCGTCTGCTGAGCGTTATGCTGCCGATTATCGGTACGCAGATTGCGATTATGGGCATGAACTTTTTTGATGCCAGTATGTCCGGGCAGGCTGGCGATGCGGATTTGGCCGGCGCTGCGATTGGCGGTAATATCTGGATGCCGGTGCAGACCTGCTTTGCAGGCATTCTGCTGGCGGCGATGCCTTTGATTGCCAACCTGTTGGGTGCAGGCGAAAAAGAAAAAATCTCTACGGTAGTACGTCACGGCATGCTGTTGGCTGTAGCCTTTTCCGTGCTGATAATTGTCGGCGGCGTTATCTTCCTGCCGCCGTTTTTGCAGGGCATGGGATTGGCGCCGGAGGTTTATAACATTGCGCTGTGGTATATGGCCGGCCTGGGCATAGGCGTGTTGCCGTTCTTTCTCATTACGCCGCTGCGCAGTCTTGTCGATACACTTGGCTATACTAAGCTTTCGATGAAGATTTATCTTTTGGCGCTGCCTGTCAACGCCTGCCTGAACTATGTGCTGATTTTCGGCAAGCTTGGCTTGCCGCGCCTGGGCGGCATTGGTGCCGGTGTAGCAACGGGCATTACCTTTTGGCTGCTTTTGGTGATGTTCGCGGTGGTGGTGATGAAGCTGCAACCGTTCAGGCAGTACGATGTGCTGGGCTTTGTGCGTCCTGTTAAGCATTTGGTGGCAGAATATCTGCGCATTGGCGTGCCTATGGGCGTGGCCATTTTTATGGAAACGAGTATTTTTGGTGTTGTGGCGCTGTTCATTGCCAAATTCGGCACGGAGGTGATTGCTGCGCATCAGGCGGCACTTAACTTCTCGTCGCTTATTTACATGTTCCCCATGAGCTTCTCGTTGGCGCTGACGATTGTGGTGGGCGTTGAATATGGTGCGAAAAACTATCAGGGAGCGCGTGATTACACTGCCCTGGGCCTGGAGCTGAGCCTTTTTATCGCTATAGTTTATATGGCACTAGAGCTGGTGGCACGTGAGTATATCGCGCTCATTTATACAACGAATCCGCATGTTATTGAGCTGGTGAAGGTGTTTATTATTTACGCTTTGCTGTGGCAGGGAGGCGACGCAATAGCGGCGCCGATTCAGGGTATTTTGCGTGGCTATAAGGATGTTAACGCTACATTTTGGTGCAGCATGCTGGCCTATTGGGCAATCTGCCTGCCGGTGGGCCTGCTTTTGGATTACAAGTTTAATAACGGTGCCTTTGCTTATTGGCAGAGTTTAGATATCGGTGTAATCTGCAGTGCTGTCGTTTTGTCGTTGCGTCTTGTTTTGCTGCAGCGCAGGATAAAGAAAGATGAAGAATAGATAGGGAGCGGCGTAAGCTGCTCCTTATTTTGTATTTGAAATGTAGTTGTATAATAGAATAATGTGCGCATACAATATTCGTTAGAAAAAATGATAGAATATTAAACAATGCCAATAGTTTAGACTTTGGGTGAAAAACGCCTAAACGCACTTCTAGTAGCAGGCAAAAAAGCAAATTTGAAATTTTATATGCCGTTTTCAGTAAAACATTTTCTAAAACAGGCTTATAAAATTGATTTTTAGCGTTTTTAATGTTACAATGAGCATGAAAGGAGTTGATTTCATGCTCTGTCAATTTTCATTTAAAAATTTCAAATCATATAAAGATGAAACAGTTTTTGATATGCAGGCAGCTAATCTGCCTGAGTTTGCCGAAAATATTATTTACTGCAAGCCAGCGAGTAATCTTTTACCTGTAGCAGCTATCTATGGACCTAACGGCGGCGGTAAAACAAATATGCTGCAGGCTTTAACCTGCCTTATCTCCACCGTGGTAAAACCCATCTACGATATGGAAAAAACTCGTACTAAGCTTATAGTACAGCAAAAAGTATCTTGCACGCCCTTCCTGTTTGATGAAAAAACCTCTAGTGAGCCTACAGAATTCCTGCTTTACTTTCGTACCAATGGCTATGAGTACCGCTATTATCTTTCTATGCTTCATGATGAAATCATGGCCGAAGCACTGGACAGAAAAAAAATAGGCGGCAAACGCACCGCCCATGTTTTTGACCGAGAAGAAAAAGTTATTACTTTAGGCTCCAGTATAAATAAAGCATCTATCAATAGAAACGTAAATCCCAAAATGCCCTACTTATCGTTCTTGGCAATCAACTATGATATACCTGCCATCAATGACGCCCAAAAATGGTTTGAAAGCTGCATTATCCGCAGCTATGCTAATCCTGAAGCTGAATTACAGATAATGCTGTCTGATAACAAAACCATACGCCGGCAATTTATCAGTGCTTTAAATGATATGGGTATTGATATCAACGGCTATCGCTACGACAACGATAGCAAACAACTCATCATGCAAAGAACGCTGCACGGCAAAACCTACGAGTTATCCTATAAAGATGAATCCGATGGTACTAAAAAGCTCATTGCTGCATTGCCGATACTACTGATGGCTTTAGCAGAAGGCAGACTGGCTGTTATTGACGAATTAGATGCCAAGCTTCATCCGAAGCTGCTGCGTTACATTATAGCTCTGTTTAAAAATCCTAAGCTAAATACGCATGGAGCGCAACTAATCTTCACCTCTCACGATATAGCAACTATGAAAAACACTGTTTACCGCCGTGACGAGATTTGGTTTGCCGCTGAAGGAGATAAACACAGCAGCGAGCTGTACTCGCTCTATGAAATCCGCAAAGAAAACAACGAGCGTATCAACAATACTGCAGCTTATGACAAGCAGTATCTTGAAGGACGTTACGGTGCAGACCCATACTTGCAGAATATGCTGAAGGATGGTGAATGGCAATGAGCTTAAAACCTCCGAAAAAAGGCGACTTGAAGAAATCCTGGCTTAAGCCTAGACGTGACACTCCTAAAAAGATTCAACCTGAGTATCATCTTATAACTACCGAAGGTATAAGCACAGAGCCGGCTTACTTCCAAGGTGTCAAAAACACTATCAACAGCAAATATCGTGGCAGAGTGCAGTTAGATATCATCGGTGTAGGTGATAATACTCTCAACCTTTTACAGAAAGTAAAGTAAAAAGTTGCCAAAAGCTCCAATATCTATAAGCACGTATGGATTGTCTATGATACTGACGATTTTCCTGCGCAAAACATTGATAAGGTTGTCGACCTTTGCCATACTTATAGTAACGAAGAAACTACTTATCACGCGCTTTGGTCAAACCAATGCATTGAACTATGGTTCCTGCTGCATTTCTCGTTTATTCATTCCGATTTACATCGTCAGGAATATTGGGCAAAGCTCAGTTCATGCCTGGCTAAATTAAATACAAGTGAATATAAGAAAAATAGGTCTGATATGTACCAGCTTTTGGAACCTTATATGGAGCAGGCTATTAGCAATGCCAAGAAACTTGCCAATATCAATAAAGGCAAGAAGGCTTCTCAATCCACGCCCGGAACAGAAGTATATCGCCTAATAGAAAAGCTGCTTCCGTATCTGAAATAATATAAGTTTATACAGTATTATCCCCTTGGCATTGATTTGTCAGGGGGATTTTTAGTACGATTGGCATTGGAGAGAGGTAAACGGAGAGATTTAGTAGTGATTAAATTTATTCCTTAATGAAAATATCTGTTTTGACGATTGGTAGTTAATTTTCCAAATTCATTATTTTTAAATTCAGAATGTAGTTGTATAGTAGAACAATGTACGCGTATGATATTCGTTAGGAAAAATGTCAAAAATTGCATTTTTTCGTAGGAAAAAGTGCAATAAATTACATTTTTCTTGACGAATGGGAGCGTCTGGTCTAGAATGATGAATATAGAAGGATAAAGAAATAGAGAGAAAGAGGGTGAAGTGATGCGCCGCAAGATAATGGAGCGCCTAAAAAAATGGCAGAATGATAAAAATAGATTGCCATTACTGTTGTATGGAGCAAGGCAGGTAGGTAAAACATATATTCTTCGTGAATTTGGCCGAAGTTACTTTGAAAATATGGTGTATGTTAATTTTGAAGAGGATAAAGCATTAGCCGGATATTTGGAAGTGAAGCTGACACCTGCCTATATTATCAAGGTTATTGAAGAACAGTACGATGTTAAAATTTTTCCGCAGAAGACGCTGATTATTTTTGATGAAATACAAAGCTGCGAGCATGCCTTGACTTCCTTAAAGTATTTTGCGGAGCAGGCTCCAGAATATTGTGTCGTTGCGGCAGGCAGCTTGCTTGGCGTAGCCATTAATCGTCAGCAATTTTCGTTCCCCGTAGGCAAAGTGCAATTGGAGAACTTGTATCCATTGGATTTAGAGGAATATCTTTGGGCAAGGGATAAGGATATGCTGGTAGATTTGATTCGCCAATGCTATGCTACCAATAAGCCTTTGCCGGAGACCTTGCATAAGGAAGCTTTGAACTTATATGAGGATTATTTGCTTACCGGTGGTATGCCTGCTGTTGTAGCTGCTGCCTTGAATGATGGCGATGCAGATGAGCTGAAGCGCCTGATTTATAATTCTTATGTAGCGGATATGGCCAAATATGCAGGCAAGGGAGATAGCGTGAAGATTGCAGAAGCCTATGATTCCTTACCGGTGCAGCTTGCCAGGGAAAATAATAAATTTCAATATAAGCTTATTCGCACCGGTGCGCGCTCTTCGCTTTACGGAGCATCTATTGATTGGCTGATTCAGTCAGGCATAGTTTTAAAATGTACTAAGTGTGAGCAGGGGTTAATGCCTTTAGCTGCTTATGAGGATTTAAGCTCGTTTAAGTTGTACTTTAGTGATACCGGACTTTTTAACAGCCGTCTGCAGCTTACAAAGCAAAGCCTGGCGGCAGCTCAATATATGGGTGCTTTAACAGAGAATTATGTGGCAATCCAGTTAAAGGCGAACGGGTATAAGCTGAATTATTGGACCAGCACAGCAACTGCAGAGGTTGACTTTGTTATTGTGCAAAACGGAGAGGTTGTGCCTATAGAGTGCAAGGCGAATATTCATGTAAAATCCAAAAGCCTGGATTCGTTTGTGAAGCGATATGGGATTAAGCAGAGTATACGTCTTTCAATGCGTAATTTTGGCTTTGAGAATAATATTAAGTCTGTACCGCTTTATGCTGCGTTTTGTGTGTAGAGGTGGATGGCAGGTTTAAATGAGATTGTCCGATAGTATGAAAAGGAGCAAACAATGTTTAATCAAGAAGAGTTTGAAAAAAATCAGTTTATAAAGGAAAAAATAAATTATGAATGCTTAGCCAGTAAAGCTGCTGATAAAATCATTCATATTGCATTTAATATCAACGATGCTTTTTTTATGCAGATGGGAGTAACAGTAACATCTGTTTTGGAAAATAATCCAGATAAAGACTTTGCTATCCACATTTTTTGTGATGGTGTAAGCAAAGAGAATTTGGCTAAGATAAAACAGATGGCAGAAAAATATCAGCAAAATTTTTATGTATACATTATGGATATGCAGCCGTTCCAGACGTTTCATATTAAAACAAGGCATTTTTCACGAGTGACTTATTTACGCTCAGTAATGCCTAAAATTCTTAAGCCTTTAACTGATAAGTATTTGTACATGGATGCAGATATGCTCTGTGTTGGTGATATCAGTGAAATCACTGATATAGACCTGCAAGGTTATCCCTTTGCTGCTGCCAGTGAAACACCTCAGGCAGTGGCATACAAAACAAATTTCCTGCATCAAAAAAGTGGTAAACATTTTAATGATGGCCTGATGTGGATTGATATTGCTGAATGGGAAAGAGAACAGATTACGGAGAAGGTTTTCTCCTATCAAGGTGCGGATCCTAGTCGTTTTTCCGGGCAAAGCCAGGACATTATGAATCTCGTTTTAGATGGGGATATACTATTTATTGACAGGCGCTATAATGGCGGTTCTGATAAGGGAACGTTAATTTATCATTTTTGCGGTAGGAATAAACCATGGCATATGGTTTTAAATGATGCTGATGCATTATGGCGGCATTATCTGGATTTATCTCCCTGGGACAGCATGCCAGATCCGTTGCCACCAAAAACTCCACAGCATTATTTTAATTATAAGCTGTTAATGGAGCGCTCGTGGCAAAAGAAGGAGTTAGCTAATTGCCTGCAGTATCTGTTTTGGTATGCGGTGCTGAAAATCGAATTAAAATTGGGCTTAAAGTAAATGTGAACAGGGAGTGATATACTGAAGAAATAGTGCTGGACGTAATGTTTAGCACTTTTTCTTTGGATAAAATATGTAGCTATGGTATAATATATTTACCTTAAAAAGTATACAGTAGTAGAATAACTACTATTTGCTAATATGTTTATTTTAAAATAAAGCAACTTTTGAACATGAGGAAAAATGAAAATGATTGACGTTACTGTAGTTATCTTAACTAAAAACGAAGAAAAGAATATAACTGCTGTTGTACAGAATGCTAAGAAAGTAGCGAAAGAGGTGCTGATTGTTGATTCAGGCAGTACTGATAAAACAGTTCAATTAGCAGAGGAAAATGGTGCAAAGGTTGTTTACCGTGCTTGGGATAATGATTTTTCGGCGCAACGCAATTTTGCTTTGCAGCATGTAAAGACTGAGTGGATACTGTATCTTGATGCAGATGAAAGAATGAATGATGAGCTTTGCTGCGCTGTAGAAAAAGCATTGGCAACAAAAACACAAAAGCAGTACAGCATTATGCGTCGAATTCATGCCTTTGGCTTTAATTATAAGCATGGCATTTTTAAACCGGATGAGGTTTTACGCCTTTTCCCTGTAAATAAGGTACATTGGGAAAATAAAGTGCATGAAAGACCAGTATGCGATTTGCCTAAAGAAAAGATGGCAGGTTATATCGAACATTATACCTATGATTCATGGCAGCAATGGTGGGATAAGGCAGGGCATTATACTACCATTTGGGCAGAGGATAATTTTGCCAAGGGTAAGCGTACATCGCTTGCAGCATGCTTTGCACACTCTGCTTATGGTTTCCTAAGAGCTTATATACTGCAGCTTGGGTTTATAGATGGTTGGAGCGGTTTGTATTCCAGCCTGCAGCATTTTATTTATACTATGCTGAAGTATTTGAAGCTATATGAGCTTCAGAAAGCAAAAAGCAAGTAAATCAGAATATTATATTTAATAAACTTGCGTTTTTAAAAATCTGATTTATAGTTTTCACTTTATAATTTTCCAATGATTATCGAATGTTTGAATTTAAGTCAAAATACAGATTGGCTAATGTTTAATAATTACGAAAAAAACAGCATGATAATGCTGTTTATAGTATAATAAATAAAAACCATGAGGAGATTCGTTATGGAGACGATAAATATTGCGTTAGCAGCAGATAATAATTACGCACAGCATGTTGCTGTAGTCATGGAATCAATTTTAGAGAATACTGACGAAGCAAATAAAGTGCGTTTTTTCTTATTGAGTGACGCTATTACTGCTGAAAAAATTACAGGTTTACAACAGACGATTTCTGGCAAGAACGCAGAGCTGGTTATTTGCGATTTATCTGCATATAAGGGCTTTGAAAAGTTGTATACAAGCGGACATATCAGTAAAGCTGCATATTTCAGATTAGATATGGCTAATATATTGCCTGCAGATGTGCAAAAGGTAATTTATCTGGATGTAGATTTGCTGGTCCTGCAGGATATAGCTGGTTTATGGAACATTGATATGCAAGGTAAAGCCATAGCTGCTGTGCCGGATTATGGCATTATGGCTTCCAAGCGACTGATGCAGCAGAAGCATGAGGTTATTGGCTTGCCATTAGATAAAAAGTACTTTAATTCCGGTGTTGTTATAATGGATTTACAGCAGTGGCGTAACAATGATTATTCTGCTAAAGTGATTGAGCTTGCTGCAACAGGCAATTTTCCACATCATGATCAGGATGCTTTGAACAAGCTCTTTATGTATAACTGGACGGAATTGCCGTTATCGTGGAATGTCATTCCGCCTATTTTTGATTTATTGCCGAAGGTTTTGCTTAATAACAGGTTTAGAGCTTCAGCTATTAAAGCAAGAAATAATATTGCTATTTTACATTACGCAGGGCGCTATAAGCCTTGGGAATTTGCCTTAAAGCCGGGCTTTAATGATAAGTATTACAAATATCTCAAAAATACTGCCTTTGCTGATGTAGATATGCCTCAGCCTGGCAAAAACATGCAGGGAAAATCGCTTGGCAGGCAGATGTTCAGAATACGTATTGCTGATTTCATTAGTCATTTTTGAGTTTGTGAAGGGTGAACATCACGAATATGAGCTTTTTATCTAAATCTAAAACATTTTTTATTAGTTTGATTATAACTTACATTTTACTGGTGGGAGTTTATTATTTTACTTCCGTTGGTATTCGTCCAACTACGTTATTTTTACAAATGCGTCGTTATCTTCCGTGTGCCTTGGCGGTAGCTATAGCTGTTTCGGCGTGGAAGCATGCCGGGTTGAATTTAAATAAATTGTTGCCTCATGCAATAGTTGGCGTTGCATGGGTTCTAGTGTATCCTATCTGCTATTGGCTGACTTATCATAGTACGTTGACTTTTATTGATAAGCATTATGATGAATCGTTTGGTGCGTATTTTTTTGCCTTTATCGTTTGCTTGCGCCTACTTTTAATTAAGTGGCAAGATAGCAGGATAATAGTCTTTGGTTTTGGATTGGTGGATACAATGGCAGCTTTAATACCATGCCTCCAGTTAGTTTACTTTGCAAACTATCAGTATCCTATTACAGAAGCTGCTTCTATTGCGTTATTGCAGACTAATCCTGAAGAAGCTAAGGAATATTTGTTGCTGAATCTTGGCTATTTTGGCATTACGGCGACAGTAGTTGTTTTAATTTTAATGCTGTTATGCTTTGTGCATTTAAACAAATTTCATAATAACAGTGCTGTAACTCTAAGCAAGAAGTATATTGCTGTAGCGATGCTTATATGCTTAGCTACCGTTGTTTATGGCAGTAAGATGTTTTTCAATACCGGTGTAATGCAGACATATGTGTTTGCCAAAGAGTATTTTGAAGGTGCTAATCGGTTTAAAGCTTATCATGAGCAAAATTTTGCTGATTTGACTGTATCGCCCTCTGAGCCTGTGTTCTCCAAACCTTCTACAGTGATTATGGTTATTGGTGAATCAGCTTCTGCTTATTATATGAGTGCGTATAGTGATGTAAAAAATGATAATTCGCCTTGGCTGAAATCTATGCGTGGCAACGATAATTTTATCCTGTTCAACCATGCTTATACAAGCAGATGTCAGACGGTACCGGCGTTAGAGCGTGCTCTGACGGAGAAAAATCAGTATAATAATAAAGAATTTAATCAAAGTGTTACGGTAATTGATATTGCTAAAAAGGCCGGTTATGAGACCTATTGGTTCAGCAACCAGGGCTATATCAGTGATGCAGATACTCCTATAACGATGGTGGCTAAAACGGCTGACCATGCAGAATGGCTTAGCGAGGATAAAAGTTTAAAGGGCAAGTATCAATATGACGGCGATTTGCTTAATTGCTTAAAAAAGGTTGATCCGACGAAGAACAACTTTATTGTTTTGCATTTTATGGGTAGTCATGAGGATTGCATTAATCGTTATCCGCAAACCTTTGCCAAATTTAGCAAGCCTGGTGAATTTGATATGGTATTGAACTATGATGACAGCATTGCTTATACAGATTATGTTTTAAGAGAAGTTTATAAGTATGCTAATGCAAATCTGAATTTACAGGCTATGCTGTATTTTAGCGATCATGGTGCTGATCCCTATCGTAAACGTAATCCTGACGCTGCTGGCTTTAAAGCATTGCAGATTCCTATGTTTATTTATGTATCTGATGAATACAAGCAGCTTTTTGGTGACAGTGTTGCTGCATTTAAGGAACACAGAAATGCTTACTTTACGAATGATTTGATGTATGAGGTTGTTTGCAATTTGCTGCAGATTAAATCTAATCATTATAATGAGGATGAAAGCTTATTAAATAGCTCATATAAGTATACAAGAGAGGATTTGACGACAGAGTTAGGAAAAATGAGATTAGTAGATGATAAAGAGCCGCGAAAGGCGCAATAGAGTATAATGAGTAGGTAACAATAAGTTGATTTGTCAGAAGTGAGCGTTCGCTATGCATCAATCTCAAAGTTTGGCAAAAATATGTCCTTGTAGATTTTAATAAGGCAGATACTGAGATTGAAAGCAACGTACTGTTGGTGTAAAATATTCTAATAGAAAAGGATGCTTGTATGGGAGTAGAGGGTATGAAAAATAATAATAAAACATTGATACTTGGATGGCCTGTAAAGCCGCCGCAAAAATGGTTACAGCGTTATGCAGATATTGAAGTAGCACGCATTTATAATGAGAACGTTAATTGGTGTGAAAAAAAATTTAAGGACTTGTCTTTTCATATGCCTAAAAGCATACAAGTATGTGACTGCATTAAGCCCAGCACCTGGTATGGTGCTTGGAAAGAGAAAATCAATGAATTTGACACAGTAATTCTTATAGATGAGATACGTGGAAGAGATGTTTTTGAATATATTTTGGAAAAGAATCCTCAATGTAATTTAAATGTTTTCATCGATTCACCTATAAAAGAAGGCTCAAAAAAAGAACCATTTTTGTACAAGGATTTGCCGGTAAGATTTTTTACCTGCGACAGAAGAATTGCAGAAAGATATCACATTGAATTTGCACCGTACTTTTATATTTTTTCACCATACGATTTTGATGAGTATCTTAATGACAGCTGGCTTGAAAACAATAATGATGTATTTTTCGTTGGGGAAGAAAAGGGTGATCGTGCGCAAAGAATTGCGCAAATTAAAAAAATCCTTGCTAAAGCGGGACTAACGCATGATATTCACCTTGTGCCGCGAAACAGGCGTGGCAAGAAGAAAGCTACCTATATGACATATGGTGATGTCATTGAACATGTTAAGCAGAGCAAGGCTATCTTGGAGCTTATTTCTGACGGACAGACAGGCATTACCCAAAGGCCTTATGAAGCACTTTTCTTTAAGAAGAAGCTTATTACGACAAGTGCGGAAATCAAAAATTACGATTTCTACTGTGAGCAAAATGTGTTTGTTTTAGGAGAACGTAATGTTGAGGAGCTGCCGGAGTTTTTAAATGCGCCTTTTAAAGAAATTGACAAGGAGATTGTTGACGAATATACGCTGAAAAGCTGGGTGGAGAGGTTTAAGAAGTAAAGATATTGTTGGGGGATTTAGTTAATGTCTAAAGATGATAATAGGAACAAATTAAAGTATGTTATAGTTTCTCCTAGAAATAATGGTGGTGGAGCTATAGTATTACACGTATTATGTAAGTACCTTAATGCTTTAGGGTATGAAGCAGAGATGTTTTATTCTGGTTATTTTAGTAAACCTGGTATCTTCTTTTTCTGGTATAAGTGGATAATGTTTACGATTAAAGACCTATGGAAATTGGCTTCAGCACCGTTATTGGCAAAAATGTTTAAAAGGTATTATTTTAATTATATCGATGTACCAATCAGGGGCTTGCCAAGAAAATATTTGCCTTGGGTTGATGATAATACAATAGTGGTATACCCAGAGATAGCTAAAGGGAACTTTTTGAAGGGAAAACATGTTGTAAGATGGCTATTATACCATCATACATACAAGGATGGAGAATATGACAAGGAAAAGGATCTGTTTGTATGTTATAGACATGTATTTAATGATCATAAGCTTAATCCAAAAGAAATTACGCTTTGCTGTCCATATTTTAATCTTGATTTATACAAACGAACGAATTTTGGAGAGAGGAGTGCAACTTGTTATATCGTAAGAAAAGGTCGCAATAGAAGCGATTTGCCTGCATCGCTTGATGGAATTATAATTGATGATCTGCTGGAGCAAGAAAAGGTTGAGGTATTTAATAAATGTAAGTACTGTATTAGTTTTGATACAGAGACGGCTTATTCGAGGATTGCTGCATTGTGTGGCTGTATATCAATAATTGTTCCTGAACCAGGAAAAAGTGTATCCTATTATCGCAATGAGTATAATAAAAGATATGGCATTGCCATAGGATTTACTGATACAGAAATTGATTATGCAAAAAGTACCATTGGATTATTGCAAAAAGAGCACGAAAAAATGAATGAAACGTCTAAAAATAGTGTCAAGGATTTTACGGAATATTGTTGTAAACATTTTGATAATAAATTAGGAAAAGATTAATAAAGGTGATTATTATGAAGAAAATCTTACTTTTAGGTGGCTCCGCGCAGCAGGTTATAGCTATAAAAACTGCCAAGCGTTTAGGGTATTACACAGTATTGTGCGATTATCTTCCGGATAATCCCGGTCAATACGCAGCAGACAAATACTACAATGTCAGCACAACGGATGTTGAGGCTGTGTATAAGGTTGCCATGGATGAAAAGGTGGATGGCATACTTGCTTACGCTTCTGATCCTGCAGCTTTGCCAGCGGCTATAGTTGCAGAACGTCTTGGCTTACCCTCGAATCCGTCTGCATCTGTTGCTGTTTTGGGTGTAAAGCATAATTTTAGAAAGTTTTTGAGTGAGAACGCCTTTGCTTGTCCTAGAAATTTTACCTTTAATGTTGGTGCGGATATCGAAGAAGTAAAAGAAAAAATTCAAGAGCTGGATTTCCCGATTGTTGTAAAGCCAACAGATTCATCTGGATCTAAAGGCGTTACTGTTTTAAAGTCCGCTGAAGGACTTAATGCTGCAATAGCATGGGCTGAAAGCTATTCTCGCAATAAGATTCTTATTGTGGAAGAATTTATTGAAAGTAACTTCCCCGCTGTAATTGGCGGCGATATTTTTGTTTGGGATGGTCAGATAATTTTATATGGTGAAATGAGCTGTTTACGTGGTAATCATGGTAATGGTTTAGTACCAATAGGCGAAAGATATCCAGGTGGTATGAATGAGAAGCAGATAAATAATATACATACTGAACTGCAGCGTCTTATCACAGCTTTAGATATAAGATTTGGAGAATTGAATATAGAAATTCTCTTGGATAAAGAAGATAACGTACACTTCTTGGAAGTTGGCCCTCGTGCTGGTGGCAATATGATACCGATTCAATTATCAGATATTTTTGCTATTGATTTAGTAGAAGCTAATGTTTTGGCTGCTATGGGTAAAAAACCTTCGATAAATCAACAAAAGAAAAAAGGATATTTCGTTACCTATGTGCTTCATAGTTATCAGAATGGTAAATTTGATGGGGTTTTTATTTCTGATTTAATTATAGATAATGTTTATCGTAAAGAAATTTATAAAGAAAAAGGGGATTTGGTTGAGCCTTTTGATGGGGCAGGAAAGGCTATTGGCATATTGTTTTTACGTTTTGATACAGAAATGGAATTAAATTTGTTCTGTGCTAATACAGAAAAGCTGATATCGATTTCTTTGATGTAGAGGAGGCAATAAAATGACATTAAGAAGAATTTATGCTCATTATTTGAAGATACGTTGGAAAATGAAAAGAGATGGAGCTAGACTACTTAGTGAAGAGTTTTTGCAAGACTATAAAAATCATAAATGGTCATTTTTTTCTGTTATGAAGATACATAATAAAGGTTTTTCTTGGGAAGATTGGAATATAAATGATTTTGGTAGAAAAAAATATGATAACTATTTAAAAACTACGGAATACTATGCTATGCATCCATTGAATGGCCAATATAGTCATTGGATTGATGATAAATTGACTTTGAAATATTTATGCGTTGGAACAAGCCTTGACAAATATATGCCTAAATATTACTTCCAGATAGATTCTTTAGGGAATGTATTGGGGTTATCTGATTATCAAGAGAAAGGAAAGCTTTCGATTGATGTACTCATAACCTTCTTAGAAAATATTGGGGAGTTAGCATTTAAGCGAGCAACTGGTTCTTTAGGAGAAGGATTCTACAAAGGTGTATATGTGGGGGGGATATATATGCTAAATAATAAGGCCTTTACTAGAGAAGAATTAAAGCATGAGTTGCAGAAGCTTCGTGATTATTTAGTTACGGAGTATTTGCATCCGCATAAAGATATGATTCCATTTTGTTCAGATACGGTGAATACTATAAGGTATTTAGTTGGCAAGAACGCAAACGGAGAGATGAGTTTGATAAAGAGCTTTATTCGTTTTGGTACTATAAAGTCAGGTTTCGTTGAAAATTACAATGCTGGTGGTGTGCTTTGTTATATAACTGATAATGGTGCTTTTGAAAAAGGAAACTTATATGATTTTGAGCTGAAGAAGAATAAAATGATTACTCATCATCCAGATACAGGAGTAGAATTAAAAGGTATAATACCTCTTTGGAATGAAGTACAAAAAGCTTCTGTGGAGTTTTGTGAGCACTTTCCTCAATTAAATTACTTAGGAATTGACTTTGTAGTTACAAGTAAAAATGAAGTAAAAATTTTAGAAATTAACTCTTTGACATCATTAGATTGTTTGCAGTTAGCAGGCTCTATTTTGGATAGTAAAAATGGAAGCTTTTACAAGGATAGGATGAGAGAAAGGCTTGTGAATGCTGATGCGTGAATATGGCGGATACATAGAACTAGAATCATTTCATGGGACCATGCTGCATGAAAAAGCAATAGCGCTGAACTGTGGACGCAGTGCGTTGGCATATCTTTGTGAAGCAAAGCATATAAAAAAGCTGTATATACCATACTTTCTTTGTTCTTCTGTGATGGATTTATGTGATAGAGTTGGTGTTAAGTATGAGTATTACCATATTACTGAGAGCTTTATGCCAATTTTTGAGCAAAAGCTTGCTGAAGACGAATATCTTTATATCGTAAATTTTTATGGACAGTTAAGCAATGAAGCTATTAGTGAATTAAAGCAGGTACATGACAGAATAATTGTTGACAATGCACAGAGCTATTATCAAATTCCTGTAGAGAATGTTGATACGCTTTATACATGCCGTAAATTTTTTGGTGTTGCCGATGGTGCTTTTCTTTATACAGATAGCTTTATTGAACGAGAACTGCCGTTAGATGAATCGTTCGAGCGAATGCATTTTTTACTGGGACGTTATGAACGCAGTGCAAATGAGTTTTATGGCGAGTATGTAGCGAATAACAAGTTATTTGCACATGAGCCTGTAAAGCGAATGTCTAAATTGACGCATAACCTCTTACGTGGAGTTGATTATTATGCTGTTGGCAAGAAGAGAGAAGCCAACTTTAAATTTTTGCAAGATGCTTTCAGAGATGTCAATAAGTTAAAGTTAACTGTTCCTTATGGTGCTTTTATGTATCCGTTACTGATTGCTGATGGTATGAAAGTACGAAAGCAATTACAGCAGATGAAAATTTATATTCCGACCTTGTGGCCTAATGTTTTGGAAGAATGTGAGACTGGTACATTGGAATATAATTTTGCAGCAGATATTTTGCCTATACCGGTTGATCAGAGATATGGCATTGAAGATATGAAGTATTTAGTTGATAAGATAAAAATGGAGGGCAATTATGGGAGCAACTAATAAAATTGCTATTATAGGAGCTGGCTATATGGCGAGAATTTTTTCAGACAATGCTCATCAACTAGGTATTGAGACGCATTGTTTTGCGTGGGAAAAGGGAGCGGTTGCAGCAGATTTTGTAGACTATTTTTATCCAATATCTATATTTGAGAAAGATCAAATATTAGAAAAATGTAAGGAAATAGAAATAACGGGCGTTGTTGCAACGACCGAATTAACAATACCAATTGCAGCATATATCGCTGAAAAACTAAATTTAAATGGTATCTCTTATGATGATGCTCAAAAGATAACTAATAAGTATCGAAACCGAATGTGTACTTTAGATGTTCAGAATTTAAACCATCCGAGATTTGCTTTGGTATCTACTAAAAATGATATATTTAAATTAGATTTTAAATTACCTTTTGTATTAAAGCCAAGTAATTTGGGGGGGAAAAGAGGCGTTTCGGTTGTTAAGAATTTAGATGAATTAGATTTGGCATTAAAATATACGTTTCAAAATGTAAATGATAACACATGTTTAATTGAAGAATATTTGGATGGTGGAATTGAATATTCTGTAGAGAGTTTAACATATCGTGGAACAAGTTATATAATACAAATTACTGAAAAAATTAGTTCTGGTCCTCCGCATTGTGTAGAATTAGGGCATAGTCAACCAGCTTGCATTTCTAAAGTTTTAAAGAAGAAAATTCTAGAAACGATTAGTGAAGCTTTAGAGAAAATAGGTGTTACTAATGGACCTTGCCATACGGAAATTAAAGTTATAAAAGATGAAATTTATTTAATCGAATTTAATGCTAGACCAGGTGGCGATCATATAGCGTGGCCATTAGTAGATTTAAGTACAGGTTTTCATTATATACAAGCAGCAATAAAAATAGCTTGTAATGATTTTACTGGAGTTGATTATGAAAAATTAAAGCAAAGATATGCTGGGGTAAGATTTATTACTGAGCAAACTTCATATCTTAAGCCACTGTTCGATGTTTGCGAAAAATTTGAATGGTGCTATAAGAAGAATGAAATAAATGAAGATTTGACTTGCTTAAAAAATAATAATGGCTATAATACTAACTATTTTATATATGCTTCAGATAAACCAGTTGATATAGATAAAATAAACGATGATATTTGTTGATAATATGAGGTGAAATGATTGTGGTAAATAATATTCTCGTCACTCGTTCTTCAATGCCTAGCCTTGAAGAATACGTAAATGAAATAAAAGATATTTGGCAGTCGCACTGGTTGACCAACATGGGTGTAAAGCATCAGCAGCTGCAAAAGGATTTAGTCGACTACATGGGTGTGGACAAGCTAGATTTGGTGGTTAATGGTCACTTGGCATTGGAGCTTTCTTTGCAGGCGTTGAACCTACAGGGCGAAGTAATAACCACGCCGTTCACCTTCGCTTCGACAACACATGCTATTGTGCGTAATGGCCTGAAGCCTGTGTTCTGCGATATTGATCCGGTGACATACTGCATGGATGCAAAAAAAATCGAAGCTCTGATTAATGATCGCACCTGCGCAATCATGCCAGTTCATGTATATGGTCATATCTGCGATGTAGAAGAGATCGAGCGCATTGCCAACAAGTATGGCCTAAAGGTTATTTATGACGCAGCGCATGCCTTTGGCGTGAAGTACAATGGCCGCGGTATTGGCAGCTATGGCGATGTTTCCTGCTACAGCTTCCATGCCACTAAGGTGTTCAACTCTATCGAGGGCGGTTGTGTATGTCATCATGATGATGAGTTTGGCAGAAAGCTGTACGAACTGAAAAACTTTGGTATTCATGGACCGGAAAGTGTTGAAGCAGTTGGCGCTAATGCTAAAATGAATGAGTTCTGCGCTGCAATGGGTTTATGTAATCTGCGTCACGTAGATGGCGAGATTGCTAAACGTAAGGCAGTAGTAGAACGCTATAGAAGCTATCTGGAAGGCGTGGAGGGCTTGCAGCTTAGTCCGCTGCAGGAGGGCGTACAGCCGAACTATGCTTACTTCCCGGTAATTTTCGATGAGAAGGTCTTCGGTGCAAGCCGTAACGAAGTGTTCGACGCTTTGGCAAACATCGGCGTAGGCGCGCGCAAGTATTTCTATCCGCTGACTAGCAGCTTTGAATGCTTCCATGGCCAATATGATGTTATGGAAACTCCTGTCGCCGTACATATCAGCAAACGTGTGCTGACGCTACCGCTGTATGCTGATTTGGCGCTGGAAGATGTTGACAGAATTTGTGAAGTTGTCTTGGATTGTAAAAAATAGAATATCTAATTATAGAATAAAGAGCATTGCTTTAAAAGGAGTAGATATGAGCATAAGGCGAAAATTAAAACAATTATGCAGAAAAATAAAGAATACCTTTAAAATCGCCAATGATAAAAGTAATATCATCAATATAGATACTGAGATTATGGGAAATATTAAAATGAAAATAGGGGGGGTAAATAATACAATAATATTAAAAAATATTCGAGTAGGGCAAGACTCTAGAATAAATATAGAAATCTATGGTAATAACAATATAATTTCGATTAATGATATAAGTTTAAACCAAAATATTTCAATTCAGATGGGACAACGACATGACTATTTTGGCGATATAGAAAATGCCCAGTTTACAATAAACAAGAATACTAGTATTGAAGATATGAAGTATATTACTTATAATTCTAATTCCAAATGTATTATAGGTGAAAAATGCATGTTTTCATTTGGAATTACAATTTATAATACAGATGCTCATGCTATATTAGATTATAAAACTAAGCGATTAGTAAACTTTGTTGATGGAATTTACGTTGGTAATCATTGTTGGGTGGGAATGAATGTAACTTTATTAAAAAATACAATTATACCGAATGATTGTATAATTGGAGCACAATCTGTAGTGTCTGGCAGATTGCCTGTTGAACATTCTGTTTATGCAGGCAATCCAGTGAGTTTAGTTAAAGAAAATAGAACTTGGGATGCTAATGGTAAAAAGTATGGGTATATAGAGAATGCTTACGCATCTAGTTATAAAAATTTATATAAATAAATCTGTAATAGTATTGAACAAGAACATTAAATGAAGATGGTGGAAGGATATCATTAATGGCGAGTATCAGAATTATTATGAGAAGATGTATGGAAATAGGTGCTCTCCAGGCGCTGAATATCCTGTATGCTTGAGATAGGCCTACTAGTAGCAAGGACATGGACTAAATACTTAAATGAATCCAAAGTAATGTTATTGAGTATGCTAAGTATTTTGAAGCTGATTTCTGATGTACAGGCCGGTATTACCTAAATCCTTAAGAAGCACTTTTCTTTTAAAAGAGGCTTATTACAACAAGCGCGGAAATAAAAAATTACGATTTCTACTGCGAGCAAAATGTGCTTGTTGTAGGAGCTGCCGTAGTTTTTAAATACGCCTTTTAGAGAAATTGACAAGGGGATTGTTGACAAATATACGTTGAAAAACAGGGTTGAGATATTTAAAAAGTAAGAGGATATTGTATGGACTATAAAATAGCTGGATGTGTAATTTTATATAATCCTAAAATAGATACTATCGATAATATATTAAGCTATATTAGATATATTGAACAGTTATATATAGTTGACAATAGTAATGGAGAGATAGTATGTTCACGGTTCGCTGATAATCCAAAAATTAAATTTATTCAGCATAAAGAAAATATGGGAATAGCGCACTCATTTAATGAAGTACTTAAATATGCAGATGGTAAGTATGATTTATTACTTACGATGGATCAAGATAGTTGTTTTTTTGATGATTCAATGGAGACTTATATTAATGAAATTTATTTGATTGGAGTAAGACATTAGCTATAGGACCGAAAATTGTAGAACCTGATTTTTGTATACTCGCTGATAGTAAAAAAAGTAGTACTAAATGGACTTTGGCGGAAAACATGATTACTAGCGGTAATATTATTTCTGTAAAAAATGCTTTACTTATAGGTGGTTTCGATGAAGATTTATTTATAGATGAAGTCGATTCAGATTTTATTTATAAAGGAAGAGAAGCTGGGTTCAATATATATACCAATGAAACCGGTATATATTTATTACATTCGTTAGGTAATCCAAGTTATCACATGTTTTTAGGACGAAGAACCAAGGTGCAGAATCATAATAAAATCCGTAAATATTATATGTTTAGAAATCGCTTTGTGGTGCTGAAAAAACATTATAAAATAATTGGCGTAAAAAGAGCGTGGAATTATTTTATAAAAGCTAATATAAGTTTGATAAAAGATGTATTGTTTTTTGAAGATGACAAATGGAATAAGCTTAAGTATATGGCAACGGGTTTTATTGATTTTATTATTGGCAGATTAGGGAAAAAATATTAATGATTTGCAACTATCGTTTTAATTATTTGGGAGATATACATTATGAAAAAATTGAGTATAATAGTTCCTATTTATGGGGTAGAAAAATATATTGGCAAATTTTTAGAATCACTAGTACCTAATCTATGTTCAGAAATAGAAGTGTTTTTGGTTGATGATGGTAGTAAAGATAATTGTGCTGCTATTATTGATGAATTTGCAAAAGCACATGATAATATAGAGGTAATTCATAAAGAAAACGGAGGAGTAAGTAGTGCCAGAAATGCTGGAATTGAAAAGGCAACTGGTGAGTATATTACTTTTCTAGATCCAGATGATTATATAGCAGAAATTTACGCAAGTACATTACTGGAGGCAGTAAAAAAATATGAAAGCCCTGATTTTTTGATTTATGATTACTATCGTGTGGAATACGATGGAGAAGTAAAAGATAAGAGTATCACTATATTTAAAGAAGGAAGAATTGAAAAGAATATCTTTTTAAAGGAGCTAATAAAACAAAAACATATTAATTGTTCTGTTTGTACCAGCATTATTAAAAGGAAATTTTATAAATCATTAAGGTTTGATGTTAAAACTAAATATGTAGAAGACTATTTGTTTTTGACAAATATTGCTTTGAACGTAAATGATATTGTATATTTAAAACGAAATTTATATTACTATGTTGGAAGGAAAAATAGTTTGTCAACAGGAGAGAGTTTGAGAGACAGGATTACTGCCTTTGAAATAGCACTAGATAGATATAGAAAATACAAGGATGTGTTAGGCGATGCAAGTATTGTTTTTCCGACAAACTTGGCTTATACTGTTTTGCAAAGAGGTTATTTGGGAGAATGGGATTCTCTAATTTCTGAATGTGAAGAGTTTATAAAAAAGAATATTGGTGAGATTTTATTTGATAAAGATATCAGTTTTGGTACAAAGCGGCAGTGTATGATGGTTTATTTAGGTGTTGCTGAAAGATATATAAAATTTAAATATAAGCGGAGAGAATAACAACCTTGTTGATAAACCGAGATATCATTTTATCAAAGTAAGTTTCGATATTTAGGAGTGGCTTTTAATGGATTATAAAATTTCTGTTTGCGACAAAATTTATTGTTTTTTAATACGCATAATTATAGGAACTAATAAGATACCTAAGTGTATTCTCAAACGTTCAAAAAAATATGGTAGAATAGATACACTGGGAAGATATTATTTCGATAAGTATAGCGGGATACCTGTAGGTAAATATACTTATGGTTATGAGCATTTATATAGAGATAGTGTAAAAAAGATAGGGGCTTTTTGTTCTATTGCTGAAGGACAGCTTTTAGTAGCAAACGACCATAGGTTAGATTGGGTTACAACTAGTCCAATTGCCGCGCTCAAGGAATTTTCGTTCGTAGAAAAAATTATATGAATAACTACATATCAGAAAATGATAGAGAAATTATAATTGGTAATGATGTTTGGATTGGAGCGGGATGCATTATTTTTGAAGGAGTAACTATTGGTGATGGCGCAGTGGTTGCAGCTGGTAGTGTAATTACAAAAGATGTTCCACCATATGCAGTAATAGGGGGCGTTAATCGTATACTTAAATATCGTTTTTCCAAAGACATTATAGAAAAATTGTTAAAAATACAATGGTGGAATTGGGATGATGAAAAAATACGAGAAAATGTTGTGTTAATGCAAGATGTAGAGGCTTTTATTGCAAAAAATTATAATGAATAAAAATTGGAGATTATTAATGTCGCAATAGTAATGAACGCAATAACCGTATGATTAAATAATAAAGAGGAGTGAAACTTTATGAAAGGCATAATTCTCGCTGGAGGTTCTGGCACACGTTTATATCCAATTACAATGGTAACAAGCAAGCAGCTGTTGCCTATCTATGACAAGCCGATGATTTTTTATCCGCTGTCTACATTGATGCTTGCTGGCATCAAAGATATTTTGATTATCTCTACGCCGCAGGATCTGCCAAATTTTGAACGTCTTTTAGGCGATGGCAGCAGATATGGTATTAATCTTAGCTATAAGGTTCAGCCTTCCCCAGATGGCTTGGCGCAGGCGTTTATTTTGGGTGAAGAATTCATTGCAGGCGATAAGTGCGCTATGATTCTGGGAGATAATATTTTCTATGGTGCAGGCATGACGAAGCATCTTCAGCAGGCTGTAGCCAATGCAGAAGGTGCAACGGTATTTGGTTATTTTGTTAATGATCCTGAGCGTTTTGGCGTGGTCGAATTCGATGCTGAGGGCAAGGCTATTTCGCTTGAAGAAAAACCTGCACAGCCTAAGAGCAACTATGCTGTTACTGGTTTATATTTTTACGATGAAAAGGTTTGTGAGTATGTAAAAAGCTTAAAGCCTTCTGCTCGTGGTGAGTTGGAAATCACAGATTTAAACAGAATCTATTTGGAAGATGACAAGCTTTCGGTAGTAACCTTAGGTCGGGGATATGCTTGGCTTGATACTGGTACTGTAGCAAGTCTTAATGAAGCTTCAGACTTTGTAAAAGCAGTACAAGAAAACGCAGGTATTCCTATTGCGGTTCTGGAAGAGATTGCATATCTGCATTGCTGGATTACGAAAGAGCAGCTTTTGGATGCAGCAAAAATGTATGGTAAATCTCCGTATGGACAGTATTTACAGAAGGTTGCAGACGGTAAGATTATTTATTAAGAAAGTGTGAAGCATATGCAATTTGAAAAAACTAAGTTAGATGGGGTTGTTATTATTACACCGGATGTTTTTGGTGATAACCGAGGATTTTTTATGGAAAGCTGGAGCCAGAGAAAAATGGAAGAGGCTGGTCTGTTCTATGATTTCGTCCAGGATAATCATTCCTTGAGTAGCAAAAAAGGTGTTTTACGTGGCATTCACTTCCAAAAGGGAGATAAAGCACAGGCTAAGCTTGTGCGCTGTGTACGTGGCGCTGTGCTTGATGTGGCGGTTGATTTGCGTCATGATAGTCCGACCTATAAGCAATGGGTGGCGGTAGAACTGAGTGCTGAGAATAAAAAACAGCTTATGATTCCGCGTGGCTTTGGTCATGGCTTTGTGACCTTGACTGATGAAGTAGAATTTTTGTATAAAGCAGATAACTACTATGCGCCTGAAGCTGATGGCGGTATTCGTTGGAATGATCCAGAGATTGGTGTTGATTGGGGTATCGAGAATCCTATTCTTTCTGCCAAGGATGAAAAAAATCCGTTCTTGAGTGAATTAGGTGAAGTATTTTAAGACTAACTGATTCGTAATCAGTAGGTAGTGAGGTGTAAATTATGAATATTATCGTAACCGGTGGTGCTGGCTTTATTGGCAGTAACTTCATTTTTCATATGCTGAAAAAATATCCGGATTATCGCATTATTTGTCTGGATAAGCTGACTTATGCAGGTAATCTTTCTACGCTTGAACCTGTAATGGATAATCCTAACTTTCGCTTTGTAAAAGCAGATATCTGTGACAGAGCAGCAGTGAATAATATTTTTGAAGAAGAAAAGCCTGATATCGTAGTAAACTTTGCTGCGGAGTCGCACGTTGACCGCTCTATTGAAGATCCCGGTATTTTCTTGCAGACGAACATCATGGGCACAGCAACCTTGATGGATGCGTGCCGTAAGTATGGCATTAAGCGTTATCATCAGGTGTCTACAGATGAAGTGTATGGCGATTTGCCGCTTGATAGACCTGACCTGTTCTTTACGGAAGAAACGCCGATTCATACCAGCAGTCCGTACTCTTCTTCTAAAGCAGGAGCTGATTTGCTTGTTATGGCATATCACAGAACCTATGGTTTACCTGTGACTATCTCCCGTTGCAGCAATAACTACGGCCCTTATCACTTCCCTGAGAAGCTGATTCCGCTGATGATTGCTAATGCTTTGGTAGATAAGCCGCTGCCGGTGTATGGAGAAGGCCTGAATGTACGCGATTGGCTGTATGTTGAAGACCATTGCAAGGCTATTGATTTGATTATTCATAAAGGCAGAGTAGGCGAGGTATATAATATCGGCGGTCATAACGAGATGCGCAATATAGATATCGTTAAGCTTATTTGTAAGGAACTTGGTAAGCCGGAGAGCCTGATTACGCACGTAACTGACCGCAAAGGCCACGATATGCGTTACGCAATAGATCCAACTAAAATTCATAATGAGCTTGGCTGGCTGCCGGAAACAAAGTTTGCTGACGGCATCAAAAAGACCATTAAATGGTATTTGGAAAACCAAAAGTGGTGGAAAGATATCATTAATGGCGAGTACCAGAATTATTATGAGAAGATGTATGGAAATCGTTGAGGTAATCTTATGAAGGTTTTAGTAACAGGCGTAGGCGGACAGCTTGGCTATGATGTTATGCGTGAACTGCATAGCCAAGGCATAGATTGCTGTGGAGCAGATAGAGCAGAATTTGATATTACTGATTTTGCTGCTACGAATAAATTTATTACCAACTATATGCCGGATGCTGTAATTCACTGCAGTGCTTATACTGCTGTAGATAAAGCAGAGGATGAAACGGAACTGTGCAGCAGAGTAAATGCTGATGGTACAGAAAATATTGCCAAGGTCTGCAAAGCAATTAATGCTAAAATGATTTATATTAGTACGGACTATGTTTTCCCTGGTACCGGAGAGCAATTTTACAAGCCTGACGATGTAACTGCTCCGTGTAATGTTTATGGTCAAACCAAGCTTATGGGCGAGCTTGCAGTAAAAAAATTATTGCATAAATACTTTATTGTTCGTATCTCCTGGGTGTTTGGTGTAAATGGCAACAATTTCGTCAAGACAATGCTCAAGCTGGGAGAAACCCGTAAGGAGCTGAATGTGGTTGCCGACCAAGTCGGAAGTCCTACCTATACAGCAGACTTGGCAGTGTTGCTTGTTGATATGGTGCAGACTGAAAAGTATGGGATATATCATGCTACAAACGAAGGAGTTTGCAGTTGGGCAGACTTCGCAGAGAAGATTTTTTCTGTAGCAGGTATGGATGTAAAGGTCAATCATATTACAAGTGCTGAATATCCTACGAAGGCTGTCAGACCGAAGAATAGCAGAATGAGTAAGGATAAGCTTGTGGAAAATGGGTTTGCACGTTTGCCGAAGTGGGAAGATGCTGTAGAGCGGTATGTAGATTTATTAAAAAATATTTAATAAAATAAAGTTTATCCCAATTTTGTGATTTATTTTACATAAATTGGGATAATATATTTTTTTGTAAGAAAAGGTAACTTGAAAGCAAGATGGTGATTAAAAAGTTATATGACTTAATGTTATATATGTTGTAAAAAACGATAGTATTATCAATTGATTGATTTGTGTTATTTATGGTGGCGCAGGATGAAAATCTTATTATTTAATTTATTGCCCATGATAGATTCCAAAGGTGGAGCGGAAAAAGTATTTTGCAATATGGCGAATACAATGGTAGAAAGAGGTCACGATGTAGTTGGAGTTTGCTTGGAAAATAAAGAAGGCAAGCTGTTTTATCCGCTAGATAGAAAAGTAAAGTTTATTAATGCGGGAATAGGTTTTAAAGCATCATTAAATGTATTTGAAAAACTAAAGACTTTTTTCATAATTGATAAAAATAAACGTGGTTTGTATCGTGAACGAATTTATGATTTAAAAAAAGCGAAAAGAATAGAAAAGATTATTGCAGAAGAAAATCCGGATGTCATTATTTCGTTTAATGATACCGCAACACGCATATTAGAAAATAATCTTCAAACTAGAATACCTGTGATAACTATGTTTCATAATAGTGCTGAGCTTATCTTAAAAAATGCCTCTGCAGATACGCTTAAAGCTCTTGTGAAGAGTAGTGCAATACAAGTTCTTATGCCAAGCTACCGTAAGGAAGTATTGAAGTATATTAAACATGAGAATGTCATTTACATACCTAATGTTGTGCCTCGGTATTCAGCCGGTGAATTCATAGGCGCTAAAGAAAATGTAATTATCAATGTTGCAAGATTTGATAAAGTACAGAAAAGACAATATTTGTTGGTAGAGGCGTTTAGTTTAATTGCTGCAAAGTATCCGGATTGGAATTTAGAGCTTTACGGGCAAATTGATTGGGATGCAAATTATTTTAAGGATATAAAGAGATTGGTTTCTGAGAAAAAATTAGAGAATAGAGTTTTATTTAAGGGAACAACAATTAATATTTCACAGGAACTTTTCAGAACTAAAATTTTTGCTTTCCCAAGTACTTTTGAAGGTTTTCCTCTTGCTTTAACTGAAGCAATGAGTGCAGGATTGCCTGCAGTTGGTTATAAGAATTGTACTTCTGTTAACGAACTTATCAAGGATGGTGAGAATGGCTTTTTATGCGAAGATGGAGTAGATGCATTTGCGCAAGCTTTAGAAAAGCTTATTAGTGATGAGGAATTGCGTAATAAGATGGGAAAAGCTGCAAAAGAAGACATGAAACAATATGATTCTGAAAAGATTTGGGATATGTGGGAAAAGCTGATTAAGCAGGTCGCACAAGGAAAGCTCTTAAATCATTAAATTAATGACATTTAAGAAAATGTTATTTAAAATTGTAAGGAGCTGTTGTTCACGCTAATAGGTGAGGTGCGGTAATATATCCTTTTTCCAATTGTCCTTTTTGTTAACATTATCGTAACCGACGGCGTTGTATTTATAGTAAGTAAAAGCAAGGGTGACAACGTGATGTTGGCTCTTGCGGAACATATAACACGTAAGTATATCGCATTGAAGATAACCGGCAAAACGTTAAAGAAGGCATTACTTACATAAAGGAATACTATGGTACTAAATTAAGCCAAGTGGTTAAGATATTTATTAGCGATAATGGAAGGGAGTTATCGGAACTCTCGCAAATGGAGAAAGACACTTCTACAAAGATAGGATTAGTGCATCATTACAGTTCTTGGGAAATAGGCAGTAATGAGCGCTATAATGGTTTGCTCAGAAGATTCATCCGTAAAGGAAAGAGGATGGACAATTATAGCCGCGAAGATATTATGTTTATAGCTGATTGGTGTAATGCACTTTCTAAAAAGAAAATATCAGATGAATTATTTGACCGTGAGCTAGATAAAATCTATGCATCCTATTTTTCAAAAAGTGTGCAACTGCTTATTGTAATTTAGAAAAAATTTTAATATAATAAAAATCGAATACATGCTATACTATTATGATTAGTAGAAACGTGAGTGAAAAAATGTTGTTATTACATTAGTATCTATATTATGGTCATATGAGGATTTAATCGATAAATAGATTTTAGAATGGAGATAGTATTAATGTTAACAGTAGACTATTTAAAAATAAAGGCTTTTCGTAAATTTGAAGAAGATTCAAAAATAACAATTGGCAAAAATATTACTTTGATAGTAGGTCAGAATGCAACATCTAAATCAACTGTTTTGGGAATGATTTGTCAGCCTTTTGAATTCACGCAGAAATATAAATCCTACACAAATGTTTATGATGGTATAGAGAAAAGTAAGACTAGAACAATTTCTGGTGATACATTTGAATCTGATTATTCCAAGGTATTTCGTATGTCTCTAAAATATGATGATCCTGAAGTAAGACAATATATATATGAAGTTGGCTTAAAATCAAATGAACAAGAACAAGTTTTAGAAGTAAAGTCTAATAAAAGAACCGATCAAACCAACAATAAATTAAGATTTGTTGTTGGTAGAACGAGAAAGAAAGGTGAAGGTAATTATCCACACCCTGTTATATATTTAGGGCTTAGCAGATTGTTTCCTTTAGCTAATTCTAAGAATGTATCTTTAAATGAAAATTTTAATCTTACTGATGATGAAAAGGAGTTTTATTCAAAGTGGATGGCTTCGATAACAGTTGTTCAAGAAAACACTACACCAGAATATGTATCTACAGAGTATAAGGAATTTTTAGGTTTTAAAACAGACTGTTATGATGCTGAAGCTATTTCTGCTGGACAAGATAATTTAGGACAATTTATTACAGCTGTATTATCATTTGATAGACTAAAAAAGAAGTTGGGCGAAAATTATCAAGGTGGATTATTAGTTATTGATGAGTTGGATGCTACACTGCATGTTTTAGCGCAGGAAAAGCTGTTAGAGTTTCTTATTTGGGCGTCTGAGAATTTACAACTTCAGATTGTTGCTACTACTCATTCTCAACATATAATTAAATTATGTTGTAGAAACTATAAAAATATGTCTAAAGTAATATACTTATTTAAACGTGAGGGAATTGTAAAAGTAGCAAACAATCCAACATTTGAAGCAATGTCTGCGGATTTAGAGGCTATAGTAGCTAAAAAAGAAGTTGCAAAGACAACAGTTTTATTTGAAGATGATAGGGGCGCAGAATTCTTTAAATTTATAACACAGAATAAATTTAGTGCTTACTTAAATATTCCATCTTATTCAAAAGGTAATGAGGTGTCATTATCATCAGATGTTTTATTAAAACTGGCTGCAAAGCGAATTAAAGAATTTGAAAATATTATTTTTGTTATAGATGGAGACAAAGGTAATGAAATAACACGTGCTCATAGAAATCTTTTAGCACTACCATGCAAATTAGCACTCGAACACCAAATGTATTTGTTGTTAAAGGATTTGCCTGAAAATGATTCTTTTTGGGGACAAGAGCTTGGGGAATATAATAAACAGATTTGTTTTAGAAATTTTGGTAGTATTCCTAGTGCAAGTCACACTCAAGAATATAAAAACTGGTTTCTTTCACAAAAAGCATATTGGGGACGTGCCAATAATAAACTTTATAAGCGCTGGCAGATAGATCATAAAGATGAGTGTGTGACATTTATAAAGAAATTTGTAGAAAAACTTAAAAAAGTATCTGTTTACTCCAAACAGTTAGAGGAAATTGAAAAAGATTTACTCAAAAGCCTAGTACAGTAATTCTAATATAAGGAGCATAAAAAAATGCCTACAACACCTTCACCGTTACGATATCCAGGTGGGAAAACAAAACTTTACGATATCGTGCGTGATATTATCAATAAAAATAATTTACATAATACGTATATTGAACCATTTGCTGGTGGTGCTGGTTTGGCATTAAAGTTACTTTTTAAAAATGATGTAAAAAAAATTATTATTAATGATTCAGACTTAGCTATATATGCATTATGGTATTCCGTTTTGAATCATACTGATCAACTTTGTGATTTTGTTAAAACAGTAGAGTTTAGTGTAAAAAAATGGCGTGATATGCAAAGAATATATTATAACAAAGAAGAATATGATTTGTTAACAATCGGTAAGGCAACTTTGTTCTTAAATCGCGTTAATGTATCAGGAGTATTAAAGGGAGGACTGATTGGAGGGATTAACCAAGAAGGAAACTATGGCATGGATGCAAGATTTAATAGAGTATCACTTGTAGAGAAAATTAGAGAGATAGGGGAAAAAAGGGATAGAATTTTAGTATATGGACTAGATGTATTTGATTTTTTGGATTCCGATATTTTTAAAGGACAGAGTAACGGATTGGTAAATTTTGATCCGCCTTATGTTGGTAAAGGCGGACAGTTGTATTTAAATTACTTTACGGAAGCTGATCATACTAGATTAAAAAAACGAATAACTAAGATAAGAAAAAAATGGATTGTAACCTATGATAACTGTGAATTTATTGAAAAACTATATTCTAACTATCGAAGTTCTCTTATTGATGTTACTTATGGTACTAATGTAGGTAAAAGAGATAAAGAATTTATGTTTTATAGCCATAATTTGATTATTCCTTGACATAATAGTGGTTTTTATTTTTTGTGAAAGTGAAACCACATTAAATATTGTGTTTAGGAGGGAGATATTATAGGGAGGTAGAAGAATGAAAAATAGGCACATAGATCGATGTTCCATGTGCCTATTATATATTATTGAATTGAGATTTTATATTCGCGTCATATTTGATGATTACGACCAAACTGCAAGTAATAGACTAATGCAAAAAACTTCCGCTCTTGATTATTTAAACATCAAAAGGTTTAACTTGTAATACTTGACTCTGTTGACAGTAGTAATTAGCAAATGTTCCCTAGGCATTGACTCAAGGCGTATTTTTATAGTTTTTTGAGATTTGTCAGTCATTTTTACTAGTTGAGCCATCGGGACACCTTGACCATAAAATAAAGCTGCCTGCAAGAGAATGTAGTAAATATTTTGCAGTAAATCATCATCACTGATAAATTTATCAACTTTAGCTCTGTATGTTTCCAACTGAGCCTCTTTACGTTGAAGTACTGCAATTGTATCATTGAAAGTAGATAACAAGAGTCGCATAAAGCCAGTGACAAACGGAGTCATATCGCCTCTATTTCTTTCACTGTCAGCTTCCTTGAAAAGAGCGTAATAAGTTGCACGATTTTTCTTTATAAAAATAGATAACCTTAATGAAGCTAATGGGTGGAAGTGTTTAGATAGAAAATAAGAAGTAATAAATCTATCCGTTCTGCCATTACCATCATAAAAGGGATGGATATAAGCGAAAAAATAATGGAATATACTTACCCTAACAAGTAATGGAACGCTTTCATCGTTTAAAAGCTCCAAAGCATAATGCATTAAACTTATAATTTTTTCTTCAGGCATAACTCCTTGATGAATGGTTTTGCCAGTACCTGAATCAATATCAACAGAAAACTTTCGGAATAATTTACCGTCTAATTCGTTGTCAGAATTTTCTGCAATAACTTCAGCATGTGCAAAATCATCGTAAAAAGCTCTTACGTCTTCACATGTTTTGAATTCTATATCCGTTCTCCCCAGCAAATCTTGGTACTTATGAATTACTGAAGTGAAACGTGCCGAACGTGGTGCCGTACCGTCAATGATATCCCGCAATTCTTTCCTTGTGCTATGGATACCTTCTATTTCATTGGTAGATTTAACTTCTTCAAGTATAGATAATAACGTAAATTGGTCTAATACTACATTAGGTACAGAATGTATTACATACAGCAGCGTTTCGTATGATTTGTATATTTGCTCCGTGAGCAACGCTATTTCTTGCGTGTAAATGAGAAATGCTGAATAAGTATTTTTGCGATTATATTCTTTGATGGGCATATCAAAATGTTGGGTAAAAGGTGCGGCATAGCGTTTTGAATACTCTAATTCATAGCCGCTTTCGTTGGTGTAATATACTTTTTTTAGTGGTTCGTATTTCATATTTACTCCTAACGTCTTTGGTAAAAAAGGCCGATTTTCCAAAAGACAGCAAACGTCTTTGGTAAAAAAGGCCGATTTTCCAAAAGACAATTAACGTCTTTGGCAAAAAAGGCCGATTTTCCAAAAGACAGCAAACGTCTTTGGTAAAAAAGGCCAATTTTCCAAAAGACAATTAAAATCTTGCGAATTGATGTGCATACCGTAGAAAGAAGATATTAACGGCATACTGTTTTCTCTCCTTTAATTATAATATTTGCTTCAGCAAAATACAACATAAGCTGCCAAACAAAAAAGCAGTACACATAGCATCCGGAAAATCCGGATACCATAGGTACTGCTGCTAATAATATTATGCTAATTTCTGTAACCTACTTTACAAAAATTAGCGTATTTCCTTTTTTTTACGAGAAAACTGCAACTTTTTGTTGACAGTTACAAAGAATTACTGTATTATCATGCCTATAGCTTAATATTGAGCGATGAAGAGAAGAGTAAATGTACGAGCCTGGCAAAGAGAGCCTTCGTGACGGTGCAAGAGGGAGCAGGTGGTGACATTGAAGATGGTCTTGGAGCCGATGGGCTGAGATGCTTGCATTTAGGCCGTCCGGGTGCACCCGTTACAGTGCTGGAGTATTAAAGGGTAAACAACCCCTGCGTACTTGATGAGGTCCGTGTGGTGACATATGGATGAATTAGGGTGGTATCACGAAGCAACGCTTTCGTCCCTGTATTTTTACAGGAACGGAAGCTTTTTTATTGCTCTTCCTCCTGTAGCAAGTCGAAAATCTAAGTTAGGAAATGTAGGAGGAACAAACAATGCCGATTAAAATCAATGACCATTTATCCGCTATCTGCCAACTGCAGGAGGAAGGAATTTTTACCATGACTGAGCAACGCGCGACGACGCAGCGTATTCGTCCGCTGAAGGTGTGTGTGCTGAACCTGATGCCGCTGAAGAAGCCGACGGAAATTCAGCTGCTGCGTCTTTTGGGGAACTCTCCACTGCAGATAGAGGTTGATTTCTGCCGTACTGTGAGCCGCGAAACTACGCATACCGATAATTCGTATCTTGACCGCGCTTATCTGGAGTTTGACGATGTTAAGGACCGCTATTACGATGCGTTCTTGATGACGGGTGCGCCTGTAGAAACTATTCCCTTTGAGGCTGTAGATTACTGGAAGGAAATCGAAGCTTATCTGGACTGGGCGGAATATCACTGTTATTCTACGATGACACTTTGTTGGGGCGCGCAGGCTGCCTTGTATCATTATTACGGCGTAAACAAAACGATTTTGCCGGCGAAGATGTTTGGCATCTTCCCCTACGGCCTGACGGTGAAAAATCATCCGCTGCTGCGTGGCTTTGACGACAGATACTTTATTCCGCAGTCACGTCATACTGCTGTGGATGATGATGCGATTGATGCCTGTAAGGCACTGCAGGTGCTGTCACGTTCGGTAGAAAACGGCATCAACATCTGTGCTACCAAGGATTTGCGCCGCATCTTCGTTTTAGGCCATTTCGAATATGATCGCTATACTTTGGCTAATGAATATTTCCGCGATAAGAAAAAGAATTTGCCTATTGATTTGCCGGAATTCTACTTCCCTGATGGCGATACAACGCAGGAGCCGGTATTTAAATGGCGCAGCTACGCGCATTTGTTCTATATGAACTGGCTGAACATCGTTTACCAGGATACGCCGTATGACTTGCACGAGCTGGCACCGGCGAGCGGTAACAAGCTGGATAAGGCTATAGGCGAATATAACAAAATTCTTTTGCAGCTGCAGCGCATGGGTGCCGCAATTCCTGCCAACCAATAATTTGAAGATGATAAATTGTTAAAGGAGCGATAGAAAATGAGTGATCTTAAAATCAATACCAAATGCTTAGTAGGCGGCTACAAACCGGGCAACGGCGAACCGCGCCAGATTCCGATTATCCAATCCACTACCTTTAAGTATGATACAAGCGAGGCGATGGGCAAGCTGTTCGACCTAGAGGCTACAGGATATTTTTACTCCCGCCTGCAAAACCCGACCTGCGATTTCGTAGCAGCTAAGATTGCGGAGCTGGAGGGCGGCGCTGCAGCAATGCTCACATCCTCCGGACAGGCGGCGAACTTCTTTGCCCTGTTCAACATCTGCGAGGCGGGCAGCCATATTGTTGCTTCTTCTTCGATTTACGGCGGCAGCTATAATCTGATTGACGTAACGCTGGCGAAGATGGGCGTAACAGCGACATTTGTTTCTCCCGATGCTACGGACGAGGAGCTGGACGCTGCTTTTCAGGATAATACTAAGGCTGTGTTTGGCGAAATTATTGCTAACCCCGCATTGACGGTGCTGGATATTGAAAAATTTGCCAACGCTGCGCATCGTCATGGTGTGCCTCTGATCGTGGATAACACCTTCCCGACACCGATTAACTGCCGCCCGCTGGAATGGGGCGCAGACATTGTAACGCATTCTACTACGAAGTATATGGATGGTCATGCTGCCTGCCTGGGCGGTGCTATTATCGACGGTGGCAGGTTCGACTGGCTGGCGCATGCCGACAAGTTCCCCGGTCTGTGTGCACCGGATGAATCCTATCACGGAATTACCTACGCCGAAAAGTTTGGCAAGGAGGGTGCTTTTATTACCAAGGCTACGGCGCAGCTGATGCGTGATTTCGGTGCTATGCAGTCGCCGCAAAGTGCGTTCATCCTGAATCTTGGCTTGGAATCGCTGCATGTGCGTATGCCACGCCATGTAGAAAACGCTCAGGCTATAGCGGAATTTTTGGAGCAGCAGCCGCAGGTTGAATATGTCAATTACCCCGGACTGAAGTCCAATAAATATTATGCTCTTGCGCAAAAATATCTGGGCAACGGCGGCTGTGGCGTAGTTTCCTTCAACCTGAAGGGAGGACGCAAGGCGGCGGAAGCATTCATGAAGCGCTTGCAGCTGGCGGCAATTGAAACGCATGTTGCCGACGCGCGTACCTGCTGCCTGAACCCGGCAACTACAACGCATCGCCAGATGACGGATGAGCAGCTGGCGGCGGCCGGTATTCCTGCAGGCTTGGTGCGTCTGTCCTGCGGTCTGGAGGATAAGGAGGATTTGCTGGCAGATTTGCAGCAGGCTTTGGCAGGCATTGAGTAAAAAGTATTAAAATTTCTAGCGGTACGGAAAGCAGTACATATTTTGCGGCTTTCCGTATCTTTTTTATTTTTATAATGGTATAATAGAGTAAAAATATTTTTATAGGAGGGCGGCTCGTGTTTTACAAATTAATTGAGCGCAAGCGTGATGCGTGGCTGGCGGATAGGCTGTGCCCTGTTGCTGATTTGCTGAAATATATTTTGCAGCGTGGAATGTTGCGAGATGTGCAAATAGAAGCGATAAAGACATATCTTTATTTGAAAATAGCCTGTGGCAATAAAAATTTAGCTCAGCTTTTTATTGATGGAACATTTAATACGCTGACGGAAGCAGAGCTTGATGCCATGCCATTATCTGTTGCTGCGCGCAGCTGCTTGCAGAAGAATAAGGCGGCGCTGGCTTTATATGAATATGCTTCGCTGAAGGATGATAGCGGAAATATGCTTTCGGCAAAGGTCGTTCAGGCAATCAAGGATACACCGGAGAGCATTGATTACGCAAAGGTTTGGCGAGATGCTTTCTATGGCGTAAGCTATACGGATTATCTTTTTAGTCTGCCTATGGGTGCAGGCAAAACGTATCTGATGGCCATTTTCATCTATCTTGATTTATATTTTGCTATGAACGAGCCGTCAAATACTGCTTTTGCACATAATTTTATTGTTTTTGCTCCTTCTGGGTTAAAATCATCTGTTGTACCAAGCCTGAAAACAATTAAGAATTTTGATACTTCATGGATAATTCCAGAGCCTGTAGCTTCTAATTTGCGCAAGCTGCTTATTTTTGAGGTACTTGATCAGAGCAAGACGGAGAAAAAATCTAATAAGGTTAAAAATCCTAATGTACAGAAGCTAGCCTTACATCAGCCATTTGACGATTTGTTTGGTCTGGTTGCGGTGACTAATGCGGAAAAAGTTATCTTAGACAGGGTTCAGGCGGACAAGGGCGGAAATATTAATTTGTATGTTGATTCCGCTGATGAAAAAGACAGGCTGGCGAATGAGCTGCGTAATCTTATCGGTAAAATTCCGCAATTAGCGATTTATATTGACGAGGTGCATCATGCTGTGAGCGATGAAATTAAGCTGCGTGCTGTCGTCAATAAGTGGGCGGAGAATGGCTCATTCAACAGTGTAGTCGGCTTTAGCGGAACGCCATATCTGGATAAGAAGGAGAAGCTTGCCGTTACCGATACCCTTGCCATCGGTACTCAGGAAATTAGCAATATCGTTTATTATTATGCTCTTGTTAATGGTATTGGCAACTTTTTGAAAAAGCCTGAAGTGAAGATTGCCAAAAATGCTGATAGCAGCGAAATTGTAGAGGCCGGTGTGCGTTTATTTTTAGACAGATACAAGGATAAGGTGTACAGCAATGGCTGCTGTGCCAAGCTGGGCATTTATTGCGGACGTATTGAAAAGCTGGAGGAAGAAATCTATCCTGTAGTGGAGCGCGTGGTGCGTAATTATGGCTTGAATCCTGAAGAAGTCGTTTTGAAATTCCATGAAGGAAATAAGGAATACAAGGCTCCGGAGCGAGCACGTCTGGAGTTTGCGACATTGGATAATCCAATTAGCAAAATCAAAATAATTCTTCTAGTACAGATTGGTAAAGAGGGCTGGGATTGTACAAGCCTTACTGGGGTTGTTTTGTCGCAGGCCGGTGCTTGTCCTAATAACATGGTGCTGCAGACAAGCTGCCGCTGCCTGCGTCAGGTGGATAAGCATACGCAGGAAACAGCGCTTATTTATCTAAATGAGAGCAATGGCGATTTGCTGAACAAGCAGCTTAAAAAGCAGCATCATATTGATATTACGGAATTTGAACGTGGTGGCCTGGCCAATAATATTATTTTAGACCGCTTCGACCGCACGCAATATCTGCATTTGCCTAAGGTGGAATTTTGCCAGCTGAATGTGCGCTACGAAACCTTTACGCAGGATGAGGATGCACATACGGCTGAGCGTATTGCTATGGCGGCAGGTGATGCGCTGGCGCAAGAGGTTTATGTGACGACGCAGACTGATTTCAGTGGCAGGGGCGTTAATGATGTGGTGGAGCGTTATGGTTATGACAAACGCCCTGAGCATGATGAAGAGTATTTTGTCCGCTATGGCAGGGTGACAACCTTTAATAATTGGCTTTATGCTATATCTAAGGGCAGCTTTGGCAGCGTTACAATGAAAATGCTGCGTGCCTATGAAAAGGAGCTGCGTAGCTTATTTAGCAAGATAACCGTCAAGGAGGGCGAGGTTACGCGCTTCAGTGGCAGGTTTAATATTGAAGCTGTCAACAGCAATATCAGAAAGGCTTTTTATCCGGTGCGAGATTTTGTTGTGAAGGAAGAAAAGCTGCCGCAAGAGGCAAGACTTTTACAGGTGGAGCACTTTACGCCTAAGGTTATGACGAATGCTGTGGATGTTGCGAGGTTTATACCGGAGCAGCAGCTGGTGCAGAAAATTATGGAGGCAGACAAGGGCATTTTGGCGCTGCCGGAGGATAAACAGAAGAAGATAGATTTGCTGGAATCCTTGGGAGAGCATGAGCTGGCGGAAAAAGTGCGTCAGGAATATACTAACGAGCCTGATGCCAGACGTTTATGCAGCTATCACTATCTGCCCTATAAGACAGACAGCAGCTTTGAGCAAAGGTTCTTTGATGAGGTCTTTAAATTAAAAACCGTGCAGCATAAAAGGCTGGAGGTTTATTATAATGGCGATGGCGAGCTGACGGAGTTCAAAATCCGCTGCTATGAAGGTGGCAAGGGACATTGGCGTTACGTTGGCCTATATACGCCGGATTTTTTGATCATCGAGCGCAAGGAAAATAAGATACACAAGGCGCTGATTGTTGAAACAAAGGGCATCCTTTATGCGCAGGATAAAAATTTTTTGAAGCGCCGAGCTTTTGTGGAAAAGTATTTTACGCCGGCAAATAATGCTGAATATGGCTATAAACGCTTTGATTATTTGTATCTGGAGGACAGCCTGAGCGAAAATGCGCGCTGGGAACGCATGGCGACGATGGTGGACAGCTTTTTTGAGGAGGCGGACTGATGGCAGTTGAGTATATACCGTTTTATCCTGAACCGATTGAAGGTCAGGCGATTTTAAATAATTTCCGGCGCACGCTGCGCTATAAGGGAGCGAACGACATCAACGCTCACCTTTTGCGCGGAATGCCTTTGTACGAGGTGCAGGAAACAGAGCAGGTGGGCAGCGACAGCGGGAATATGGTTATTCGCGGCGAGTGCGTGAGCACCTGCGCTTATCTGAAGGAGCAGGGAATCAGCGTCGACCTTGTGTATATTGATCCGCCCTTCGCCAGTGGTGCTGATTATGCCAAGAAAATTTATCTGCGCCGCAATCCCAAGGTAGCCGAGTCTATCGCGCAGGCCGAAACGCAGGTGGACAGCGAGGAGCTGCGCACCTTTGAAGAGAAGATGTACGGCGACGTTTGGGATAAGGAAAAATATCTGAACTGGATGTACGAGAATCTGCTGGCGATTAAGAGCGTAATGAGCGATACGGCGAGCATTTATGTGCATTTGGACTGGCATATCGGACATTATGTGAAGATTTTATTAGACGAGATTTTTGGAGAAGAGAATTTTAGAAACGAAATTACGTGGGTCCGTACAGCATCTCATAACGATAGTGTGGGAAACTATAGTAGAGTAAAAGATTATATTTTTTTCTATACAAAGTCGGATGATTATAAATTTAATGTTCAATATACAGATTATACAGAGGAGTATATTGATAGTGAATGGACTAAAGCTCCGTCAGGAAGATATTATAAATTTGAAAATATGTTAGATCCGCAAAATAGAATGAATGCTTATGACTTTCATGGAACTGTGGCAAGGTGGAGAACAACTCCTGAAAAACTTGAAGCAATGTGGAATGCTCCACAAACAGAAGTACCTAATAGTCATGGTAGAATTCGTTTAGGTAAAGACGGAAAGCCAATAAAGCGTTGTAGAATAGTATTTATGGATGAATTACCGGGAGTGCCTTTAAGCGATAATTGGACTGATGTTTCTTATGTTGCTGGTAGAGCAAAAGAGGCTGTTGGTTACGCAACACAAAAACCCGAAGCTCTGCTTGAACGCATCATCAAAGCGAGTAGCGACGAGGGCATGGTCGTAGCCGATTTCTTTGGCGGCAGCGGCGTGACGGCGGCGGTGGCGAACCGCTTGGGGCGCAGCTTTATTCACGGTGACATCGGTATCAACAGCATTCAGACAGCACGCGACAGGCTAGCAGCGGCGAAGGCAGCCTTTAAGGTGCTGGAAATCAAGGACGGCGTGTCGCTGTACCGCAATCCCGTACAGACGATGGATAAAATCAAAAGCCTTATCCCCGGTCTGCGCAACGAGGACGCAGTGGATGAGTTTTGGGAGGGAAGCATTCATGACAGCAAGTTGGGCATGGTTCCTGTATATGTGCCTAACCTGATGGACAGCGCAAGTCGTGTGTTGGACAAGGTGCTGGTCAACCGCATTATCCACGAAGCGATTCCTGACTTGCCGGACAGTGTGCAAAAGGTTATCGTTTATTATGTGGACATTGAAGATAAAGTAGGCGTGCAGAAATTTATCGCTGATGATGACAGCACGCTGGTTAAGATTGAGTTGCGCGATTTGAAGGCTGTGCTTGACGATGTTGTTATTGCGGATGAAGCAGAGTTTACGGTGAGCGAAACGGTGGAAGGCGTTTTGCCAATTTATAGGGTGAGTGTGGATTGCTTTGCGAGCGACAGAGTACAGCAAAAAATTGACGCTTATAATCAAAAGGGCAAGCTGAACCAGAAAAAGCCCGGGGCCTTTAAGCCATTGCTGCTGAGCGAGGAAGGCCTGGAGCTGATTGAATACATAAGCGTGGACTGCGAAAGTGCCGAGAAGGGCGCTGTCTGGCATTCAACGACGGAAATCAAGCTGGATAAGTTTGGCTACGTCATTCGCGACGGTGTAAAAACAAAGGAGCTGTGGGACGGAAGCATTACGTCTGCTAATAAACCTTTGCGCATAAAGCTGCGTAATATTTGCGGTGATGAAAGCCTGTGGCTTTTATAGTGAAGTTTGAAGGCTGGTCCTGTGGGCCGGTCTTCTTTTTTGCGTAGTTATGCTATACTATTTATTTACATCTTGCTTATTAAAGTGTACAATAAATGTAATCAAGTCTGGCAAAAAACAGATATTTTGCTTAGATAAAGCTGTAATAAATGGAGGAAGGGGCTATGTGTATGGATTTGTATAATGTACAAAAGCTGCTGCAGGCCAAGGTTCTGACCGGCAGTGAGCTGATGCACCGCAAAATTGAATCCTGCTGCGGCAGTGACATGATGAGCGATGTTCTGGCCTTTACCAAACGCAACACCTTGCTGTGCACGGGACTGACGAATATGCAGGTAGTGCGCACCGCCGATATGACGGAGCTGAGCGCACTGGTATTTGTGCGTGGAAAGGTGCCTGATGCTGATATTGTGGCAGCGGCGGCGGAAAATAATCTGCCGGTTCTGGCTACCGATTATACCTTATTTGAAGCATGCGGCATTCTTTACGGAGCAGGTATCCGTGGCTGCAGCAAAAAGGAGTAAGAAAAATGACAGACAGTAAATCAGTAAAATTAGCATTTGACTGCGTGGGCGGCGATTTTGAACGCGCAGGCGAAGCTTCTTCTAAAATAAAAAAAATGCTGCAGCGCCTGGGAATTCCGGCAGATATTGTGCGTCGTATTGCCATTGGTACCTATGAAGCGGAGATGAATGTTATCATTCACGCCGGCGGCGGCAATGTAGCGGCTGAGGTTTTCCCGGATGCTACGGTTATTACTGTAACCGACCACGGCCCCGGCATCCCTGATATCAATAAGGCCTTGCAGGAGGGCTGGTCTACTGCGCCTGATTATGTGCGTCAGATGGGCTTTGGCGCCGGCATGGGCCTGCCTAATATGGTAAAGTGCTCCGATAAGTTTGATATTCAGTCCAAGGTGGGTGAAGGAACCTGCATCACGATGCAGTTCAAGCACCAGAGCGAGGATTTGTAAGAGATTTTAGGAAACGAGGTGATACGCAATGGCTCCTCAACCAACAACATATTTCCATTCGGTGGAATTGCAGCGGAATAAATGTCAGGGCTGCGTATCCTGCGTCAAGCTGTGTCCGACAGAGGCCATCCGCGTACGCAACGGCAAGGCGGAGATTTTGGGAGACCGCTGCATTGACTGCGGTGCCTGTGCTGCAGGCTGTCCTTACCATGCCTTTAGCGTGAAAACAGATACGTTGGAGGGCTTGGCTGATTATGCTTATAATATTGTGCTGCCCGCACCCTCTTTGTATGCGCAGTTCCCGGATAATATACCGTTGGAAAGCATATGGCAGGGATTGCATAATATAGGCTTTGATGAAATTTTTGATGTTTCACTGGCTTCGGAGTATATCGCCCTGGAAATAGAAGAATATGTAAAAAAGAACAGCAACGGACGCAAGCCGTTGATTTCATCTACCTGTCCCGCAGTTATGCGCCTGATTCAGGTAAAGTTCCCCGAGCTGATTAAGCAGGTGGTGCCTGTGCTGCCGCCGGCAGAGGCTGCCGCAATTTATGTGAAGCGTGAAGCGGCGGCGCGCAAGCAGCTGCCGAAGGAGCTGATAGGAGTATGGTTTATCTCGCCCTGTCCTTCCAAGGAAACTAATATCCGCCAGTCGGTAGATGTGCATCATACAGAGCTTACCGGCAGCTTCAGCCTGTCGGAGATTTACGGACTGCTACTGAAGAATCTTGGCGGCACGCATGAGCTGAATGTGCGCACCGGTTCTTCCTATGGCATGGCCTGGGGAACCTATGGCGGCGAAATTGAAAGCGCCGGTATTACCAATGGTCTGGCAATTCATGGCATTGATAATGTGTATGACCTGCTGGAGCAGGTTTCTATGAATAAAATGCCGCAGCTTGATTATGTGGAATGCAGTGCCTGCAAAGGAGGCTGTCTGGGCGGCCTTCTTGCAGCAGAAAACAAGTTCGTGGCAGAATGCAATTTGCGCAGGCGTATCGCAGGCCTGCGGGAGCAGGAGCCGGCGGACAGGCGTGAAGCTATGGCGCGCACGATGGTGCTGGAGGATTTCCCGCATTCGGAGGCCTATCGCAAGAAGCTGGTGGCGCGTCCGATGATGCAGCTTGATGATGATATCATGGAAGCGATGAAAAAGTTCGAGCGCATGGAAGAGGTGCTTTGCTCCTTGCCTGGTCTGGACTGCGGTGCCTGCGGTGCGCCCAGCTGCCAGGGACTGGCGGAGGATATCGTGCAGGGCAAGGCGCATGAAATAGATTGTATTTTTAAATTGCGTGCCAGTGTACATAAATTGTCACAGGGCATGTTGGAGCTGGCTAAGCAGATACCTATTTATCACGAGCCGGCAGAAATAAATAAAACGGAGGCAGACAACGATGAAGGTTAAAGAAATGATTGAGAAGCTTGATTTGAAGCTTCTGACTAAGGATGTAAGCGAAGACGCTTTATATGCAGAGGTAGAAGGCGGTTATGCTTCCGATTTACTGAGTAATGCAATGGGCCAGGGTCAGCCCGGTATGGTTTGGGTAACGATGCAGGGACATCAGAATGTTGCTGCCGTTGCTTCGCTGATTGGCTTTGCGGCAGTTATCGTAGCAGGCGACGGTCCGGTAGCGGAGGATACACTGCATAAGGCAAATCTGAATGATGTAGTTGTTGCAGCAACCGAAGAGCCTGCCTTTGAGGTTATCGGCAAGCTGTACGAATTGGGTGTTGGCAAGAAGGACTAAGCAATGCAGACAGTTCTGGCGGATTTACATGTACATACGCTGCTTTCGCCCTGTGCCGAGGTAGAGATGACACCGCATCATATTGTGATGCGTGCCGCCGAGTATGGCATTGGCGCTGTTGCTATTACCGATCATAACGCCAGTGCCAACGTGCCGGCTGCGCTGGAGGCAGCGCAGCGCTACGGCGTGAAGGTATTTCCCGGTATGGAAGTGGAAAGCAGTGAAGAGGCGCATATTGTGGCGCTGTTTGACACGCTGGAGCAGCTGAAGAGCTGGCAGCTGGTAGTTGATGAGCATATGAACGGTATGCTGAATGATGCGGAACGTTTCGGTGCTCAGTATGTAGTAGATGCCGAGGACGAGTTTGTGCGCGAGGAGCAGCGCCTGCTGCACGCACCGCTGTCACTGACAGCGGCGCAGGTGGTGCAGCAGGTTGCAGCCTTGGGCGGCCTTACCATTGCCGCTCATATCGACCGTCCTTCCTACAGCATTTTGGGACAGCTGGGCTTTATTGAGCCGGACTTCGGCTTTGCTGCTGCCGAAATTTCTGCAGCAGGCTGGCAGCGCAAGCTGCAGTCGAAGCTGCAGCGTCTGGCAGGCTATCTGCCGTTTATTACGGATTCCGATGCACATAATATTTATGATTTTGTGCAGGGACCGAAAAACCTGCTTCATGTAGAGGAATTAACGATAGCAGAGCTGAAATTGGCCTTGGCAGGTAAAGGGATGCGTTCTGTCCTGGTGGGACAATTTTCAGATTTTTGTAAAGAATAATGCAAATAGAGTATGCTATATAGCGAAAATAACATAAATAGTATTGTGCATTTGCTTGTAAAATGGTATACTGAGTTGGTAAGTTTACAAAAAATCCTTTAGAGGAGGGGTAGTATGAACAATAGTGAAAACCGTCTTGAGCGTAAATGTAGCTGCTGCGGCGGCGATAATCCGGAAAAGCAGCGTATAGATGCCATTCTGGAAAAATACGCAGATGTTAAGGGACCGTTGATTCCTATTCTGCAGGAAGTGCAGAACCTGTACAACTATTTGCCTAAGGATGTACTGGAGTATATTGCCGATAAAACAGGTACGCCGATTTCCGAAATTTACGGCGTAGTAACCTTTTATTCATTGTTCCATCTTAATCCGCGCGGACGCAATGTTATCCGCGTCTGCCAGGGAACTGCCTGCCATGTGCGCGGCGGCAAAACAATTCTGCAGGCCTTGGAAAAGCAGTTGGGCATTAAAGCAGGACATACGACCGATGACCTGCGCTTTACACTGGAAACCGTAGCCTGCATCGGTGCCTGCGGTTTGGCGCCGGTTATGCAGATTAACGACGATACGCATGGACGCCTGACTACCGATAAGCTGGCAGGCATCTTGGCAAGGTATAAATAAAATGCGGGAGCTGGCATTACACATCTTGGATATAGCCCAAAATTCTGTGGCTGCCGGTGCCCGTCATATCTGGCTGACTGTCAGCGAAAATGAACAGGGGTACTTTGTTTTCAGCGTCCGCGATGACGGCAAGGGCATGGATAGCGAGATGCTGCAGCGGGTGCGCGACCCCTTTGTTACCAGCCGTACTACCAGAAAGGTAGGCATGGGAATTCCCTTTATCGATATGGTTACGCAGCAATGCGGCGGACACTTGGAGCTGCAGTCTGCGCCCGGAAAGGGAACTGAGCTGACTGCATATTTTGTGGCAGATAATATTGACCGGCCTCCGCTGGGAGATATTGTGAGCAGTGTGCAGGTGCTGTTGGCGGGGGCGCCGCAGCTGGAGCTGGAATTTGCCTATAACGGCGCCAACGGCTCGCTGGTGTTCAGAACGCAGGAGGTCAGAGAAATATTAGGCGAAGCGTGTGACTTTGCCAATCCTGAAATATATGCCTGGCTGGGAGCCTATTTGCAGGAGCAGATGGCACAGGTGCAGGGTAAGGAGGTATAAACGAATGAAAAGCTTAGCGGATTTACACGCTTTGAGAGATAAGCTGAAAGCAGATATCAAGCTGCGTCAGAGTTCAGGTACAAAAATTATTGTAGGTATGGGTACCTGCGGCATTGCTGCCGGTGCGCGTGAGGTTATGAGCGCTATCCTGCAGGAGCTGAACAAGCGTCATTTGTTTGATGTGCAGGTGCAGCAGACAGGTTGTATCGGTATGTGCGAAAAAGAGGTGCTCGTGGATGTAGTGCGTCCGGGTGAAGCACGCATTACCTATGGCAAGGTAACCCCGGAGGCTGTGCCCAAAATTATCGCAGAGCATGTAGTAAACGGTCACATTGTGGAAGAGCTTGTCGTAGGCAGGCTGGATCAGGAATAAGCCGCAGGCAGGGTACACAGTAGTTGGAGAAGCTGATGTATCATAGCTTGTAAACAAAACAGGTGGAGGAAAAATATTATGCAGCATATAAGAGCTCACGTTTTAGTGTGTGGCGGTACGGGCTGTAAGGCTAACGGCTCGAAGGAAATCCAGCTGACTTTTGCCAGAGAGCTGCAAAAGTTCGGCCTGCAGGATGAGGTTATGGTTGTTGAAACAGGCTGCCATGGCTTTTGCGAGCACGGACCGCTGGTTATCGTTTATCCGGAAGGCACCTTCTATTGCGGTGTAAAGCCGGAGGACGTTAAAACCATCGTTGAAGAACATTTATATAAAGGACGCATCGTACAGCGTCTGCTTTATCGCGAACCCATCAATCAGGAGCAGGTTCCGCGTTATTCTGAAATCGGCTTCTACAAAAAGCAGCATCGCCTGGTATTGGCTAACTGCGGTGCGATTAACCCGGAGGCTATTGAAGAGTATATCGCTGTAGGCGGTTATGAGGCATTGGCTAAGGCTGTTACGCAGATGACTCCGCAGGAGGTTGTGGACGAGGTCAAAAAATCCGGCCTGCGCGGTCGTGGCGGCGGCGGCTTCCCGACCGGTATGAAATGGCAGTTTGCCAAAAACTCCGAGAGCGATAAAAAGTATGTTATCTGTAATGCGGACGAGGGCGACCCGGGCGCATTTATGGACCGCAGCGTTCTGGAGGGCGACCCGCACCGTGTATTGGAAGGCATGGCTATCTGCGGCTATGCTATGGGTGCGGATGAAGGCTATATCTATGTACGTGCGGAATATCCGCTGGCTATCAAACGCTTGCGTACCGCCATTGCTCAGGCTGAAGAAATGGGCCTGTTAGGCGAGCATATTTTTGAAAGCGATTTCAGCTTTACTATTCATATCAAAGAAGGCGCCGGTGCCTTTGTTTGCGGCGAAGAAACTGCCCTGATGGCTTCTATCGAAGGCAAGCGCGGTATGCCGCGCCCGCGTCCGCCATTCCCTGCGGTCAGCGGCCTGTGGGGCAAGCCGACTAATATCAACAACGTAGAAACCTTTGCCAATGTTGCGCAGATTATCGTTAACGGTGCAGACTGGTACTGCCAGCTTGGTACCGAAAAATCCAAAGGCACCAAGGTTTTCGCTTTGACCGGCAAAATCAATAACACCGGTCTGGCAGAGGTGCCGATGGGTATTACCATGCGCGAGATTATTTATGATATCGGCGGCGGCATTACCAACGGCAAAAAGTTTAAGGCTGTACAGATCGGCGGTCCGTCCGGCGGCTGTCTGCCTGAAAGCATGCTGGATTTGCCGGTCGATTATGATTCCCTGATTGCTGCCGGTGCTATGATGGGCAGTGGTGGCCTTGTTGTTATGGACGAGGATACCTGCATGGTTGACGTTGCCAAGTTCTTCTTGAACTTTACGCAGTCGGAATCCTGCGGTAAATGTACTCCCTGCCGCGAAGGCACGAAGCGTATGCTGGAAATCCTTACCCGTATTACGGAAGGACAGGGACGCGAGGGCGATATCGAGCTGCTGGAAAACCTTGCCAAGAATATCAAGGAAACAGCTCTTTGCGGCTTGGGACAAACCGCTCCCAACCCTGTTTTGAGCACCCTGAAATATTTCAGAGATGAATACGAGGCGCATATCAAAGAGAAGCGCTGTCCTGCAGGCGTCTGCGAAAAGATGCTACATTACGAAATCAGCGATGCCTGCCGCGGCTGCGGTCTGTGCGCCCGTCAGTGCCCGGTACAGGCTATCAGCGGTTCACCGAAAGCAAAACATGTTATTGATCAGAATAAATGCATTAAATGCGGTGCCTGCATGACGGTGTGCCCGTTTAAGGCAATCAGCAAAGCATAAGGAGGGGACTGATGATGCAGATGGTTAATTTGACAATAGATGGAAAACAGATTCAGGCCCCCGCAGGCTCCAGCGTTCTGGAGGCTGCACGCAGCGCAGGTATTTATATTCCTACACTGTGCTATCATCCGGACCTGCGTCCGGAGGGTGCCTGCCGCCTGTGTATGGTAGAAGCTAGCGGTGCGCGCACTCTGGTTGCTTCCTGCGTATATCCTGTAAGCGAGGGTATGGTAGTAAAAACCAATACATCTAAGGTACGCGAAGCACGCAAAACTGTGCTGGAGCTGCTTTTGACCAATCACCCGAAGGACTGCCTGTGCTGTCAGAAGAATGGCGACTGCGAGCTGCAGAAAATTGCCGCTGATCTGGGCGTGCGTAAGCTGCGCTTCGAGGGTGGCGAAACAAGGGCGCGTACTATTGACAACAGTAATCCTTCTTTGGTACGCGATCAGGAAAAATGCATTCTCTGCGGACGCTGCATTCGTGTTTGCCGTGATGTGCAGGGCATGAGCGTTTACAGCTTTGCCGGCCGTGGCTTCAATACCATGGTATCCACAGCCTTTGAGCATGACCTGCTCAACAGTGCCTGCACCTACTGCGGCCAGTGTGCTGATGTCTGCCCGACAGGCGCTATCGTGGAAAAAGATGATACCGACAAGGTTTGGGATGCAATCAACAATCCTGAGAAGGTTGTTGTAGTACAAACTGCTCCGTCAGTGCGTGTTGCTCTGGGCGAGGAGCTGGGCATTCCGGCAGGTCAGGTTGTTACCGGCAAAATGGTAGCAGCATTGCGTCATTTAGGCTTTGATAAGGTTTTTGATACCAACTTCTCTGCCGACCTGACGATTATGGAGGAAGGTCATGAGTTCCTGCAGCGCTTGCAGAACGGTGGCGTGCTGCCGATGATTACCTCCTGCAGTCCGGGCTGGGTAAATATGATTGAGCTGAAATATCCTGAGCTGCTGCCGCATCTGTCTACTGCCAAATCTCCGCAGCAGATGTTTGGTGCTGTTGCCAAAACCTACTTTGCTGAACGTGCAGGCATTGATCCGGCAAAAATAGTCAGTGTGTCCGTAATGCCCTGTACTGCGAAAAAGGCGGAGGCTGCACGTGAGGAAATGTGCGCCAGCGGCTATCGCGATGTAGATGTGGTTATCACTACACGCGAGCTGGGACGCATGATCCGTGAGGCTGGTATTGACTTTAATGCGCTGGAGGAGGCAGAGTTTGATTCTCCGCTGGGTACCGGTACCGGCGCTGCCGTTATCTTCGGTACGACCGGTGGCGTAATGGAAGCGGCTCTGCGTACTGTGGCCGAGGTTGTTGCCGGCAAGGAGCTGCCTAAGGTTGAATATAATGAAGTACGCGGCATGGAGCAGACACGCGAGGCGGTTATTGATGTTGCAGGTACAGCTGTAAAGGTTGCTGTAGTACATACGCTTAAATCTGCCAGGATGATGCTGGAACGCATTAAGACAGGAACTGCAGACTACCAGTTTATTGAGGTTATGGCCTGCCCGGGTGGCTGCATCGGCGGTGGTGGTCAGCCTGTGCCGGTGGATGCTTCCATCAGGGAAAAACGCCGTGAAGCGATTTTTAACTGCGACCGTACAAGCGAATTACGAAAATCGCATGAAAACCCGGAAATAAAAACACTTTATGATACGTGGTTAGGCAAACCTCTTTCTGAGAAGGCTCATAGTCTACTGCACACACATTACCACGCGCAAAATCGTTAATTGTTCTATCTGGATAATACAAAACCCCCTTTTTTTCCGCAGAAAGAAGGGGGTGTTTTGTAAATTTGTAAAGAAAAAGCTTGCAGTGTTACAATTTTGCTGGTATTATATATAGCGTTGAGTGCATTTTACCTGCTATGTAAAACACAGGAAAAATTTGACAGAAAAAAGTGAAGTTTTTCTGAAAATGTGTTATAATTGTAGCAGAACAAAAGAAGCATTTAAAAAAATATTTATAGCATAAGCAGGAGTTTTCTGTTATATGTCGAAATGACTAAATAGTCAAGTATGAAATATTTGTGAAGTGCTTGAAAACAGGTAATATCTTATTTGTAATGTCACAAGGCATTGCTGATAAGTTATATGCACAGGGGTAACACCCTTATAAAACACAATGTCCTAATTAAAAGGAGGAAGGTAAACATGATCGATATTAAAGATCGCATTTGTGACGTAGTAGCTGATAAAGTGATGAGCGCTGAAGCTGCTGCAGAATTCGTAAAAGATGGTGACAATTTAGGTGTCAGCGGTTTCACCCCGTCTGGCTATCCGAAAGCTGTTCCTCTGGCTCTTGCTGAAAAGGGCAAAAAAACTCCTTTCAAAGTTAACGTTTGGACTGGCGCATCTGTTGGTCCTGAAATTGACCAAGCAATGGTTGAAGCTGACATCATTGACCGTCGTCTGCCTTACCAGACCAACGGCACCATGCGTAAAGCTATCAACGCTGGCAAAGTAAAATACGCTGATATTCATCTGTCTCACATGGCTCAAATGGTTCGCTATGGTTACATGGCTGGCCGTCCGACCGGTCCGGATGTTGCAATCGTTGAAGTTTGCAAAATCAATGACCTCGGCAATGGCATGGTTGGCTTGATTCCGACCACTTCCATGGGCAACAGCTCTTCCTATGTAGCTGGTGCTAAAAAAGTTATCGTTGAAGTTAACACCACCCAACCGGTAGGCCTGGAAGGCATGCATGACTCCTATATTCCTCTGGATCCTCCGAATCGTCAACCGATTCCTATCACCGCTCCGGAAGACCGCATCGGTACTACCTACATTCCTTGCGAAGTAGAAAAAATCGTTGCAGTAGTTCCTTGCGACCGTCCTGACATCGTTCGTCCGCTGGGCGAAATCGATGACGACGCTAAACATATGGGCGCTAACCTCGTTAACTTCCTGAAAAACGAAGTTAAAGAAGGCCGTCTGCCGAAAAACCTGCTGCCGTTGCAATCTGGCGTAGGTTCCGTTGCTAACGCAGTTATCAATGGTCTGGTTAACTCCGATTTCGAAGACCTGACCGTTTACACTGAGGTTATTCAAGATGGTATGTTCGACCTGATCGACGCTGGTAAACTCCGCGTTGCTTCCGGTACCGCTCTGACTCCGTCTCCTGAGTGCCAAAAGAAATTCTACGAGAACGTAGAACACTACAAAAAATACTTGCTGCTCCGTCCGCAAGAAATCTCCAACAGCCCTGAAGTTGCTCGTCGTATCGGCGTAATTGCAATGAACACTGCTATTGAAGTTGATATCTATGGTAACGTAAACTCCACTCATGTTTGCGGCACCAAGCTGATGAACGGCGTTGGTGGTTCCGGCGACTTCGCTCGTAACGGCTACCTGACCGTATTCTTCACCAACTCCCTGGCAAAAGGCGGCAAGATTTCTTCCGTAGTTCCGTTCTGCAGCCATATCGACCATGCTACTTTGGACGTTGACGTTATCGTTTCCGAACGTGGCGTTGCTGACCTGCGTGGCCTGAGCCCGAAAGAAAAAGCTCCGATCATCATCGATCAGATTGCTAACCCGAAATATCAACCTTGGCTGTATGACTACTTCAAACGCGCTTGCGAAGCTTGCGGCAACAGCCAAACCCCGCACATCCTGGCAGAAGCATTCGATTGCTACAAACTGTTCGCTGAAACCGGTTCCATGGAAGGCATGGTTGAAGGTAAATAATTTTAAAAAAACTTTGCGAAACCCCTTGTTAAGTTTTGCAAAATAGGTTAAACTATGTAATGTGCTTGCCGGTGGGTGAGATTCCCGCCGGCAGGTATATATAGACAGAGCCTCACCCAAGGCTTTGCCTGATAAATTCAGTTGACGAAGTCTCACCCTAGACTTTGCCATATATAGCCGTCATAGACGGAACACTCTCACCATCATTTCGGAACCGTCCAATCCGAAATATGAAACACAAATATTTTAAGGAGGATTTGAGAATGGCATTTGAAGAAATTAAAGCTGGTTTAGAAAAATATCATGCTGAAGTTGAAGCTAAACTGGTAAAAAACCCTGAACGCGCAAACCTGGTTCCTAACAGACTGTACACCCCGGTAGATCTTGGTGAAAACTTTGACTACATGACTAAACTGGGCTTCCCCGGTGAATATCCTTACACCCGTGGTGTTCAACCGACCATGTATCGTGGCCGTTTCTGGACCATGCGTATGTATGCTGGTTTCTCCACCGCTGAAGAATCCAACAAACGTTATCGTTACCTGCTGGCTAACGGTGGTTCCGGCCTGTCCTGCGCATTCGACCTGCCGACCCAGATCGGTTATGATTCCACCGATCCGATGGCTGAAGGCGAAGTTGGTAAAGTAGGCGTAGCTATCGACTCCCTGGCTGATATGGAAATCCTGTTCGACCAAATTTCCCTGGATAAAGTATCCACTTCTATGACCATCAACGCTCCTGCTTCCGTACTGCTGGCTATGTACATTGCAGTAGCTGAGAAACAAGGCGTTTCCGCTGACAAACTGCGTGGTACCATTCAGAACGATATTCTGAAAGAGTATGCTGCTCGCGGCACTTACATTTTCCCGCCGAAACCGTCCATGCGTTTGATCACCAACATTTTTGAATATTGCTCCAAGAACGTACCGCTGTGGAACACCATTTCCATCTCCGGTTACCATATCCGTGAAGCTGGTTCCACCGCTTCTCAGGAAATCGCATTCACCATTGCTGATGGTATCGCTTATGTAGAAGCTGCTATCAAAGCTGGTCTGGACGTTGACGCATTTGCAGGCCGTCTGTCCTTCTTCTGGAATGCTCATAACAACGTACTCGAAGAAGTTGCTAAATTCCGCGCTTCCCGTCGTGTATGGTCCAAAGTTATGAAAGAGCGTTTCGGTGCTAAAAAACCGAAATCCATGATGCTGCGTGTACATACCCAAACCGCTGGCTCCATGCTGACTGCTCAACAACCGAACAACAACATCGTTCGTGTTGCTCTGCAAACTGCTGCTGCTGTAATGGGTGGTACTCAATCCCTGCACACCAACTCCAAAGACGAAGCTTTGGCACTGCCGACCACTGAGTCTGTAACCATCGCTCTGCGTACCCAACAAATCGTTGCTTACGAATCCGGCCTAGCTGACACCGTTGATCCGTTGGGCGGCTCCTACTATGTAGAAGCTCTGACCGACAAGATCGAAGCTGAAGCTTGGGAATACATTAAGAAAATTGACGAAATCGGTGGCGCTCCTGAAGCAATCGCTAAAGGCTACATCCAAAAAGAAATCCAAGACTCTGCTTACAAATGGCAGATGGAAATCGAAAAAGGCGACCGTATCATCGTTGGCGTTAACAAATTCACTCAAGAAGAAGAAGCTCCGAAAAACCTGCTGCGCGTAGACGGTTCTGTAGGCAAGCTGCAAGCTGAAAAGATTGCTGCTCTGAAAGCTCGCCGTGACAACGCTGCTGTAGAAACTGCTCTGAAAGCTCTGGAAGCTGGCTGCGCAGATGAAAATGTAAACCTGATGCCTCTGATTCTGGATGCAGTTCGTGCATACGCAACCGAAGGCGAAATCTGCGGCGTAATGAGAAAAGTATTCGGCGAATACCAACCTCATACCACTCTCTAATTTGTAATTTGTAAACACAACCAATATACGGAGGTAAACTATAATGGCTAACGTTAAAGTTTTAGTTGCTAAACCGGGTCTGGATGGCCATGACCGCGGTGCTAAAGTTGTAGCTCGTGCTCTGCGCGACGCTGGTTTTGAAGTTATCTACACCGGTATCCGTCTGACTCCGGAACAAATCGCTGAAGCTGCTCTGCAAGACGACGTAAACGTTGTTGCACTGTCCCTGCTGTCCGGCGCTCACAACACCCTTTTCCCGAAAGTAGTTGAACTGCTGAAAGAAAAAGGCCTGACCGACGTTCTGGTTATCGGCGGCGGCGTTATTCCTGACGCTGACATCCCTGGCCTGAAAGCTGCTGGCATTGCTGAAGTATTCACTCCGGGCACCCCGACCAGCAAAATTGTTGATTTCATCAACGCTAACGTAAAATAATTTTATCCCTTAAAGCAAGCCGGGTTTGTCCCGGCTTGCCTTATAAAATATTCACTATCCAAAACAAGGCGGTGTGAATTATGGAAATAGTAGATAAGTTATTAAATCATTCTCGTCTTGCATTATCTAAAGCAATCACTGCTGTTGAAAATGAATACGATGATGCTGTCAAAATTATGACAGAGATTTATCCTCATACTGGTAATGCTTATGTAATTGGTATCACCGGCCCTCCGGGTGCTGGTAAAAGTACTCTGACTGATAAATTGGCTAAGGAATACCGTAAACGCGGCAAGACCGTAGGTATCGTAGCAATTGACCCCACTAGCCCGTATTCTGGCGGCGCTATCTTAGGCGACCGTATCAGAATGATGGATCTGACCGCAGACGAGGGCATTTTTGTACGCTCTATGGCAACTCGCGGCAGCCTTGGCGGCCTGTCTCAAAAAGCAGGTGACGCTGTTAAATTAATGGATGCTTTCGGCATGGATGTAATTATCGTTGAAACCGTAGGCGTAGGACAATCTGAGGTTGACATTGTAAAGACCGCAGATACTACTATGGTAGTAGTAATTCCTGGCATGGGCGACGATATCCAAGCTATTAAAGCAGGTATACTTGAAATCGGTGACCTGTTCACGATTAACAAAGCTGATCGTGAAGGTACAGACAAGCTCAACATTGAGATTGAGATGATGCTCGAATTAAATCCCGAACATGTTGGCTGGCGTCCTCCGATTAACAGGACCATTGCCAGCAAGGGTGAAGGTATAGAGGCTGTTGTGGACTCTATTGAGGCTCACAAGGCATATTTGATTGAGAGTGGTAAATTAAACGATATCCGTAAAGCTCGTATTAAAAACGAGGTTACCGCTATGCTTAATGACCATGTAAATCGCTACATCGACAAGAACGTCATTCAAACGGATGAATTTGACAACCTGGTTGTTAAAATGCAGTCCCGCGAGATTGAGCCGTACTCTGTCGTTGATGATATTGTTGGTAAGGTTTTAAAATAAACCACCAATAAAAACAATTTTAGGAGGAATTTATTATGGCATTCAAAACTATTTGTGTTGACCATGTAGGTATCGCTTGCGCTGGTACCTTGGAAGAAGCTGCAAAAATTTACACTGAGGTACTGGGCCTGAAAGCTACCGGTACTGAAGAAGTTAAAGAACAAGGTGTTGCTACCGTATTTGTTCCCTGCGGCGAGACCCTGATTGAGCTCCTTGTTGATATCACTGAAAACAACGATGGTCCTATCGGCAAATACATTGCTAAAAACGGCCCTGGCATCCAACATATGGCTCTGCGCGTTGACGACATCAAAGCAGCTATCGCTGACCTGACCGAAGCTGGCGTTCGCATGATCGACAAAGCTCCTCGTAATGGTGCTGGCCAAATGAAAATTGCTTTCGTTCATCCGAAATCCGCTGGCCTGCTGCTTGAGCTGTGCCAACCGGCTGCAACCTACAAAGACTAATTTATTAGCTGCGTAGATTTAGGGCGATTTAAGGTCCCATAATTTAAGCTACATAATGCTGGAGATATACAAGTGATATATCTTCAGCATCTGTGTATAAATTTGTTCTCCCAATAATGATGGAGGTGTAAGATTTGTCTACTCAAGAAAAAATTGAGAAAATGCTCAAAAAAGCCGAAGTAATTCTGGCTGCTGGTGGCGAAAAACGTGTTGCTAAACAACATGAATCCGGCAAAATGACTGCTCGTGAAAGAATCGCTGCTCTCCTCGACGAAGGTTCCTTCGTAGAACTCGACCGTTTTGTACGTCATCGTTGCTACAACTTCGGTCAAGAAAAGAAAGAACTGCCTGGTGAAGGCGTAACCACCGGTTACGGCACCATCGATGGCCGTCTGGTTTATGTATTCGCACAGGACTTCACCGTTGAAGGTGGCTCCCTCGGCGAAATGCATGCTGCTAAAATCGTTAAAGTACAACGCCTGGCACTGAAAATGGGTGCTCCGCTGGTTGGCCTGAACGATTCCGGCGGTGCTCGTATCCAAGAAGCTATCGACGCTCTGGCTGGCTATGGTAAAATCTTCTTCGAGAACACCATTGCTTCCGGCGTAGTTCCTCAGATTTCTGCAATTATGGGTCCTTCCGCTGGCGGCGCTGTATACAGCCCGGCACTGACCGACTTCATCTACATGGTAAAGAACACTTCCAAAATGTTCATTACCGGCCCTGCAGTAGTTAAATCCGTTACCGGTGAAGATGTAACCCAAGAACAACTGGGTGGCGCTATGACCCACAACAGCACTTCCGGTGTTGCTCACTTCGCTGCTGAAAACGACGAAGACTGCCTGCAACAAATCCGTTACCTGCTCTCCTTCCTGCCTTCCAACAACGTTGAAGGTGCTCCGATCGTAGAGACTGGTGATGACCCGATGCGTACCGACGACAGCCTGAACACTCTGCTGCCGGACAACTCCAACCACGCTTACGATATGTATGATGTAATCAGATCTATCGTAGATAACGGCGAATTCTATGAAAACCAAAAATACTGGGCAACCAACATCATCACTTGCTTCGCTCGTATGGATGGTCAAACCGTAGGTATCATTGCTAACCAACCGAAAGTTATGGCTGGCTGCCTGGATATCAACGCTTCCGATAAATCCGCTCGTTTCATCCGCTTCTGCGACGCTTTCGGCATTCCTCTGCTGAACCTGGTTGACGTTCCTGGCTTCCTGCCTGGCTGCAACCAAGAATACGGCGGCATTATCCGTCACGGCGCTAAGATGCTGTATGCTTACTCTGAAGCAACTGTTCCTAAAATCACTCTGGTTACCCGTAAAGCTTACGGCGGTTCCTATCTGGCAATGTGCTCTCAAGACCTGGGCGCTGACCAAGTTATCGCATGGCCGACCGCTGAAATCGCAGTTATGGGTCCTGCTGGTGCTGCTAACATCATCTTCCGTAAAGATCCTGATGTTGAAGCTAAGACTAAAGAGTACATCGACAACTTCGCTACTCCGTACCAAGCAGCAATGCGCGGCATGGTTGACATGGTTATCGAACCGAAAAATACTCGTCCCACCATCATCAACGCTCTGCAAATGCTGGAAAGCAAACGCGAAACCCGTCCGGCAAAACGCCACGGCAACATTCCTTTGTAATTCACAAGCAGTTGCTTAGTGCTTAAACAACCTATTTTAAGATAAGATGAGGTGAAATAAATGGGTCCTGTTACTACTAATCCTTGGTTGATTGCTTTAATCAATATGACCATCGTATTCGGCGTACTGATCGCTCTGGGCATATTGATGAACTTACTCCAAGTTATCGATCCGACTAAAAAAAAAGTTGCTAAACCGGCAGTAGCTCCTACACCGGCAGCAGCTCCCGCTGCAGCTCCGGTTGCAGCAGCTCAAGATGATAGCGAAATTATCGCTGTTATCGCTGCAGCAGTAGCAGCTTGCGGCGTTAGCGCAGACCAAATCGCTTGCGTACGTCGTATTGATGCTAAATCTGCATGGACTGTAAGCAGTCGTGTTGAAGCTATTAGCGTTCGTAAAGAATGCTTCTAATGCATATAGTTTGCAATTTTAATTAAAAAACGAGATTTTAAGGAGGATTATATCCATGAAAAAGTATACTATCACCGTAAATGGTACCGCATACGAAGTTGAAGTTGAAGAAGCAGGCGTTGTTGCTTCCGCTCCGAAAGCTGCTCCGAAAGCTGCTCCGGCTCCGGCTGCTGCTCCGGCTCCGAAAGCTGCTCCGGCTCCGGCTCCGAAAGCTGCTGCTCCGGTTGCTGCTGGTGCAACCACCGTTTCCGCTCCTATGCCGGGCAAAGTTCTGTCCGTTAACGTAAAAGCTGGCGACGCTGTTAAATCCGGCGACGTTCTGCTGATTCTGGAAGCTATGAAAATGCAAAACGAAATCATGGCTCCGGCTGATGGCACTGTTTCCGACGTTCGCGTTTCCGCAGGTCAAACTGTTGCTACCGGCGACGTTATGATCGTTCTCTAATTCTTACTCGATAGTTCGCAATATCAGTAAGTCTTAAATACCCTTGATCTTTGGAGGGGGCTTTTCGCAGAGCCCCTTCCACAAATTGAAAATTGGGAGGATATTAAATGGAAGCATTTCTCGTTGCTTTGTCTTCCGTATGGGCAGATTCCGGTTTCTCCGCTTTGACCAGCGGTCACGTAATCATGATCGTTGTAGGTCTGGTTCTGCTTTATATGGCTATTGGTAAAGGTTTCGAACCTTTGCTGCTGTCCCCGATCGCATTCGGTTGTATTCTTGCTAACATTCCTAAAAACGGTTTCGAAGAACCTGGTGTTATGTCCGTTATCATGTATGGTATTCACCACGAAGTATTCCCTCCGTTGATCTTCTTGGGCGTAGGCGCTATGACCGACTTTGGTCCTCTGCTGGCTAACCCGAAAACCCTGCTCCTGGGCGCTGCTGCACAGGGCGGTGTATTCGTAGCTCTGCTGGGCGCTATGCTGCTCGGCTTCACCGTACAAGAAGCTGCTGCTATCGGTATCATCGGTGGTGCTGACGGCCCGACTTCCATCTACTTGGCTGCTAAAATGGCTCCTCAGCTGTTAGGTGCAATCGCAGTTGCTGCTTACTCCTACATGTCTCTGGTTCCGCTGATTCAGCCTCCTATCATGAAACTGTTCACCACTGAAGCAGATCGTAAGATCGTTATGCAACAGCTGCGTCCGGTTTCTCACTTTGAAAAGGTTGCTTTCCCGATCATGTGCACCATCGTTATTTCTCTGCTGTTACCTTCCGTAACCGCTCTGATTGGTATGCTGATGCTGGGTAACCTGTTCAAAGAAGCTGGTTGCCTGGATCGTCTGTCCGACACCGCACAAAACGCACTGATGAACACTGTTACCATCATGCTGGCTACCGGTACTGGTCTGACCATGAGCGCTGAATCTTTCCTGAACGCTAAGACTCTGCTGATCATCGTTCTCGGCCTGGTTGCATTCGTAGCTGGTACTGCTGCCGGCGTTATCTTCGGTAAGCTGATGTGCATGATAGACGGTGGCAAGACCAACCCGTTGATTGGTTCCGCTGGCGTTTCCGCAGTTCCTATGGCTGCTCGTGTATCTCAAAAAGTTGGTCAGAAAGCTAACCCGGCTAACTTCCTGCTGATGCACGCTATGGGTCCTAACGTAGCAGGCGTTATCGGTACTGCAGTTGCTGCAGGTACCATGCTGGCTATGATCGGTCCTGTTGGCAAATAATCATTAGCTAACTTCAAGAGCTCACACATTAGTGTGAGCTCTTTTTTGTATCTAAAATGTAAATTTTATTGTTGGCGATACTCTTAGGCTAATATTTATAGTATAATAAAAAAGAACTGTTCAAGAATTGAATAGCATTTCTTTACAAGAGGAGTCTTGAGTATATGCAACGATTTAATCTGACCAGACAGTTTTTTAGGGATGTCTGGTATCTTACTAAAAGCTATTGGCAATCCGAAGAGAAGAAAAAGGCTTTCTTTTTATTGGGCTGTATTATAGCACTTACACTTGGCGTGGTTTATATGCTTGTTTTGCTTAACCAGTGGAATAACAGCTTCTACAGTGCCTTGCAAAACTATGATGCTAAGAAGATTTTTGATGAACTCATTCATTTTTCGTGGTTAGCTGCCATTTATATCTTATTGGCAGTATACTCATATTATCTGCAGCAGACATTGATTTTGAATTGGCGTCGTTGGCTGACAACGCGTTTTATCGACATCTGGCTGCAAAACAAAACATACTACAATCTGCAGATGTTCGGTAAGGATACGGATAACCCTGACCAACGTATCAGTGAGGACGTGCGTCAGTTTGTTGAAATGACCTTGAGCTTTGGCATAGGGATCCTCAAGGCGTTTTGCACGTTTGCATCCTTTGTTGTCATTTTATACAATCTTTCCGGCAGTCTTAGCTTTACCTTTATGGGCAAAACGTGGACTATAAATGGCTACATGCTGTGGGCATCATTACTTTATTCTGTCATTGGTACCTATATTACCCACATTGTTGGCCGCAAGCTGGTAAAAATCAACTTCATCCAACAGAAATATGAGGCGGATTTCCGTTTCAGTATGATTCGCCTGCGTGAAAGTGCGGAAAGCGTTGCCTTCTACCGTGGTGAAGCGCAGGAGGGCAGTGTATTTAAGCTACGCTTTAAAATGCTCTTGGATAACTTCTGGAAACTGGTTAATAAACAGAAACAGCTTGTCTTTTTAAATTCCGGTTATTCTCAAATCGCTATCATTTTTCCCTTTGTTGTAGCCATGAACCGTTATCTTACGAAAGAAGTAACACTAGGCGGACTGATGCAGGTTGCCAGTGCCTTTGGCCGTGTGCAGGATTCGCTTTCGTATTTTGTTGATATGTATAGCAGTATTGCTCAATGGCAGGCTGTTGTAATGCGTTTAACTTACTTCGGCCATCATATGCACGAGGTTTCTCAGCAGGCGGAACGCTTTCATGTGGAACGCTTTGCTGCTGCCGATGTGGTCGAGGTTAACGATATGCAGATAAATCTGCCGGACGGAAAGCCGCTTCTGGAAAATATCAGCTTTACTCTGCATCCGGGGCATAATGTTTTGATTAAGGGTGTCAGCGGCAGCGGTAAAAGTACCTTGCTGCGTGCTATCGCCGGTATCTGGCCCTTCGTCGACGGCAAAATCTTTCTTCCGTCACGTGATAAGCTGATGTTTATTCCGCAGAAGCCTTATCTGCCATTAGGTACACTGCGTGCTGCGCTTAATTACCCGGGAAATAAACCGATAGATGATACTGAATTGATTTATCTGATGGATTTGTGCCAGATTGGTTATCTTAAGGATAAACTTGATTTGGAGGCTGACTGGAGCCATGTGCTTTCTGTCGGTGAGCAGCAGCGTTTGGCCTTTGTACGTGCCCATATCCAGCAGCCACAGTGGCTTTTCCTGGATGAAGCAACCTCTGCTTTGGATGAAGACACTGAGGCGACTATGTACAGCCTGCTACAGGAGCGTTTACAGCAGACTACTGTTGTAAGTGTCGGTCATCGCAGTACGCTGAATAAATATCACGAGCTTGTTTTACGCTTAAATAAATTAACTCATCAAGTTACTTTTGAAAAATTATAAGGAGGTTTTCAGATGCTGCCGGTACAAATTGCAGAAAACATTTATGACGTTGGTGTTCAGGATTGGGCTGTGCGTGATTTTCACGGCTACAAAACAGAGAGAGGTGCAACCTATAACTCTTATCTGATTATGGATGAAAAGATAACCTTGATTGATACTGTTAAAGCGCCCTTTACCGAAGAGCTGTTTGCTAATATCAGTAAGGTAACACCGTTGGATTCCATTGACTATATTGTCATCAACCATGTTGAGCCTGACCATTCCGGTGCTATGCCTGCGTTGGCCAAGGCTTGCCCCAAAGCAAAGTTCTATATTACGATGCAAGGTAAAAACGAGGCGATTCAGCATTACGGAGATATTTTTGCTTTTGAGGTTGTAAAAGACGGAGCAACCTTAAATATCGGCAAGCGCACCTTAACCTTCGCTTCCATGGCAATGCTGCATTGGCCTGACAGTATGGCTACCTATAGTGAGTATGATAAAATACTTTTCTCTAATGATGCCTTTGGTCAGCATTATGCTACCAGTAAGCGCTTTGACTGTGAAGTAAATCAAGAAGAGCTGTTCTACGAAGCTAAAAAGTATTTTGCCAACATTCTCTGGCCTTATGCCAAGCTGATTGGCAACGCGCTGAAAAAGCTTGGCGGTTTAGAAATTAAAATGATTGCTCCCTCGCACGGTGTCATCTGGACCGAGCATATTCCCGACATTCTGCGCTGCTACAGCGAATGGGGCAGCGGTGTACAGGACGGCAGTCTTGTTATTGCTTATGACAGCATGTGGGGCGGTACAGAAAAGTTGGCGCGGGCGATTGCGCGTGGTGCAGCTAATGCCGGCATTGTTGTTAAAGTATTTAAAATGGGCGCTACACCTAACAGTACGGTAGCAGCAGAGCTCTTTACTGCCTCCGGTTTTTTGGCAGGCTCTTCAACTCTTAATTGCAGCATGCTGCCGAATATGGGTTCCCTGCTGATTTATCTTAAAGGACTCGGCGCTAAAGGTAAAAAAGCTGCAGCCTTCGGTACCTTTGGCTGGGGCGGCGGTGCGCAGAAGGATATGGAAGAGCTGCTTGCAAAAAGCTGCTTCGATGCTGTAGAACCCGGTTTTAACTGCAAATGGACGCCGCAGAAGGCTGAGCTTGAAGCTGCAGAAAAGTATGGTTATGAATTTGCGTTAAAAATAAAAGCTGAATAAGCTGTGAATTTTGTGTAAAACAAATATATTTACTAATAAAAAAAGTACACAAATAACGATAATAGTGTATAATAGTATTATAACAATGAAAGCGAGGTCTTATGATGAATAAGAAAGCTGAAGTTTACAAGAAATTCCTTGAAGAAAACAAAATTAACTGGGGCGATGTATTCGAAGTTCCGAAGGCAGACGAGGTTCCTGAAGAAAGCTTCATGCATCCCGTTGTTTTCCGTTCTGCTATCGGCATCCAAGGTCAAAACCTGCCGACTATGCTGGTAATTGACGACAGCATCTATGTAATGCTGCAGGTTCGCGTAGGCGCTGGTCTGGTTAAAGAAGCTAACAAGGCTGCAGTTCTGGCACATTTGAATGCTCTGAACGAAAACTACAAGGTGTTTAAATATTATGCTGATGAAGCTGGCAATATCATCATTGAAAGCTGCATTCCTTCTACCGATGAGCAATTCGTACCGCAAATGATTCATGCAGTAATCGACGTTATTGTTGACCACCTTAACACTGAATATCCTAAGCTGATGAAAGCTGTTTGGGCTGAATAAGCTGAATAAAAAATATGGTGCTTTCTTAGATAAGGGGAGTAGCCGGCACAAGCCTTAGGGCTGGTGTTTACACTGCCGTCAGTACGATTCGGAAGAATCCGGCTTTGTAATTAAGTGGCGAGACTTTGTTGTAAAATTTTTATTTTACAGCATTGTCTCGCCCTTTTTTAATATATAATATAAGGTGAAGAGTGTACTTGCACGATTTACCGCAATTTTCGACAAGTAGCAGACGTAAGGTCAAAGGAGAAAGAAAATGAGTAAATATGGCTTAAGCAAGGAGCAGATTGAAGAGTCACGGCGCAAGTACGGTGATAACACGTTGACGCAGCCGCCGCGGGAAACCTTTTGGAGCAAGCTGCTGGGGAATTTTCAGGATCCCATTATTCGCATCCTGATAGTAGCGCTGCTGGTAAATGCTTTTTTCGTGTATCTTGGCCATGGTGATTGGATTGAAACAATAGGCATTTTCCTGGCAATTATTTTGGCAACCTTTGTTTCCACATGGTCCGAATACAGCAATGAGAATGCCTTTCAAAAGCTGCAGGAGGAGGCGAGCCGCATTCGCTGCAAGGTGTGGCGTGACGGCGAGCCGTTGGAAATCGCTATTGATGATGTTGTAGTTGGTGATGCCATTATCCTGGAGGCAGGTGATAAAATTCCGGCAGATGGTATTTTGCTGGATGGTACGCTGAAGCTGGATCAGGCAGCGCTGAACGGTGAAAGCGAGGAAGCTAAAAAAACTGTTGCACCTGCTGAGTTCCAATGGGATGACGGTAAAATTGATTTTCTGGATGAACATAAGCTGTTTCGTGGCAGCGTTGTGGTAGAAGGTACTGCTGTGATGCAGGCTGTGAAGATAGGTGATAATTCCGTTTACGGCCAGCTTACGCAGGAGCTGAAGGATGATGAACGTGACAGTCCGCTGAAGCTGAAGCTGAAAGGACTGGCAGAGCAGATAAGTAAATTCGGCTATGCCGGCGGTGTTCTGATAGCAGTTGCGGTAATACTGCATAAGATATATCTGGCAGGCAGCTTTGCAGTATATTTTGCTGATATGACAACAGTAATTGCCGATTTGGTGCAGGCTGTAATCTTGGCGATTATTATTATTGTTATGGCAGTACCGGAAGGCCTGCCGCTGATGATTGCGATAGTTTCTTCGCTTAATATGCGCAAAATGCTGCATGACCATGTATTGGTGCGTAAGCTGGTCGGCATTGAAACTGCAGGAAGCTTAAACCTGCTGTTTACCGATAAGACAGGTACTATTACTAAAGGACAGCTGGAGGTAGTACGCTTCTTAACCGGCGATTTACAGGAAATTACTGATTTCACATCATTGCCTGCACGTCTTAAGGAGCTGACCTGCCAGCAGGTTTTAATCAATACTTCGTCTACCGTTACCGACGGCAAGATTGTCGGAGGTAATATGACGGAAGCAGCGTTAAACAATTATGTCGGTACCTATCGTTTGCCGCAACTGCCGCAGCGCCGACGTTTTATTCCGTTTAACAGTGCCAATAAATATTCCTGGGCGCAGGTTGCTCCTGCTGATGGCTGTGCGGAATATTGCCTGATTAAGGGTGCACCGGAAAAGCTGCTGCAGGCTACCGATTGGTATTGGTCCAATGACGGTCAGCGTTTGCCGTTGACTGATGAGATGAAAGCAGCTCTGGATAACAGAATGCTGGAGCTTGCGGGACAGGCAATGAGAATGCTGGCCTTGTGCACCTATGAGGGAGTACCTGCTGATAACCTGCCGGATAAAGGACTGACGCTTGCCGGTGTTGTTGCCATCCGTGATGACGTGCGTCCGGAAGCAGTGGAGGCTATTAAGGCTGTACAGCAGGCTGGTGTGCAGGTAGTAATGATTACCGGTGACCGTAAAGAAACTGCAGTTGCCATTGCCAAGGATGCAGGCCTGCTGCAAAGCGCGGAGGATGTAGTCTGGACCTCCGACGAGCTGGCACAGATGAGTGATGATGAGGTCAAGGCTAAGCTGACGCATCTGCGTGTAGTGGCACGTGCTTTACCGATGGATAAATCGCGCCTGGTGCGCTTGGCGCAGGAGCTGAATCTTGTAACTGGTATGACCGGTGACGGCGTAAATGATTCGCCGGCGCTGAAAAAGGCTGATGTCGGCTTTGCTATGGGCAGCGGTACAGAGGTGGCCAAGGAAGCAGGCGATATTGTTATCATGGACGATAATTTCCTCAGCATCAAGCAGGCAATTTTGTACGGAAGAACGATTTACAATTCTATCTGCAAATTTATTGTTTTCCAGCTGACGATTAACTTCTCAGCTGTGGCAATTAACTTTATTGCTCCCTTCATCAATATTGATGAACCGCTGACGATTACACAGATTCTATGGATTAACCTGGTAATGGATACCCTTGCTGCGCTTGCTTTCGGCGGCGAGCCTGCATTAGCACAGTATCTGCGCGAGGCGCCTAAGCGCCGCAGTGCACCGCTTGTCAGCAAAAAGATGCTTACGAGCGTTATTGTAAGTGGTCTTTATATGACGATTGTGGGCATTGCCTTTTACAAGAGCGCGTGGGTTGACCATCTCTTCCGTGATGCCGATAACCATATCTATACCTATACAGGCTTCTTCTGTGCCTATATTTTTATGGCGGTAGCCAATGGCTTTAATGTGCGTACCGACGGTTTGAATCTTTTGAAGAATGTCAGCTTGAACAAGGGCTTCTTACAGGTAATGGCGCTGATTGTTGCAATTCAGGTGCTGCTGACCTTTATCGGTGGGCGTGTATTGCGTACAACGCCGCTGAATGCGCATGAATGGGGCGTTGTCGTCCTGTTTGGCGCTTCCATTATCGTTGTTGATTTACTGCGCAAGCTCATCAGCAGCAGGTAAAGTTATACACAACTGTTGATAACTCTGTTGATAAACTGTGGGTAAAATACATAAGCTGTGGATAACCTTTGGTGGATAGAAGCACACAAATTGCTGTTACATTGTTTACAATATTGCTGTTAAAAAATTAATTTCTAAAAGAATGTTGACAATTAAAAGCAGAGTGCGTATAATAGCATTCAACGAATCAAATATCGTCCCTAAAAAAACGGTGAAGGGAAGAAGATATGACTGGATGGGCTAAGAGAGTCGCTGGCTGGTGTAAAGCGATGCCAATGGTTATATGCATACTGATCCCGGAGTTGCCTTTCTGATATGTAGGGAAGGACGTGTGGTCACGTTACAGGCAAAGGCCTTGTTGGAGGCTGAGAGGACAGTGCTGTTGAGGTACTGTTGAAATAGGGTGGTACAGCGTGGAATTGTTCCCCGCCCCTAATTGTGTTATTAATAAATAACACAGGTTAGGGACGGGGATTTTTGTTTATAATTGTTAAGAAAAGCTAGGGGGAAATTAATCATGCAGCAGGAGAAAAAATATATTCCGTTTGAACAAATAAAAATTACCGACCGTCAATGGCCTGATAAAACGATTACTAAAGCACCTGTATGGTGCAGTGTTGATTTGCGCGACGGCAACCAGGCATTGGTAACACCGATGGGCATTCCGGAAAAAATTCGCTTTTTCCATACCTTGGTAGATTGCGGCTTTAAGGAAATCGAGGTTGGCTTTCCTTCCGCATCGGAAACAGAGTACGAAATTCTGCGTACCTTGATTGAAGGCGGCCATATTCCTGATGACGTAACTGTGCAGGTTCTGGTGCAGGCGCGTGAAGAGCTTATCCGCAAAACCTTTGAGGCAGTACGCGGTGCGAAGAATGTTATCATCCATTTTTATAACTCTACTTCAACACTGCAGCGCAAAATTGTTTTTGGCAAGGATATGGACGGTATCACCGATATCGCTGTGCAGGGCGCACGCCTTATCCGCCAGCTGACGGAAGAAGAGGTTGCCCGCAGCGGTATGAACATCCGCTATGAATATTCTCCGGAAAGCTTTTCCGGTACGGAAATTGATTTTTCTGTGGCAATTTGCGAGGCTGTAATGCAGGAAATGGGCTCTAGCAAAGAAAACCCCATTATCCTCAACCTGCCTTCTACTGTTGAAATGTGTACGCCGAACACCTATGCCGATCAGATTGAATACTTCTGCCGTCATATTAAAAACCGTGAAGCAGCAATTGTCAGCGTGCATCCGCACAATGACCGCGGTACCGGCGTTGCCTGCGCTGAGCTGGCACTTTTAGCCGGCGCTGACCGTATCGAAGGTACCTTGTTCGGCAATGGCGAGCGTACCGGTAACCTTGATATCGTAACTGTAGCCCTCAACATGTTTACGCAAAATGTTGATCCCGAGCTGGATTTCTCGCATATCCTGGATATCAAAAAGGTTTATGAGGAATGCACAAAAATGCATGTGCCTGAGCGTCAGCCGTACGCCGGTGAGCTGGCCTTCACCGCCTTCAGCGGTTCGCATCAGGATGCTATCCGCAAGGGCTATGAGTACATGAAAAACAGCGGTACAGAATATTGGGAGGTACCGTATCTGCCGATTAATCCTGCGGATATTCATCGTGAATACGAGCCGGTTATCCGCATTAACAGTCAGTCCGGTAAGGGCGGCGCTGCCTTCGTGCTGCAGCATACCGTTGGCTACAATCTGCCTAAGGAAATGCATCCGGAATTTGGCAATATCGTGAAGGCTGCGGCTGACGAATACGGCGACGAGCTTTCCAGCGAGCAGATTGTGCAGCTCTTCCGCAAGGAATACATCGACTTTGCCGGCAAATATCAGCTGCTGCGTCATCGCTTCACCGAACTGAACGAAGCTGATGGCAGCATCCACAGCCGTTTTGAAGGTGAAATTTCGGTTGCAGGCGAAAATAAGAGTGTAGTTGGTGTAGGTAATGGTCCTATCGATGCCTTCTTCCAGGCGCTTACCGGTGTCGGAATTAATGGCTACGAATTTGTCAACTATCATGAGCATGCAATTTCCAGAGGCTCTGACGCCAAGGGCATTTGCTACATCGAGCTGAAGCAGAAAAACAATGGTCATATCTTCGGTGTAGGCATTCACTCCAACATCAACGTGGCAGCGCTGCGCGGCATTATCTGCGCTATCAATCGCGCGGAGAAGTGATTAATAGTTATCAGTGAATAGTGTTTAGTGGTTAGTAAACAGTTGGCAGTACGGGGCGAAGAGAAAATATATTAGAAAATCGCTCCTGCAATATATTATTTTGCTAAAGGCCGGCGCCAGAAAAACAGATAAGCCGGCTTTGATAACCTCCAAAATAAGGGAAAGATTTTTTGGAAAAACAAGGGAAAGAACTAAAAATAAGGGAAAGAAGCAAACGCCGCTGGCCGTAAGGCTGGCGGCGATTTGATTTAATAAAAACATATTGCGGAATTTTCTGAATTATGATAAAATACGTCTTAGGTACTGGAGATGTATCTAAAGCGTTAAGGAGTGATACTTGTAGTGAGTGTTGCTCCAAATTTTTTAACGAAAAATGCAACTAAAAATAGTTGCATAGGTACTCGGAAAAGTTTATAATAGAGGTGAAAAGATGGGACAAAAAGAAAAGCTCATAAAAAAGTTAATGAGTAAACCAAAAGACTTTACGTTTGCGGAAGCAGAAACATTGCTTAATTATTTTGATTATGTGAGAAGTAACAAGGGTAAAACAAGTGGATCACGGGTAATATTTATTAAAGAGGGATGTCATGCTATTTTATTGCATAAACCGCATCCCCGCAAGGAGTTGCTGGCATATCAGATAAAAACTCTGATTTCTGCATTAGAACAGGAGGGATTAGTGTGAAGAATACTATGCAATATAAAGGCTATGTCGGGTCTGTGGAATTTTCGGAGGAGGATGGACTTTTTTTCGGTAAGGTTTTAGGTATACGTTCTGTAATTTCCTATGACGGTAAAAATGCACAGGAATTAGTAGAGGATTTTCATGGAGCGATAGATGATTATTTAGCTATGTGTGCTGCCGAAGGTATTACACCGGAAAAGGCGTATAAGGGAAGCTTTAATGTGCGTATTCCCGCTGAGATGCATAAGCAGGCGGCGATTTGCGCTTTACAGAAGAACATTTCCCTGAATAAAATTGTGGAGCAGGCGCTGCAGCGCTTTTTGCTGACGGAAAATTAGGTATTGGAAAAATTTTTTAGATGCATCATAGCAGGCGAGTTGTATTATATCATAATAAGAATATAGATATTTGTTGGTTGACGTGTAACTATAATATAATAATGCTTTAAACATTCAGGACTTCGTTTTAAAATAACGAAGTCCTTTTTGATTTATCAGGTGCTGTAAGCACCTGCAAGTCAAAAGTACTCGATGTACTTTTGCTTGACGGGGGGGGGACAACATGCTATAATTCTACTTGTGAATAATTACGTAATTAAACTTATTGTAAAATAAGGAAAAAAGCAAATATATACAAGCAATAATTTAGAGAGCTTTATATCTAAGCAACATCATCTGCAAAAGAACAGAAAATTATTGGTTGGAAAAATTGAAACACAATGTTAAACAAGAGAATACAATCGTATCAGGTGTATTTATACTTAATAGGTAAACAGGTGCAAAACCTGTGCTGTCCCGCAGCTGTAATGTGGAGCCGGCTTTATAATGTCACTGGGAAACCGGGAAGACAAGGCTGGCGGTGAAGCAGAGCCAGAAGAACTGCCTGATATAGAGCCTTTTAAACAACCTGCGATGGACAGTTTGTACTTTTCTAGGGATAAGTGCGTCTTGCCGTCAAAAAATGGCAAGACGCTTTTATTTTAACTGCAATATTTGCATAAAGTATATTTATTATTCTTGCATATTAACATCTGACAAGCGGAACAAGGATAGCTTGGTCAGATGCTTTTATGAAAATAAATATTGTCCCAGTATGCTCAAGAATTACGAGAGAAAGGAGGAGCTATGAAAAGGATATTTATGCTGCTGACCTTAATTTTGGCGCTGATGTGCCCAGCACTTGCCGGTGCTGCAGAGGTATCAAGTGACAGAATGATTTTGGACTGGACAACATCCAAGGTATGGGTTAACGGCGGCGAGCTGTGTGTAACAGGCACCTTTGTCAACAAGCGCAGTGATTTGACTATCACCAAGCTGAACGACTTTATTATGCGTGTGACCTACACAGATAAAAATGGCGAGCAGAAGCAGTTTACCGGCAGACCGGTAAAGTTTCCGCTGTGCAAGATTCCTGCCAATGGTTCACGTAAGCTGAACTTTAACTTTGGCAAATTTGCTGACGAAAGCGTTGGTAGCTGGGTAACGGCGCAGACCTATACGTTTACGTATATTAACGGTGCGCGGTTCTGATAATGTTTTTGATGAGTATTAGGCGTTGAGTTTGCAAGAAACTCAAATTTTACAGAAAGAAGTGTATGAGTAACATGAAGAGAAGATATACAGCTGCGGCTGCTATGATGATGGTACTGGGCCTGTGCGCAAGCGCAAGCGCAGCATTTGACGAAAACCTGAACGATTATACCTTGGATACAATTGTAGTAGAGGCTGACGCAGTAAAAAACAAGTTCGGCGATACTATTACCGAGCAGTCCTACTATCGTACCGGTGGTGACGTTAAGGTTATTACTCGTGAAGAAATCGAAAAACGTCATTATACTGATGTAAGTGAAGCTATTAAGCGTATTCCCGGCGTTACCTTCCAAAACTCTGGCTATCGTGGCGGTGAATATGGCTACAGCTTCTTTAATAATAGCATGTCTATTAATGGCGATAGTCGTGTAGTTATTTTGGTTGATGGTCGTCGTGTAGATAACTCTGTTAGTACTAAATTTGGCTCTGGAAGTGCAAATGCAACCAAGACGATGGCAGATTTAAATGCTATTGTAAACATTGAAACCATTGATAAAATTGAGGTTATCAAAGGACCTGGCGCTTCTGTATATGGTACTGACGCAACTGGTGGTGTAATCAATATCATTACTCGTAAAGGTGGTACTGAGAATCATGGTTCTATAGATTTACAAACAGGTTCTTGGCATAAACATGTTTATAATTTGACGTATTCTGGTGCTGCAGGAGAAGATAAGTCTTGGCGTTACTTTATTTCTGCTAGCCGTAATATGGCACAAGATAGCAAGTACAAGGATGCTGTTTCTGGCGGTAATCGTACCTATTTGAATACTAGATATAAAGAAGAAAGTACTAATATTCGTGTAGATAAAGACTTTAATGAAAAACAAAATTTAAAAATCAGTTATAATCACCAAAATGGTGTAGATCATTATCCTATTCTTGCTCCTAATTATGATTATTGGAGCGAAGCTGGTTGGAAAGATATGTATGATAAGTATTATGGTGGTGTAACAACTAAGGATAATCCGGCATATAGAAACTTTTTTATGCTCGATGCTCTGAGCAATTCTTATAATGCTTATCGTAAAAATGATATTGATATCAGCTATACTTTTGATAAAGAGAATGGTATGGAAAGCTTTATCAGAGTATATCAACAAAAGCATCATTATGATGGTTTAGACCATTATCCTCAGTGGATTCAACCGGATGGTAATCGTGTCCCGTTCCCAGGTGGCCCAGATTGGGAAAAATTCTTTAACAGCAATTTTAAATGGCAGTCTGATAAAGATTTTACTAAAGTGAGTCATTATCTGGACGAAAATAAAGGTGTTCAATTCCAATATGCAAAAGCAGTTGGTGTAAATGACTTGATTTTTGGATTAACTTATGATAAATCTGAATCATCTAGTAATGAACCTGTAAGAAATAGTGATGCACGTACTACTAGCAGTGTTAAACGCGATAGCATTATGGGTTTTGTTCAGGATAAAATTCATGTTAACGACAAATGGGATTTGACACCTTCTGTTAGATATTTGCATATGAGCAGCTATGAGAATACAAATGAAAATGGCAAAACTTCTGAAGTAGCTGATAGTGACATTAGTACTGTAACTCCTAGCATTAATACACAGTATGCTTTTGATGATACAACGAGTGCTTATTTTGGTTGGTCGAAAGTTTATAGACCTGTAAAAGCAAGTGACCTTACTAAAGCTGATAAGTATCTTTTTAATGGTCAGAGATTGGAAGACGAGAAAGGTAATGCTTTTACCATTGGTTTCAAAAAGGATCTTTCTGATAAAACAAGTGTTGCTGTACACTATGATTATACCGATATGAGCAATGCAGTTACGCAGTATCGTGTTTTTATAGCATCTGAGAACGATTATAAGCAAAAATTTATTAATGCTAAAGAGAAAAAGAAATCTTTCAATTTAACTGCTGATCATACATTTGATGATCATTGGAATTTAAGCCTTGGCTATTCTCATCTTAAGGATGAATGGAGTGCAAAAAATGGCATGACATTTGATCCTGATTTAAACTGGAGTGGTACAACTAATGTTAATACAATGATTAACAAATATAGACCAACTAACCATTATACAGCTAATTTGTCTTATGAAAATGATAGCTTCTATGCTGCATTGTTAGCTAACTATTTTACTGGATGTGATAGAACTGTATTTACTGATAGTCGTTTTATGGTTTTTGATTTAAGCTTAAACTATGCAGTAAACAAGGATTTAACTACATACCTTACAGTAAACAATTTAACTAATACTGCGTATGAGAATGCAGCATCATATGTATATGGTCCTGGCGCTGCTCCGCAAGCTGGCCGCTGCATTATGGTTGGTATGAAATACAGCTTCTAACCCCTTAACTAAATAACACTATTTAAAGTTTATCATACTCCATCTCACTCAGGTAAAGCACTACTGCTATTTTTAGTGGTAGTGCTTTGCTACAAAAAAAGCATTATGCTAACAGTTTATGAGTTAACATAATGCTAAATATTATTCTAGTTCTTGTAGAAGATAGTTTTTTATATCGGTTATGTGTTGACGGAAGTAATTTTTGTTTACAGCTTCATAAGAGAGAATGCGTTTTAATTTTCTTTCTAACTCAGCTATGAGATGCTTATTTTTTATAATGTAGATTTGTGAATTATAGCCTAAATATTCACGAGCAATATACTTATCAGTTATAGGAATAACATCGCTAATGAAAAAAATAGATTTTGTCGTTGTTTTGCCTAAATGGTAAAAACAGGAACGGATGTGTCTGGTGTCAGATTCAAGATAACTCATAATTCTTGCCTTGGCTTTTTCATCTCTGTGCTTCCAATTACCAACGGGAATTGCCCAATACAAATTAGGATTTTCTTTTGCTGGCAATAAACAGACTATAGGGCGTTCTTTGGCATCATTCCATTGGCCACCTAATTTTCTTATTAGTTCATAGAGAGCTGCATCTCCAAAATACATTCCGTTTTTAAACATTAAATTTCTCCATAAATAGCAAAAGCTCCTTTATGGAGCTTTGCTATTTCTACGATGTTTTGGCGCACATCGTGAAGCGTAATTGTAACTACAATGTTAATCCGTACATTGTGAAACGTAATTGTATCATTACGATGTTCTGCGCACATCGTGAGGCGTTCGATATATATAATATCTTCACTTATATTCTATAAGAAAAAAACTTAAATGTCAAGTAGATGATTTGTTGATGCACTTTAATAATTAGTTATAGATTTCTTGATGAATTAAAGGAAAGGGGATAGTTTATGCAAAAATGTGTCGCAATTATTACATTACTTATTTTAGGGTTAGCACTCACCGGCTGCGAACGCAACATCCTTACCCTGCCGGTAAAGGAAAACCCGGAAGCGTTGCTGCGCTTTAACCAACCGGTAGAATATGCCTATAATCCTGCGCATTATCCCGTAACGATTGAAAACTTTAATACGCAGGGAGAACCAGAACAACAAACCTTCACCAAGCCGCCGCAGCGAGTGGTGGCAGTATGGCAAAATAGCATTGAAACACTGCTGGCTTTGGGTGTGGGCGACCGCATTATTGCCGGTAACGGCGTGCCGGACAAAAAGTTTTTCCGCAAGGAATATCAGGAGCAGTACAGCAAAATACCTTATACCGGACTACAGCTTTTAGACCTGGAAACAACCATGATGCTGAAACCGGATTTGCTTGTCGGCTGGCATTCTACCTTTGGTCCCAAGGTGTTGCGTACAACCGATTTTTGGCATAAGCGAGGAGTTAATACCTTTATCGCACGCTCGTCTATAGGTGACGGAAAACCGCGTACTCTGCAAAATGAATATAAGGATATTCTTGATTTAGGTAAAATCTTTGATAAAAATGAAAGGGCGCAGCAGCTTGTCGGACAAATGCAGCAGGAGGTTAATTTTGCCATCAGTCAGACTGCCAGTTATAAAAAGCGCCCGCGGGTTCTGGTGTTGGAATTTTTAGGCAAGGAGCCGACGGTTTATGGTGAAAAATCACTGGCAGGCAATATCGTCAAAGAGCTGCACGGCGAATTGCTGGCAGAAAAGCAGCGTTCTATTGGCTTCGAACAGGTCGTGGAGCTTGACCCGGATGTTATCTTTGTGGTTGTGATTGAATCGCATTACGGACATGAGCAGGATATGGTTGACCGTGTTACAAAACACAAGGCACTAAAAAATTTACGCTGCGTGCAGCAGGGACGTGTGATTCCCTTACCGTTTTACGGTATTTACAGCTCAGGCGTGCGTACCTATGATGGCATAAAAATTATTGCGGCCGGAATGTATCCGGATTTGTATAAGGAGAAATAATTATGGTTGATTTTTTGAAGAAGCAGGGGTACCTGTTCATCTGCCTGGGATTGCTTGCTTTGCTGGTAATTGCCTTGTTTTGGGCGTTGTCCATTGGTACAGTTAAGCTGCCGTTGGTAAATATTTATAATACGGTTATAGAGCAGCTGTTTAGCGGACAGCCTATTGAAGGTGTTGACCGCGGACCGGTGCATGATATTGTCTGGCTGCTGCGTTTGCCGCGTCTGGTGCTGGCTGCCTTAGTAGGCATGGGGCTTTCGGTCTGCGGCGTTATCATGCAGGCTGTAGTAAAAAACCCCTTGGCTGACCCATATATACTGGGTATTTCCTCCGGCGCTTCGCTGGGTGCGACGGCAGCGATTCTGCTCGGTATCGGCGTAGCGTTGGGGGAAAACTTTGTCGGTATAGCGGCCTTTATCGGTGCCTTTGCCATGTCGCTGGGCGTACTGTTTATCTCTAACCTGGGTGGTCGCAGCAATTCTGTAAAGCTGCTTTTGGCAGGCATGGCGCTGAGCGCAGTCTGCGGTGCGTTTTCCAGCTTTATCGTTTACTTTGCCAATAATAAAGAGGGCATGCAGACTATTGCCTACTGGATGATGGGCAGCTTTGCCGGTGCCAAGTGGGAAACACTGGCAGTCATCGGACCAATCGTAGTGTTGGCAGTAATGTTCTTCTGGACGCAGAGCCGTATGCTCAACCTGATGCTGCTTGGTGATGAATCTGCTTTGACCTTGGGCACTGATTTGCATATTTACAGACAGATTTATCTGCTTGTAAGCTCTCTTATCGTCGGCTTTGTAGTATATGCTGCAGGTATGGTTGGCTTTGTCGGCCTTGTAGTACCGCACGTTATCCGTATGCTGGTGGGTACCGACCATAAAAAGCTTATACCTGTCAGTGCTTTGACCGGTGCGGTATTTTTGGTAATCGCCGACGGCCTGTGCCGTGTAATTATTCCGCGCACGGAGCTGCCGATTGGTATTTTGATATCCTTAATCGGCGCGCCCTGCTTCGTTTACCTGATGATTAAGAAAACCTATGGCTTTGGAGGTAACTGATAATGGAGATTTTAGCAGAAGCAGTAAAAATGGCCTTCGGACCAAAGGAAATTCTTAAGGGAATAGATTTCAGCCTGCATAATAAGGAATTTGTGGGCATTATCGGGCCTAACGGTAGTGGTAAAAGTACCTTTCTGAAATGTGTTTACCGTGTGCAGAAGCCTACAGATGGTAAAATTACCTTTAACGGAACGCCGTTGGACGAGCTATCCTACCGTGAATCGGCGTTGCAGCTGGCGGTAGTAGCACAGCATAATGTTTACAGCTTTGATTTTTCGGTGCTGGAGGTTGTGCTGATGGGACGTTCGCCGCACAAGAAAATGCTGGAGCGTGATAATCTTAAGGATTACCAGATTGCGCGTAAAGCGTTGGCGACTGTAGGTCTTGCGGACTTTGAAGAACGCAGCTTTGCTACCTTGAGCGGCGGCGAGCAGCAGCGCGTAATTTTGGCGCGGGCGCTGACGCAGCAGACGGAATGCTTGGTGCTGGACGAGCCGACGAACCATCTGGATATCAAGTACCAGCTGCAGATTATGGATATTGTAAAATCTCTTGATTTGACTGTTGTGGCAGCAGTGCATGATCTGAATATCGCTGCTATGTACTGCGACCGTCTGGTTGCGATTAAGGACGGACAGATTGTAGGCATGGGAACTCCGCGTGAGCTGCTGACGGAAAAATTTATTTATGATATGTATGAGGTGCGCTGCAGAGTGGATGAGGACGCCTCCGGAAGAATTAATATTGTGTATCTGCCACAACATTGGATGTAGGATGGCGGCGGATAAGGCGCCGTCTGCGGCTTCACCGCTCCTCGACGTACTAAAAGTACGCCGTCGTCGCGCTTCAA
>NZ_CALDXR010000044.1 GCF_937920985.1 uncultured Phascolarctobacterium sp.
GCGCGTAGTGGACTTTCACCACCTAGTTATCGCCCATGCTGGGCGCACCACAAAAGCCGTACTATCTCCTCAAGACACAGTACGGCTTGAAATGTTTTAGCTTATTTTTTCAGTCCGTTGACAATGCGGTCCATAGCTTCAATAGTGTTTTCACGGCTGCCAAAAGCGGTCAGACGGAAGTAGCCTTCACCCATAGTACCGAAGCCGGCACCCGGAGTACCTACAACCTGCAATTTTTCCAGCAGGAAATCGAAGAACTCCCAGGAGGTCATACCATTCGGGCATTGCAGCCAGATGTACGGAGAATGTACGCCGCCATAATACTTAATGCCAACCTTATCAAAGCCAGCCATCATGATACGTGCGTTTTCCTGATAGTAAGCAATGTTTTCGCGACATTGTTTGATGCCCTCTTCGCTGAATACAGCCTCAGCACCGCGTTGGATAATATAAGGAACACCATTGAACTTGGTGGTCTGACGACGCAGCCACATTTTGTTCAGCTCCATTTCCTTGCCGCCTTCAGTTTTGCGTACCAATGCGTGCGGTACAACAGTATAACCACAGCGGGTACCGGTAAAGCCGGCAGTTTTGGACAGAGAGCACAGCTCAATAGCACATTTTTTAGCGTCTTCGATAACAAAAATGCTGCGCGGAATTGCCGGATCAGTTACGAATGCTTCATAAGCAGCATCATAAAGGATTACTGCATCATTTTTCAGTGCGTAAGCAACCCATTTTTCCAGCTGTTCTTTAGTATAAACAGCACCGGTCGGGTTATTCGGAGAGCACAGATAAATAACGTCAGCCTTAACATTTTCGTCCGGCATCGGCAGGAAATCATTTTCCGGCTTGCCTTCCATATAAATAATGTTGCGGCCGCACATTACGTTGGTATCCAGATATACAGGATATACCGGATCAGGAATCAGAATTGTATTGGCATTACTGAAAATATCGGTAATATTACCGCAGTCGCTCTTAGCACCGTCGCTGATGAAAATTTCATCGCTTGCCAGAGTAACGCCAAAAGATGCATAGTATTTAACTAATGCTTCATGCAGGAAATCATATCCCTGCTCCGGACCATAGCCACGGAAGGTAGCCTGTACGCCCATTTCAGCAACAGCCTTTTCCATTGCCTCAACAACACATTTTGCCAGCGGCAGGGTAACATCACCAATGCCCAGGCGAATAATCTTTTTATCTGGATGTGCCTCAGCATAAGCGTTAACCTTATGTGCAATGTCAGCAAAAAGATAGCTTTCTTTTAAGTTACAATAGTTTTCGTTTACAAATGCCATTGAAAAACCCCCATTATTAAAATCATTTTAAATTTATAGCAAACGCTTGAAAAATTACTAGCTGCAAGCATTCGAGATACCTGCAGCCAGTAGTTTAAGCAGTTTGTTTACTCGTTGATAACACTCTCAGGAATATCTATCACGCCGTCAAATACTGCGACTGCGTTGCCCTCCAAGGTTACATGGTCATTCAGCTCATGCGTAACCTTGAGCAGGCCGCCCTTGCAATGTACATTGAGCGGTTCGCCCTTCTTGCCTGCTTTGTTCAGCATAATGCAGGCTACAGTAACAGCGCTCGCACCAGTTCCACAAGCCCAGGTTTCGCCGCTGCCACGCTCCCAAACGCGGAACTTGACAGTATTCTTATCAAGAACCTGTACAAACTCCGTATTTACGCCTTCAGGGAACAGCTTATGATGTTCAAATTGCGGTCCCAGCTCTTCCAGGTTCAGGCTGTCCACATCATCCACAAAGGTAACAAAATGCGGATTGCCCATAGAAATTGCTGTACCGTTATAGAAAACCTTTTCTTTGGTTACATCATCATGATTATCATTCAGAACAATTGCCTGGTCGACAAAAATATAATGGTCGCAATTCATCGGAATCTCGGTAGCACGGAAGACAGGCTTGCCCATATCCACCTTAGCACCTACAACCTCGCCGTTTTCAACAACCATCTCAATTTCCTTAACACCGGAAAGAGTTTCCAGCGTAATGGTAGTTTTATCAGTCAGGCCTTTATCATGCACAAATTTAGCTACGCAGCGTACGCCATTACCGCACATCTTGCCTTCACTGCGGTCAGCGTTGAACATACGCATTTTGAAATCAGCAACGTCAGATTTGCACACGCAGATAAGACCGTCACTGCCAATACCAAAGCGTCTATGGCTTACATATTCGGAAATAGCGCCAGGGTTCGGCAGCATCTCCTTGGTGCAGTCTACATAGACATAATCATTGCCAGCACCATGCATTTTTGTAAATTCTATTTTCATGGTCCTTCCTCCTTTGAATCCTCTTTACTCATTATAGCAAAAATACGCTAAAATTCCAACCGGATAAGCAATAAAGTTAGCTTTAGCACACAAAAAAGCCGGTACATTTCTGCACCGGTTAAAGATAACGGACATTATTGCTTTTATATCTGCAAAAATTTCACTTAGAACTCTTTTTCTGCAGTAAGAAACATCTTCAGAAAATATTTAGGCAAATCTCCTGGACGGTCTGCACCACATCAAGGCAGCAAAAATCAGCACAGCAGTTACGCCCATGCTTACAGGATAAACATACATTAAGGTGCGGAAATCATGATACACTGGGAAAACAAAGGCAACCCATAAGAAGCGTACACCACATACACCTAAAATCGTAAGCAGCGACGGTAAGAACGATATGCCGAAGCCGCGCAGATAACCCGACATTACATCATACGTAAGGCTGAAAATATAGGCGCAGAATACTGTAGCTGCTCTGATATATCCCAGCCTGATAACCTCACTGTCATCATTGATAAGCGCAATAAGCCTGTCACCAAAGAGGAACACTATAAGCATACAAATACCGGTGCAGATAACATCCTCCAGCAGGCACAAGCGTAAAATCTTACGACAACGAGCTAACTGCCTGGCGCCATAATTCTGCCCAACAAAGGTTGTGCACGCCTGTGTAAAGGAGCTGAAGATACTGAACGCTACCATCTCCAGAATCAGCGAAGCACTGGAGGCAGCAATGACCTCTGTTCCCAGGCTGTTGATAGCACCCTGAATAACTACATTTGCCAAGCTGAAAACTGCGCCTTGGATGCCTGCCGGCAAGCCGATGCTTACAATTTCTTTCAGCGTAGGCATATCAAGGTGCAGCTTATTCCATTCCAATTTAATTATAGAATCTGTTTTCAGCAATAAGCGGAGCAAAATCAAAGCAGAAACCGCGTTAGCCAACACTGTAGCAATCGCTACACCGGTAACATCCAGCTTGCATACGCAGACAAAGAATAAATCCAGCACAATATTAACCAGGCTGGCTGCAATAAGCGCCATCAACGGTTTTTGCGTTTCACCGATACTGCGGAAAATAGCCGCCTCAAAATTGTACAGCAAAATAATCGGCATACCTAAAAAATATATTCTAAGGTACATCACAGCTGACGGTAAAACTTCTGCCGGAATTTCCAACAAATCTAAAATCGGCACAACAGCAAACTGTGCAAAAACAGCTACCGCAATACCGATAATCAGCGAAAGCAGTACAGCAGTATGCACTGCCTTTTTTACGCCTTCCGTATCACGTCTGCCGATAGACTGCGCAATAACAACATTAGAGCCCAAAGCTAGGCCCAAGAACAGAAAAATAATCATACCAATAATCGGCAAATCTGTTCCTACGGCAGCCATCGCCGCAGTTCTGTCGCCATTAGCAAAATTGCCGGCAATTACTACGTCTGTAGCGGTAAAAAACTGCTCCAGGATAGCTGTTGCAGCTACCGGCATAGAAAATTTTAATATTTTATCCCATAAGGAACCATTAAGCATGTCCATGCTTGTCCGCATATCTTCAATACCTTCTCTTTCTTTTAGCTAGTGATAGATATTATAATACTAAATTTAGGCAATAGCAAATTGATATTTTCTCTGCCCGGTTATATTTATAAGGCATAATATAACGCTTATGATAAGCAATGCTTAACATACAAAAAGCCGATACATTTCTGTATCAGCTTTTCGTTCATAAAATATTTCACTTAAGCAGCCTGTTTACGCATATAAGTACGCATAACCAGCAATGTTACAAATAATAAGCACAGCGTAATAGGCAAAGCAATCAGCGCCAAGGAGCTTTCCGTAAAGTACGCAATACCGCCGGCAATCAGATAACCAGTAACAGACACGGAAGCTGCAGTCAAAGCATAGGGCAGCTGTGTGGAAACGTGGTTAACGTGGTCGGAATGTGCACCTGCGGATGCCATAATTGTTGTATCGCTGATAGGTGAGCAGTGGTCACCGCATACCGCGCCGCTCAGGCAGGCAGCAATAGAGATAATCAGCATTTCATAGGTATCACCGGAGCCGAAAACGTTGCATACAACAGGAATCAGAATAGAGAAGGTGCCCCAGCTTGTACCGGTAGAGAACGCAAGGAACATAGCAACAACAAAGATAATTGTCGGCAGGAACATTTTCAAGATACCTGCAGAGCCTGCAACAAGGTCATGCACATAGAACTTAGCGCCTAAAAGACCAGTCATACCGGACAGAGTCCAAGCCATAGTCAAAATCATAATCGGTGCAACCATTGCTCTGAAGCCGGCAGGAATACACTCGGTAAATTCCTTGAAGGTCATTACGTTACGGACCATGTAGAAGCAGAAGGTAAAGAAGAAGGTTGCTATGCTGCCGAGTACCAGGCCTTTAGGAGCATCAGCACCGGCAAAGGCATCAACAAAGGTTTCACCAGTGAAGAAGCCACCGCTATAAATCATACCGATAATGCAGCAGATAATAAGTACAATTACAGGCAGTACAAGGTCAATAACCGCACCGTTAGGCTTATCGGTATTGTCATCATCATCACCATACGGACGAGCAGCAGTAGTAAACAGGTCACCCTTATTTGCGTTATCCTCATGAACCTTCATGCTGCCGAAATCAAATTTCATGATGGTCAAAAGAAGCATCATAGATAATGTAGTAATTGCATAGAAGTTATACGGAATAGTCTGCAGGAACATGTTAAAGCCGTTAATATCAGAGCCTTTAGGTACTGATGAGGTTACAGCTGCAGCCCAGCTGGAAACCGGCGCAATAATACAAATCGGCGCAGCAGTTGCGTCAATAAGATATGCCAGCTTTGCGCGGCTAACCTGATGTCTGTCGGTAACAGGACGCATTACGGAACCAACAGTCAGACAGTTGAAATAATCATCGACAAAAATAAGTACACCCAGTGCAATGGTAGCGAGCTGCGCACCAACGCGGGTCTTGATATTTTTAGAAGCCCACTGACCGAAAGCAGCACTGCCGCCAACCTTGTTCATAAGAGCTACCATGATACCAAGAATAACCAAAAATACCATAATACCAACGTTACCGCTATCCGACAGCTTGGTAATCATGCCGCCGTTTTCATTGTAAAGCATAGTATTTAAACCAAGCTCAAGATTACCGTTGGAATATAACAGTGCACCGATGGCGATACCTACGAACAAGGAAGAGTATACTTCCTTCGTAATCAAGGCCAAAGCAATTGCGATAACCGGTGGCAGCAGTGCACCGATAGTCGAATATACGGCAGGCTTATAGGTCGCAGGATCTACAGTGTTAGGATGCTGTCCGCTTATATAAAATAGACCAGCCATGATAACAAGCGTTACCACCAAAAACAAATAATTGATTTTTCTCATCTAATTAATCACTCCATAATTTTTTTCTAAAAAGTCCGAAAAAATTATATCATGATTACGTAACTAAAAGCAAGCATATTATTAAAACTCGCAGACAATTTGTTAAAAAATGAACATTATTGGGTTGATAAGTGCAAAACACAGCACTTTAACACTGATTTATATTGCTTTAATGTCTATTCACAGTTGACAGAATTTGTAGGAACCAATGCATGAGAATATTTTCTTCAGGACACGATGAATCCTCAGTTGATGCTAATTAGATAATGCGCACATAAAACTCTAGTAAACTGAGCGAGGGATATATCGTGTAAGGAATAGCAATTTTAGCAAATAAGCATCTGGAACCATAGAAACAAGGGACGTAACAAAATGTTACCGTCTGACAAATTTTACCGCAGTTTCGTTCTGGTTCCATGCGAAATTTGCGTTGTGCCCTACAGGCACGGGAAAATTGCTGCTGACTGGAACGATATAACTCTCGCGAACAAAGAAAGTACGGTAGTAAGCTAAGTTAGTCCGCAGCTATCTATCCTCAGTCGTAAGTAAGCAAAGCTT
>NZ_CALDXR010000045.1 GCF_937920985.1 uncultured Phascolarctobacterium sp.
TAGTGGACTTTCACCACCTAGTTATCGCCCATGCTGGGCGCACCACAAAAAGCCCGAACCTCTTCAGGAGATTCGGGCTTTTCTATATTTCGGGATACACTCTCAGACGTTTTATTGAATTTTTTCAAATTCGCCGTTGTAACGGGCATTTTCCTTGTCATAGGCTGCAGGGTCAGCATAGCGGTTAATCTTGCTGTTCAAAGTGCAAGCCTCGGTAATACAGTCATTAACAGCATTTTTCGTATTGATGCGCGGATCATCTTCGCTGGCAATAACATAACCTGCTACACGCAGCATGCTGCTGTCATATTCTTTGATACCGTAATCATAGCTGAACAGCTTGCCGTCTACAACGGTGCTTTCCTTCAGCGCAACCTTCACAGTGCTGTATTTGCCGACCAGCTTTTCACCGCTGCCAACGCCGGCCAGATCGAGCTTCACAACAACCGGCACCCAGTTAGGACGAGTAACCAGGGATACATCTGCGGCAGTCAGTTCCTTATCCGGAGCAGCCTGCTTAATCATCTGTACAGGGAAACGCTTGCCGTAATTTGCCATGAGGAAGGCTTCAAATTCAGTCTTACCTTTCTCAACATCATTTTCAAGATTCTGCGCTTCCAGAACAGCCTCCGGAACCTGATACCACAGCACTACCTTTTTCGCAGGAGTAGCAGCGCAAACGGAACACATCAACAGACAGAGAATACAAAGAAACAGCTTTTTCATAGAACTTTCCTCCTCGCTATATTCGTTAACTATATTGTAACAAGAAAACAGCCAGCTGAAAAGAGTAATTGATAATACATTCCCAAGAAAACGAAAAGAGAGCAAGGCTTTCCCTGCTCTCTCTCAGCAAACGACAAATTTTCTTACAGTGTTTAAAACACCAGCAAATCTACAACCATCCAACCGGCAAATAAAATCAACATCGGGTATAAATCCTGCATAACGCTTACCTCCTACGCATATCGCAGACTTAATTCATCTTTGTTATACATAGTATAGCCGTTGAATATTAAATGCAGATTAACCTTAAGGTAAAATCCGGGTAAACAATATTCGGTTCCGTTAAGTGCTTTTATTTGTCAGTCATAACCTGTTATAATTTATAATCCGCTTTCAGCTCTGCAATATGCGCTTCCAAATCCTTGGTATTGCTAAAGCCGCAGCAGTATTCAAATACCTGCGTTGCCTGCGGTGCATATTTTTTGACAGCGCCGAAATATGCCTTCCAGTCAATATCGCCCTGACCTACCGGCAAATGCGCATCACCGTTGCCATCGTTATCATGAACATGGCAGGCTGCTAAACGCTCACCCAAGGCCTTTACTACCGCAGGAATATCCCAGCCGTTGACATGCGCATGACCTGTATCAAGCAATGCACCTGCCTGCGGGAAAATATCGAACAGCGCAATATATTCCGGCAAATCAAACAGTACATTATTTTTTGTACGCAGACCGACATTTTCAATAAGAACCTTAACGCCATAGCGCTTGCCCAGGTTCACAACCTGACGCAGACGGCGGATAACACGTGCCTGCAAAAGCTCCTTGTCACCCTCAATAGCTTCATTGGTATGCACCACAACAAAATCAGCCTTGCATTTTTGCGCATAGGCAAAGGTCTTTTCTATAACACGGGCATAATTTTTCTGCTTGGAATCAGCAAGATTCAGCGCAACACAGGGAGCATGAATCGAAAGTGCGCGTTCGCCCCATTCCTCCACCTGCTGTTTCCAATAATAATCCTTGCCGAACTCATAGAAGAATTCAATACCATACTGCTTATCAAGCTTCTTCATTGCATCCTTCGTAAATCCCGGAAAGAGTAAATCACTGACTTCAAATTGCATATAACTTCCTCCCTTCAAGGCTTAGCGTACCTTCGCCAAGTTTTCACCGCTTTCGGCATCAAATAAGCAAACATTTTGCCAATCGAAATTAAGGCCGTGGATATCCTCCATTTGCAGGCCTTGGTCACTGTCCTGCAGATAAAAGCTTTCGTTAGTCGCCAATTTAAGTGTAGCAGTTTTCAGGTTGCCTGTATTTTCAACAAAGTCTACCCTACCATTAATCATAGCACTTTCAAAGCTCGGTGTGCAAGCCTCCGGGCGCAGACCGAAGAGAACTTTACTGCGGCCACCAATTTCCTGCAAGCGCTCCTGCGGTAGCTTCAGTGCGCAGTCCCCGACAATAATTTTACCGTCTAAAATCTCTGCCTGCAGAATGTTCATTGCCGGAGAACCGATAAAGGTTGCTACAAAGGTATTGGCAGGATGATGGTAAATATTTGCCGGAGTATCAATCTGCTGAATTCTACCCTGGTTCATAACGGCAATACGATGCGCTACAGTCATTGCCTCAATCTGGTCATGAGTTACATAAACCATGGTCGGCTTGAACATTTCATGGATTTTTACCAGCTCGGTACGTGCCTTTTGGCGCAGTTTGGCGTCCAAATTAGATAAAGGCTCATCCAGCAGAAAGTATGGCGACTGCTTTACCAGCGCACGGCACAGCGCCACACGCTGCTTTTGGCCGCCGCTCAATTCATGCGTCTTTTTGTTTTCATAGCCTTCAAGATGCAGAATTTCCATCGCCATACGCGCACGCTTTTCCATTTCAGCCTGCGGCAGCTTTTGCAGCTGCAAGCCAAAGGTGATGTTATCCCAAACGCTCAGATGCGGGAATAATGCATAGCTTTGGAACACCATAGCAATATTGCGCTCACCGGGAGCGATATCGTTAACAACACGGCCGTCCATGTACAGCTCGCCCTTGGTGATTTCCTCAAAGCCGGCAATCATACGCAGGGTTGTTGTCTTGCCGCAGCCAGAAGGCCCTAGCAGAATCAGACGCTCGCCCTTTTGTATCTCCAGATTCAAATCATTGATAACGATGTTGTTGCCGTAAGCCTTTTGTACATGTGAAAATATAATGCTGTAATCGTTTTGTAAGTTTTCCATCTTCTTATCCTTTCACGCCCGATTGCATAAATGTGTTGATAATAAATTTCTGGCAGAAGCCGTAAAGCACTAGCGGAGGCAAGCTTGTCAGCGTTGCTACAGCCATAGCGATGCCCCATTCACTGCCACCCTCGGCACTGATAAACATCTGCAATGCCAGCGGCAGCGTCAGATTTGCTTTATCCTGCAAAATCAGCAGGGGCCAGAAATATTCGTTCCAGCTGTTAATGAAGAACAAAATCGAAATCGCGAGTACCGAAGGCTTAATCAAAGGCATAATAACCTTGAACAGTACCTGATGCGGTTTGGCACCATCGAGAATTGCTGCTTCCAGCAAAGGCTTGGGAATACCACGCATAGTCTGACGCATCAGGAAAATACCCATACCGTCTACAAGACCTGGAAGCATAACGCCGTAAGGTGTATCCAACAGGCCCAGCTTGGACATCATCAGATAGTTCGGCATAATCAAAACGGTGATGGGGATGAAGAATGTCAGCAGCATGCCATTGAAAACTGTTTCCTTATATTTGAAGTTGTAATACACAAAGGCAAAGGCTGCCAGCACGCTTGTTGCAGCCTTGCTGGCCGTAACTACGATAGCAATGTAAAACGTATTCCAAATATAGGTCAGCAACGGAAAGTTATGCAAAACAGTAGTGTAGTTGTCAAAGGTCGGCGGGAACGGCAAAGGATTCAAGGTAGATTCAAAAACCTGGTTCAAATCCTTCAGCGATGTCGAAAGCATAAATACTATTGGCCACAGCATCAGGAAAACTGCGATAAGCAGAAACGCATGCCAATACCATTCATTTTGCAGCTTAGTTTTCATAGTACACCTTCTTTTCCAGATATTTATTCTTCACGAAGAGGAAGGCAAGATAGCAGACCATAGTAATAACTGCATAGGCTGCACTGGTTCCTGCCTTGAAGAAGGTAAAGGCATATTGGTAAATAATATATACAAGGTTACTGCTGCCCTGATCAGGACCGCCCTGCGTCAGCATATTTACAGGTACAAGAACGTACTGCAGACCAAAAACTACTGTTATCGTAAAGACATAAATTGCGGTAGAAGAGGTCATCGGCAGAATAATTTTTTTGAAGATAACCCAGTTAGAAGCGTTCTCCAGCTTGGCAGCTTCAATCATCTCTTTAGGAACTGCAACCATAGCAGCCAGCATTACGATAAGATTATAGCCGAAAACCTTCCAACCGATGATGGTACAGATAGCGAAAATAACCAGATAGTTTTCCTTGAACCAACGCGGTGATGCAATATCAAACTGGCTGAGGATAATGTTAATCGGTCCGGCCAGCGGATTATAAATCCACAGGAACAAAATACTTGCTACCGCCAGTGATAACGTTGACGGCAGAAACAGCGCGCTACGGTAGAACGCCGTCCACCGATGCACTAAATGTCCCAGGATAAACGAAGAAAAATAAGGCAGAACAAAATTCAGCACCAGCATAATTGCTACAAACAAAACGGTGTTGATTAAAATTTTAATCAGCTCGGCAGAGCTGAAGATAGTGATAAAGTTTTCCAGGCCCACAAATTTTTGATTAGGGCTGATCATATTCCAGGAAAAAACACTCAGATAAATATTCTGCAGCAGCGGCCAATAATAAAACACCAGGAAAAGTACGGCAGCAGGCAGCAGATAAAGTATTGCTTCCTTGTTGTTCTTACTCATAGCAACCTCCTTTGCGCTATTAGCAAAATAAGCTGCCGCAACTGCGACAGCTTATTTATCAGACTAATTACAGCAGCTTGTTAATTTTTTCTGCAGTTTGATGTAATGCATCCTGTGCACTCATTTTACCGCTCAGTATGATATCGCGAGCATCAATCAGCAGTTGTTCAGCCTGCAGACCGTTAGCACCCGGGAAGCTTGCCCATTTGGTAACCTTGGTCATTTCTTGCAGAGCCATTTTAATGTTGGGGTTCTCATCAGCAAGCTTTTTGAAGCCCTTCGGATCATCAGCTACGCCCTTGCGAGGAGGCAGGTAACCTGTACCGGTGCTCCATTTAGCAAGTGCTTCCGGAGATTCCAGATATTTGATGAACTCAACAGCAGCTTTTTGCTTTTCGGCATCTTTGGAGAAGACCATCAGGAAGTTGCCGCCTGCAGGAATCTTGGTCGGTTTTTTGCCAAAAGCAGGGAACGGAGAAGCCATTACTTTGAACTTAGCGCCCTTTTCGAAGTTAGCACGTTTACCGATGGTGGTGCAAACCATGCCCAGCTTGCCGCTCAGATAAGCCTGGAAGCCTTCTTCGTTAGTTGCATGCAAGCCGCTGCCGTTTTTAACCATATCAGCAATAACCTGATAAGCTGCAGCAGATTCCGGAGTATCAAAGCCTGCTTTAACCTTGCCGTCAACCTTAGTCAGCATTTGGCCGCCGTTGGATTCGATCAGAGCCTGTTGAGTCCAGTTATCGGCATATTCCTGCATGAAGAAGCCCATGTTGCCGGTTTTATCTTTAATTTGTTTAGCTGCCTTGCTAACCTCTTCCCAGGTTTTAGGCGGATTTTTCGGATCTAAGCCGGCTTTTTCAAAAATTTCCGGATTGTAGAAGAGTACAGGAACACTTACGGAATACGGCAGACCGATTTGCTTGCCGTCTTCGGTTTGTGCCAGCTGCAGTACGTTCGGCAGGTAATTGTCTTTCATGAAGTTTTCATCGCCGGCCGCTTTAAATGCTTCGTTCAAATCGGTGTATTTAAAGTTTTCAGCAGCGTAGTTCAGGAAGGAATAACCCATTTGTACTACGTCCGGATTCTTGCCGGAAGCCATAGCAGCCTGCAGGTTTTGTGTCAGGCCTTTGTACATATCCGGGTTATACTTTTCTACTACTTCAATGTTCGGGTGAGTTTTGTTGAAGTCAGCAACCAATTCCTTTACGGTTGCGCCGCCAAAGCTCTCAGCAGCAACGTGCCAGTATTCAATCTGCACCTTTTTGCCGGTGTCAGCACTTTTCTTATCGCTACCGCAGCCAACAAGTGCAGTAGTTGCCAGCAGGGAAATCATTGCTGCTGCCAAAACTTTTTTCAGTTTCATTTCCATTCCTCCGTTTACTGATATTCCACGAAAATTATTGTTGTTATCTTTACAACGTGCTTTTATTGTAACGGATGAATGTAAAATCCAAAGTAAGCTTACGGTTAAATCTGTGTTAAAAAGGTTACAGAAATGGGAAAAATATTCTTAAGCTTGCTCTAGCGCCAAGCAATTCAACTTATTGAAATCACAGTACTGCTTAATAAGCCTAAAAACTTTTACTATCATAAAGCTTTATAAACGTCCCGCGTTTCGACAGAAGTTTTTATCATCCTCACCAATATCCGCATACACTTCTCTTTATACAAAACTCTGCATTTACAATAACTTTAGTTTTTAAAGTTATTCTTTTATATATTGTTGCATTTGCAGTTGACAAGAAGAATTTTTGCTTTGTAAAATAAATTTAAGAGGAGTATTTTTATTTTTATTGCTTTGACGGAGGTGAAGCCATGTTACGAAAATTATCAGCCGTTTTTTTACTCATACTGACCTCACTGGGATTTATAGCAGGCAATGTCGACGCTGCTAAGGAGCAAGCAAAGCAAGAGGTTGTTTTTGCAGACGCCGGCTGGGACAGTGTCAAATTCCACAACGCCGTTGCCGGTTTCATCGGCACTCACGCCTATAACATCACGCCTAAGATTATCAGTGGCTCCACGCCCATCATCCAGACGGCGCTGCTCCGCGGCGACGTAGATGTGCATATGGAGCTGTGGACCGATAACGTGCCTACCTTTGAAGCTGACATGAAAACCGGCAAGCTGCTCAACCTGGGCATCAACTTTGATGATGATAAGCAGGGCCTTTATGTTCCCCGCTATCTTATTGAGGGTGACGCCAAGCGTGGCATCAAGGCACTCGCTCCGGATTTGAAAACCGTCAAAGACCTGGCGCGCTATGCGCACCTGTTCAAGGATCCCGAAGATCCTACCAAGGGCCGTCTTTACGGAGCTATTCCCGGATGGAGCATTGATAAGATACTTTATTTAAAATATGAAGCCTACGGCTTAAACAAAAATTATGTCTACTTCCGTTCCGGCAGCGAACCGGCGCTGAACAGCGCCTTCCTCGCCGCCTACACTAAGGGCGAACCTATTGTAGGCTACAACTACGAGCCGACCTGGCTCACCGGCAAGCTGGACCTAGTTCTGCTGCAGGACGAGCCCTACAACGAAGTCGGCTTTCAACGCGGACTGACGGAAGCACGCTCCGTTCCCGTCTGCATCGTTGCCAACAAACAGCTGCAAAGCAAAGCACCGGAATTTGTTGCCTTCCTGCAAAAATATCACACCACCAGCGCACTCACCGCAGAAGCGCTGGCACATATAGCAGATACTAAATGCACCTATGACGAGGCTGCCATCTGGTTCATGCAGCGCCACCCCGAGCTGCTCGCACAGTGGCTGCCTGAGGATAAGCTACAAAGCATCACCAAAGCACTCAAAGGCGATAATGCTACTGCAGCCAACTGGCTTCTTAGCTTTCCGGAAGAAGTGCAGGTAGACTGGACTAAGCCCATCGACAATTTCGTCAACTACATCAACACCACCTACGCCAGCTTCTTCAATAAGGTGAAGGATATTCTTACCTGGTGCATTCTTTCTATCGAACGATTGCTGAACTTTATTCCCTGGTGGCTAACTATCATCGCTGTCGCTGCCTTGGGCAAAGTGCTCACAGGCAAGCTGTCGCGCGGTATTATCTACGGTCTGGGACTCTTCGCCATCGGTGCCTTCGGCTATTGGAGCATGATGAATGAAACGCTGGCAGTAGTTATTTCCTCGGTTATCATCTCGCTGCTTTTAGGCCTGCCCATCGGCATCCTTGTGTCCACCAGCAGACTGGCAAACCGACTGCTGCGTCCTCTGCTTGACGCTATGCAAACTATGCCCACATTTGTTTATATGATTCCCGCGGTTATGCTGCTTGGTCCCGGCAAGGTGCCTGCAGTTCTTGCTACGGTAGTTTATGCCGTCGTGCCTGTTATCCGCTTAACCAGCCACGGTATTCAGCAGGTTGACCCCAACGTTGTCGAAGCCTCCGCTGCCTTCGGCGCTTCGCGTTGGCAAACGCTGTTCAAGGTGCAAATTCCGCAGGCCATGCCCACGATTATGACAGGCATCAACCAAACGATGATGATGGCTGTAGCGATGGTTGTAACCTGCGCGATGATTGGTGCCAACGGCCTAGGCATGGAAGTGCTGATTGCCATTAACCGCACCGAATCCGGTCGCGGACTTATCGCCGGTATCTCTATCGTTATTATTGCGATTATCATAGACCGCCTGACACAAAGCCTGGCAGACAAGAAAAAGGAGGGAAAATAAATGACTGTACCCGTATTGCAAGTAAAAAACCTGTACAAGCTGTTTATTCCTCTGGAGCATTCGCAAAACGAGAAAAAAGCTATGACCATGCTGGAGCAAGGTGCTTCCCGCACCGAAGTGCAGGAAGCCACCGGCATCACCGCAGGTCTGATTGATATAAACTTCACGGTCAACAAAGGAGAAGTATTTGTTCTCATCGGTCTTTCCGGCAGCGGCAAATCCACGCTTATCCGCTGTCTGAATATGCTTAACCCACCAACCTCAGGCACAGTTTATCTTGAGGGCGATAACATTACCGATTTCAGCAATAAACAGCTGCAGGAGCTGCGCCGAACTAAGGTAGCAATGGTTTTCCAGAACTTCGGACTTATCAGCAACCGTAATGTTTTGGAGAACACCTACTATGGTCTGGAGATTCGCGGCGTACCGCTGAAGGAGCGTACCGAAAAGGCTATGCAGATGCTGGAAATGGTTGGCCTGCAGGGCTGGGAAAAAACGCGCATCAGTGCTCTTTCCGGAGGCATGAAGCAACGCGTCGGCATCGCCCGCGCACTTGCCAACGATCCCGATATCCTGCTGATGGACGAAGCCTTTTCTGCGCTCGACCCCTTAGTGCGCAATGATTTACAGTTTGAGCTGCTGCGTATTCAGGAAAAGACCGGTAAGACGATTGTTTTTATCACCCACGATATCAATGAAGCCTTCCGCCTGGGAACGCACGTCGGCATTTTGCGCGACGGCCGCATGGTGCAAATCGGTACGCCGGAGGAAATGATTACCAACCCGGCAGACGACTATGTGCGTAGCTTTATCAACAATGCCGATTCCAGTAAAATCTTCACTGTACGTAACGTAATGAGTACGCAGACATGTATCGTGCGCAATATCGACGGTGCCGCCGTTGCACTGCGTAACATGAAAAACAGCGGCGTATCCAGTGCCTACGTAGTTGACGAGCATCTGCACTTTATCGGTATCATCACATTGGATAGCGCTATGCAGGTGCTTTCCGGCTATACAACCTTTGATAAAAGCATTTTACGTAATGTTCCTGTTATAGATAATCTTGATACACCCGTGGCAGATATTATGCCGCTTTCGGCAAGCACGCCCTTCCCTTTGCCCGTAATTGATGAAAATAAACTGTTTTGCGGTATTGTCACCAAGGCTTCCGTGATATCCTCCTTTGTCACCAACTGAACTCTCATCCTCCCGCAAACAGCAAAAAAGCTGATGCTCCGGCAGTTCCCTGCCTTAGCATCAGCTTTTTACTTGCATTTATTATTCAACATGTACAACGTTAGTTGCCTGTTCGCCACGGTCACCCTGGATAACGTCAAATTCTACGTTCCAGCCTTCTTCTAAGGTTTTAAAGCCTTCGCTTTTAATACCGGAGAAGTGAACGAACAAATCCTTGCCGCCTTCTCTTTGGATAAAACCATAGCCCTTTTCTGCATTAAACCATTTAACTTTGCCTGTCATCTGTAGGCCTCCCTAATTACTATTTGAGCCGCTAAAACTCACTTAGCTTATTATAGCCTATATGTACAGGAAAAGCAAATATTTGTCTGAATCTTTATAATTTTATTCTGCAATGCGAGCTTGCCATGTCTGCAGCAAAGCGAGCTTCTGCTCCCGGCGCAGCTTTTTTATGGCGCATTCGCGCCGCAAAGCCGCTTCCTTATCCGGCAGCTCTTCGCTGTATACCAGCTCCAACGGTCCGCGTCCACGCGTATATTTGGCGCCGCGTCCGCTGTTATGCATCGCCAGACGGTGCTCCAGATCATTGGTCCAGCCTGTATATAAGCTGCCGTCCTTGCAGCGCAGCATATATACAAACGCCGCCATTTATTTTACAACCTCTACCTTTTCCATGGTCACAGCTTCACGCGGACGGTCACGGAAATCAGTCGGTACTACGCCGATAAGACGTACAACATCCATGCCTTCAACAACTTTGCCGAAAATTGCATGGTGGCCGTTCAGCCAGGGAGTCGGTGCCAAAGTGATGAAGAATTGGCTGCCGCCGGTGTTCGGGCCTGCATTAGCCATGGACAGAATGCCCTCGTCGTCATGCTTCAGTCCTTCACCGAATTCGTCTTTAATCTTGTAGCCGGGGCCGCCCATACCGGTACCGGTCGGATCACCGCCCTGAATCATAAAGCCGTCGATTACACGGTGGAAAATAATACCGTCGTAGAAGCCTTTTTCTACCAGCTCAATAAAGTTTTTGGTAGTCAGCGGAGCCTTGTCCTCAAACATTTCGGCAACGAAAACACCTTTATTAGTCGTAAATTTAATTTTTCTGTTTTCACTCATTGATATTTACCTCCAGAATAGCTTTAAAATACTTCATGCTTCAGCAGTGCAACAAACAGATAGATACCGCAGCCTGCCGCAGCACCTACAGCCGGCATCAAAGACGGTACGATAGCATTGCCATGCAAAAAGGTCAGACTGAACAGCATCATGCAGAAATAACCCTGCATGGTCTGCAAACGCTTCGGCAGCAGACGCTTGCCGTTTTTATCACCCTTGGACTTCACATAATCTGCCACGCGGATTTCCGGCAGGAAAAGGATAAAGGCCAGTGCCATGATAATAATATTGCTCATGGACAGCTCATTGGCAACAGTATCATACTTCGCAAAAATCAAGCAAGCCAGAGAAATACCTGCCAGATAAAGGCTGCGGAAATAGCCTGCCTGAATTTGGCTTTCCAGAATATAGGCAGCACCGGTCAGCAGCGGGAATACCCACAAGCCCTGCAGTCCGAGCCAGGCAGCACTGCCAATCATAATAACATTATCAATCAGACGATGTCTGTCACCGGAGCTGCGGTTCAGCATACGCAGGATAAAGAGCAGCCACAGCATTACCAGGATATTGCCCTCGCCCATAAAATAGGTTGCTATCAGCGTCAGACCGCCGCCTATGAAACCGCCGAGCTGACGGTCGGGGTCAAGCTCCAAAGCCAGCATATAGCTGAAGAGGAAGGATAAAGCATAACCTAAAGCGCTTACTACAGCAGCACCGGAATCCATACCGGTAGAGCATTTCCACAGCGTTACCACAACGGAAATGGCAACAGCGCACATCATAGCAATACGCACCGGCTTTTTATCAAAGTCAATCGGGCGTCCCAGGCCAAGATACTCGCTTACACCCGTAGGATCGTAAGCGGCAGGCTGATCACCTGCATATTTATTACTTTTTTTCGACATATCATCACACCTTATCTGTAAGATTTTAACTATTTTATTATACCACAAGTACAGTGTCTAGTCATTATGTAAAACATATAAAGGTCAACAGAAAGTCAGAATATAGCAAAAAAGTTTCCCCGACGCACATTCAGTACGCGGGGAAAGCTTTCAACTCATTATGAATGTTTTATCAGAAGGTTTCTGCCAGCTCAGCCAGAGTCAGTGCAAAGGCTGTAGTTCTGGGAACTGCAGTGTTCAAATCTACAGATTCATGGTCGGTATGCTCATCATAGTTTTCTACGCCCAAAGCATCCAGTGTCGGTACGAACTTCGCTGTGCGGTTGCCGTCGGTGAGGCCGCCTGCTACCCATTCGTTTACCTCAGCGCCGTATTCCTCTTTAACGATGCGCTTGTAAACATCAACCATCTTCTGTGCCTGGGCAGTTTTCTGCATCGGACCGGTAACAATGCCGCCGGTAATCTTAATGCTGGTGCCGGGGATAACAACCTTATCTGCCAACGCCTTAACCTCAGCATCAATACGCTGCTGCTCTTCAATCGTAAAGCAACGGATATTTACCTCGCAGAAGGCATCGCCCGGAATAACGCTGATTTTGTCATTAGTAGAACCGATTACGCCAACATTGACGGTATTCTGCGGAATGAACTGACCAGCATCAACAATGCCGCGTGCCTTCAACGCTGCTGCCGTATAATCCTCCGGATTTCCCGGCATGGGGCTGGCAAGCTTCTGCAGCTCGGTAATTGTATAAGCCAGCTGGTGAATAGCGTTAGCACAGGATTGAGATGCGTTGCCGTGGTGTCCGCCCTTACCGGTAACCTCAACGCGATATTTGGCATTGCCCTTGCGCTGGGTAACAATGCCCCAGTTCGGACGGGCAACGTCCATAATAATCGCAAAATCGGACTGCTGCGACAGCTCTGCCACGATATCCTCGGCAGTCTTGCTGCCGCCCTCCTCTTCGCCGTTAGTATAATAAATAATTTCCTTAAAATTATCAAAGCCTGCAGCCTTCAAGGCTTCCAAGCCATATATAACCTCTACAACAGTAGCCTTGTCATCACCAACACCCGGTCCCCAAGCAAAGTTATTTTCGTCAACACGGAACGGACGACGTGCAGCTTCACCCTTTTTAAATACTGTATCAACATGGGCAACAAGCAGAATCGTGTATTTGCCTGTTCCCTTTAAACGGGAAATCAGGTGGCAGGCTCTGTCATTATATCTGAACTCCGTGGCAGCACCGATAGCTGTCATTTTTTCAGCAACAAATTTATTTGCTGCCTCTGTGCCTTCTCTGTCACCATTACCGGAGTCAATATTGGTCAAGGCTTCCAAATCCTTCACATAATCCTCATAATGCTCGGCAATATACTTTTTTACGGCTTCTCTCATTTTATTACCCCTTTCGTATTTGGAATCATATTTATATTTATTCGTTAGAACGGGTAAAAAATCCTGCCACGGGAGATTTTTTAAGTTGATAAAGTGAAAAGCAGCAGCCATCGCTGACTACTGCTTAACAACATGCTGCATATTATATTAGTGAGTACCGTCTACGATAGTAATGCCTGCTTCCTGCAGTTCATCAATAATTGCTTTAATCTTCGGGCAGAGATGCTTTTCGCCATTGGCATCCTTTTTATGCGTGCAGTGGCTGATGTGCAGCGCATCCAGCTCCAAAGCCTTCATGCGTTCAATTTTCTTACGAATGCCCTCCTGGTTTTCCAGCTTGGAATTACCACAGCCGTTGCAGGTCCACATCGCCATCAGACGCAGCTCCTCATCACCATACTGCGCAAAGGCTTTATCCTTTTCATACAGAGCACGCAGGCAGCCTGCTCCCGCACAGGAGGCGGAGGTAATCAGGCAGCGCAGAATTGCTATTTTCTTCATACTATATTCCTCCAAAAAATAACTTGCCGGCATTTTCAGCCTTGCTGTTTATTTGATTTTATCATTATTGAGGATGGTTGGCAAGCAAGCATTGCTTAACATACTTCAACGTTCCTAACAAATCACTGCCTGGAGCTACTATCTGCTTATAAGCTATAGGATAAACCTGACCACTTGCTACTGCCGGTAAATGCTTATACAGAGGATTATGCAGCTGTGCTAACGCTGCTTGCTTCTGCTGCTCCCCGCCATGATAGACAACAAAGATTTTAGCAGCCTGCATTTCCATCAGTTCTTCCTGACTGATAAAGGGAGCGCTGTAACTCACTAACGAACAACCATAATGACGAATTATATCTCCGCATAAAAGGTCATTACCAAAGACTTCTATATTACCATTGAGAAATTCTACAAAAAGAACCTTTTGTGCCGGTATTTTCTCAGCAGCCTGCAATTCTGAATCAATCTTTTGGATTATATCCTGCGCCTGCTGCTGCCTTCCTAGTGCAAGTCCCATATTGCTGATAAACCTTTTCTCACTGGCAATTGTACAGGCAGGGAATCTTCCCTTCGCCGGTACGGGTCCTGACGCATCCTGAATGTATGCAGGTATTCCCTTAGCTATCCAGCTTGACGTATCACCTAATTGATTATCTGCAAAATACCTGCGCCACCCAAGAATAAAATCCGGTTGTAGTGCTACAGCAGCCTCCAGCTGCAGAGGCTGCGTATAAATTCTAGCATTTGGCAAAAGCGCTTGCAGACTTCCTTTATCTTCAGCTTCCGTCAGAACAGCTGCTGTAATTTTATCACCAGCGCCCAAAGCCACTAAGGTTTCAACTCCGCTATTACCGCACACTAAAATACGTTGCGGTACTTGTTTAAATATAACCTTCTGTTCATCTCCAAAAAAATTATAATTGTTTACACTAATATTTTGCCGATCGCTACTTTTATCTTGCTGAGGTCCGCAAGCTACGCATCCCAAACAGCATAGTAACAAACAAAAGCACCATAATAATTTCTTCATAAGCTTAGAAATTATAATTCAATCCTACCAAAAATGTTCTTCCTTGTGTGTAATACAAACCATCAGGATCAGTCAAATCTCTACGATTAAAGATATTATTAATATCCAGTGTTAATGTTGCGTTAGCGAAAACCTCATGGCCGACATGCAGATTAGAAAGCAGAATAGGCTTCACATCTGTTTGCTTGCTGTTGTTTACACGACCACCCATATAGCTCAGATTTAAAGATGCATTAGTCTTATCGTGCTGATAATCAATTGATGTCATCACCTGATACTTGCCCAATACATCCTTCCATGGTGCTGTATTTGTTGTTTTGTTTTGCGGCTTGCTATAAATACCGCCAACAGTCCAAGTAAGATTTTCATCAAGCTGATTGGTGTAGCTTAATTCTATACCAGTATTTTTATATTTGGCAGCATTATAGGACTGAGAAAGACCATTAACCTTTCTGCTTGTAATCTGATCATCTAAGTCAATATGGAAAACTGCAGCTTTAAACTGCTCTTTACCATTATCATGCTTATAACCAGCCTCATAATTCCAGCCATATTCCGGTTTCAAATCAGGGTTTTGCAGTATTACACCACTGGAATAATACAGTTGGCGGAATGTAGGCATTCTGAAAGAACGACCAACATTAGCATAAAGTGAATTTTCCTGGTCAAGCTTTGTTAAAATCTGCAACTGCGGCAAAAACGCATTATAATTACCAGCATCAGAACGAATTAAGTCTTCACGCATACTTAAAACAACATCAGTTACTTCACTCAACTTACGGTCATATTGTCCATAGAAGGAATAACCATTTAAGCTATAGCTGCCAAAGCGTGCATAAGGTTTAAGAGCACTGTTGCTATTGCCAAAAGAAGCAAATTTTTGATTTTCATCTACATAAAGCTCACGTTTTGTATTAAAGCCAAGCAAAACCCTGTCTTTATCATTTTGCCAAACCTTTTTTAAATCAGCACCATAGTTTTTATGATTGCTACGCTCCCATTCCAGATTGTCAGGTCTTACAATATAATAATCCGGATTACGGATAATACGCTCATTATAGTACGCCGTTGCATCAAAACCATTTTGGTCATTAAAATGCAATTGTGCAAAATGCTCACGGTCATCATAATCAAAATGCTGTAATTTGCTATTATCAGCACCAAGGTAATCGATAGTATATTTTTTCTTGTCAAACATGTAATTAAAGCTCAATTTATCATCAAACTTATAGCTTACGCCAAGATGATCCTTCTTACTATCACCAAAGCCTGTATAATATGGTACTTTTACACCATTAATCGTCTTAGTTCCCTGCTTTTGAGTTAAAATCCCCGTTTCGCCCATTTCATTACGACCCAAGGTTATGCCTAGCTTACCAGCACCAATTGTAGCACTGTAATCACGCTGTCCCTTGTTCCCGGCAGCAATATGAAGGCTGTTTTTATATTCATTTTTAGTTATTACGTTAATTACGCCGCCATATGCTTCACTGCCATACAAAACAGCTCCGCCACCTTTAACTACTTCAACTTTTTCCACAGCTTCCAGATTCAACATATCCAAATGGCTTACATTATTAAAGCTTGCAGGCACGCCATTAATCAAAACTAAAGTTCCGCCTTTAATGCCACGCAGACTCAAGGTGCTGTTACCAGTAATAAAGCTTTGGTCATGAGGGCCCATCTGCGTAAAATATACGCCAGCTGTATACTTCAGTGCGTTAGCAACATCGTTTGCCCCAGTTTTCTTCAATTCCTCACCAGAATAAACAGTTACATCGGCAGGAGTTTCCAAATTAGATTTTTCATAACCCAAAGCAGTAACGTTCATGCCAGGCAAGCTGTATTCCTGTAAAGCTTCTGTTTGTGCTGCTGCATTTCCAGTTGCCAATATGCTTAATCCCAGCAACAAATGTAGGGGAATCATTTTTTTCATCATAGTTCACTCGCTCCTTTACTAAATCATACTCAAAAAACTAATGCAAATCATTACGATAAAGATTATATAGTCACTTGCTTTAAAGTGCAATGATTAACAGTAAATTCTTAGACTCTTTTTTTCGAAAAGAAAAACCGGCTTAAAGCGTTATTTTAAGCCGGTTTCATTATTCAACTTATAAGTAGAATGTAGTAAAAAATCTAAATTGCACCTCTCTATATTCTACTTACGTTTAGATTTACTTCAAGTAAAACAAAGATACCAACCTGACTTCCTTAGTCCGTGCTGCATATCCTAAAGCTCTATCAGTAAAGCCTCGCCGCGAAAAAACAATATAATAATTACTGCGTCCTGTTATGTCAGCATATTCTCCTTGTAACTGTTTTATTAACGGAACATCAACCTTACTTTTTTCCCATACGCATTGCATAAAACCCGCACTATTTTTATCATAAGCAATCAAACGGATCTGTTCTACTGCGCAATTATCTTTTGGCCAAAGATAACCAAATTGCATAAATTTATGAAAATCACCACGTTCGCGCAGTGTAAAACAATACTGTCGACATATTTCTAAAAAAAGCACCTTTGCATAATCGTCCAAAGCAGGTAATACCTTAGTACGTAATAAATAGTTTCCGCACCCCATAGCTATACTGCTTAAAAATGGATAAACAAAGCGATACCAAAAAGTCAGCATAGAATCAGTTAATATATAACACGTCGTTTTTTGCTGCTTACCAAGCTTTGCTTCTACAAGAGGTACAAGCTTTTTCAATAACCCTTTTTCTACCAGTACGCCAACATACTTTGAAGTCTTATTATCAGGCATGCCTACCGCTTCCGCAATCTCCTTCATATGTATTGCGCCACAGGCAACTGAGCATAATATTGCATGATAAATATGCGGCTGACGAAAATGCAATGCTAGAATCTGTTCGGCAACATGCAGTAACGAAGCTGTGGGACTAAAGAATAAATTATACAGATTATCCTTAAAGCTTAACGTACTGTCTATAAGCTGCAAATAGGCTGGTTTTCCTCCAGTTACTCCATAAAGCAACACTTTTTCTTCATTGCTAAACGGAATTAAGCAAGGCAAAACATCTTCATAATTTAATGACTGCAAAAATATTTTAGATAGAGGCAATTTGCTTTTTCCTAATAAATGTAATACATAGTCACATTCTCTGCCGCTAAATACCAGCAAAAGTCTTAATTTTTCTGCCTCAGTCTGCAGGCAGGCAATTATTTCAGGCAACAGCTCACTAAAACTGGTTTCCAGTTCCTGCACATCGTCTATCAATAATACTATCTTTTCTCCCTTAGCCTTTTTATAAATTAACTTAAGTATATCCTGCCAATAGCCACTGCTGCATTGAACAATGCCTTGAGCTGACAGCTCTGTGTAAAAAGCTGCCTTATTGGCATTATTAGTACTTGCGCGTACACAAAAATATGCTTTATGCTTGCGTCTGGCAAATTCTTGCAGTAACGCTGTTTTGCCAATTCCGGCATCGCCAGTCAAACATACGCAGTTCAATTCATTACTGTTATAAAGTTTTTCTAATATAGCAAGTTCCTTTTTTCGCCCAATAAACATGAAAATGCACCAACTCTACTCATAAGTTGCTTATATTATAACATTAAGCGTCTTAATCGTAAATTGGTGCATTCTACAACTTTTTCTTATTTTTCCTGCAGCTTGGCAACAGTTTCTTCAGGCATCTGCATAGCCTCAGCAACATCAGCCACGCTCATGCCTTTAGCCAGAAGGCGTTTGGCAATAGCTTCGTTCATACTTCCCTGCTCCTGCAGCTCATGCAGATAGCTGGCGCGGATTGCCATCGCATCCTTTTCAACAGCAACCTTGTCACCGGCAACCTGTTGTACGATTTCATGGCAGATTTCATCCTTCAGCTTTTGGTAATGACCGTCAAGAATACGGGTATCTGCAGGTGTGTGATTAACATAGCTGGCTCTGATAGCCATTTCGTCATTCTCATTTGTACTTTTATTGTGTAAAAGATATGCGCCCAGCTCATGCAAAACCTCATCCTTTAAGGCTTGATAATGAGTATCTATAATATTGTAATCATCTAGGTTATGATTCACGAAGCTGGACCTTATCGGCATTTCTGCATTTTCTGCATCCAGCTTGCTGCCAAGCAGACGCTCAACTATCCCTTTACGAATCTCATTCTTCACTTCTTGTTGATTTTTGTTAAACTCTTCAGCCATAATATAAGCCTCCTTTTAACATCAGCAGCTATCAGCACTGCTTTTGCGCCCTAAAACAATATTATTCAAAGCAATTAAGTATCTATATCATTTAATTACTTTTTCATTCGCTATTTTATCACTATTCCTAATTGATTGCAAGAAAACTTAGGAATATGTCTTTATTATTTATAAAGCAAAAAGCTGCAGGCAGAACTTCTGCCCACAGCTTGAAAACCATATTAATCTTACTTCACCCGCGAATTGATTACGTCAACGACGACAGTTCCGTATAAGCCTTTCGCATCATAAAAATTGATTTTTCCCTGCTGCACATGGCGCTGCTTCAACTGCTCCGGCGAAAAATACAGCTCCGCACTCACTCCTAACTGTCCCTTGTACTGCCTAATCATTTCATCAGGTGCAAGCTTGCGCCACAAGCCTTTCTTGCTGCTGCGCGACAGCAGCATCTGCAGGCCTTCGCCCTCGCAGCGCAGCTGCGCTTGCTTATCCTCCGGCAGCAGGCGTAAATACAATGTATAGATATTGGGCTGCAGCAAATATTTCAGCTCGCCCTCCTTGCCTAGGTCTATTTGGCAATGCACCTCCTGCCCACGTGCCAGCTTAGCACGGAAATAGTGCTTGTCATAGTTATTTTCACTGCGGAAAAATACCAGGCCTACCATCACAGCCGCCATCAGCACAAAGGCCAGTACACGCTTCAACAATTTCTTATTCATGCTGCACCACCCCGCCATGATAACGTTTGTAAATTGCCTTGCCTGCCAAAAGCAGTAAAGCAACTATTCCCGGCGCGCAATTCAAGCTGCAGCTGCCGCAAATCCCTGTGCAGCCTGCCCCCTGCGTAGTAATGCCACTGACAGGAATTCCCATTGCCGCAATAAAATTTATCAGCTTATTTTTCATACGCGTTTCCTCCCGTAGCTGATAGCCTGTACCGGGCATACATGCTGACATACGCCGCAGCAGATGCAGTTATGCCGGTTAATCTGCGCCTTACCGTCAGCAAGCTCAGCGGATTCCATCGGGCACTTCTTTTCGCACAAGCCACAGCCTATGCATTGGCTTTTATCAACACGCATGCGCAGTACAAACGGCAGCTTGCAGCCTAAGGCATGCATCAGTCCCTGTGCCGCTCCCACCGGGCACAAAAAATTGCAGAAGCCGCGTCCGCCTTTAGTGAAGATACCAAAGACAAGCACCCACATAATTGCTGTCAGCAGCAGACTGGAGGTTAGCGAAATAAAGTAACCCTGCGTATAGTAGTTGGCAAGTAAGTCGAACAAAAAGAAATTGCAATAGGAGCATGCCAGAATGCCACCGAAAAAGGGCACAAGGCAAAAGCCTGCCAGCATACCGTAACGAATAGGCGCAATTTCTGTATAACGATGCCAGCTGATTTGAAATTTTGACGGCACCAGCTTCGAAAGATATTCGGTAAACGCTCCTGCAGGACACAGCCTGCCGCAAAAAACAGGCCCCAGGAAGAAGGCTGCCGCCAAAAGCAGTAATGTACTCAGCATGCTTATCGGTGTCAGTCGCCAGATTATTCCGTCCAACACATGCTCTATAGGTATACGAAAACAAAGTCCGTGAATACTCTGCGGCTGCCAGCTGCCGTAAAGCAGATAGAACAGGCAGCGCTGAAAGAGCGCCACCGGCGCGTAAAACAGTACAAAGCCAAGAGCATAGCCGGTTAAACGTTTAAGGTTATATAACATAGGCAATCACCTCGATAACAAATAGGGATAGGGTAATTCAAACAAACACCCTATCCCTATTTTAAGCTATTGAAAAACGTTAAGCAAGTAATTAGAAGCTGTAGCGCAGGCCAACACTATAAACACGACCAGAAGTAGGTTCACTTGCATAGAACTCTCTGTCAAATACATTATCTACCGTAAATTGTAATACAGCATTTTTTGCAATTTCATAATTGAAGCCCATATTTACGATAAAGTACGGATCTTCAGAACCATATTCACCGGTTTCATCATCCGGTGCTTGACGAGCACTCACATATTGACAGTCAAGATTTACGCCAAGTTTATCTTTTTTGTAATTCAATCCAGCGTGTAATAAATGCTTCGGAATACCATAATCAGTAGAATTAACACTACCAAGGTTTGTATTAGCTACTGCTGTTCTTTCTACTTTGCCATGCTGCCAAGAATAATTAAGATATCCAGATAATTCTTCAGTAAGCTTATGTTCAAGACTAAACTCTACTCCGCGACGCTTTTCAGTACCATAGTTTTCATAAGACTTATAATCTACTACTTTAGTGCCGGGTTTATAATGATAAGTATATACTATCTTATCATCAGTTTTCACCTTATACATGGAGATACCCATATTGGTCTTATCAGAGATTTTTTTCTTCATACCAATCTCAAAGGTATCAGATGTTTCAGGATCAAGATCCGGATTGGCATGTACATTCTGCTCATAGCGGAAAATTTGACTAAACGGAGGAGGATTAAAAGAATGACCATAAGATACATAATAATTAGTATTATCATCAGCTTTAAAATCAAAAGCAATTTTAGGACTCAATTCATTATATGAGCCTTCACCATGCTTACTGGAATTATTTGCATCCAAACTGCCATCAAGGTTATAGCTTGTTGTGCTACCATTGTACTTCTTATAATGGTCATAGCGTAATCCAAGATACATAGTCCAAGGTTCATTAAATTTATATTCATCTTGAACAAATAAAGCTATATTCTGTGCTTTACCGGTGTTTACTTGGAATAAGCCATTCTTTCCCTTACTTGTATCTACGGAATTATGATCATGATAGTTTTTCAGATATTTTCTATGTTGGGTAAACTCCTCTTGTTTAAAATCTCCACCAATTAAAATATCGTGTTTGCCAATATTTTCCCAAGCCTTTTGAAAATCGAATACATAGGTTTTTCCAGGATATGAAGAATCACTGCCTGCTCCATACCAGGGAACCTCTTTAGCAGTGCCACTAGCACTACTATATCCGGATTTTTTCATATCAAGCAAACTGAAATTAGCATTTATTTTATTTTTATCATCATTATATGCTAAAGTGTGTTTGTTGTACTCTTTCTCACCATCATAGCCTAAGGAAGTTCCTAGACTAGGAGATACATAAGTTCCATTTCCTAAATCAACTTTACCGCTCCATACAGGCTTACCGTCTTTATAAATATAACTCTTAGGACTCGGATAATAATAAGTACTCGTAGTATTGGCAAAAGTATATTTCAAGGAACGTTCCGCATCAAAATTATACTTTACATTTGCACTATAGGTTTCGCTCTCATATTTTCTATCGCCGCGTGTAGCAACAATGTATTTACCATTGCTTAATTGTGGCGGTTTATTATCAGGAACAATTGTCCCACTGCCTTTGCTAGCAGCTTTTGTCTGATAATAATTTCCCCATCCATCCGATTTACGATTTTCATAGCCAACGCCGAAAGAAACTTTTTCATTGGCTTTTACATCAGCATAAAGAGCCTTTTTCCAAGTATTATTGCTACCATAATTCAAAACTATGTTAGCATTCAAGCCTTTCTTCTTGGCATCCTTTGTAATAATATTTACTACACCGCCAACAGCATGTCCGCCATACAGAGAAGAACCAGCACCACGCACAACTTCAATACGCTCAATGTTTTCTACCGGTATCATCTCCCAGTCCACAGTGCTGTTGAAAGGATAGTTCATCTGTAAACCATCTACTAATACAAGAATATCACCAGAGCCAAAGCCTCTAAGCTGAATACCGCCTTGAATTGCTTGACTTTTATACACACCAGGTAAGGTCTGTAAAGCTTCCGGAACAGATGTAATGTTACGCTCCTCGATATCCTTTGCCGTTACCACACTGACACTGGACGGAACCTCCTGAATCTGCTTCATGGTTCTCGTAGCTGTTACAACCATCTCATCCAGTTCATACTCCTGAGCCTCATTAGCAAGAACTGTTGTCCCCCCCCAGAGTACATTACCACAAATCAATGCGCTCATCAATAAACCTTTACTAGCCAGTTTTTTCACAGATATACCTCCATTCACTCATCAAAAAAAACAACGAGTTGCGTATTAAGCACTTGAAATTATTTGAACGAAGTATTAATATGCAATCTCTCTTTTATATGTTATAATACTGTGTATAGCAGCTAGACAGTCAAGGGGGAAATGCTAAAAATGTCAAAAAATCTACAAAATTACTTTACGACCGGTGAATTATCACAGCTTTGCAAAATTCCCCGCAAGACTTTGCTTTATTATGATAAGCTGGGATTGATTACCCCAGAACTTGTCGATGAAAACGGTTACCGCTATTACAAGCGCAGTCAGCTGTTTTTGCTGCAGCTGATTCTTACGCTGCGCCAGCTTGAGGTACCGATTGCACGCATCAAGGATTATCTTGCCAACCGTTCGCCACAAAATTACCGTGATTTGTTCAATGAGCGCATAGATTTCTTTACGCAGGAGATTGCCCGTCTACAAGCCATGAAAACAGAGCTGCAGAGCGAATTAGGCAAGCTTGATTCCATAGCTGACATCACATTGAATAAAATCTTGCTTATACATGAGCAAGCGCGTTATCTTTATCTGAGCAATGCTACCGAAGAAAACGAATGCTTCAAAAAGCGTTCCACGCATATCGCCAAAATGTTTACCCATCTGAAAAATGATACTGCCTTAACAACAAACGGCTTCGGCTATATTTACGATGCGGAAATTTTGCAGGATTTCGAAACTAGACATCTGAAACATTATTTTTATACGCTCCATGACAAGCTTGCTACAGCGCATTGCTATCAAAAGCCTGCGGGCGATTATCTGACGCTTTATTTTCAGGGCGTCTATATGTTCAACAATAAAAAATATCTGCAAATGCTGGCAGAATATTGTCAGGAGCATCAGCTCACGCCGATATCACCGCTTTATGTCACCTCGCTGTGTGATTACTGGCTGACAGGCGATATGGATAAATATATTTACAAGCTGGAGCTGCAGATAAAATAGCATATTCAAAGCACTAAAACCTCCTTCGTTAAAATAGTAATTTTCTATATTACTGCTACGAAGGAGGTTTTTTAAAAAAGAAAAGTTATAATTATTTTCAATAGAATTATCGTAGTATTTTAACAATAATTGCTATTCTCAATCATTTACATAAAGTTCCGGATAAGCCTGCTTCGAAAGAAGCAATATAGCATCAGCCATATGCTGAGAAGCACTATAGCGGTATCTATCAGCAATAATAATATAGTTCTTATTCTTTACAGCTTTCACCGTTTGCAACGATTCATCAGATAAAACATCTTCACGCAATTTATTTACGTCACCTTTTTTTGTTGCACTATACTGCGGAAAAATAAGTATATCAGGATTAGTGCTAACAATTTTTTCTTTACTCAAGTGCTCCCCTCGCTCTAATCCAGCCAAAGCAGCTCCATTACGCAAACCAGAACGTATACAAATATCGTGAAACAAACCATTTTTGCTGCCAAAAGCCCCCATCAGAGAATAAGCTAGAGCAATTTTACGCTTTTCTTCTGGCAAATTCCCCACCTTACTCTGTACAAGCGCAAGTTTTTTATTCATATCCTTAATAATTTGCTTGCCTCGTTCTTCTTCGCTAACAGCTTTAGCAATGATTTCTATACGCTTTTGTACCATATCAAGATTGGTAGGCACTTTAGTTACCATGACTTTTAAGCCAGTATCTTTTAAAGCATCTATAAATTCCTTATTGCGGTTTTCCTGTACTATAACCAGATCCGGCTTCAGAGCCAAAATAGCTTCTACACCTATATACCCAGGAACAACCTTTTTAACGTGCGTTGCTTGTTCCTTAATTAATGAGATATTACCATCCAAAGCGTCTTCAGAAATTGCAACAAACCGATCTGCAGATACCAAATCAACTAAAAGCTCTTCTATACTCAGCGTTCCGGCATAAATTCTTTTCGGTTTAGCATCAAACTGCAGCACATTGCCATAATCATCTACAACACTATAAGCATCATTTGACTTATTATCGTCGGTCCGAGACTGCATACCACAACCGGTAAATATCATCATCAATAAAATAAGAACTAAACAACGCACATTAATCACCCTTTATCAAGCTTAGAATGTAAATCTGTAACCAACCTCAAAGTTTCTGCCAAGGCTTACATAACGGGAAGATACATGGGAGGTAATATCATGTCGATTTAAAAGGTTATCCATATTCAGATAAATCTCATGCTCTTTAACAGGTTTATAAGAAGCATGCAGGCTTGTATATAAATACGGTTTAACAGGAATCTGATATTTTTGCAGAACACGGTCTGCCATCATACTAGCATTTAAAGCAACATTAAATTTGCTCATGCTATAGCTTACGCCACCATTAAGTAACCATTTGCCGTAATTACGCTTCCAAACGCCATCATCCTCTTTCGGTGTTCTGTACTGAGGATTACTAAAGGAAACACCCCAATTATAGCTAAAACCTTCTGCCTTATTCATTTCACAGGATAATTCTATGCCCATGTTTTTTGTATCCTCATTGATAGCAATACTTTCACCTTGAGCATTTTCGGAACTTGTAATAAAGTCTTTTACATCGCTCTTGAACAAAGCTAATTTCCAGGAATGAGCACCAGAAATATGTTTTAAGCCTGTTTCATAATGCTTGCCAACCTCAGGTCTGATATTTGAATTTTGAATCGTATTACCTTGACCATACATATCTTTTGTAGTCGGCAAAGTAAAGGATTTGCCAATGCTAGCATAAGCACTTGTATCCTCCGTCATTTTATAAGAGTATTGGATTTGAGGAGTAAATTCACTATAATTGGTTCCGTCCGGAGAACCGCCCGTCCACGTTTCACGAGCACCGATAATTAGATCATGTCTATTATCAAATTTATGATCCAATTGAGCAAATATAGAGTAAACATTTCTATCATAAGCATAATTTACAGGTGTTGCAACTTTATAACTCGGATCATAAAAACTATAATAGCTATATTTTTCATTATAGGCTTTAGCACCAACCAACAGATTATTGTTGTTATCAAACTCAATATCTTTCGTTACCTCTATACCTTTGATAACATCATTACTTCCATAAAAATAGGAATTAGGATAGAATTTATTTTTTTTCCAATAATGATATCTAGAATCAGATGTTCCCTTATGATAAAAAACATTAGCTTTTAAGCCATTATTATCATAGTTAATAGTAAATTTATTTTCTTCGTTAGTAATAAAGCGTTTATCGGTGGCTAACTTAGTTTTTTCTGATATATAACCTCTAACATAATCATAATTATTATAATCAAAAGTTATTTTCCAATGCTCATCAAAAGTATAATTGGTAGAAACAATCGTTTTTTCGCCACCATAGAATTTAAAGTAAGTTCCATTTGGATTATATGCACCTGCGCTATTAGTCGCAAGAGATGTCCTATCAACACTACCTTTTTTATTCCAACTAGCACCAATGCCTAATTTACCTGCCTGCAGACTTGTCTGATATTTTTGTACACCATTATCACCTACAGCTGCAGAAATAGCATTAGTACGTTTCTTTTTGGTTATGATATTGATAACACCACCGCTAGTATCACTGCCATATAGAACAGCACCACCACCGCGAACAATTTCAACTTTTTCAACATCAGCTATATTAATGGTATCCAAATCATAATACCCTGTTCTGAAATTCATAGGCACACCATCAACCATAACTAAAGTACCACGACGCTTGCCGCGAACTAAAAACTCACCGCCATTATCACCAACAGTATTAGCTTTATAAACAACACCTGTTGTATATTTAATGGCATTTTCCAGTGTAGTTGCGCCGGTTTCTTCTAATCTTTTACTGGTAATAATTTCCGTTGTTGCCGGTACATCAACATCACGTTTTTCCGTTCTTGTAGCAGTGACAACAATAGTATCAATGGTATATTCATTTAAACTCTCTTCAGCAAAAGCAGATGCCCCCCCAAAAAACACTGTTGAACCAGTCAGCAGAGCTGTCATTAACAAGCCTTTTGAAATAATCTTTTTCAATACACTTCACTCCCTATTATTTCTTTAAAATCAAAACAGGAATTATTCATTTGCTCTATTTTATGGTAAAATATTTGTCTTGAAATTAATTCCTATTTTTTACTTACTATGTCATAATAAGCTGTCTAGCAGCTAGACAGTCAAGTGAATTTATGATTATTTTAAAAAATTTATAAAAAAGCAGTAGAGCACCAGAATGACTCATTAAGCAGTTAGCAAATTAAAATGCAAAATGGCTGGAGAAGATAACTCCAGCCACTAAATTACGATATTATAGCTATTGTCTTTTCAAAATACTAAAAGACAATATTATGCTTAACTTTAGATTTAAAATGACAATGCTTATACTATCCTAAGGTTACAGCATCACTGTTCAGCATTGGGATAGGCTTGCCGTTTTTATTATTGCGGTACAGTCTTAGACGTTCAATATCAGCCATTTCTACCGGCAGAGCCAGTCCATACTGCTCATTCAGCACATTCAGCAAATCTACTGCCTTCATGCTGCCTGTCGGCGTAATTTTGCAGTCAAAGCTGAAGATTGTTTCCGTTTCGGTCTGCTCTACAGTAAGCTGAGGAATATAGAACTTGACATCAATCTCTTTAAACTTAGCCTTCGTCTTAGGTGCAGCTTTTTTGAACAGCAGCTCCGGCGCAGCATTGAACTCCGCAACAGCAGCGCTCACGTCTTTGCTATAAGGCAGCGTTACACGATAGCTTGCACCTGCTGCCTGACTCATCAGGGCAGCGTGATGCGTATCAACAGCATCGGCAGCCAGTACGCGGATACCGCGCGGCAAAGCAGCATCAAGAGCCAACGCAGCCTTTTCTACTTCCATAGGCTCAGCAAGCTCGATTTCCACGAATTCGGTATAGCTTACTACGCCTACACCCAGCGCAGATGCCAAACTGAATTTCAAATGCGGATTAAAGCCTTCGGAATAGGCAGCAGGCAGCTTGGCACGGCGGATTGCACGGCCGATAGTGCGCACATATTCCAAATGGGAGATAAAGCGGATATCCTTATCCTTGGTAATTTGCATACGCAGTTTCATTATGCCTGTACCTCCCCATTGTTTTGATACTCTTCTTTATAGTCAACGATTTTTACGCCCAGAGCCTGGCAAACACCGCAGCCGGTGCAGCTTGTGCGACGGCAGTCGTGCGTAAGCTGCTGAGCATAAGCCTTACGCCATTCGTTCCACAGGAAGCGGCGGCTGACACCCGGAGAAATGTGCTCCCAAGGGAAGGCCTCCTGCTCACCGCGCTCACGGGCAGCGTAAAAGTCTTTATCCAGACCGGCGTCACTGATAGCCTCCAGCCAACGCTCGTAGGAGAAGCAATCGCTCCAGCCGTCAAAACGCGCGCCCTTTTGCCATGCCAACAGCAAAGCCTTGCCTACGCGGCGGTCACCACGGGCAAAAACAGCTTCAATAGTACCGGTTTTTGCATCATGATAGTTTAAGGTGATATTCTTATATTTTTTGATTTCATCCTTCAGCAGGAACTGCTTACGGCGGATTTCTTCCAAGTCATTCTGCGCGAACCATTGGAAAGCAGTGTACGGCTTAGGTACGAAGGACGAAGCACTTACAGTAACCTTGCACCCACGCTTACCGGTAATCTGGAAATATTTATACTGTACCTTGCGCGCCAAATCAGCAATTGCCAAAACGTCCTCGTCAGTTTCATAGGGCAGGCCAATCATAAAGTACAGCTTAACGCTGTTCCAACCGGATTCAAACGCTGCACCGACAGCATTCATCAAATCCTCTTCGGTAACGCCCTTGTTGATAACGTCACGCATCTTCTGGCTGCCTGCTTCCGGAGCAAAGGTCAAGCCGCTTTTGCGCACTGCCTGTACCTCCTTGGCGATAGCAACACAGAAGCTGTCGATACGCAGGGAAGGCAGAGAAACGCTTACGCGTTCATCTTTAAATTCGCCAATCATTTTATGTACGAGCGGTGCCAGGCAGGAATAATCAGCACTGGACAGGGATACAAGGCTGATTTCGTTATAACCTGTGTTATCTACCAGCTTACGCGACAGGTCCATCAGTACCTCGGGCTTGCGCTCGCGCACCGGACGATAAACCATACCGGCATGGCAGAAACGGCAACCACGACTACAGCCACGGAAAACCTCCAGCATGATGCGGTCATGGACAATCTCGCCAAACGGCACAATCGGAGAGGTCGGGAAATCTACGCTGTTCATATCCTCTACAACACGCTTTTGGATAACGGCAGGAATATCCTCGCGCAGCGGCTTAATAGCCTTAAAGGTGCCGTCCTCATTATATTCTGCTTCATAGAAGGAAGGTACATAAATGCCCTTGATTTTTACTACGCGCTGCAGGAATTCTTGTCTGCCGCCGGGTTTGCCTTCACGTTTCCACTCCTTGTAGCAACGCATAACCTCAAGCAACACCTCTTCGCCTTCACCGATAACAGCAAAATCGAAGAAATCAGTCAACGGCTCCGGGTTGTACACGCAGGGACCGCCTACAATAACAAAAGGATCTGCATCAGTACGGTCCTTAGCCAGCAGCGGTACGCCACCCAAATCAAGCATATTTAAGATATTGGTATAGGAAAGCTCGTATTGCAAAGTAAAGCCTACAATATCACATTCGCTCAAAGCCTTTTTTGTTTCCAGAGTACAAAGCGCAATTTCACGCTCACGCATCTTCGCCTCCAGGTCAATCCAAGGCGCATAAACGCGTTCTGCAGCAATACCATTCTCCTTGTTCAGCAGATGGTATAAAATTTTGAAGCCAAGGTAACTCATACCTACTTCGTATACATCCGGGAAGGCCAGAGCAATAGTTGCCTCTACTTCGTCAGCAGGCTTAACAATGCTGGCGAACTCACCGCCGGTGTAGCGCGCAGGCTTTTGCACGCTGCTTAAAATATCAATAGTTAAATCCTTTTTCAAATTCATTTTCTCCTCTATATTTAATGATGGAAGGGTTTATTCAAAACAGTTTTCGTCAATATTTATCTGCTATGATGCTTTAGCGTCTACCGATTCCTATAGTTTTTATAAAAAGGTTGACGAGAAAGTGTCAGAGGCGAAGCGACGGCGACGACGGCGTACAAAGCGTACTCCTAGGAGTCGTTGCTAAGCATATGGCGCTTTACCGTCGACCGCTCCCTCTAGTTTTTTATAAAAAGGTTGACGAGAAAGCGTCAGAGGCGAAGCGACGGCGACGACGGCGTACAAAGCGTACTCCTAGGAGTCGT
>NZ_CALDXR010000046.1 GCF_937920985.1 uncultured Phascolarctobacterium sp.
ATGCTTGCCAATAATGAAAGCATAGATAAGATTGTTAAGTACTCTAAGCTTTCGGTGAAGGAAGTACGTGCGCTGGCAGCTAAAATGAGCGCCTAGGGATACAAACTGATAAAAAATGATCACCGCTATGATTGAAGACGAATCTGGCGGTGATTTTTATTTGCAAAAATTTTCATAAAAATATTGACTATGAAGTAGCTATATACTTTAAAATAAGATATAATATTATCTAGATGAGCTGATATACAAATATTTTTTACCGATTGTGAAGCTTGTTGCATATGACCATGAAAGACTGGGTGTGCTGGGGCTTTTCAATAAATTTTTTTGATAGGAGTATGAGTAAACATGAAGAGTAATTTTTCCAAGGGTTTATTGATGACGGCCCTCATTACCGGTAGTGTAATATGGGGGGGTACAAACGTATTTGCTGAAGAGCTGCAGGAGTATTCGTTAGACCAAATGGTTGTTACAGCAACAAGAACAGAAAAAAAAGATTTGGATATTCCTGCTGTTGTAGAGGTCTATGGCGAAGAGCAGATTGAAAAAAGCAGTGCTGGCAATGCTTATGATGTATTGCAAAATACATTAGGCGTTAATACACAATCTCAAGGTTTTAACGGTACCGGTATGGGAACAATGACCAGTAAGGTTATGATTCGTGGCGTTGAAAAGGGTACTTTGGTTTTGGTCAATGGTGTTCCGATGAATCAGGACGGTAAGTATAACTTGGAGGATATTCCGTCTGAATCCATTGAAAAAATTGAGGTAGTAAAAGGCGGTGGTTCTGTATTATATGGCAGTGAAGCTACCGGCGGTGTAATTAATATTATTACCAAGAAAGCAATGAGCAATACTGTTAAAGTTGCTGCAGGTAATTTTGGTAAGCAACGCTACAATGTAAGTGTCGGTGCAGATAAATTTAATATTGTTGCCGGCTATGAGAAGCGTGGTAAAGCCGATAATATGAGTGGCTATGTTGGCAAACCTACTGCTAGGACTACTGTATATGATTATGGTAAAGGTGATAGAAAAAGTGTTTTGTGGAACTGGAAAATGCTTGATGGCTTAACCTTTACGCATAGTTATTCAAATAACAAGCATGAATACTGGCAGAAAAAAGCGTTGTCAGGCGAGCGTACGCAAAATAATTATTATGAAGATACCGACAATATGTTCTTACTTCAATACGATAAAGATGGTTTAAAGGCTAATGTATCTTACGGAACTCAGGAAAAATCATATGATCGGTCTAATTTTTCGAAGGGTGCATGGTCCGCAAAGACTCCTTATAGCTGGCGCAAAGGACATAATACAAATATTGATTTACAAAAAACATTTGATATGGGAGAAAACAAATTGTTAATCGGTGCCGGTTATCAAAAAGAAGATATGGATTTATTCTCTTCAAGCAATAATAAAAATAGCACCTATCAACGTGATAACTATTCTGTCTATGCTTCTTATGATTGGAAGGTATCCGATAACTCCAATTTAATTTTTAATGCCCGTGAAACGTGGGCAACAGGCTGTGACGGCTATCAGAAGGATAATAAAACCGGTACTAGCAACTATACTCATAACGACAACTTAAGCAAATTTACTCCTGAACTGCAATATATTTATAAGGTGAGCGATGATAGCAGTTTTTATGCAAAGATTGGTAAATCATTCCGTTTGCCTAATTTGACTCAACTTTTCGGTAACGGTAATATGAATCCTTCGCTTGATCTGAAACCTGAACAGGGAACACATTATGAAATCGGTTATAAATCGAATATCGGCAAAGGCAACTTGCGATTTGCTTTGTTCAATTATAAAATCAAGGATTCCATAGACGCTAAAGTAAACTATGATAACGACGGCTTTGTTGATGGAGTAGACTATTTCAACGAAGATGTTAAAAACACTGGTGTTGAATTGTCTTATGCAATAACGCATGATGATAATTGGTCAACACGTTGGGGTGCTACCTACCAAAATCCTAAAGCTCAAAATATTCATAACTATGGTGATATGGATTGGCATCAAATTTATAATAAATATCAGCTGCAAGGAGCTGTTGATTATACGCAAAGTAAATTTGCTGCTAGCATGTCTGTAAACTTTGTAGGAGACAGGATGTCTACCAGAGCCTCTATAGACAAACCGCAAAGAGAACTCAAGCCGCAATGCTTTACTGATTTGCATTTCACCTATGCACCTGAGAAAAATCAAAAGGCATTTTTGCACATTAACAACATATTTGACAGATTAGATATTACGAGTAACAGTACATCGAATTTTTATTCCTTGGGCCGTAACTTCATGGTTGGCTATGAATATAGCTTCTAACACTTAACCCTACGGCGGCGCCTTTAGCGCCGCCACTTTTATATAGCTTTTTCTGAACCTGTAAATATGCTATAATACGTATGAAAGGATGGTGCTTTATATGATTTATCCATATTTGACATTAAATGATGGAACTGAATACACGCATTCGGAAATGAAAGCGGACGGTACTGTTTTAGTATACGTAGAAACACCTGATGCAGAAGATGGATTTCACAGCCTTTTATGCGTTTTACCAAAATACGAAATCAAAGATGTAATTGGCTATACAAAAGATGAACAGGAGAAAATTTTAGCAAGAATCAAAAAAAATGCTCATTTGATAATTAAATATTCGCAAAGGGGTGCAAAATGAAAAAGATAACTCTTTTAATCTGCCTGATGCTCTGCGGTCTTTTTGTTGTTGGCGGAGCAACTGCCAGCGCCGCAGGCAAGAAGCCTATGGATAAGGAAAAGGCAGTGAACGGCCTGCATGACAGCTTCCTCTTCGACAAGGAAGAGCTTGGCGAGCTTTTTGACAGCGGCATCAGCTACATGGAGCTGAAAAAGCTGTGCCTGCATGCGTACGCAGCGAAAAAGCCGGTGAAGGAGGTGGCGCAGCTGCGCGATAAATACGTGTGGACGCGCGTTGATTATCTGCTGGGACTGACACCGGAAAAGCTGGCGCGTGCCGAGCATGAGTACAAGGTTGACCGCATCCACCGCTTGTTTGGCCTGGATAAAAAGCTGGTGGACAAATATATGCGCATGGGTTACGCTTCGCATCAGGTGAAGCGTGCAATGTTCCTGGCGCGCCACTGCGACAAGAGCGTGGAGGAGCTGCTGGCGATGAAAACACGTCAGCAAAAATGGGGCGACATCTGCGAGCAACTGGGACTGCCACGTGATGCGTGCATGAAATAGTAAGTTTAACCTGAAACCTTGGGGCGGTGCGCTTGCGCCGCCTTTTAATATACTGCAAAAATAAAAGTGAATTTTCAGAAAAATATCTTGACTATAGTAACCTTCTCTGCTAATATAATAAGCACAAAGACTAGTCAGAAGAATCAGAAGAAAGGCTATGAATAATAAATGGTAAAAATAAAGCAAGATTTATTGAATTCCATTAAAGAATTTACGCTTATGGATGACCCGTTCATGACCAAGGTTTTTGAAGATGATATAGAGCGCACGCAATTAATATTGCGGATTATTTTAGAAAATGATACAATCAAAGTAAAGAAAGCATCTACACAAAAACGTCTTAAAAATCTTCAGGGAAGGGACTTACAGCTTGATATTTTAGCTGAAAAAGCTGATGGCACCAAGTTCAATGTCGAAGTACAGAATGAAAGCAGTGGCGCCATTCCTCAAAGAGCGCGCTATCATATGAGCCTGTTGGATGCCAAAAGCTTGCCGAAGGGTGAGTATTTTGACAAAATCCCTGAGAACTATGTTATTTTCATTACAAAGGAAGACGTGCTTAAAGGACTGTTGCCGATTTATCATATTCATAGAACGATAGATGAGAATGGTAGCAGCTTTGCAGATGGCTCGCATATTATCTACGTTAATGCCAAAATTCATAATGACACTCCGTTAGGAATGCTGATGCATGACTTTTGCTGCAAGAATCCTGATGATATGCATTATAAAAAGCTTGCTGAAAAAATTAGATACTTTAAAGAAGAGAAGGAGGGCTTGGATAAAATGGGCGATGTAATGGAAAAGCTTATAGCGAAACGTGAAAAAGAAGCTATCAAAAAGACGGAAAAAGAAGCTCGTATTAGCTTTGCTAAAGAAATGCTTGCCAATAATGAAAGCATAGATAAGATTGTTAAGTACTCTAAGCTTTCGGTGAAGGAAGTACGTGCGCTGGCAGCTAAAATGAGCGCCTAGGGATACAAACTGATAAAAAATGATCACCGCTGAGATTGAAGACGAATCTGGCGGTGATTTTTACCTCCAAAGTTTTTCGCCTGTAGAAGAAAAAGTACTTGAAATTCAGAAGTTTTTCGTTTAGAAAAGAAAAACTTTGTATTTTTGGTGAGTTTTTCTCATGGAGAAGAAAAAACTTACGTAATATATACCTTGCTTGCTGTTGCGCAGTTATTTTGAAATTGTAACCTGCTTTACATTATTTACTGCAAAATAATCGGAAACACGCAAAGTGTAATATTTTCTTGACACTATTAATGCAGAGTGATACACTAGGCACAACTTCAAAAAAGACCACAAACCGTTGAGACGGAGATCAAGTCAGCAGATGCGCTTACAGAGAGTTCGGGCAGGTGGAAGCCGGATAGAGATGCAGGCTGATAAATGGACCGTTGAGGGTGCTGTCAAATCGCGCAGGCGAGAGTATTCGGCAACGTTACACCGGCGTTAAGGGTGAGGAATGTGTCAGCATTCTGCGAGAGAGCGCCGATGTACGGCGAAGCAAGGTGGTACCGCAGGTATAAGTATTTATAGCCTGTCCTTGATATTGCTCAAAGCGAGCAGTACGAGGGCAGGCTTTTTTTGTTGACACGGGTGTAAATAAGCAGATGAGGTGAAAAAATGTTGAATTTATCTTTGGAGCAGGTCATGCAGTATGCAAAGGACTACAAGGCTGTACCGGTAGCGAAGGAATGCCTGGCGGATATGCTGACGCCGCTGGCATTTTTGGACAATGTAAGACGCAGCAGCCGCAATTACTTCCTTTTGGAAAGCATTGAGGGCGGTGAGCACTGGGCGCGTTATTCCTTTGTAGGCTATGATCCTGTGCTGCGTTTGAAAATAACCGACGGTAATGCGGAAATCATCAGCGGTGCCGCCGTGAAGTATCAGGAAAACGATCCCTTGGGCTGCATCCGCCATATTCTGGAGGAATACAAGGCACCGCAGATTGAAGGCCTGCCTAATTTTACCGGCGGGCTTGTAGGTACCTTCGGCTTTGATTTTATGCGTTACTGCGAGCCGGATATGCGGGTAAATAAAGAACGCAAGGCGGAATTTGCCGATGTCGATTTGATGCTGTTTGATAAGCTGATTGCCTTTGACCATCTCAAGCAGAAGATTTTCCTGATTGTGAATGTCAAAACAGATAATGCTGCCATCAACTACGCTAAGGCAGAGCGCGAAATTGCGGCGATGGAGGAAATGCTGCTGCAGCCTGTGCAGCCGAAGAAGCCTGTAAAGGCTAAGCTGGGCGAGTTCACCAGTAACCAGAGCCGTGAGCAGTATAATAAAAGTGTGCTCCGCTGCCAGGAATATATCAAAAACGGCGATGCCTTTCAGATTGTGTACGCGCAAAAATTCAGCGCAACCTATGACCAAAGCCTTTTCAGCGCTTACCGCTATTTGAGAACGACGAACCCTTCGCAGTACATGGTGTTTTTACATAATGACGATATGGAAATCGCCGGCAGCTCGCCGGAAACGTTGGTGAAGGTGGTTGGCAAAAAGGTCATCATCATGCCGATTGCGGGCACACGTCGCCGCGGACGTACGAGCGAGGAGGACCTGGCGCTGGAGCAGGAGCTTTTAGCAGACGCCAAGGAGATTGCAGAACATAATATGCTGGTGGATTTGGGGCGCAACGATGTGGGCCGTGTCTGTGACTTTGGCAGCGTCAAGGTGAGTGATTACAAGGCGATTAAGCGTTTTTCGCACGTTATGCATATCACGAGCAAGGTTACAGGACAGCTGAGTGCCGATAAGGACGCCTTGGACGCGCTGCGGGCAGTATTCCCGGCAGGCACGCTGAGCGGAGCGCCGAAGATTCGTGCCTGCGAGATTATTGACGAGCTGGAGCCGGAGCGCCGCGGTATTTACGGCGGTGGCATGGGTTATCTTGATTTTGGCGGTAACATGGATATCTGCATTACAATCCGCACTATGGTTAAAAAGAACGACAGGGTTTATATTCAGGCTGGCGGCGGTATCGTTGCGGATTCCGTATTGGACAATGAATTTCAGGAGACTGTGAATAAGGCGGGCGCCTGTATGACAGCACTGCGCATGACGGCAGAGGAGGAGTAAGGAATGATTTTGATTATAGATAACTACGACAGCTTTACTTTTAATCTGTATCAGCTGATTGGCGAAATCAATCCTGATATCAAGGTTGTGCGCAATGATAAGCTGACGCTTGAGGATATCAGAGCTATGCAGCCGGACCATATTATTATTTCGCCAGGGCCGGGTAATCCTAAGCAGGCAGGTATTTGTCTGGAGGTGATTCGCCAGCTGGCCGGTGAGTTCCCGATTTTGGGCGTCTGCCTGGGGCATCAGGCGATTGGCGAGGCCTTTGGCGGCAATGTGGTGCATGCGCCGGAGATTGTGCATGGTAAGGCGGATAAGGTGTATTTGGCGGCAATAAGCCCTATCTTTAAGGATATGCCGGATTGCTTTGAGGCGGCGCGCTATCATTCGCTGATTGTGGAGCCGGAAAGCCTGCCGGAATGCCTGGAGGTTACGGCCAAAACGGCAAAGAATGAAATCATGGCGCTGCAGCATAAAACGCTGCCGGTGTATGGTGTGCAGTTCCACCCGGAGTCGATTATGACGCCGCAGGGACGGACGATTTTGAAGAACTTTTTGAGCCTGTGAGCTTTGCGCAGGGCGTGACGTTGTACGTGCGCTCTGCGTTTTCTATTACGAGAAAAGTGAACTAGGTGAAAAAGTTCGTAATAGGATGTGTGCTGAAACGGTAAAATGGGAGAATGCTATTACGAGAAAAGGGAGAAAATGCCAAAATCTCGTAATAGAAATCATTATACCTTCCCTTTTTGTAAAATCTTTACACTTGCTGTTATAAGAAGATGCTAATAATTTTCCTCGTTGACAAATAGCAGTAACAGTAATATAATTTTTTTAATAGCAAACCATTAAGATAGAGGCGCGGAAAGCATGAGTAGGTTGTGGAGCGGGAGCTGAGAAGCATCACAAAAGGGCTAACGCCGAAGTGCAATGGCAGCCGTGTCGTTGTGCTGGGCCGTCAGTGAAAGCTGCCGGACTGTCGCTGCATCTGCAGCGGAGGGCTATCTCGGCTATGGGTGTGAATATTTATTTGACATGCTAACCGTTGAGATAGAATCCAAAGGAAATATCTCAACGGTTATTTTTATGATTAAGGAGTGAACGACATGATTCGTGTTTTGGTAAATGGTGCGCTGGGCCGTATGGGCGGCGAGGTATGTAAAAAAGTATATAGCGAAGCTGATTTGGAGCTTGTTGGTGCTGTAGATATTAAGGAAGGCACTGTGCATCTGGGTGATGGTGTTAAGGTAACGACAGACTTGGTTGCTGCCATTGAAGCTACTAAACCGGATGTTGTTGTTGACTTCACCCGTCCTGATGTTGTAATGGGCAATCTGCGCAAAATGCTGCCGCTAGGCGTGCACGCTGTAGTAGGCACAACAGGCTTCAGCGATGCAGATTTGCAAGAGGTTGATGAGCTGGCACGCAAGCACAACACCAGCCTGTTGATTGCACCAAACTTTGCGCTTGGTGCAGTTGTAATGATGAAGCTGGCGTGTGAGGCTGCCAAATACTTCCCGCATGTGGAAATTATTGAAAAGCATCACGATAATAAGCTGGATGCTCCCAGCGGTACGGCGATTATTACCGCACAAAAAATTGCTGAGGTGCGCAAGGCTATGCATCAGGGCAATCCTGATGAAAAGGAAACCATGGCAGGTGCGCGCGGCGCGGATTACGAGGGCATGAAGATTCACAGTGTACGTCTGCCGGGTTACGTTGCTTCCCAGGAGGTTATCTTCGGCGGTCAGGGCGAAACTTTGAAAATCAGTACTGATCCTGTAAACCGCGAATGCTACATGCCGGGCGTTGCACTTGGCTGCCGCAAAATTGTTGACCAAGTAGGCCTGGTATACGGCTTAGATAAATTACTCTAAATAGTGAGGGGGAGAATTTTATGAAAAAGTATAATGTTGCTATTTTGGGCGCTACCGGTGCTGTTGGTACTGAATTTCTGAAGCTTATTGAAGAAAGAAACTTCCCGTTTGCAGAACTGCGTCTGCTGGCTTCCAAGCGCAGCGCAGGCAAGCAGATTGAATTTATGGGTAAAACATATACTGTGCAGGAGGCTACCAAAGACTCCTTCGAGGGCATTGATATCGCTCTGTTCGCAGGCGGCAGCGTTTCCAAGGAGTTCGCTCCGTACGCTGTAAAGGCTGGTGCCGTTGTTATTGATAACTCCAGCACCTTCCGTATGGACCCCGAAGTGCCGCTGGTTGTGCCTGAGGTTAACCCGGAGGACATCCTGAAGCACAAGGGCATTATCGCCAACCCCAACTGCTCTACCATTATTATGGTTATGGCACTGAAACCGCTGTATGACCTGGCACGCATTAAACGTATTGTCGTTTCTACCTATCAGGCTGTTTCCGGCGCCGGCAAGGAGGGCATTGACGAGCTCACCGACCAGACCAAGGCTTACAGCGAGGGCCGTGAGATGGAGGCACACATTCTTCCGTCTGCAAGCCTGCCGAAGCATTATCCGATTGCGTTTAACCTGATTCCGCAGATTGATGTTTTCCTTGACAATCTCTACACCAAAGAAGAGATGAAGATGATCAACGAAACCAGAAAGATTATGCATGATGACGAAATGCGCATCACCGCTACTACCGTGCGTGTGCCTGTATACCGCAGCCACAGCGAATCGGTAAACATTGAATTTGAGCATGATCTGGAGCTGAAGGATATGGCAGCTGCTATTGATGCCTTCCCCGGCGTTCAGATGATGGACGATCCGTCCAATCAGGTTTATCCGATGCCTTTATATACCTCGGAAAAATATGACTGTTTCGTTGGCCGTCTGCGCCGCGATGAGTCCAATCCGAATACCTTCAACCTGTGGGTAGTAGGCGACCAGATCCGCAAGGGCGCTGCGCTGAACACTCTGCAGATTGCCGAGGTTATGATTAAAAACGGCTGGTTAGAAAAATAATAATGCACCTCTGCGTGTAAAGACTACCGGCGTACAGCTTGTACGCCGCAGCCTTTCCAGCATCCGGTACATTTTGCATTTGAATATAAACAGATGAGGAGCAATTTACATGAAAATCATTGTACAGAAATTCGGCGGCACCTCCGTCGCGAGTGAGGAAGCCCGCGTTGCAGTTAAAAACAAGGTACAGCAGGCTATCCGCAACGGTTACTCCCCGGTAGTAGTTGTTTCGGCTATGGGACGCAATGGTGCGCCCTACGCAACCGATACTCTTATCGGTACCCTGAAGGACGTTAACCTTTCCGTTAATGTGCGTGAGATGGATATGATGATGTGCTGCGGCGAAATCATTTCCTCCTGCGTAATGGCAGCAACTCTGCAAAAATTCGGTATCAACGCTATGGCGCTCACCGGCGGTCAGGCAGGCATCATCACCGATTCCCAGTTTGGTGCAGCACGTATCAAAAATATCAATACCTCCGGTCTTATCCGCCTTTTGGAGGCAGGCATCATTCCGGTTGTCTGCGGCTTCCAGGGCATGACGGAAAACAACTATAAATTTACGACCTTGGGCCGCGGTGGCAGCGACACTTCTGCTGCTGCACTGGGCGCTGCACTCAAGGCTGATTTTGTAGAAATCTATACTGACGTTGAGGGCATCATGACTGCTGACCCGCGCATTGTCGAGAAGGCTAATATTCTGCAGCAGATTTCCTATGCCGAGGTTTGCCAGATGGCGCAGAACGGTGCGAAGGTTATTCATCCGCGTGCCGTGGAAATTGCCATGGGCAGCAATATTCCCATGTATGTTAAATCCACCTTTAGCGATGCTCCCGGTACTCTGATTACCAGCGAACGCATCGGTCAGGGTAACGGCGGCGAAATTGCGATTAACGAATCCTGCGCCAGTGGTGTGGCTCATCTTAACGACCTGGCACAGTTCCGCATAGACCTGAACCCGCAGGATATTACTGCAGGCCGTAATCTGTTCGAGGATCTGGCGGATGCAGGCATCAGCGTAGGCTGCCTGAACTTGTCGGAGAAGGAAGCAATGTTTGCAGTCTTCTCTCCCGATGTAGAGCACACCTGCAAGGTGCTTAATGAAACCGGCTTTAAATATACGCTGAACGAAGGCTGCGGCAAGGTTTCTGTTGTCGGCAGCGCTATGCGTGGCGTGCCCGGCATTATGGCTACCTTTGTAACTGCGCTTGCCAGCCACAATATCGCTATTCTGCAGACTGTGGACAGCGATACTACGATTTCCGCAATCGTTAAAGAGGAGCATTTGGTGGAGGCTGTGAAGGCATTACATGAAGCCTTTAAGTTGTAGTCTGTGTATAAAGCACCGTCTGCATCGTTATGTTTCCAAGACGTACGTGAAGTACGCCGAAAAATTATAAAATTTATTTAGATAATAAGCAATATAGCATAGAGAATTTTAGTTTCTATTAGTTTTAAGAGGTGGAATTACAATGAACAAACCGTATTTTGGTAGATTATTAACGGCAATGGTTACGCCGTTCAACGCTGATGGCAGCATCAATTATGAAGCTGGTGCAGATTTTGCCGACTGGCTGCTGGCTAACGGCAGTGACGGCTTGGTAGTAGAAGGCTCTACCGGTGAAGCTGCAACCATGGACATGGATGAAAAAATAAAATTCATGCAGACCATCGTTGCACGTGTCAACGGCCGTGCCAAGATTGTTGCCGGTGCAGGCACCAACTGTACTGCCAGCACTATTGACCTGGTTAAAAAAATGGAAGCCTGCGGTGTTGACGGCGTGCTCGTAGTTGGTCCGTACTACAACAAACCGACTCAGGAAGGCTATTACCAGCATTTTGCAGCCGTAGCAAAGGCTACCAAGCTGCCGATTATCGTTTACAATGTTCCGGGACGTACCGGCGGCAACATTGCTCCGGAAACTGTTGCACGTCTGGCAGCAGATTTCAGCAACATTGTGGCTATTAAAGAGGCAGCAGGCAATGTAGCACAAACTGCAGAGCTGTATCGTGTGCTGCCGGAAGATTTCTCTATTTACAGCGGTGATGACGGCCTGATTCTGCCGTTCATGTCCGTTGGTGCCTGCGGCTTGATTTCCGTTCTGGCCAACGTTAACGGCAACCTGCTGCAGCAATTAATGCAGGCTTATAGCGAAGGCCGCGTGAAAGACGCTGCGGATATCAACAAGGTTATGGTGCCGTTGGCTAAGGCTATGTTTATAGAGAGCAATCCGATTCCTATTAAGGCTGCTGTTACCAAGGTTACCGGTATTGATGCCGGTGCTCCGCGTCTGCCGCTGACTCCTATCAGCGCTGCCGCTGAGGCTAAGCTGGATGCAGCTTTAAAAGCAGCAGGCATGATAAAATGAGCAAGCTGGTAGTAATTATCCAGTGCGATACGGTGCAGCAGCGTTGCTGCGGCTACAACTGTACGCACGCCTTTTACAGCCGTGAGGGCAAGTTTGCCGGTTATCCCGAGGATACGCATTACATGAGCTTCACCTGCGGTGGTTGCTCCGGCGGTGCGCTGACGGTTAAGCTGGAGAACCTGGCGAAGCGCCTGCGCCGCTTTAAGGAGGAGGGGCAGGAGATTTGCGTGCATCTTTCTACCTGCATGGTATCGGATAATTCGCATAAGCCGCCTTGCCCGCATCTTGATTACATCCAAAAGATTTTAGCGAAGAAGAAGCTTACCAATATTGTTCATGGTACCTACGTTTCCAAAACGGCCACCAGACGCCGTGAGGAAGGTATCTACAAGGATTTTGCATAAGCTTTGTTTAAGCAAATGAAAAACACCCTACGTATTGCCGTTGGCAATGCGTAGGGTGTTTGTGATTTTAGGCGTATTTATTATTCGTCGTCAAATTTTTCGGGGAAGAAGATGCGCAGTGTTTTTTCATCAACTGTCTTGCCGAAGCTGTTGCCGATGAAGAAGCACAACAAGGAAAGACCGATGCCGAGTACAATCTGATGCAGATCGAGCACCTTGATTTTGAAGACCATAGCCAGGCAGTAGATGATAACGCCGCCGCCCATGGCTGCAATAGCGCCGCATTTGTTGGCCTTGGGCCAGAAAAGACCGAAAATCAGCACCCAGAAGAAGGCTGTTTCCAGACCGCCGAAGGCAAACATGTTAATCTGCCAGATAACGCTGGGCGGTTTGATGGCGATGGCATAGACCAAAAGGCCGAGGATAATCGTTGCGCCGAGGCTGTAAAGGCGTATCTGATTATTGCTGAGCTGTTCTTCGCGCTTGCCCTTGATGTTCATGTAAACGTCCTTGACGATAGAGGAGGACGAGGAAAGCAGCAGCGAGGATACAGTGGAAATGGTTGCGGCAATCGGTCCGATGATGATAACGCCGGCCCAGAAGGGGGTGAGGCTGTGCACAATGGCAATCGGCATGATGTTATCAACGCTGTTGCCGTAGGCTGCAATAGGTCCGGTCAGGATGCCTTTGCTGATGACACCGATCCAGGTTGCGACCAGCGTCATAGCACCGATAACGACAGTACCGATAATCATAGCATTGTGCAGCGCCTTGGTATCCTTGTAGCTGATGCCGCGGACAACGGACTGCGGCAGCGACAGCGTACAGATGCCGACGAGCAGCCATTGGCTGATATACAGAGAAATAGGCATTTTGCCGCGGGAGAGAGGCTCGAGCATATCGGGATGCTGCGTGCTGATGTAGCTCATGATTTTGTTGAAGCCGCCGCCTGCGTGCATCATACCGCCCATGAGGATGCACAGGCCGACGATCATGGCGATGGCGCAGCAGGCATCGGTAACGGCAACGCCTTTAAAGCCACCGATGGTGGTGTAGATGACAACTATCAGGCCGAACATCGTGAGGCCGGTGAGATAAGAAAAGCCGGTTACTGCTTCGAAGAGCTTGGCGGCGCCGACGAACTGTGCCACCATGGTGGCGCAGAAGAAGGCGACAATGACAACTGCTGCCATGTTCGCCAGAAAGTCCGAATGATAGCGGGCACGCAGCACGTCAATAACGGTTACGGCGTCAATCTCACGCGCAATCAGGGCAATTTTTTTGCCGAACACGCCTAAAACGAGGAAGATAACGACTACCTGCACGATGGCCATGTACAGCCAGCCGTAGCCGATAACCCAGGCTACGCCCGGACCGCCGACGAAGGTGCTTACGCTGCTGTAGGTGGCAGCGGTGGTCATAGCCAGTACAAAGCCGCCGAGAGTACGGCCGCCGATGAAGTAATCCTTGGCGAAATCCTTTTGTCTGTTTTCCTTTGACGTGCGCTGGATATAGGCGCTGATGCTCAACAGAATCAGCAGAAAGGCCAGTGCTGGTAAAATATTTAAAATACTACTCATGCTGCTTATCCTCCGTGCTGTCATCCAAATCAAAGTTGACAAAAACCTTCTTTGTCAGAAAAACGGTAACGGCGATGGCAAAAAGCCAGGTGCCGACACAGCCGCCCCAAACCCAAAGAGGTGTATGCCAGAATGTAATATTGCTGTCTGCCAGTCCAAAGCCTGCCAGGCACCAGAAGATGATGACGGCGATGGTGGCGATAACAGTAGCCAGAGCTTCGCGGTTGGCCTGGCGGAATTTATCACTGCGCTTCATATAAACTGCTCCTTTCGTACAGACAATGCTGTCTGCTTACGTTAATAAATTTATTTTACCACAAAATATGCAGAAATACTTGCAAAATATGCTTAAAAGCATCATAAAATATCAGACGCCTGGTGTAATTTGACGGCTGTCTGTGTTATAATGTATCTTGGTGATTAATTTGAAGAAAACAATGTATAATTTAGCTACAATGTGGCTGACGCTGAGCGTCATTTTTTTACTATGTGAATATGTAACCGGTATGCTGCAGGTTGTTACCCTGGGCGGTCTTGTGGCAGGCTCCTTTATCGAGGGTGCTTTTATGTGCCTGGGATTGAAGCTGATGCATGTTATTGTTGACAAGCAGTTTTTGCTGACTAGGCTGCAGGAGCTGGCCAAACGCAGAAATGACTCCCTGAAGGCTATGCTGGTGATGGCTGCCTTCTCCCTGGAGGGTGCCGTAACTGTTTGCCGGATGCTGCCGGGTTATGACCTTAACTTTGGCATTATGCACGGTATTTTTCTTTTGCTGCTTTATCCGGCAGCAGCTATATTTTTGGATAAATTGATGTTGAAGGAGCAGATGGAGCATGGAAATTAAGCTGATTGCCAGCGATATGGACGATACACTTTTGAATAAGGACTGCCAGATTTCTCAGCGTAACGAGGCAGCTATCAGAAAGGCACTGGACGCAGGCAAGATTTTTTTGATTGCTACGGGCAGAATGTACGTTTCCGTGCGTCCCTATGCGCAAAAGCTGGGCCTTGATGTGCCGCTTGTTACCTATAACGGCGCTCTCGTTAAGGGCAGTCTGAGCGGTAAGGTTTATTACGAGCACAAGATGAAGCTGTCTACAGCCAACGAGGTACTGGAGTACTGCCGCGAGAAGGGTTATTACCTGCAGCTTTATGTGGGTGACAGCATTTTGATTAAGCAGGAGAACGAATGCTCCCGGATGTATACCAAAATCAGCGGTATTCAGACTACTGCTATCGGTGAGGCGCTTTATCATACGGATGAAGAACCGTATAAGATTCTTGTTATGACCAAGAGCGAGGAATTTGCCGCTGTATGGCAGCAATTTAAAGAGGATTTTGCCGGCAAGCTGGATGTTACCAGCTCTAAAGACAATTTCCTGGAGCTGATGGAGCCCGGTGTCAACAAATGGGAGGCGGTAAAAAGCGTAGCGGCAAGCTACGGCGTACAGCCGCAGGAAATTATGTGCATCGGTGATTCCAATAACGATGTGAAGATGATTGCCAATGCCGGTATCGGCGTTGCTGTTGCTAATGCTAAGGACAGCGTGAAGCAGAATGCAAAAATCATTACGGCATCCAATAATGATGACGGCGTGGCTTTGGTAATCGAAAGCATTTTGACGCCGCAGGCAGAGCAATAAAATGAGGGAGCGTGTTTAGTGCGCTCCCTTTTAATAATGTAGAGATAAGGTTGGTGACAGTAATGGCAGAGGAAAAATCTTTATTGGAATATGTGCGCAGTCAGGCGGAGCTTACGCAGCAGGATGATAAAAAACAGCAGACTTTGCAGGAAGCTCATACACACGCTCACAACCATCCTAATAAGAAGAAGGTTGTCAACCGCCTGGCACGCATTGAAGGACATGTGCGTTCTATCAAGACTATGGTAGATAACGACAGGGATTGCTCGGAGGTACTGATTCAGATAGCTGCGGTGCGCAAAGCGCTGGATAATACAGCCAAAGTTATCCTGAAGGACCACTTGGAGCATTGCATTTTTCATGCTATCGAAAAAGGTGAGGGCAGCAAAAGCCTGGAGGATTTTGAAGTGGCCATTGACCAATATCTGCGCTGAAGTTAAAAAAACTGCACGTTAAGAACGTGCAGTCTTGTTTGAGATTACGCCAAAGCTACTCTTTGCTGCAGCTTGGGAACAAAAAACAGTAAAAAGCTGCTGCGAGCAATATAGAAGATGAGGAAGGCCAGCCACAGGCCGATGTTGCCATAAAGCGGAATGAGTGTAAAGTAGGCGGTAAGGTAACAGCCTGCTGTAAGCAGCATGGAGATGCAGATAGGCTTGGTGTAGAGCGCACCATTGAATACGCCGTAGTAGACGATACCGAGTGCGCTGATAAGCGGGAAGAAGGCTATAAACAAATCGTACTGCTGCGCCGTGGCAATAACGCTGTGCAGATTGGTGAAGCAGCCAAGAATGGCGTGACGGCAGCAATAATAGCCAACTGTTTGCAGCAGGCCGAAGCCGATGGCCCAGATAAAGCTGATGCGCAGCGTATCATTGAGCATGGAGCGGTCGTGCTCGCCGAAGGCAATGCCGGAATAGATGGCACCTGCCTGCGAAAGGCCGGTCAGAATATCGCCCATAATGAACTGTATCTGGAACAGAATAGAATTAGCGGCCAAAAGCTCACCGCCGAAGGCTGAGCTTTGATGCATAAAGCTATTGACCATGATAATCATGCAGAACATACGCACGGTGAGATGCGAACCGCACTGCAGCATCTGACGGCAGGTGGGACCGGAAAAGATTTTTCGCAGTGGAACTGCTGTCAGCGGCAGGGGCTTGTGCTTGGCGTAAAAGTACAGGACGGCCAGAAAGCCGGTAATATTGGCGATGCAGGTGGCAGCAGCAACGCCGGTTACCTCGTAATGCAATACAATGACAAAGAGTACGTCCAGCAGCAGGTTGATGACGTTGCTGGCAAGTGCGGTGAGTACCGCGATACGTACATGCAGTGTGCCGGCGAACCATCCCTGTGCTGTCTGAAAAACCAGCGTCAGCGGCATAATCCAGATGAGCATGCGATAATATTGCTCCAACATAGGCTTGGTTGCTGCGTCGGGATTGAAGAGCAGTAATGCTGTCCGCCAGATAGGCTCCTGCAAAATTACGAGCAGAAGGCCGATACCGAAGGCTGCAAGCACTCCGCGGATAAAAGCACCGGCGAGCAGCTTGGGATCGTGCTGACCTAAGGCCTGCGCTGCAAAGCCGCTGGTGGAGATTTTCAAAAAGCCGAAGAGCCAATAAACGGTGCTGAAGATAACAGCACCCAGCGAAACAGCGTTGATATAGGTATAATTGCCAAGATGACCTACAACTGCTGTGTCGACTGCGCCCATAAGCGAGGCCGCCATTGTAGAAAAGGTAAAGGGAAGACTTGTTTTTATAAACTTCATGTGAGATAATTTCATTGCTGCACCACATTCCTATTAAATTTCTTGCAACACTATGATAACCCCCTGCGGGGGATAATGTCAATAGGAACTATTATCGTTAATAGTATTTTTCTTATAAATTTCACATTACATCTGTGTTTTTGTTTAAAAGAAGGGATACCTATGTCTATTCTGCCGATTTTCATACCGCATGCAGGCTGTCCGCATCAATGCGTCTTTTGTAACCAAAAGACGATTAGCGGACAGAAGCTGGCTGCTGTCGCAGGTGCCAAGGAACAGCTTGCGCGCTGGCGCAGCTGGCTGCGTCCGAGCACTGCCAACGAGGCGGCGTTTTACGGCGGCAGCTTTACCGGCCTGCCCCTGGAGCTGCAGGAGGAGCTGCTGGCGCTGACGGACGCATTGCTTGCCGAAGGCTTTATCGGCAGTGTGCGCCTTTCGACACGCCCGGACTATATGGATGAAGAACGCTTGCAGCTTTTGCAGCGTCACGGTGTGCGCCTGGTGGAGCTTGGTGTGCAGTCGCTTGATGACAGAGTGCTGGCGGCAGCGGAGCGCGGCCACACGGCGGCGCAGGTGGCGCCGGCGGTGGCGCTTTTAAAACGCTTCGGCTTTCAAGTCGGCCTGCAGCTGATGGTGGGCATGCCCGAGCAAAGCTTTGACAGCGTGCAGGAAACAGTGCGCAAGGCGATAGCAATGCATCCTGATGTGGCGCGCATCTATCCTTTGTTAGTAATCAAGGGTACGCCGCTGGCTGCGGACTACGCGGCGGGGCGTTTTGTACCGCTGACACTGGAGGAGGCCGTGACGCAGGCGGCCTGGGATTATCGCGAGCTGACGGAAGCAGGCGTGAATGTTATCCGCATCGGCCTGCAGCCTGATGACGAGCTGTGTGCGCCGGGCAACATTCTTGCAGGACCGTTTCACCCGGCGATGGGCGAGCTGGTGAAAAGCAGAGTGCTGCGCACCGAAGTGACGTCACAATTAGAAAAGCTGGCCGACTGCGGCGCTGTTAAAATATATTGCCCTGCGCGCCTGGAATCAAAGCTGCGCGGGCAAAAAAGCTGCAACCTGCGCTATTGGGAAGCGTGCTTCCCGGGGCTTGAGCTGCAGATAATTCAAGATAAGGCAGATGAGATAAGAGTATGTCCACATGTAAATCCTTTGCACCAATCGTAGATGAGCACAGCAGAATATTGATTCTCGGTTCTATGCCGGGAATAAAATCCCTGGAGCAGCAGGAATATTACGCACATCGGCAGAACCGCTTCTGGCGTTTGCTGGCGCTGCTGCTGCAGGAGGACGTGCCGCAGGATTACAGTGCTAAGCAGGCCTTGCTGCATAAGCATCACATTGCGCTGTGGGACACGCTGGGCTATTGCGAGCGCGAGGGCAGCTTGGACAGCAGCATCAAAAACGAGGCGCCGAACGCTGTCGTTGAGCTTGCAGGCGAGCTGCCACGTTTACAGGCAGTGGTCTGCAATGGTGGCAAGGCAGCTGCAGCCTTTAAAAAATATTTTGCCAAAAAACTGCCGCAGCAGGTGCAGGTCTTTTATCTGCCGTCGACAAGTCCGGCCAATGCGCGTTTGCGTCTGGCAGATTTGGCGGAGCGCTGGCAGGTTATTTTACAATTTTTAGCATGAGAGAACTTCTGCCTGGTGTAAAAAAATTGTATTTTATGATACAATAAAAAGATATAATAACTGATTTATAGAAAATGGGTGATTGCTAGTGCGTTTAAAGTCCTTTTCAACCTATGGCTTTAAATCCTTTGCTGATAAAACTGAATTGACCTTTGACAAGGGAATTACTGCTGTTGTCGGACCGAATGGTTCAGGCAAGAGCAATATTTCTGATGCCATCCGTTGGGCGTTGGGCGAGCAGAGCGCCAAGTATCTGCGTGGCAGCAAGATGGAGGACGTAATTTTCTCCGGCAGCGGCAAGCGCAGAGCGTTGGGCGTAGCGGAGGTCACCATTGATTTTGATAACAGCGACAGGACGCTGCCGCTTGATTTTGAGCAGGTAAGCCTGACGCGCCGCATATTCCGCAGCGGTGACAGCGAATATGCGATTAACAAGAAAAGCTGCCGCCTGAAGGATATTATCGACCTGATGGCGGATACCGGCCTTGGTAAGGGCTCCATGTCCATTATCGGCCAAAATAAAATTGATGAGGTCTTGAACAGCCGTCCCGAGGACAGACGCAGTCTGTTCGAAGAGGCGGCAGGCATTGCCAAATACCGCCTGCGCAAAAAGGACGCGGTGCGCAAGCTGGACGATACGGCCAACAACCTTACGCGTATCAACGATATCCGCAGTGAGGTAGATGCACAGGTAGAGCCTTTGGCGCAGGCTGCAGCCAAAACGCAGCAGTTCAATGAGCTGAGCGAAGCGCTGCGCCGTTGTCGTCTTTCCGTGCTTTTGCGCCGCCTTGATGCGATGGAGGACACAGGCAATGAGCTGTTGGCGAAAAAGCAGGCGGCTGAAGCTGCCTACTCCGAGCAGGCGGCAAAGGTCGGCAGCATGCAGGCCGAGGCCGTAAAGGTGCAGCAGGAGCTGGATAAGCTGGCTGAGGCTTATAATAAATTACAGGATGATATCAAAAACCGCGAGACTGCTTTGGAAAAGCTGCGCGGTGACCAGAAGGTGCTTGATGAACGTGTCAGCCAGAACGAAAAGGCCGGCGAACGCCTGGTGCAGCGCAACGAGCGCCTGGAGCAGCAGGTGAAGGAGCAGGAAGCAAGAATGCAGGAGCTGGCAGCAGAGTATGATGCTGTCGAAAAAAGGCATACTGTGGCCGATGGCGCTGTCAAGCAGCTGCAGGCGCAGCGTGACGAGCAGAGCGCCAAGCTGGAGGAAGCGAAGCGCAGCGACGAGCAGGCGCAGTCACAGTTCTTCAGTGGCATGCAGGAGCTGATTAGGCTGCGTAACGAGCTGCATAACCTGGAGCAGGAGCAGGAGCAGCGCGCACGTCGCCGCGATGCTTTGAAAAAGAGCATCGAAGAGGCGGAAGCTGCAGACCGTCAGGCACAGGAGCAGTACAACAGCCTGCTGGAGCAGCAGTCGCAGTGTACGCACGGCCTGGAGCTGGTGCGCAGGCAGGGCGAGGAGCTGCGCAGTGCCTATGATGCAGGGCAAAAGGAGCTGCAGGCTGTACGCAGCAGTCAGCAGCAGTGCCAGCGTCAGCTGACGGCGGCCGAAACACGCGAGCAGAGCTTAAAGCGTCTGCAGCAGAGCTACGAGGGCTTCAGCTACGGCATCAAAGCGGTGCTGAAGGCGCAGGAGCCTTGGCGTGAGCAGGTTGTAGGTGTGGCAGCGGAGCTGCTGCAGGTGGAAGATAAATATGTCGCTGCTATTGAAACAGCGTTGGGCGAGGGAGCGCAGAACCTGGTGATGCGCTCGGCCAATGCGGCGAAGGAAGCGATAGCCTTTTTGAAGCGTACTGGTAGCGGACGTGCAACCTTTCTGCCGCTGGATACCGTACAGCGTCGCAGCCCTAACCACGAGGAGGAAGCACTGGCGAAGCTGCCGGGAATTCTTGGCTATGCGGTTGATTTAATCGGCTTCAAGCCTGAGGCTGAAAATGCGGTACGCTTCTTGCTGGGCAGAGTGCTGATTGCCGAAAACATTGATGCTGCCTTGGCTGCGGCAAAGGCCGGTCGCTATCGTCTGCGCGTGGTTACGCTGGACGGAGACGTAGTCAACGCCGGCGGCAGTATGAGCGGCGGCAGCAAAAAACATAAGGAAGGCTATTTGAGCCGTAATGTAGAAATTGCGCAGGCAGCAGCGCAGGTGAAGCAGCTGCATGCCGAAATGCTTGGCTGGCAGGAAAAGCTGGAGGAGCTGGAGGGAGCCGAAGGAAAGCAGAAGGAGCAGCTGCAGCAGCTGGCAGCAGAGCTTCGTCAGCAGCAATTGAAGGCAGACAGGCTCAAGCTGAACCTGGAGCAGGTGCAGCAACAGAAGACGCGTGATAACGAGCGCTTGCTGCTGCTTTTGGATGACCGCAGCAATATCACCGCTGCCTATATGGCAAGCCGTGATAAGGTGAAGGAGCTGCGCGCAGCAGTTGCGGAGCGAGAGGGACAGGATACCCAGGCTAAGGAGCTTTTGGATAGCCTGAAAAAGGAAATTGCCAAATACGGCAGTGCGGTCACCGCCTTGGATAACCAGCTGCAGGATGCCCAAATTACGCTGCAGACCTCTGCTGCACGCACGCAGGACATCACCAAGGCTATGCACAGCCTGGATCAGGATACACTGCGGCTGCAGGAGGAGATTGCTGCCAATGGCAGGGAGCAGGAGCGCAGACAGCAGGAAATTGCCGACTGCGATGTGCAAAAGCAGAAGCTGCAGCAGCAAAGCGACGAGCTGCTGGCACAGCTGCAGCAGATTTTGGGCGGCAAGGATGACTTCGCCCAGGAGCGCGGCGACCTGGTGGATAAGCAGCAGGAGATAGAACAAGCGCTGACAGGATTGCGCAAGCAGGTGAACGACAGTGAAGCGCTGCTGAAGCAGACGGAGCTGGATTTGGCAAGGCACGAAAGCAGCTGCGGCCATATCCGGGAGCAGCTAGAGCAGGATTATCAGCTGGATGAGGCGGCGGCGCGCAGTCAGGATTTACCTGAGCTGCAGGCAATGGAGCTGCCGGAGCTGCAAAAGCAGGAAAGCCAGCTGACGCTGCAGATTGCGGACCTGGGACCGATAAATGCGGCAGCGATTGAAGAATACAACGCAGTGAAGGAGCGCAGCGAATTCCTGCGTAAGCAATATGACGATTTGTGCACAGCAAAGGACAATCTGGAGGCGGTCATCGCGGAAATCAACAGCGGTATGACCAAGCGCTTCAAGGAAGCCTTTGCCCAGATCAACGAATACTTTGCGCAATGCTATGTCAAAATCTTTGGCGGCGGTACGGCAGTGCTGCGGCTCACCGAGCCGGATAATCTGCTGGATTCCGGTATCGATATCGACGTTCAGCCACCCGGTAAAAAGCTGCAGAGCCTGTACCTGATGAGCGGCGGCGAAAGAGCGCTGACGGTTATCGCGCTGCTCTTTGCTCTTTTGAGCTATCAGCCATCGCCGTTCTGTATCCTGGACGAAATTGACGCGCCTTTGGATGATGCCAATATCCAGCGTTTTGCCGATTTCCTGCGTGATTATGCAAATAATACGCAGTTTATCGTAATTACGCACCGCAAGGGAACGATGGAATGCGCTGATATCATGTATGGCGTAACTATGGAAGAATCCGGTGTTTCTAAACTATTATCCGTAAAAATAAATGCAAAGGAGAATGAATAATGGGATTTTTTGAGCGTTTAAAGGAAGGCCTTTCGAAAACAAGACGCAACTTTACTGACCGCATTCAGGAGCTTGTAGGCCTGTCTGCAACGATTGACGATGACTTTCTCGATGAGCTGGAAATGATTCTGCTTTCTGCGGACGTAGGCGTAAAAACTACGGAAAAGCTGATCGACGCAGTGCGTAAGGCTGCGAAGAAAAAGGAAATCAACGGTACCGAGGATGTTATTCCCTTTCTGAAAAAATATATGGCAGAGATGCTGGCAGACAGCGGCCAACGTACACGTATCGGTGCTAAACCGACTGTTATCCTGGTTGTTGGCGTTAATGGCGTAGGTAAGACCACTACTATCGGCAAGCTGGCAAATTACTTCACCCTGTTCAAATACAAGGTTGTTCTGGCAGCAGGCGACACCTTCCGTGCCGCAGCAGGTGAGCAGCTGCAGATTTGGGGTGAACGCGCGCATTGCGACGTTATCCGCCATGCAGAAGGTGCCGACCCGGCGGCAGTTGTTTTTGATGCTATGAAGGCCGCTATTGCGCGCAAGGCCGATATTCTTTTTATTGATACTGCAGGACGTTTGCATAACAAGGCTAACCTGATGAACGAGCTAGAAAAAATCCACCGTATTATCAAACGCGAAATTCCCGAAGCTCCGCATGAAACCTTCCTGGTTCTGGACGCTACTACCGGTCAGAATGCAATCAATCAGGCTAAGGTGTTCATGGAAACCGCTAAGGTTACCGGCGTTGTACTCACAAAGCTTGACGGCACTGCTAAGGGCGGCGTGGTTGTGGCAATTAAGGAAGAGCTGGGCCTGCCGGTTAAATGGATCGGCGTAGGCGAAGGCATTATGGACTTCCGCCCCTTTGAGCCGGATAAGTTTGTAGAAGCGCTGTTTGACAGCGGCAAATAAGAGGCTGCTTGCAGCCGACAGGCGTTGCGGCCTGGCTTATATTAACATAGTAGAAAATCTCCCGAGCTGCGTTTGGCAGCGTGCGGGAGATTTTTTTGTGCTGGCGTAAAAAAGCCGTTCGCGGCAGCGAACGGCGGTGGTGGTAGTGAATTTTTAGTTATAGGTTGACTATTCTTGTTCAGCCTTCAGCTTTTCAATCTGTTCGATAGAAAGAGTAGTAGCTTCAGAGATAAACTGCACTGAGTATCCCATATTTAACATGCGCTTAGCGATTTCAGTTCTTGCTTCAGCTCTACCTTCAGCCCTACCTTCACGTCTTGCATCTGACATAAGGGGAGTTAAAAGCATAATTTCCCGCCTCACTTTCTTATCAAGCTTGCTTCGCTACATGCATATCATTCTTCAGCTTTTCTATATCATCAATAGATAAACCGGTAAGCTCAATGATTTCTTGCAGAGAATAGCAACCCTTAGCCAGCATAAGCTTAGCGATAGAAACTTTTTCATCAGCTCTGCCTTCGCGCCTCTCATCTAACAAACGTGCTTCTAAAAGCATAAATTCTCGCCTCACTTTCGTATCAAGCTTAAGATAGCTGATTTCATCGTCAATTTGCTTAGTGAAATCGCTATTTACAATATGGTTATTAACATAGTCATAAAAGCTTTTGATGTCTTTGGAGATGTTGCCATGCGAACCCTTGGTGTTCAAAATCATGGTAGTTGCTTCATCAGGCAGCTCCAGCTCCATATCCTCCAGACAACGCTTTTTAAAGGTATAAAAATAATTGCCTTTGGCAAAAAAATCAAAGACACAAATAAAAATTACGAAGGTAGGCGGCAGCAGGTCATACTCCTGGCCCTTTTGCAGTAAGTCAATATCCATCAACGCCTGATAATAGCGTGTACGCTTGGGCAGCACATAATGTTTGGTGTCGGGATTTTTGATATTATTGACCTGCATTTCCAAGTTATAATGTGTGTTCTTATCGTCCGCCACGATGATATCCAGACGAATGCCGCGACTTGCATAGTCAGGATCAAGAGATTTTTCAGCCTCAAAGTAGTTGATGTCGGCAATTTTAATCTGCAGTAATTCCTCTAAAAGGTGCATGCAGATGCGCTTACGTGACATAACCTTTTTGAAGATGAAGTCGCTTTGGATTGTCAGATTATCAAATTTCGTTGCCAGGTTTTGCATATGTTTCCTCCTTTGATTATAGCATAAAGTAAGACAAAAATATATAAGCAGCCAAATGTAAAAAAGGCGCCTGCCGAAAGCTCGACAGGCGCCACTGGTCCGCACGACCAGGCATAAGCTCCGCAAAATTGCGGCTACCCATGCAAATAAAAGAGGCGATTAGAGTGAAGCAGGGATTATGGATATGTGTGTCGAATAGTGTTCGAAGTGAGTTTGTACTGATGACTTAAGTTATAAAAATTTGATGGGAAAATTTTTTATTTTATGCTACTACATGGATTAGATAGATATTGTCCGCATCATATAGTAAAATTATCTTAAAGCTACAGCGATGCGAGCTCATTGCAAAAAAGCCTCATTATATGTAGGCTACATAATGTTACCAGATATCTGTTATGCATAATATGGGCAGCATATAAGATATCAAAATAAAAAGGGAAGGTGTTTGAAAATGAAAAGAACAGGGAAATTTGCAGCAGCAATCATCAGCGGAATTATGATGGTCAACGGTTTGTGCTTACCTATGGCTTATGCTGCTCCGGCAAGCCGCTATGTGAATGTGGACGAAAAGTATGACCCGTTTGCAGAGGAGGAAGAACCGGTTAAGGAAGTTGACACATCAAAGCTGACATTTAAGGAAAGAATGGCTTTGCAGGCAAAACAAGAGCAGGCTGCTACACAAAAGTTAGCCATTACCAATGTTTTACCTGGTCATATTTATATTCCTAAGCAAACGATGCTTAATGTTGAGCTTATCGAAGCAGCAAATTCCAAAACGCTTAAGAAAAATCAACAGGTTGAATTCAGAACTACCGAAAATCTGATTATTAACGGTGTAGTGGTTATTCCTAAAGGTACTGTTGGTATGGGTTATGTATATGAAGTGCAAAAGGCGGGCGGCTTTGGCAGAAAAGGTGTGCTGCGCATTGCAGGTAAGGAAATAAAGACGCTGAACAATGTAACCGTTCCTTTGAGAAAAGGCCTTGAAGGCAAGGGAAAAACTGATGGCGGTGCTGTGGCTGTTGCTGCTGCAGTTAGTCTGGTTGGCGGTCTTTTTATGAAGGGGAGCAATATTAACTATCCGGCTGGCACTGATTTTCAGGTAGAGGTTAGGGATAATGTGGATTTGGGTGTAACTCCGGAAGAGCTGAAGGAGGCTATGAATCCTAATATTCCACATGGTCAGGAACTTACTATTGAAGTAAAATAGGGTGTAACGCGAAACAGCGTTGGTGTTTTGTGCTTTGAGAAATCTGCGTAGGCTGAGGCTTGCGCAGATTTTTTGTATAAAAAAAGCCGTTCGCGGCAGCGAACGGCGGTGGGGGTAGGGGGAGAATCAAGCTAATTCAGCCTTAATCTTTTCAACTTGCTCAACAGAAAGCGAAGTACCTTTAGCGACATCTTGTACTGATAATCCCATGCTTAAAAAACGCTTAGCGGTAGCAAGCTTTTCTTCGGCTATACCTTCTGCTTTACCTTCAATTCTACCTTTAGCTTCACCTTCGGCAAGAGATTCTTCGCGAATATCCTTCATACGCATTTCGTAAGTCATATAGGAATCCTTCGCTTTCTTATCATTCTAATTCAGCCTTAATCTTTTCAACCTGCTCAACAGACAGTAAAGTACCTTTGGCAACGTCCTGTACTGACAACCCCATGCTTAAAAACCGTTTGGCGGTAGCAAGTTTTTCTTCGGCTATGCCTTCGGCAAGAGATTCTTCACGAATATCCTTCATACGCATTTCGTAAGTCATATAGGAATCCCTCACTTTCTTATCATTCTTGATTTCCGTAATCGTATCAGCAACCTCGCGGGTGAAGTTGCTGGTAACTGTATTATTGTTGATGTAGTCAAACAGGCTTTGAATATCTGGCGATATATCGCCCTTAGTGCCTAATGTGTTAAGAAACATAATAGCAGCTTCATCTGCCAATTCAATCTCCATGTTTTCCAGACAACGTCTTTTAAAGGTATAAATACGCTGGGAATCCTCGAAGAAGTCAAACAGGCAGAAGAAGATTATATAAGTAGGTGAAAGCGCATCATAATCCTGCCCCTTTTGCAGCATATCTGTATCCAACATGGCCTGGTAGTAGCGAGTGCGCTTGGGCAGCTGAAATTTACCGGTACGACTGACAGGGTTCTTTACCTGCATTTCCAGATTGTAATGCGTATTGGTGTTGTCAGCAATTCTGACGTCCAGGCGAATACCATGGCTGTCGGGATAAACATCAAGCGTCTGTTCTGCTTCGAGATAGGTGATATCTGCAATTTTTGTGTGTAAAAGTTCTTCCAGAATATGCTTGCAGATGCGCTTTCTGAGCATAACGTGCTTGAAGAGAAAATCGTTGGAAAGAGTGAGCTTGTCAAGATTAGATACTTGGTTTTGCATATGTTTCCTCCTTTGATTATAGCATAAAATAAGGCAAAAATATATAAGCAGCCAAATGTAAAAAAAGGCGCCTGCCGAAAGCTCGACAAGCGCCACTGGTCCGCATGACCAGGCATAAGCTCCGCAGGAATGCGGCTACCCATGCAACTAAGGTAATTATAGCACAGAAAAATAATAAAAACAATAGTTTGTTAAAAGAAAAATATATTACACTTACAGAAGTGTTTACTACCTGCAAAATCGCCGTAAGCGCCTTTAGATTGTGTTTGCTGTTTAACAAGACGGTGATTCATGCTATAATTAATAGAATATGAATTTTACCGGAGGGGAACAGCTTATGATTATAAAATATGCAACTACGGAGGATATTGCTGCGATTGCCGCAGTGGAGGCAGAATGCTTTCCGCCGGCGGAGGCTGCGACTGCCAAGGAGTTTGTTGACAGGGTGAAGTATTATGGCAATCACTTCTGGCTGATGTACGAGGCGGAAAAGCTGATTGCCTTTGTAGATGGCTTTGTGACGGATGAGCGTGATTTGACAGATGTAATGTACGAAGATGCGACACTGCACAATGAAAATGGGGCGTGGCAGATGATTTTCGGCGTCAACACTATTCCGGCTTATCGCAAGCAGGGGTATGCCGGTGAGCTGATTGGCCGCGCGATTGAAGATGCAAGGCTGCAGGGGCGCAAGGGCCTGGTGCTTACCTGCAAGGAAATGTTGGTGCCGTATTATGCGAAGTTTGGCTTTGTTGATGAAGGTGTGTCGGATAAATCTACTCACGGAAATGTTGTCTGGCACCAGATGAGGCTGTCTTTTTAAGCATACATGATGAATTTGTGCAGATGGTGTTTGCACAATTTGCAGTGAAAGTGAGAAGATTGCCAAGCTGACTAAAAAAAATGTGAAATACATAGGATATAGCGCGAAGCAGCTTGAGTATTGCGTAGCTGGGGCAAACTGCGTAAGCCTGTGGCTTGCGCAGTTTTTATATGCAGGTAGGTGATAACAATGATATATTTAAAGAGCTTTACCTTTCCTACGGAAGAGCAGGAAAGTCCGATATTAGATAATGTGATGACTAAATGGCACAATACGGTTTATCCCTTTAAGATTGCCTCAGGAGGGTTGTTGCAGACGTTGAAATTTGCGCCAGTGACGATTTTGTATGGCAGCAATGGCTCCGGCAAGACTACGCTTTTGAATGTTATGGCGCAAAAGCTGGGGGTGGAGCGTGCTACGCCGTTCAATACGTCGACGTTCTTTGACGATTACCTTGGTCTTTGCACTTATGAGGCGCGGGGCGATGGCATTCCGTTAGGTAGCAGAATTATTACCAGCGATGATGTGTTTGATTTTGTACTGAACAGGCGCATTGTCAATAGCGGGATAGATGACAGGCGCGAGCAGCTGATTGCTGAATATCTGGAGCTGAAGGAGCAGGATAACGGTCGCTTCCGCTACCATGGCGACGATGATCTGCAAAAGCTGGCGAAGCTGGTGGCTATGCGGAATAATACGCTTTCGATGTATGTTAAGAAGAATGTTGGTCTGAACATACGGGAAAAGTCGAACGGCGAAAGTGCCATTCGCTATTTTTTCGATAACATTACGGAAAATGCGCTGTACCTGCTGGACGAGCCGGAAAACAGCCTGGCTCCGCTCAGACAGCAGGAGTTGGTGCAGTATCTGGAGGAGGCGGTGCGCTTTTACAACTGCCAGTTTATTATTGTCAGCCATTCGCCGTTTGTGCTTGCGATGAGTGAAGCGAAGGTTTATGATCTGGATATCAGGCCGGTGGAAGTCAAGCGGTGGCATGAGCTGGAGGGTATCAAGGTTTATTATGAATTCTTTAGGAAGCATGCGGATAAATTCGAGGCCTGAGGGAAACAGAGAGAAACGGAATATAGTAAAGTACATAGCTTTATTGCTTGCTATAAATTGAAATTGAATATAGTATATAGTCTCCTGGGTTGTTGTACCATAGGAGACTATTTTTTATGAAAGGGAGTAATTTTTATGAAAACAAAAGCTGCTAATGAGCCTAAGCTATATGGATATGCTAGAGTATCTACATTCCAGCAGAAGGAGGATAGGCAGATTATTGCATTAAAATCAATAGGAGTGCTTGAGAAAAATATTTATGTTGATAAACAGACAGGAAAAGATTTTAATCGTCCACAGTATAAAAAGCTTCTAAGAAAATTAGATGCATCAAGTGTTTTGGTTATCAAATCTTTAGATAGACTTGGAAGAAATTATCATGAATTAAGTGAACAATGGCGTATAATAACTAAGGAAAAAAGGTCGGATATTGTAGTTATTGATGTACCTTTATTAGATACAAGACGTGAGAAAAATCTTTTAGGAACATTGATTAGTGATTTAATATTAAGTTTATTAAGCTATTGTTCTGATAATGAGTATAGAATTATACATCAAAGACAAGCAGAAGGTATTGCTGCAGCAAAAGCTAAGGGAATAAAATTTGGGCGTCCGCCTAAACCTTTGCCGGAGAATTTCCATGTTATTGTTACTCTTTGGAGCAAAAAACTTATTTCAACTAAAAAGGCAGCTGAATTATGCGGTATGCCAACATCTAGTTTTAGGTATAAAGCTAAGAATTATAAGATATAAAAAAGTATCAGTCACCTACTAGGTTGGCTGATACTTTTTACATATATTTATCGTTAAATTCTTTAAAAATACGGCTAAATACTTCCGGCGATGTCTTGTATAGATGATAGGTTTCATAAAAGAGCTTACTTGCTGAAGAAAAGCCGTGCTTACCATCTGTAACTATATATGCTATACAACTAAGTTGCATAGAAAGACCGTTAATGTTACGGAATTTATCATCCGTTTGAATACCTAACATAACTGCTCTTTTTTTGTATGCAGCTGATAGTTTTTTTAAATCATTTTTTGAAGTTAAGCCATTGAAATAAAAATAGAACAAGGCGACAGCTTCTTCAACGGACCAGTTTATTTTAATCATTTAAAAATCCTCAATATGGCAAAAAAGTATAGGTTTTT
>NZ_CALDXR010000047.1 GCF_937920985.1 uncultured Phascolarctobacterium sp.
GCGTAGTGGACTTTCACCACCTAGTTATCGCCCATGCTGGGCGCACCAGCAAAAATAAAAAGCAAAGCCCTTAAATGACTTTGCTTTTTATTTCAGGCACGCGCCTTTTTCAGGAGTCTTGCCAGCTCCATAACATTTTCCAGAGTTATATCGCTGCTATTATCAGCTTCCTTTTCCCCTTCGATATCAACAAAAAAAGAACTGATAGGGCATTCCAAAATCTGATGCAGCTTAATCAGATTTGGGATTGTCAAACCCGCACGTCCGTTTTCGATGTTGCTCAAATGCGTCTGAGTTACCCCCAACTCTTTCGCTAAATCTGTCTGAGATACCTTTGCTGAGATGCGCTGCATTTTTACACGCTTGCCTATCAGGCGATTGTATTCCTCTGTCATATTCATATTCATCATCATCCTCCCCTTTTCATAATATATATTCATTATTCCTAATTAAATTTATATAGACAGCATTATAACATATACGTATTTTACAAGCAATAGTTTTTTAATTTTCCGCAATTTATTTAACTCTGCCTCTATCAAGTTGGCAACATTTATAATGTAGGCGAGGAATATTGTAAATAAAAAAAGCGACGTACTCTTGCATATAAGAGTACGTCGGACGCTATATTAAAATTATTCAGCAGTGCTCAAAAAGAATCAGGCACGGATAAGCTTGCCCGGATTCAGGATATTGTTCGGGTCCATAGCGCGTTTAATAGTCTTCATGATAGACATTTCTACCGGGTCGCAATAAGCTGCCAGTGCGTCAATCTTTTTCGCACCGATACCATGCTCGCCGGAAAGACGGCCGCCCAGGCTGTAAACATATGCGTAGCAGATTTTGTGGAACTCTGCGAGCTGTTTTTCCCACTCCTCATCGCTCATATCCATCTTCAGGCAGTTGAAATGCAGGTTGCCGTCGCCAGCGTGCGCCAGACACATGCATTCAAAATCAAATTGCTTGGAAACCTCCATCAGGTGGTTCAGGCAGACAGCAATTTTGTCGATAGGTACAACAAGGTCATCAGAGGTAGAAACCTTGCTCAATGCCTTGGAGCCTTCCAGACAGCTGCGGCGCACCTTCCATACGCGCTCGTCTGCTTCAACAACGTCGGTTGCACCGCAGGCAGTACAGATTTCGTCAAGCTGCTCCATCTTCATATCCAGCTCGTCCTCGTTAAAGGTTTCCACGGTAACGATAACGTAGCTGCCATCCTCGTAATGCGGCAGACGCTGTTCTGCATAATCGCTGGCAGCACGTACAAAGCCGTTGTCCATAAATTCAACACTTGTCGGATTCAGGCCGGCCTTAACCAGTGCAGGCACCAGGTCGACAGCCTTCTGTACCTCGGTGAAGACAGCAAGGATATCCAGACGATACGGAGCCAGCGGCAACAGCTTCAAGGTTGCTTTGGTGATAATACCAAGAGTACCCTCACTGCCCATTACCAGCTGGTCGAGACAGTAGCCGGTGCTGCATTTTTTCAGACGGTTGCCCAGCTCAACAATTTCACCGGTCGGAGTAACAACCTCAATAGAATAAACCTGATGACGGGTAGTGCCGTAGCGTACAGCCTTGTTGCCGCCGGCGTTGGTTGCAATGTTGCCGCCGATCATGCAGCTGTCAGCACTGCAGGGGTCACCGGCATACAGCAGGCCTACCTCATTAGCCTTAGCCTGGATATCGGAGGTCAGCGCACCTGCTTCAACCTCCATATACATAGCATCGGCATCGAGCTTAATAATTTTATTCATGCGCTCCATCAGCAGCACAATACCGCCGAAAACAGGAATCGCACCACAAGATACACTGGTTCCGGCACTGCGCGGAGTTACAGGAACAAGATATTTATTGGCGATTTTCATAATAGCAGCCACCTCTTCGGTGCTGCCCGGTGCTACAACCACCTCCGGCAGATGATGGTAATGAGCGTCCGGCTCTTCGTCGGTTTTGTAACGCTCCAGAGTTTCGGCATCATTTTTTACATGCTCTGCGCCGACTGCTTTACGCAGCTCCTCCAGGACTTCTTCGGTTACGGGATTGTAATTTGTCATACTAAAATCTCTCCTTTGCTACTTAGCTACAATGCTACATATTTTAGTTTTACAGCAGACCATTGAGATAGTCTTATAAATTAAAAACCTTGCCTGGATTCAGGATATTATTCGGATCCCAGGCTTTTTTAATTTTTCTCATCAGCTCCAGCTCACCGCTCGGAGTAAAGCGCTCCAAAAAGTGTGCCTTCTTGCTGCCAATGCCATGCTCCCCGGAAAGACGTCCGCCATGCGCATAAGCATATGTATAAACCTCTTCCGTAAAGCGGCTCAGTTCGGCTTCCCACTCTTCGTCGGACAAATCCAGCTTGCACAAAACGATATGCAGGTTGCCGTCACCGATATGTGCGTTGATACGCAGAGGGAAGGGATATTTTGCCACCGTTTTAATGATGTACTGAATCATATCGCTCATTTCATCAACTGGCACAACTACGTCATCCGTCGTGCACACCTTGCTGATAAGACTCACAGATTCCAGACAGTTGCGGCGCATTGACCAGATACGCTCATCAGCCTCCAGAACATCCACAGCGCCTGCGGCCTCGCAGATATCGCTGGCCTGCTCCATTTTCATGTCCAGCTCATCTTCGTTGAAGGTTTCTATCGTAATAATAACGTAAATACCGTCTTCAACATGCGGTGCACCGGGGAACTCAAGATATTCCGAGGTTGTCCGCACATTAGGATTATCCATATATTCAATGCTTGTCGGGTCAATACCTGCTTTCACAAGCTGCGGCACAACGCCGATTGCCGCCATCGGGTCATGGAAAATTGCCAGCATATCAATTTTATACGGAGGCAAGGGCTGCAGCTTCAGTGTTACCTGCGTAATGATACCCAGCGTACCCTCACTGCCAATAACAAGCTGCTCCATGCAGTAGCCTGTGCTGCATTTTTTCAGCGGAGAGCCCAGGTCAACAATATCGCCGTAAGGCGTAACAATCTGCACAGCGTAGACCTGATTGCGCGTTACACCGTAGCGCACAGCCTTGATGCCGCCGGCATTCGTCGCCAGATTACCGCCGATCTGGCAGCTGTCGCTGCTCGACGGGTCACCTGCATAAAGCAGATTCTCCGCCTTCGCCGCTGCCTGAATATCCAGCGTGCGCACACCGGCCTGTGCTACCATGTACAAGCCTTCCTTATTCAGCTCGATAATTTTGTTAAGACGTTCCATCAAAAGCACTACGCCGCCCTTGTCGGCAATAGCGCCGTCAACGATGCCTGTACCGCCACCGCGCACGGTCAGCGGAATGAGATATTTGTTGCACAGCTTCACCACACCGGCAATTTCCTCGGCGTTTGCCGGAATTACCACTACATCCGGCAGATGGAAGCAGCGCTCGTCCGCCTCCTCGTCCGTCTTATAGCGGTCGAGCGTATCAGCATCGGTTTTGACATATTTTTCGCCCAACAGCGTTTTTAATTCATCAATAAATTCAGGAGTTACAGAATTGTAATTGCTCATAATACACTACCTTTTCTAAAGGCTGACGAGAAGGTATCAGAGGCGAAGAACAGGCACCGCCGGCGTACTTCCACGTACTCCCAGATACCATCCCGACGCAGATGGTGCTTTATATGCGCCAGAATTTTATTTTCTCAATAATACACTACTTTTTCTAATTTTTATAAAGAGTGCAGAGAAAGTATCAGATGCGAGGGAGGGCGACGACGGCGTACTTCCACGTACTCCTAGGAGCCATCCCGACGCAGATGGTGCTTTATATGCGCTCTTACTTATGCGTTAAACACCTTACCCGGATTTAAAATCAAATTCGGATCCCAAGCCAGCTTAATCCTGCGCATCAGCTCCAGCTCACCGGCAGGCGTAAACTCTTCCATATAAGCCAGCTTCTTGGCACCGATGCCGTGCTCACCGGCTAAGCGGCCGCCCTGAGCGTAAGCATAGGCATAAACCTCTTCATGGAAGTCATGCACGATTTTTTCCCAGGTTGCATCATCCAAATCGCATTTGCAGAGAACGATATGCAGATTGCCGTCACCGATATGCGCGTTGATTTTTACCGGAATCGGGAAGGGATACTTGCTGCCGATATGCATAATTTCTTTAATGGTCGGCGCAATGCGATCTACAGGCACAACAACATCGTCGGTCAGGGAAACCTTGCTCACAAGGCTGATAGATTCCTGGCAGTTGCGGCGCATTGCCCAGATACGGTCATCCGCTTCCAGAACTTCAACGGCACCTGCTGCCTCGCACAGCTCGTCGAGCTGCTCCATCTTCATGTCCAGCTCATCCTCGCTGAAGGTTTCTACCGTAATGATAACGTAAATACCGTCCTCATAATGCGGTGCTCCCTTAAATTCAATATAATCGGCGCAGGCACGCACATAGGAATTATCCATATATTCCATGCTCGTCGGGTTCAGACCGGCCTGCATAATCTTCGGCACTACATCAAGAGCCTTGAACGGGTCGTCAAATACTGCCAGCAGGTCAAAGCGATACGGAGGCATCGGCTGCAGCTTCAAGGTTACCTTGGTGATAATACCCAAAGTACCTTCGCTGCCCATTACCAGCTGCTCCATGCAATAGCCTGTGCTGCATTTTTTCAGACGGCTGCCAACCTCCACGATTTCGCCGGTCGGAGTAACCATCTCCAGGCTATAAACCTGATTACGGGTAACGCCATAGCGGACTGCCTTGCTGCCGCCGGCGTTGGTTGCCAGATTGCCGCCGATCAGGCAGCTTTCGGCGCTGCAGGGGTCACCTGCGTAAAGATAGCCTGCTTCATTGGCCATCTTCTGAATATCAACTGTACGCACGCCGGCTTCGGCGACAACATACATCGCTTCGGTATTCATCTCGATAATTTTATTCAAGCGCTCCATGAGCAGTACAATACCGCCGCAGACAGCAATTGCGCCATCGGCAAGGCTGGTACCGCCGCTGCGGACAGTCAGCGGCACATTGTACTTATTGCACAGCTTCACAACTGCGGCAATTTCTTCGGCATTGGCAGGACGCACAACAGCCTCAGGCACACGGAAACGGCGCGGATCATATTCCTCGTCGGTTTTATATTGCTCCAGCTTTTCAGGCTCGGTAAAAACATTGGCGTCACCTACTACGGCGCGCACATCCGCTAAAAACGGTTCTGATACGGAATTATACTCTTTCATCATATTCCCTCATTTCTAAATTACATATAGACATCTGTGCGAAAGACAGCAGATGTTACTTATCTAACTTTATATTATAGTACAAATCACTCTGTTTGTCTGTAAATTATGTATGAGAAATCAACACAAAAAGTTTTTCTTGCAGAGAAAATAGGCTCAGCCATATATTGTATACTTCCCCGCACCCATTGCCAAGCAATATAAAAAAGGTTAAGATATAGATAATGAAGCTGCCTTTGCTGCGCCTTAACGCAAGGGCAAAATAAATTTACAGCTATAGGAGAGAGGTCTTATGCAAGCTTTATTTGATGCAGTTAACGCAATCTGCGCCAAAATCCAGATTGTTTCCAACTGGTTCTGGGATTTCCCCTGTAATCTCGACTGGTACAGTTCTATCCCCATTCTGGGAAACTTCAGTCTGGCAATTATTTTATTGGTCGGCACAGGTATTTACTTCACCTTCCGTCTGCACTTTGTCCAGATACACAACTTTATTTTCGCCGTGAAAGTGCTGATGCAGCGCAACCATACGCGCAACGGTATTTCCTCACTCACAGCCTTTTTGCTTTCCACCGCTATGCGTGTCGGCCCCGGCAATATTTTGGGTGTAACCGGCGCAATTTCCATCGGCGGCCCGGGCGCATTGTTCTGGATGTGGGTTTCCGCCTTCTTCGGCATGGCAACATCCTTCGCAGAATCCACGCTTTCGCAGATTTTCAAGGAAAAGCGTGATAACGAATATGTCGGCGGCCTGCCCTTTTACGCACGCAAATTATTGAACGATTCCGCCGCTGCCGGCGTTGCGCTCAGCATGCTGTATATCGTTTATGCGCTGCTGTGCTTCCCCGCGCAGGGCTTCAACACTATTTCCGCCGTGGGTGCCATCGCCAGCAAAATCTCCGGCGTGAACATTCCCACCAATTCCTCGCTCTACTGGATTTCCTTTGCAATGCTTATTGTTATCACTGCTGTTATAAGCTTCGGCGGTATTAAAAAGGTAACGAAGGTTACCGACCGCATCGTTCCCGTTATGGCAGTTATTTATGTGCTCACCGTCATTGCCTTGACTGTCGGCAACCTTGAGCGCATCCCGCTGTTCTTCAGCTCCGTTTTCACGCAGGCCTTTGCTCCTGATGCTGTTTTCGGCGGCGCCTTCGGTCTGGCGCTCAGCCAAGGTATCAAGCGCGGCCTGATGTCCAACGAAGCAGGCCAGGGTACCATCACCATGCCGGCAGCGGCAGCAGAGGTTGACCACCCCTGCGAGCAGGGCTGTGTGCAGGCTTTAGGCGTATTCCTTGATACCATCGTTATCTGCACTCTGACAGGCTTTGTCGTTATCATGGGCAGCATGTGGCTCACGGCAGATGCCAATGCCTGGTTCGAGATGGGCAAGCTGGATAAATTTCTCGCCTCCTGCGGCGCTCTGACCGGTGGCAGTGACATGCTTTACAGCGTTGTTACGCTGCTCGTAAGCGTTTGCTTCGGCCTGTTTGCCTTCACCTGCCTGTTGGGCTTTATGTCCTTCACCGAAATGTGCGCCAACCGCATTTCCAGCAAGACATCCTTCATCAACGCCATCCGCGTGCTGTGCCTCATCGTTATTTCCTTCGGCGTTATCACTAACATCGCCGGTATGGATTTAGGCGCACTCTGGGAATTGAGCGACTTCGCCAACATCCTCATGGTATACTGCAACTTACCGCTGCAATACATCGGCTTTAAATATGTACTGCGTGCCTGGAAGCATTTCGAAAAGAACGACGGTACTCCGTTCACCTCCGAAATCGCCGGCCTGCAGTTGCCTGTTTGGGACGCTTTGGCCAAGGAACACAAAAACGAATATCATCACTAAAAAATTAAGCGTGGCCGCTACTCGCAGCCACGCTATTTTTATACTCTATTCACCTTTAAGCAGACGTAAGAACTCTGCTTCATCAATAACCGTTACGCCTAATTGCTGTGCCTTTTCCAGCTTACTGCCGGCCTCCGCACCCGCAATGACGTAATCCGTCTTTTTGCTGACGCTGCCGCTGACCTTAGCGCCCACATCCTGCGCCATCGTCTTGGCCTCGGCACGTCCTAACGTGGGCATTGTGCCTGTAAAGACAAGAGTTTTGCCGAAGAAGGGGTTATCCTCCTGACTGGCAGGCGGCGTAAACGTCATCGTCAGTCCTGCTGCCGCCAGGCGCTCCACCAGGTCGATATTCGCCGGTACGTTCAGCCAGGTAACGGTGCTTTCCGCAATCTTATCACCGATATCACGAATCTGTGCCAGCTCCTCCGGCTGTGCCTGCTGCAGCTTTTCCATGCTGCCGAATTCCGTTGCCAGAATACGCGCCACCTTGGCGCCAACATGGCGGATACCCAAAGCAAAGAGCAGCTTGTCCAGCTCGTTCTTCTTGCTTTCAGCAAGCGCCGTCAGCAGATTATCCGCCGACTTTTCGCCCATACGCTCCAGCTTCAGCAAATCCTCCTTGCGCAGGCTGTACAAATCCGCAGCATCGCGCACTAAGCCCGCATCAAGCAGTGCATTGATAACAGAAGGACCGCAGCCGTCGATATTCATTGCATCACGGCTGACAAAGTGAATGAGGCCCTCGCGTCCGAGCGCAGGACAATGCGGATTGGTGCAGCGGATAGCTGCCTCCTCGCCCTGACGCTCTACACGCCAGCCGCATTCCGGGCATACGCCGGGAATTTCCACCTCTTTTTCGTCACCGGTGCGCTTTTCAATAACTACACGCAGTACCTCAGGGATAATTTCACCGGCCTTGTTGATAACAACCCTGTCACCGATGCGGATATCCTTGGCACGGATAAAGTCCTCATTATGCAGGGTAGCACGGCTGATAACGCTGCCGCTTAATTTTACCGGTGTCAGCACTGCCGTCGGCGTCAGTACGCCTGTGCGCCCTACACGCCAGTCAATATCCTCCAGCGTAGTTTCCGCCTGCTCCGGCGGATATTTGTAGGCCGTTGCCCAACGCGGATCCTTGCCTGTCGCGCCCAGAATACGCTGCTGGTAAACATCGTTGACCTTAATAACAGCGCCGTCGGTATCATAGGACAGGCCTTGACGCAGCTCGTTGAAATCGCCGATATATTTAATCGCCTCGTCGATATTTTCAACAACCTTATAATTTTCGCTCACCTTAAAGCCGTAGCGTGCCAGCAAAGCCAGCGATTCGCTGTGCTTGGGCTGCGCTCCCTCGCCTACCAGATAGTAGGCAAAAAAGCTCAGGCTGCGGCTTGCAGTCACCTGCGGGTCCAGCTGGCGCAGACTGCCTGCCGCCGCATTACGCGGATTGGCAAACTCGCTCTCGCCGCGCTCCGCGCGCTGCTCGTTTAAACGCATAAAGGCCTGACGCGGCATATAGACCTCACCGCGCACGTCAAGAAGCTCTGGCACTGCTTCACCCTCCGGCACCTTCAGCGTCAGCGGAATGCTACGGATTGTGCGCACGTTAGCCGTAACATTTTCGCCTACCACTCCATCACCGCGGGTAGCGGCGCGAACCAGCTTACCGTTTTCGTAAATCAGACTGCAGGCCAGGCCGTCAATCTTCGGCTCCATAACGTATTCCACCTTGCTGCCTGCAGGCAGACCGCTGCGAACACGTTCATCAAAGGCACGCAGCTCCTCGGCGGAAAACACGTTGCCCAGGCTCAGCAGCGGCTCCAGGTGACGCACCTCGGTAAATTGCGAGGAGGCACGGCCGCCGACGCGCTGCGTAGGAGAATCGGCCGGAATACTATCAGGATAGCGCGCCTCCAGCTCACGCAGTCGTGCCATCAGACTGTCATATTCAGCGTCAGTCAGCTCTGGTGCGTCTAATACATAATATAAATATTCGTTATGACGGATTTCCTGGCGCAGCTTGTCAGCCTCAGCCAAATCCGCCGCACGCTCATCAGCAAATAAATCCATTTCTGCCATTGCTTTATCCTCCAACACTTTTATCTGCAAAACGGCTTACAGCTTTTCCAGCTTAGCATACTTCGTCAGCAGGCTACGGATACCACCGCCGGCAAAAGCAACTGTAACCTCCTGGCCATCATCGGCAGCCTTGGCAGTAACAATCGTGCCTGCGCCCCATTTTTTATGCATAACCTTATCACCGACGCGGAAGCTGCAGCCGGCCGCCGCACTGCTTTCCTTCGGGAAGAAGCTGGCCTTGTGCTGCTCAAACCAGTTAGCAGCCTCTTTTGCACTCGTCTTATGCACCTGCTGCGTCATCGCCGGACGCTGCGGTGACTGACGTTTAATCACATGCACCAGATTACGCGGCACCTCCTGCAGAAAGCGGGACGGTGTATAATACTGCGTGCGGCCGTAGATAGTGCGTGTTCTGGCGTTGCTCAGGAACAAATGCTTTTCCGCACGCGTAATGCCTACATAGCACAGGCGGCGTTCCTCTTCAATCTCATCATCGTTCATCAATGTGCGGGAATGCGGGAAGATACCCTCCTCCATACCTACCAAAAAGACATTGGGGAATTCCAGGCCCTTGGCAGAATGCAGCGTCATCAGTGTAACTGCATCCTCACCCAGCTCAGCATCATCAATATCGGCAACCAGCGCTACGTCGGCCAGGAAGTTTTCCAGCGTCGGTTCTTCGCCGTTGCGCTCGCATTTGACAGCAAAGTCCTCGGTTACGCTCAGCATTTCCTTCAGGTTCTCCACACGGCTTTCGTCCTGCGGGTCCTTGCTGCTTTGCAGCTCCTCCAGATAACCGGTTTTCAGCAACACATCATCTAGAAGCTGTTTTACCGGCACATCAGCGGCCTCGCCCATCAGCTCAAAAAGCAGCTCGCTCAGCTCGTCCAGCTTACCGGCAAAACGGCTGGCAAGTCCCGGAACATCAGCTGCATTAGTCACTACCTCAAACAGCGTCTGGCCAGTAGCATTAGCATGCTCCTGCAGACGTGCCAGCGTAGCATCACCGATACCGCGGCGCGGGACGTTGATAATACGCAGCAGGCTCAGACTGTCACTGGGGTTGAAAATCAGTCGCAGATAAGCCAGCGCATCCTTGATTTCCTTGCGCTCGTAGAACTTCGTACCACCGACCATCGTATAGGCGATACCGCTTTTAATCAGCATTTCCTCGAATACACGCGACTGCGCATTGGTGCGGTACAGCACTGCCATATCGCCCAGCTTGGCGCTTTCGTTGAGCTGCAGCTTCTGCATATTTTCAATCACATAGCGTGCTTCATCTCTTTCATCGTTCGCCTGATAGTAAACAATTTCCGAACCGTTGCCGTTGGCAGTCCAAAGATTTTTCGGCTTGCGTCCGCTGTTGTTGTCGATAACGGCATTAGCGGCATCCAGAATAACCTGCGTACTGCGGTAGTTCTGCTCCAGCTTTACCAGCTTGGCATCGGGGTAATCCTTTTCAAAATCGAGGATATTCTGGATGTCGGCGCCGCGCCAGCCGTAAATGCTCTGGTCAGCATCGCCTACGACGCAGATGTTTCTGTGGCCTGCTGCCAAAATCTTCGTCAGCAAGTACTGCGCATGGTTGGTATCCTGATATTCGTCAACCATCAGATAATCAAACTTGCGCTGGTATTTTTCTCTTACCGCAGGGTTTTCCTGCAGCAGACGCAGCGCCAGCAGCAGCAAATCATCAAAGTCTACGGCATTGTTGGCCTGCAGCTTTTTCTGATAAGCATCATAAATTTTTGCCACCTGCTGCTCATAGTAGCCGGAGGCCTCACGGGCGTAGGCATCAGGCAGCAGCAAAGCATTTTTCGCATTGCTGATATTGCTGATAATCGCCGGCAGCGGGAAACGCTTTTCATCAAGGTTCATTTCCTTCAGCACCTGCTTAATCAGGTTTTTGCTGTCGCTTGTATCGTAAATAGCAAAATTATTGGCATAGCCGTTGAGATTTTCCAGCTCGTAGCGCAAAAGACGCGCACAGAAGGCATGGAAGGTAAACAACCACACATCTCTGGCAGCAGCGCCTGCCATACGGTCTACACGCTCACGCATTTCCGCGGCGGCTTTATTAGTAAAGGTAATCGCTAAAATGCGATAGGGACGCACGCCCTGCTGCAGCAGGTGGGCAATGCGGCAGGTAAGCACCTTGGTCTTACCGCTGCCTGCGCCTGCCAGAATCAGCATCGGTCCGTTGATAGTCTGTACTGCATCAAGCTGCTGTTTATTGAGTCCTTGCATTGTATCGGTCATCAGTCGTTAGCCTCCATAATATTTCACGGATGCACCTGCATCCTCTGCTTTGGTAAAAATATTTTTGACTTAAATATTATATCACAAAACGCGACTCTTAGCAGAAGAAAAGCAACCGCTTTTGCCTAGAGAGATGCTAGGAAAAGCAGCTGCATTGTGTTAAAATAAGGCTATGTAATGCAAAAGGAGATTATACAGATGACTAAGAAAAGCACCTTCGTTCCCGCCAAGGATTTGAGCAAGCTGTGGCGGGCTATTATAGAATTCGACATGCTCCAGCCCGGCGACCGCATCCTCGTCGGCCTCAGCGGCGGCAAGGACAGCATGCTTCTGACAGCCATGCTGGCGGAAATCAAAAAATATTCGCCTATTCCCTTCGACCTTGCCTGCTACACTGTCAACGGCATGTTTGCACCCAACTTTCCCAAGGCGGAGCTGGAGGCCTTCTGCGCGCAGTTCGGCCTTACACACTACAGTGACGATGTTGACGTAATGGCAGCGCACGAAAAAAAGGGCGGCAGCCCCTGCTTCACCTGCGCCTACTTCCGCCGCGCCGCCACCAACCGCCGCGCACAGGAGCTTGGCTTCAACAAGGTGGCCTTGGCACACCACAATGACGATGCAGTGGAAACCTTCTTTATGAATCTTGTAACCAGCGGCCAGCTGCGCACCTTCTTGCCCGTAACACCGCTGTCGCGCTCCGGCATCACGGTACTGCGCCCATTGCTTTACTACCGCGAGCAGGAAATCCGCGAGCTGGTGGCAAAGCTGGGCCTGAAGCCCATTAAAAACCCCTGTCCCTATGACGGTCACACCATGCGTCAGGACATCAAAGAGCATATCGCCGCGCTCAACGCGCAGTATCCGGAAATCTACGAGCATCTGGCGGCAGCCATGCGTGACAGCGACAGGCAGGAGCTGTGGCCGCCCAAGCCCGGCAAGGAGCTGCTGCAAAAATTCCACACCTTCTGGGGACGTGGCAAAAAGCAGGCTGAGCAATGAAAACAAAGGCCTATTTTTATATCATCGCCGCTGCTGTCTGCTGGGGTTTAATCGGTCTCTTCGTCAGAACGCTGGCAGCTCATGGCTTCAGCTCCATGCAGATGGTTGCCCTGCGTTCGCTGGCAGCAGCAATCTGCGTCACGCTGCCGCTGCTGCGCTCAGGACGTGCCGCCCTGCGCATCAGACTGCGTGACCTTTGGCTCTTCGTAGGCACCGGCATCTGCAGCCTGGTATTCTTCAACTACTGCTACTTCAACGCCATGCAGCAGACAAGCTTGGCAGTGGCAGCGCTACTGCTTTACACAGCGCCTGTCTTTGTTATGCTTATGTCACTGCTGTGCTTCGGTGAAGCCTTCACGCGCACCAAGGCACTCGCTCTGCTACTCACCTTCAGCGGCTGCGCCTGTGTAACCGGCGTCTTCGGCAGCAGCCTGACGCTCACGCTCAGCGGCCTGCTCTACGGTCTGGGCAGTGGCTTCGGCTACGCGCTGTACAGCATCTTCGGCAAGTACGCCGTGCGCAAATATTCATCACTCACCATCACCGCCTACACCTTTTATCTGGCACTTGCAGCCTCCTGGCCATTGGCAGATTTTGATTATCAGCGTCTTGCAGCCATTGACCTGCCGTCCATCGTCAGCGTTTTAGGACTGGGCTTGCTCTGCGCCGTGCTTCCTTATCTGCTCTACACCAAGGGACTTGAGCAGATTGAAGCAGGACAAGCCTCCATCCTTGCGACGATTGAGCCCTTTGTCGCTGCCGTTGTCGGTGTTATTTTCTTTGCGGAAGCACTGACGCCGGTGAAAATCATCGGTATGGGACTGATATTTGCGGCGATTGCCGTGTTGAATATCAGGAGAACATAGAAACACACTAACAATATAAAAAATAAAAAGCAATTTGCTTCTGCCAAATCGCAGTTACAAATTGCTTTTTGTTTTATACAGCCAACTATTTCTGCAGCACCTCTACCTTACAGCGGTGCTGCTTTGTTTTCTTGGAATAGCCTATACCGACAGCCAAAATCCGTCCTTTATAACGCTTGCTGCCATCTCCCAAAGTTCCGGCAAATTTGAGCGCATACTGTCTGCGTTTAATCTGCTCAATCGCTTCCTCAGGCGTATGGTCCACCTTCAGCTCCAAAATAAGGCAATCATCGTTTTCCTGATAGGGATAGAAGATAAAGTCAACATAGCCTGTCCCGACCTTATCCTCCCTCTGGACATTATATCTGTCACGTGCTGCCAGATATATGAGATTAACAATAGCAGCCAGCTCGGTTTCATTGTTATACGCCAACAGCGGTGTTTCCGTATTGTGCGCAAATTCCAGAATCCTGCTCATTGTAGCGGTATCGCCTTTCAGCGTAGCCTGCAGCATCGCTTCCGATTTCACCGCCAGCTGATGTACGTAGCCCAAGGAATCCTTGTTCAGGAGCAGCTCATTAAATTTATCCATCAATTCTTTGTTAGGGATGAACACTTTGCCGTTTTCATATGTCAGCAGGCCATAAACAACCATCGCTGAAAAAATCTGCTGCTTTGTATTAAGCTCCAGCAGCATAGCCGCATATTCCTGTATTTTCAAGGGTATGCGTTCACCAGCAGCCATCAGCGCCAAATCATCACGCACCGCAGTCACATTGTTGCGGATATAATAAAATAATTCGTCATAGGGACCAGAGCTTGTCCAATAATTATAAAGCTGGTTATTCTGCAAAGCCATAACAACAGAGCGCGGATTATACAGCAAATTACCGGCAGCAGTGTGATAACCGTCGTACCATATTTTTAAGCCTTCACGTGTAACCTGCGGTTGAGCCGTCAAAGCCTGATACTTGGCAAACAGCGCATCTACTTCCGCATCATTAAAGCCAAAAACATCACTATATAATGACATAGTAGCCATATTATATTCCGCAAAGGTATTTAATTCCGAGCCGCTGGTATATTTTGATATCGGCAGTACGCCAGTCATATACGCCAGCTGAACATATACTCTGTCCTTAAGTAAATCCTTTAAGAACAGCAGGTATTTTTTTCTGTCATCTTCGGAAATAAAGGCAGCATGAAAGATTGCATCCCATTCGTCAAAAATGAAAATAAACCTTTCGCCCGTCGCTGCAGTAATTCTTTCCAAATCCTCAGCTACGCCGCCTGCCGCACGATAATCAACATCGGGATACGCCTTATGCAGATCGTTTTTTAAGGCATCGGCAATATTATCTATATAGCTTTGGTAATCATTACTGCTGATTCTGCTGAAATCAATATAAATAACATTATATTGATTAATATGCTGCATAGACTCGGCATCACGTCCTATGGTTAACTGTGCAAAAAGCTTTTTCGTGGCAGCGCTTTTAGTCAAAAATGCTCCCAGCATATTGGCCATAACGGTTTTGCCAAAACGGCGCGGACGTGTGATGCACACATACTTGCCATTGGTACCTATACGTTGCAGCATTTGGCCTATAAAGGCTGTTTTATCAACAAAATATGTACTTTTAGCCATCTCCTCGTATAACACTGCCGGAGAGAGAGTATTTAACAATAATCCCATATGATTCTCCCCCTTGCTTTTGCGCATAGTCTATATCACTGATTATAACATACATTTTCACAAGTGTTGTTTATTCCTTACAGCGTCAGCCTCATACCCCTTTACCCGCCAGCACACCTGCTCCAGCAGCCACAAGTCCCAAAAGCAGGCTGCCGCCGCTGTACGCTGCCGCGGCAGCGATATTACCCTCCGTCAGCAGCATCAGGCTTTCATAGCCAAACGAGGAAAAGGTGGTGAAGCCGCCCAACAAGCCTACGCACAAGAACAGGCGCCAGGCCGCAGGCAGCAGACCGCGCTCCACAATCAGCGTCATCAAAAGGCCCATGCAAAAGCAGCCTATGATATTTATGGCGAAGGTTCCCCATGGAAGGGCGCTGCCGCTCGCTCTGCTGATAAAATTACCCAGCAGATAACGGCACACTGCGCCCAAAGCACCGCCGACTGCTACACTTATTATTTCCATCATGCACTCTCCAGCTGCTCAATATATTGCAGCGTGCGCTGCCAGTCATTCTTCACTGCTGTCAGCTTCGCCTGCAGCTGAGGCATGGTATAATCCTCGCTGCGCAACAAACTCACAATATCGGTAAACTGTGCCTGCAGGCCGGTCAGCCCCAGCGTTGCACACACGCCCTTCAGATTGTGCGCATAGCGCAGCACATCCTGCAGGTTACCTGCATCCGCAGCCTCCTCCATCAATTTATAATCATCAGTTGTCAGCAGCTTGCGCAAAAAACGCACATACATAGCTTCACTTTCCATAAAGCGCTCCTCCAGCGCCTCCTGAATATCAATCGCCACATACTGCGGCAGTTCCTGTAAATGCACGGCTTCGCACCCCTTTCTGCTCTTAATGCTGCAGATACGCACTCATCATCTGCGCCAGCAGCTTCATCTGTACCGGTTTCACCATAAAATCATTCATGCCGGCAGCCATCGCGCGTTCCACGTCATCACTGCCGCTGTTGCCTGTCAGCGCCAGAATCGGCACCTTACGCGCATCCTCGCGCGGCAAAGCTCTGATAGCCTCGGCAGCCTCACAGCCATCCATTTCCGGCATCTGCATATCCATCAGCACCATGCTGATGCTGCCCTCCTCCGAAGCCTCAAACAGCTCCACAGCCTCCTTGCCGTCGCAGGCAGGCACAACCTCCAGGCCGTTCATCGTCAGCAGCTCGCTGATAATCTCCATATTGATACTGTTATCCTCTGCTACTAAAATTCTGCAGCCCGCAAAATCCTCCAGCTTCGGCATTGCATCCTGAGGCTTGCTTTCCACCTTTTTCACGATATTGAACGGCAAAGAAATAATTACGCAGGTGCCTTCATCAACACGACTGCTGATGTGAATGCTGCCATCCATACGCTCCACCAAGCTTTTGACAATCGTCATACCAAGACCGGTGCCGGTAACGCGCGGCACACCGAAACGGCTGTCGCGTTCAAACGGCTTATAGATTTTCTCCAAGAATTTGGCCGACATACCGCAGCCGGTATCCTTAATAACAAAGGTATAATGCACGCGGTTGCGCTCATTGCCCGGCTCACGACGCGCCAAAAAGCTGATTTTGCCATGCGCCTTGGTATATTTAAGCGCATTCGACAAAATATTATTCAAAATCTGCTGCAAGCCCTGCAAATCGCCGCTCACCATTTCATCTTCTTGCAGCATCAGCTGAGAGTCAAAGAACTTCTGCTCCAGCTCGGCCTGCGCCGCAAAAATATCGCTGGTATCCTGCGCTACCTTGGCAATCATAAAGGTTTCCTGCACATGCTCCACCTTGCCGTTGTCCAGGCGTGCCATTTCCAGAATATCGTTAATCAAGGTCAGCAGCTGCTGCCCTGCGGCGCTTATTTTGCGGATATATTCCTTCACCTGTCCGCAGTCATCCTTGTGCAGCTCTGCCAGCTCAGCCATGCCGATAATGCCGTTGAGAGGCGCACGCATATCGTGCGACAGTGCGGAGAAGAACATGTTTCTGGACTTGGCATTTTCTTGTGCTACCTGCAGCGCCTGCTCCGTCAGCTGCAGATGCTCCAGCTCCTTCTGCTTTTCAGCCTCCACCTCACGGAAGAAGAAAACCGCTTCGTCCTTATTCAGCAAATCATCACGCATCAGACGGACATTAAGCCATCTGTATTCCTTGCCGAAGCGATGGCGGAACTCACCGCCGAAGTCATTGATATGCCGCTCCACCAGCTCTTTGATATGCTCACGTGAAAAGCTGGCCGCAAACTCATCGGCAGCCTCCGTCTCCACATTCTTTATCAGCTCCTGCAGCAGCTCATCATAATCGCCCTCCGGCTCCTGCGGCCCCGGGCTGGTGCTTTTCAGCATATAATAGCGTCCGGTAACATAATTCACTCTGAACACAGCCAGGAAGGACTTGCTCATAACGCGGATAACCTCATTGATGCTTTGCAGCTGTTTATTCAGCATATGCTCGCGCAGCGCCAAACCGGCAGCCAGCAGCAGGAAAATGGCCAGCGTCAGGCTGAACCACTGCATCAAATCCTTATAATCACCCATCAGGAAATCATAGGGAATCGTTACAATAGATATCCAGCCCTTTTCCGAAACCGTGTAGTAAACCCCGCGCTTATTGCCTTCATAGTCGGTAATATAAGATACATCACTGTCAGAATCACGGATTTCCTTAAAGATTTTATCTACATAAGGTTGCTCTTCTTCTATCGACAGATTGCGGTCATTGATGGTAAACATAATATTACCGGACGGATCGCAAAGGTAGTAATAGCTGTCCTTCGGCAGCTTATTGTCACTCAGCAGGCCATTCAGACGCTCCGGATAAAGATTCATCGCCAGTACATTGTTATCGCTAAAGCGCACGGCCATCGTCAGCAGGCGCTCATTATTCTTGCCGTATTGATATAAATTAGTATAGGCTACGCCGCTTTTATTGCTCAGCGCTGCCTGATACCATTTCAGCGAAGCAACATCTGTCGGCTGTCCCTCCAATCGCTTGCCAATAAGATGCCCGTGTACTACAGCGCACATATCAAAGCGGCCCACATCAGCATTTTTTTCCATATAATCGGTAAAATGCGTCAGCGCCTCCTCCAGCTCTGCATCCGTCATATCGGGCTTCATTTCCAGCATATATGCAAGGTTCTGCGCGGCACTGCGCAGCAGCATTTCCTGAGCTTTTATGCGTCCTGTTTCCCTTGTGGCAAAGCGGGCTGCCAACTGCTGTCCCATAATATGCGAATTATCCAATATTTTTTCGCGCACAATATACAGGCTCACCAGGGAAACAAGCAGGAAGAAGGCGAAGATGCCTATGCTGTATAGAGATACCTTTATTCTGTTCCTAAAAAATTTAAAGTCCATAAGCCCTCCATTGAGCCACTGTCAACAAACAAGTGCATATTTCATGTATACATATTTTATTATATAACACCAGGCACATCTCTACAAGTGCACACGTCAAAAAGCCGCCTGCGGATATAGGAGTTTCCTCTGCAGGCGGCTAATTAGGTATTTATGTATATATATGCTTGTTGCGTTACTATTGTTGACTAAAATATTGCATTAGGTAACGATGAGGACAAAGTGAGAAGGAGGTTAGGCTTCTGATTTTGTTATTACAGAAAGAGTTATTTTCTTATACAAAATTCTCTGCACCCAACTAAAAACAAAAGCTGCCTGCAAAAGGACCTCGTCCGTCCGCAGGCAGCAAAATTCATTTTAAGCTATAATCATGCCTGTTCCGCTCTGGCATCAATAGCAGCAGCTTCTTCATCCGTCATATATTCCGGCTTAATGTCACGTCCCATATGATTCAGCATCTTTCTGTCGCTGCGAATCGTAGCGCAGGCCACAGTAGTCAGCATATTGCCGGTAATAGTTGCGGAGGCGCCAGCCTTAAACGCTGTTTCACCATCATTGGTCAGCAGTGCACGGCCTGCACCCAAGCGGATATTAGCCAAAGGATTGATATAACGGAAGAAGGCCACAGTACGCAGGATATCAGCCTCGCTCAGACGCGGCAGATGCTCCAACGGCGTACCGGGAATCGGCATCAGCGCATTCAGCGGAATAGAATCAATGCCAAGCTCTGCAAGGCTGATAGCCATATCAAGACGGTCCTCCCAGGTTTCGCCCATGCCGATAATACCGCCGGAGCAGGCGCACATGCCCTCCTCCTTAACCATCTTCAGCGTGTTGATTTTCATATCGTAGGTATGCGTAGTGCAGATGTTGGGGAAGTTGCGCTTAGAGGTTTCGATATTATGATGATAGCTGGTGACACCTGCCTCATGCAAACGATGCAGCTGCTCACGGGAAAGGAAGCCCATGGAAGCGCACAAATCAATCTTCAAATCACGGTGCATGGTTTCATACGCATGAATCGCCTTGTCGAACTCTTCGCCGGTCAGCGCCTTGCCTGCGGTTACAATGGAAAAGCGGTGCACGCCCTCCTCCTGGTTCAGACGCGCCAGCTTCACGATATCCTCCTCCGGCAGGAAGCTGTAAACCTCGCAATCGGTATGGTTATGTGCGGACTGCGCACAGAATTTGCAGTTTTCCGGACAGCGGCCGCTGCGTCCGTTGATGATGGAGCACAAATCCACGCGCTCGCCGACAAAATGCTTGCGGATTTTATCTGCGCCTTCACATAAGGCCTGCAAATCGCAGGTCAGAAATGCCTTTAAATCGTCCTGACGTGTCAATCTTCTGCCATCAATAATTTCTTGTGCTAATGCTTGCGGGTTCATATTCTCTTCTCCTTTTGTAACCTATTTAATCGGTAGGCTTATACTGTAAAAAAATAAGTGGTACGTTAACCTTGACGTTTTTAACGTGCACCATCTGTTAACCAAAATTATAGCACAGGATAACGATGAGTGCAAGCAGGAGAAGCGGCAAAATGTCTGCAAAAGCATTTATTTTCTCTGCACCAATACGCTGAAACAGCAAAAAGCCGCAGCCCAGCGCCTGTCGGCGCCAAGCTGCAGCCTTCCATGTTTAATTATCTTCGGCACCACTGCCAGATGCGGTATTCCAGCCAGGCGCAGAACACACCGCTGAAATCCAGCAGCACATCCGTCACCCTGCAGGCACGTCCCGGCGAAAAGCTTTGGATATATTCGTCCAGCACCGCCGCGAACAAAGCCAAAAACAGGATATAGCCGGTTGCTGTGCGATTCGACACGCCCAGAGCACTGAAGCTGTGGCACAGCAAAAACCCCAGCAGCGCAAATTCGCAAAAATGCGCCAGCTTGCGGATATGATGCTCCACATCACCCGTCAGCTGGATATCCAGGTGCTGCGCCAAAAGCTGCGTCAGCGCCGTCACCCAGCCGCTAAGCTGGGATGACTGCCGCAGAGGCAGCGACGAATTATAAAAGATTATGCCCACCAAACAGGCAGCCAGTAAAAACCAAAAATACTTCATATAGCTCCATCACTCACTTAATGTGTCTGCAGCCAAAATCAGATATGACGCGTCAGGCACTCCATTACCATCATATTGCTGACAACACCTATACCGCCCGGCACAGGTGTAAATGCACTCGCCTTTTCAGCAACAGCAGGATCAACGTCGCCCACCAGCTTGCCGTCTACAGCGTTGATGCCTACGTCTACAATCACAACGCCCTCTTTAACCATTTCCGGCTTCACAAAGCAGGCCTTGCCCACTGCAGCTACAATAACATCAGCCTGCTTTAAAATCTCCGGCAGATTGCGTGTACGCGAATGGCAGATGGTAACGGTAGCGTTTTTCTGCAGCAGCAGTACGCTTACCGGCTTGCCTACAACATTACTGCGGCCGATAACAACAACGTTCTTGCCCTCCAGCTCAATGCCATAGTGCGCCAAAGTTGCCATGCAGGCACGCGGCGTGCAGGCAGCAAAACGGCTGCGTCCCATGAACACATCACCGATATTCTGCGGATTCAGGCAGTCCACGTCCTTGTTCGGGGAAACTGCTGCGCCCACGTTATCGCTGTTGATATGCTTCGGCATCGGCATCATCGGCATAATACCGGTAACGTAACGGTTACGGTTCAGCTTTTTGATGATGCTGATAACCTCCTCCTCCGGAGTATCGGCAGGGCAGGTGATAACCTTAGCAGCACCGCCCAGACTTTCAATTAATTTGACCAGCCTGTCCTTATATACGTGAGATGCTGGATCATCACCCACAACCAAAATAGCCAGGGTTACTACCAGGTCGTGCTGCTTGGCAACAGCAATCTTTTTGGCAATAGCCTCACGGTAAACATCAGCAACAGGCTTACCCCTCATTAAAACAGTTTCCATAGTAAATTCACCTCAAAAAGCATAGTTGATTTATTATAGATAGCAAAACAGGAACGCAGATGGCGCTTTATCCTCCGATTTCCTTAAAGGATGGCGCTTTATCCGTCAGACTTTTTTAGAAGAGACCGCTGATAACACCATCATCCGTAACATCAATTTTCTCTGCTGCCGGAACCTTAGGCAGACCGGGCATAGTCATAACATCACCGGTCAGAACTACGATAAAGCCGGCGCCTGCTGCAATGCGGCAGTTGCGGATAGTAATCTTAAAGCCGCTCGGACGGCCCAGAAGTGCCGGATCATCGGAGAAGGAATATTGGGTTTTAGCCATGCAGATAGGCAGATTGCCATAACCAAGCTCTTCAAATTCCTTGAGAGCCTTATCTGCTTCCTTAGTATAGTTAACGCCGTCAGCGCCATAAATTTCCTTAGCGATGGTTTCAATCTTACCCTTCAGGCTCATCTCCAGCGGATAAATCGGTGCGAATTTGCTCTCGCCGCTGTCTGCCAGGGCAATTACTTCCTTAGCAAGGTCGATGCCGCCCTCGCCGCCCTTAGCGAATACGTCGGACAGTGCTACATTAACGCCGTGCTTAACACAGTGCTCGCGTACTGCCTCCAGCTCTTCTGCGGTATCCTGAGCGAAGATGTTGATAGCAACTACGCAGGGAACACCGAATTTTTTAACGTTTTCGATATGCTTCTCCAGATTTACCAGACCTTTTTTAACAGCCTCTACGTTCGGAGTCTTCAGCTCGGTCTTCGGTACACCACCATGCATCTTCAGTGCACGCACGGTAGCAACGATAACAGTTGCGTCCGGCTTCAGGCCAGCATAACGGCATTTGATATCGAAGAATTTTTCTGCACCCAGGTCAGCGCCGAAGCCTGCCTCGGTGATAGTGTAATCAGCCAGCTTCATGCCGGTCTGAGTTGCCATAACGCTGTTGCAGCCATGGGCAATATTAGCAAACGGACCGCCGTGGATGATTGCCGGTACGTTTTCCAGAGTCTGTACCAGGTTCGGCTTAACGGCGTCCTTCAGCAGAGCTGCCATTGCGCCCTGAGCCTTAATCTGGCCTGCAGTAACAGGTTTACCGTTGTAATCATAAGCAACGATAATTTTTGCCAGACGCTCCTTGAGGTCGTGCAGGCTTCTTGCCAGGCAAAGAATAGCCATAACCTCGGAAGCAACGGTGATGTCAAAGCCGTCCTGACGCGGTACACCGTGAGCCTTGCCGCCCAGGCCTACTACGATGTTGCGCAGCTCGCGGTCGTTCATATCTACAACACGCTTCCACGCAATACGGCGCGGGTCAATGTTCAGAGCGTTTCCCTGTTGGATATGGTTGTCGAGCATTGCTGCCAGCAGCATATGTGCGGAGGTGATAGCATGGAAGTCACCGGTAAAGTGCAGGTTGATATCCTCCATCGGCACAACCTGGGAATAGCCGCCACCTGCAGCGCCGCCCTTAATGCCCATGCATGGGCCGAGGGAAGGCTCGCGCAGAGCTACGATAACCTTTTTGCCGAGCTTAGACAGGCCCTGTGCCAGACCTACGGTAGTAGTGGACTTGCCTTCGCCAGCCGGTGTCGGGGTAATAGCAGTAACCAGAATCAGCTTACCGTCTTTTTTATCTTTCACACGACGGATTAAATCGTAGGACAGCTTTGCTTTATATTTACCATATAATTCAATATCGTCCTCGCTGATGCCTAATTTGGCAGCAACATCAGTAATTTTCTGCATTTTTGCCTGTTGGGCAATTTCAATATCGGATAACATGTTTATCTCCTCCTATTTCATTGCGTAAAAACTACATTGAAAACAAAGTATCATATATAGTTCTTCCCCGAGCAGCTTTTCTCCTGCCCGGGGAAGTAAAATAATACAAAAATTTTTAGTTAAACCACACTTCTACCGTAGTGTTTTCAAGCACCTCGCTACCAGGTGGCGGCTTCTGCTGCCACGCATGGCCGCTACCATAAGGCTTCAGCCGCAGCTTATACGGCTCCAGCAGGTCGACAGTATTACGCATATCCAAGCCTTTGAAATCCGGCAGCTTGATTTTGCCGTCCGGCATTCTTTGCAGCACCGGCAGCTGCTTCGGCTTGTTATCAGCCTTCTGGCTGACAGTATTCAACTCCTCAAACGAAGGTAAGCCCTTACTGTAGACAGGCTGAATGCCCTTCGCTACCAGAATCTGCTGCAGCGTATCGCGGAAGATAGGCGCGCTGACCTGCGAGCCGTAGAAGGCACCCTTCGGTGTATCCAGCATAACGATCATCGCATAGCGCGGTTTATCAGCAGGCACAAAGCCTACGAAGGAAGCAATGTACTGACCGGCAGCGTAACCAATGCCGCTCTCAGCCCGCTTTTCGGCCGTACCAGTCTTGCCGGCAATGCGGTAACCCTTAATGGAAGCAGTCTTACCGCCACCCTCGCTGACTACCATTTCCATCATCTCGCGCATCTGGCGAGCAACCTGCTCGGTAATGACATTGCGCACCACCGTCTTCTTGCCCTCCTTGATAACGGTTCCGTCAGCAGCCACTATTTTTTTGACGATATAGGGCTGCAGCAGCTCGCCACCGTTGGCAATAGCGCAAATCGCGCGCAGCTCCTGCAGCGGTGTCACACCAATGCCCTGGCCAATGGCCATGGTAGCAATATCAGGTTCGTACATATTCTTGGGATTATACAGGATGCCGTTTTCATCACCGGGAAGCTCGATGCCGGTGGGCGAGCCAAAGCCGAACTTTTTCGCATAGCTCGTAAGCTTTTCCGCTCCCAGCTGCATGCCAAGCTGTACCATACCGGTATTAATCGAAAACTTGATAACCGTAGAAAAGGGCACCGTGCCCAGGCCCTCGCCGTCCCAGTTATAAATAGTGCGGTCAGCAATCTTGATATGACCGTTGTCCTGAATTAGTGTATCTGGCGTAATAATACCCTCCGTCAGGCCCATGCAGCCTACAATCGGCTTAAAGACCGAGCCAGGCTCATAAACCAGCGAAACAGCACGGTTCTTCCAGCTATCAGCACTATATTTGCCAAAATTATTTGGATCAAATGTCGGACGGCTGACCATACCAAGGATTTCGCCGGTATACGGATCCATGATGATTGCCGCTGCTCCCTGAGCCTTGGTGCGCTTCATAGCATCATCCATAGCATCCTCCAGCACATACTGGATTTTGCTGTCCAAGGTCAAATAGATTGTCGGCAGCTGCTCCTGCTTACGCTGCAAATCATGCGCAGGCTCATTAAACAGCAGTCCTACCAGCCGCTTGCCGTTAGCATCCATGAGACATGAATAAAGCGTTTTCTTACCTTTAAGCAGGTCATCATATGCGTGTTCAATACCGGCCAGTCCCTTATCATCTGTACCAACATAGCCGATAACCTGTGCCGCTGCCCGTTTTTTAGTATAGTAGCGCTTGCTTTCCTGCTCAAAATGCAGGCCAGGCAAATCATTATCGTCAATAATTTTCTGGATTTGCGCCACTTCCTTGGGATCCATATAACGCTTCAGCCAAAGATAATTACCGCCGCCACAAAAGTCCTTATAAAGCTTTTCGGGATCCCGCTTCAGCACCGGCGCCAGCAGATTAGCACACAGGCGACGTGCATCACGCGGCCCATGCTCTTTTATTCTGTTCTCGCTGTCAACCATCTTCTCGGGGTCCGCATAAAGCGAGCCCGTCATAATGCTCACGGCCAGCTCCTCTCCATCGCGGTCCATAATGCGTCCGCGCGGAGTGCCGCGCTCATAATCTAATGTCATCTGGTATTTGCTCATTTCCTTGTACTTTGCGGCATCTACCACCTGCAGCCAGACAAGTCGCAAAAATACAAGGAACACTAACAATCCCATCAATAAACACAGGCTAACAAAACGTTTTTGCGCATCCAATAAAGAAAAACGCTTCACCGCTGCCACCTCCCGCTATGCACAACGCGCAAATCACTGCGGCGTTTTTCCGGCGGCTCGGCCTCCAGCTTCTGCAGACGTTCTTCCTCATCATAAACTGACAACAGCAGGCCAATTGCTGCCATAGAAATTACCATTGATGTACCACCATAGCTGATAAAGGTAAGCGGTACGCCGATAACCGGCAGCAAACCGCAAACCATGGCCATATTGGAAACTGCCTGACCGATAATTAAAAAGGTAACACCGACAGCCAGCAAAAAACCAACCTTATCACGTGTATGGAAGGCAATCTTACAAAAGGCAGCACACAAAAGACAAAATACAAGAAGCAACAGCATAGCACCGATTAAGCCATTTTCCTGACAAAAAATAGCAAAGGCAAAGTCCGTATGTGACTCCGGCAGGAAAGCAAACTTAGCTGCACCATGTCCCCAGCCGGTACCTGTAAGACCGCCACTGCCAATGGCCTTCAGCGACTGTATCGTCTGATAACCCCTGCCCTGAGCGTCAAGCCAGGGGTCAAGCCATACCATGAAACGGTGCGCACGATACTCCGAAGAAAAAGCCAGAATGCCGCCTCCCACGACACCTAAGATACCCATACTGGTTACCCAAAGCATAGGCAGACCAGCAACAACAAACAATCCCATGACCAGAGCCACGATAATTGCCGCCGTTCCCATATCAGGCTGCCTATAAACAAGATAGCCAATAACCAGCGTCGGGATAATTACCTTCAGACAATCGCCAAGGCACTGGCTTAATCTTTCATCCCGCTTCATCACATTGCCCAGATACTTCGCAGCTATCATTATCAGCAAAGGCTTGGCTATTTCCGATGGCTGAAGCTTAAGCGGACCGATTTTGAGCCATCGGGCAGCGCCATTATTGACCTCTCCCACAAACTCAACTGCTATCAGCATGCCCAATACAACAGCCAAAGCCAAGTAAAGCAATTTTTTATTCAACCAAAATTTGTAGCCAAAATAGCGGATAATAGCAATTGCTACTATGCCAAGCAACGCATAGACATAATACAAAAGCAGAAAATAAAGACCGTCACCAAACATCCCTTGTGCCTTCACAAAGCTGGCACTGAACACATTTATGCCACCCACCAGCAGCAAAACTCCCACAAGTGCATAAACAGCAATGCAGGGATTGTCCCATAACAAAAATCTCTTCTTCATGGCAAAGCCTTACTTAAAAAACTACCTCGCAGAAATTGATTGGCGTTCCCAGCGCACTGAATTTCTGCTCATATTCTGTCTGTACAGGATTCTCATATTCAGAATGATGCAGGTCATAGCTCAAAGCAATAATCTGCAGGCCAAACTCCTTGAATTCCTCTACGGAAAAATCAAACAAAGCGCGGTTATCTGTTTTAAAGCGCAGGTGACCACCCTCGCCCAAAAGCTGCTTATACAGCGCCAGGAAGTTGCGGTGCGTCAGACGGCGCTTAGCATGACGTGCCTTCGGCCAAGGGTCACTGAAGTTCAGGTACAGCTCCTTGATTTCGCCCGGCTCGAACCAGCCCAGCAGGTTTTCAGCGTTAGCGCAAATGATTTTTACATTCGTCAGCTCCTTATCCTTGGCAGCCTTCGCAGGGAAATAGGCAATATCATGCTGTGTTTCAATGCCGATAAAGGCCTTATCCGGATACAGCTCTGCCATACCAATAGTAAAGCGTCCCTTGCCACAGCCAATTTCCAGACACAGACGTTTGCCCGGAAACATCTCCTGCCAATGTCCCTTGAACTTATCAATATCATGCAGGAAAACGTATTCTCCCTGCACTTCCTTCATAGCTTCTTCAATCCATGGTTTTTTTCTTAAGCGCATAGTCAGACCTCACATAAAAATATTTTCTCAAGTATATATTATACAACAAATCCCCTTAACTTGGGAAAAGAATTATAAAAAAGCCGGCAGCATAATAATTACACTACCGGCATAAGCAGGTGTCTCAGTCCTTCTTCAACACGCCCTTTACCTTACGCAGCAAATCGTCGACCTTTTTATTTGCCGGCGAATCGTCATCCACCTCAAAGCGACGGCTTTCATCGCCCAGCGGCTTATCCTTACAGGCCATATTCTTCAGCTCGCCCAGCATTTTGATGCCTTCGATGCGTGCCTCCTCATATGTTGTTTTAAAGGCCGACAAATCCTCCGGGCAGCCTGCTGCCAGCCAGGCATTCGCCACCTTGCCCACAGCATACGTCACCGACATACCTACAGGAATCTGCACCGGCGCAAAGGGAATCAGCGTCGCCAGCGTCTGCCCTACAAAGGCACCGCCCAGTGAACCCAAAAGCCCCAGCACGGCACTTTCGGAAAGCTTGACACCGCGCAGCTTGGCCAGGCGGGTAATCATATAAACCTCGTTAGCCATCAGTGTCATCGTACCTACTACCGGAGCAACTACAATCACACCGGCGCGGGCAGCAGCCCAACGGCAGATATCCTCTGCCTCCTTATCCGTATCAACAGCATATTTCATTTTATGCTCATCTAAGCGTTCTGTCATTTTTACACTCCATTCCTTAAGCTTATAACCAGCATACTTTTTATAATTACATTATACAGCAAAGCAGGTAGGCAAAACAGTGAGTTTATCGTGAAATCACTGGCTATAGCAAACTTTTTCCGTCGCTGTACTAATCTCCTTAGCAAAGCAGGAGAGTTTATGGTAAAATATTATAGTATATATTGATATTACGTCGAGGTGGTGAGATAAAATGGCAGCAGCTACTGCGCCTGTCGTAGGACGCTTTGCGCCTACGCCCAGCGGCTTTTTGCATTTAGGCAACGTTTTCTGCAGTCTGCTGGCCTGGCTCTATGCCAAAAGCAGCGGCGGCAAAATAGTTTTGCGCATCGAAGACCTGGACCCGCAGCGCTGCTCGCGCGCTAAGGCTGACGCATTGGCACGCGAGCTGGAATGGCTGGGCCTCACCTGGGACGAGGGTGCGTACTGCAGCGCCGATAGCGACAGCTTTTTCCAAAGCCGCCGCAGCGATATCTATGCTCACTACTTTGACCTTTTACAGCAGCAGGAGCTTGTCTATCCCTGCTTTTGCAGCCGCAGCGAGCTGCACGCCGCCGAAGCACCTCACGCCAGCGACGGACGTATTATTTACGCCGGAACCTGCCGCGAGCTGACGGCAGCACAGCGCAGCGCCAAAATGCAGCAGCGCCATCCCGCCTGGCGCATTAAGGTTGCTGACGAGCTTATCGCCTTTACGGATATGCACTACGGCAGGCAACAGGCCAACCTAGCGCACGAATGCGGTGACTTTATCCTGCGCCGCAGCGACGGCGTCTACGCCTACCAGTTAGCTGTAGTCATTGACGATGCGCTCATGGGCGTAAATCAGGTAGTGCGTGGTTGTGATTTGCTCAGCTCCACACCGGTGCAACTTTATCTTTACCGCCTGCTGAACCTTACGCCGCCGTCCTTCTGCCACATTCCGCTGCTGACAGATGCCGCGGGACGCAGGCTTTCCAAGCGCGACGGTGATCTGGAAATCGCAGCCCTCAGGCAGCACTTCGGCAGTCCCGAGCCTATTATCGGCCTCCTGGCCTATCTTGCCGGGCAACTGCCTAAGCCGGAGCCGCTTACCGCCGCAGAGCTGCTGCCGCTTTTCCGTCCGGAAGCGGTTCCCCATGACAATATCGTTGTACCGCAGTTGCTTTGATTGCGCAGGCAATAACACATTATACTGATTATAAAACCTGGGAGGAATATATAATGAAAAAATTTTTAATGAAAATCAAGGTTAATATGCTGATTGTACTTATCATCAGCTTGCTCGGCGGCATGGCCGGCAGCTACTTCTTCAACAACCGCTGGTTAGGCCTGATTGTCGCTATTCCCCTGTGCGCTCTGTATATCTATCAGGTATATCAGGTGCAGGCAGACTACCGCGAACAGCACACCAAAAAGAAACACACTAATAAGTACAGATAAGCTAAGGCGTTATATTAAACGACCTGCTGAAGTTTAGTTCTCGGAATAGACTTCAACAGGTCGTTTTGCCGTCTTGCAACATTGTGACTGCATTATTATACGGACGGAGCCTAAACGCTTTGCTCACCGATATTTTACATTTGCGCTTCGCTCTGCTATTGGTATATCTAAATTGCTAGTGTATAATAGCAATTAGGAGGAATCTACTATGCATTTACAAAAAACAGCTCTCGTTCTGGAAGGCGGCGGTATGCGGGGAATGTTTTCCGCCGGTGTGTTTGAAGCCTTTTTAGCGCATCAGCTAACCTTTCCCTACATCACCGCCGTTTCTGCCGGAGCCTGCAATATCTTATCATATATGTCTGCCCAACCGCTGCGCACACGACAGATTATCGAGCACTACGTCACCGATAAGCGCTACTTCAGCGTGCGCAACTGGATTAAAAGCGGCAGTATCTTCGGCTTTGACTTTATCTTCAATGAGCTTCCCAAGCAGCTGCTGCCCTTTGACTACGCTGCCTACCGCGCCTATCCTGGCGTACTGCAGGTAGCCGCTACCGATATCGTCAACGGCGAAAGTGTCTGGTATGACCAAAAGGCATTGGGTCAGGACTTTATTCCTGTGCGCGCTTCTTCCTCCATGCCTTTCGTTGCCCCTGTCGTCAAGCATGAAGGTCGTGCGCTGCTCGACGGTGCACTGCTCGCACCCATTCCCTACCATAGAGCGCTCGACGCAGGCTATGAAAAGCTGATTGTTGTGCTCACACGCAACGAAGGCTACCGCAAGAAAAAGGGCGTGCCCAAGTTCCTGCTCAAATCAGTGTACAAAAAATATCCTAAGCTGTGGGATATCATGGAGCAACGTCCTAAGCTCTACAACGAGCAGCTGGAGGCTGTCGAAAAAATGGCGCGTGAGGGCAAGGCTGTCATCATCCGCCCGCAGATTCCGCTCACAATTGATAAATTCGATATCAAGCCGCACAAGCTGCTGGCACTGCATGACCACGGCATCGGCTGCGGACTTGCTGTAATCGATAGAATCAAGGAGCTGGAAGCTTTCCACTGAAATCACAGCGCAAATTATTACCCAAAGCATCAAGGACCGCCACTTGCCGTGACGGTCCTTTTTACGTCTGCCTGATGCTTTTATACAATTATTCCTCAATAATCAGACGTCCCTCAAGCTCACGTTTGAGATGCTGATGCGTCATAAAGTATTCCTCAATCACATCGCGATACGAAGTCGCCAGCACGCGTACTCTGCCGTTGGCTTCGGCCTCCTCCAGCGTAATATCCAAAAACGGCTTCAGGCTGCTGTAGTGATATTTGCACAGACCAATCTTGTAAATCTGCTGTGCTCCCAAGGGCTTGCCATCCAACGTCAGCTCCTTGAAGCACTGGCCACTGCGGCTCCAAACCACGTGCATTCCCTGCGACAGTTGGTAAAATTCCGTATGCTCGCCGGTAAAAGCCTCCTCGCGCAGGAAGCGCTTAATCATACGCGTCAGCTGTTCGCCGGTAACCGGCAGCATATACACAGCTTCATCATAGGGGAAGCATTCGGTAAAGTCGCTGTAAAGCACTACCGGTCCCAGATTATAGCTGCGGATAGCACCGGAACCCATCAGCATAACATCGATGCCCAGGCTCTCCTGCAGCGCATCCGCTACCAAGCTGCCAAGAGGAGTTTCCTGTATTCGGGAAGGATGCTCCAGCTTGCGGGCAAAGCGGGTAACCAGTCTGCCGTACTTTTTATCTGTCAAATCCTTGTAATGCATAATGAAGTTTTCCAGACTCTCATCACGTGGGCAATGGGGTTCATCAATAGGCACAGTCGACCAGGTGTAGGTATCCACCGCATTCAGGTCGGTATCTACCATGATATCAAAACGACCGATCTGGTCCGTGCCTGTTCCGGCCTGTACAATAAGAATATCATTAACCTTTACCGGATGCTCCAAAAAGGTATGCGAATGACCGCCGATAATAACGTCAACACCCCAAGCGGGATCAAGCATTGCTGCCAGCTTTTTATCCTCTTCAAAGCCGATATGCGTAAGAATAATCGTAAAATCGATATCGATTGGATTGTAGGTATTACAAATACGGCCGATTTCCTCTGCCGCCTCGCAGATATCTACAAAGGAACCGATTACCTTATCCATCTTCGTCTGCGCCAGTACGTCCTCGGTAATTATGCCGATGAAGAGAATCTTCATACCATCGATATGCGCGATATAAAACGGCTGGAAAAGACGCTTATTATTCGTGCGGATGTGAAAGTTCGCATTGATAATCGGGAAATTAGCGCATTTTTCGATGAATAGCAGATGCGACAGACCGTAATCTACCTCATGATTGCCGATGGTCACAACGTCCGGTCCCAGCAGATTCATAATCTCAATGGTCGATACGCCCTTGTATTCCGCATCAATTACGGAGCCACGGAACATATCTCCGGCGATGCAGTAGATAACATTCTCTTCTTCTGCTCTTACCTTATTGATGTAGCCGGAAAGCATGGATACGCCGCCGACAAGCTTATTATCAATTCTTTCAGCCAGAAAATCACCATGCAGGTCATTGGAATGTAAGAGTGTCAGTTTCTTTAAATTTTTCATGGTTACACCTCGCTTCCTGCAGCTATTGTATTTTGTGTAATTCTATTATAAGGTAATCCCGGTAATTTGCCCCTACCCCAAAGGCGTTTTTCGGGTAGGATAGGTTGTTTTTTTGCCTTATTTGGCACTATTTTTCTGCCTGCTTTACTTTTCGGCCGATACATAGTATGATATTTTCATCTGAACTTATCAATTTATCCAATATACTGAATTTCATTATAGTCAAAAATTATTCTTGGGCTTTTCTGTCAGAAAGGATTTTCTGCTATGCTAACCTACAGCTTTGCCGACTTACAGGGAGAGAGCATGTACGCTCATCTTTACAAATGCATCAAAAATGATATCACCAACGGCATCCTGCATGCCGAAGAAAAGTTGCCCTCCAAGCGCATGCTGGCCAAAAATTTAGGCATCAGCCTCATCACCGTAGAAAATGCCTACGCCCAGCTCGTTGTCGAAGGCTATATCTATTCGCAGCCCAAGCGCGGTTATTACGTAGCGCGCATTGAGCAGCAGCCTCTGCCGCAAAAAGCAGACCGCCAGGCGCTGCCGTCACTCAAAACACAAGCAACGGCGCAAAGCGTCAGCTTCGCCAAAAACAGCGTTCCGCCGGACACCTTTCCCTATAACATCTGGGCGCGCCTTTTGCGCAACACGCTCACTACAGCGGACGAGCACGCCCTCATCAGCGACACCAGCGCCGGCGGCGTTTTGCCGCTGCGTCAGGCGCTCGCCCGTCATCTTTACCAGTTCCGCGGCCTGAACATTACCCCCGAGCAGATTATCATCGGCGCAGGCACACAGACGCTGTATAACCTCATCGTGCAGCTTTTGGGACGTAGCCACGTTTATGCGTTGGAAAATCCCGGCTATCCACAGCTGGCAGCAGCTTATCAGGCCAACGATGTTTTCTGCCGTTATCTGCCGATGGATGCCCAGGGCATCCGCGCCGACGTTCTGGAAAACAGCGGTGCCGATATTCTGCATATCAGCCCTTCGCACCAATTCCCGACAGGTATCGTCATGCCAGTCAGCCGTCGCTACGAATTACTGCACTGGGCAGCAAAAAAAAGCAGCCGTTATATCATCGAAGATGATTACGACTGCGAATTCCGCCTGTTCGGCAAGCCTATTCCGCCATTGCAAAGCATTGATACCGAGGAAAAGGTTATCTATATCAATACCTTCTCCAAAACGCTGGCACCAACCTTCCGTATCAGCTACATGCTGCTGCCACCGCACCTGGCATCGCTGTTTTATGACAAGCTGGGCTTTTATTCCTGTACTGTATCTAATTTTGAGCAGTTTACACTCGCTAAATTTATCGAGGACGGTTACTTTGAACGCCACATCAACCGCATGCGCACCTACTACCGCAGCAAGCGTGACCGTCTGCTGCAGTATCTGACGCAGTCCGACGCTGCTCCCGCACTTACGGTAGAAGGCGAGGACAGCGGTCTGCATTTTCTGCTGCATCTTGCTACCGACGCCAAGGATTCCCAGCTTGTGCAAGCTGCAGCCGCCAAGGGCATTCAGATTAAATTTCTTTCGGACTATTATCACGAAAAGGTCGGTGACAGCTCGCACACCCTGCTGATGAATTACACCGGTCTGGCGGATGATAAGCTGTATCCGGCCTTAGACACACTGTTTACCGTGCTGAAGCCTTATCTGAAGCTGTAATTATTTCGCAGCGCACAGGCTGACAAAATATTCGTGGATGGCCGTGCTTTTTGCTACGTCTAGCTCCGGGTGAAAGGCCAGCGCCAGCTGCTTGCCGTACTGTGCCGCCACAATATGCTCATCTACGGCAGCAAGCACCTCTACATCGTCACCCACGCTGTCAATATACGGCGCACGGATGAAGGTCATCGGTACCTTGCCCAGCTTACTGAATTCTGCCTCGGTAAAAAAGCTGCCCAGCTGCCTGCCGTAGGCATTACGCTTAACAGTAATCGGCATGGTTGCCAAGTGCACCTTGCTGTCGTTTGTCAGCTTTTTCGCCAACAGAATCATACCTGCGCAGGTTGCCAGTACCGGCAAGCCCTGCGCTATTTTTTTCTGCAGCGGTACAAACATACCAAGCTCATGCAGCAGCTTGCCCTGTACCGTACTTTCGCCGCCCGGCAGGACAATGCCGTCCAGGGGCTGCTCCAAATCCGGCAGCTGACGCAGCTCTACAGCTTCCGCACCCAGCTGACGCAAGGCCTGCACGTGCTCAATAAATGCACCCTGCAGTGCTAAAACGCCGATTCTCATTATTTACCACGCTCCGCCATCAGCAGCTGAATTTCCTGCTCGTTGATGCCTACCATAGCTTCGCCCAAATCCTCGGACAGCTCTGCCAGCATCTTGGCATCGTTGAAGTTGGTTACTGCTTTAACAATAGCCTGCGCACGCTTTGCCGGGTCGCCGGATTTGAAAATACCGGAGCCTACGAATATGCCCTCGGCACCCAGCTGCATCATCAGTGCTGCATCCGCCGGAGTTGCTACACCGCCTGCCGCAAAATTTACTACCGGCAAACGTTTATGCTCGTGTACATAAACCACCAGATCATACGGTACCTGCAGCTCTTTGGCAGCGTTGAACAGTTCGTTTTCTTCCATCGCAGCGATTTGCGCAATTTGCTGATTCATTTTGCGCATATGACGTACTGCCTGTACAACGTCACCGGTACCGGGCTCGCCTTTGGTACGGATCATGGATGCACCCTCGTTAATACGGCGCAATGCTTCGCCCAAATCCTTGGCACCGCAGACAAACGGTACGTTAAACTTAGTTTTATCGATATGGTAAACATCATCAGCCGAAGAAAGCACTTCGCTCTCGTCGATATAGTCAATCTCCAGAGCCTCCAGAATCTGCGCTTCTACGAAATGACCGATGCGCACCTTTGCCATAACAGGAATAGAAACTGCGTTTTGAATTTCCTTAATCAGCTTCGGGTCGCTCATGCGTGCTACGCCGCCTGCCGCACGGATATCAGCAGGAATCTTTTCCAACGCCATAACAGCGCAGGCACCTGCTGCCTCCGCAATACGTGCCTGTTCCGGTGTCGTAACATCCATAATTACGCCGCCCTTTAACATCTGTGCCAGCTGTGCATTTAATTTATAACGTTCGTTCATTGTGAATACCTCCAATATATATGCAAATAATAGGTTATGTGTAGTATTATACCTACATCTGAGCTTATTAGTATATTCATTTATCATCAATTTACTATGTTCAGTTTTAATATAGGTTTTTTCACAGCTTACACAAACATAATGCTAAGCAACGCCTGAAGCGTTGCCGCAGACAGCAAAAAAGCAGTCGCTCTATCATCAACGATGATGGCGACTGCTTTTGCGTATCTTCAGCAAGCTCAATACTGCATTTACATATCTGCCTTCTTCATAACAACGGCAATAGCATTTTACAACTTCCGGATGTCATTACTTTTGCATCTGACCTCACATTTTCATGCAAAACTGAACTCTAATTACTGCACTATATTTAATTATAAACGTACTGCACTTTATAGAGCATTCATCAAAAATTTAATGCCGGTAATCAGCACCAGTACGCTCGCCAGCTTCATCAAAATGCCGGACTGCAGCCTTTGCGCCAAGGCTACACCGCCCTGAGCACCGACAAAGGCACCCGCACCAATCGCTAAGCCGCTGGCCCACACAATATGCCCCAGCATAGCATGCGAAACTAAGCCTGCAAGCGAGGAAACTGCCAAAATGCAGGTAGAAGTAGCAATGGCCACGTGCACCGGGAAATTCAGTACATAAACCATAAAGGGAACGTGGACGATACCGCCGCCTATGCCCAAAATGCTGGCTAAAAAGCCCACACCGACGCTGCAAAGAACGCCCAGCTTCCAGTTATAGACTTCCGGCACCTCACCGGCCGTCTTACCCGCCGCATTCTTACTGGCCTTGCGATACATATTTATCGCTGCCAGCACAAAGAAAGCACCAAACACCAGATAAAAAAGCCTGCCCTGCAGATATTCTGCAGCATAGCTGCCTAAAAATGCACCGGGAATGGTAGCCACGGCAAATTTCAAGGCCGCATCTACGCAAACCTTCTTCTGCCTGATATAACCCCAGGTCCCCGAAACAGCATTCATCAGTACCACCAGCACCGAAGTACCAATGGCCAGCTGCGGCTCATAATCCCAAGCAAACACCAGAAGCGGTACAATCACCATACCGCCGCCAATGCCTAAAAGCGCCCCCAATAAGCCAACTAAAATACCTAAGGCAAAAAAGCCTGCTACTTCCATCTGCATCCCTCTCATTCTCTCATAATTCTCATTGCAGATTAGCTTAGTTTTTTTTAATCTCTCGTCGGTCAAAATCATCTTTTGACCTGTATTCTCATATATTCCGCAAGTATTCAAAAACAATTGCGGAACAGCAAATATTTTACACCTAAATTATCAAAAAAGGAAGTACCTGTGATATAAATTACTTAGGAAAAGTTAATTTTTCCCAGCTACCGCCAGCCAGGGCAGCATCATGCTCTTGCAGCCGTCAAGAGTGGAAGGTAACAGGGCTCACAAGAAAAAGCGGCAGCCGCCACCGGCGACTGCCACATGCATCAGCTTCGTTCTGAAATTATTCGGCAACTACCATAACCTTGAAGTTAGCAGTTACATCGGTATGCAGCTTAGCAACAGCGGTGTATTCGCCTAAGCCTTTAACTGCGGATTTCAGCTCGATTTTACGACGGTCAATGTTCAGACCGGTTTGATTAATCAAAGCTTCGGCAACGTCCTTGGAGGTTACGGAGCCAAACATTTTACCGTTTTCACCCACGCGTACCTTCATGGTTACTACAACCTTTTCTACCTGTGCGCCCAAAACAACAGCCTCATCCTTAGCCTGAGCTGCACGATGCTTAGCGGTTGCCTGGTCCTGTTTAGCCTGGTTAAGGTTAGCAGCGGTAGCTTCCTTAGCCAATTTACGCGGCAGCAGGTAGTTGCGGCCATAACCTTCGGCGGTTTCTACGATTTCACCTTTCTTGCCTAAGCTTTTAACATCTTGTAAAAGAATTACTTTCATCTGTTCGACACTCCTCTAACTGTTTTTTAGTCAGCGCGATAATCTGCGCTTCTACATCCCTGGCACGTTTATTTGCCAGCTGCACACCGGCCACCGTCTGATGACCGCCGCCGCCCAGCTCTTCCATAATTACCTGCACATTGACGCTGCCGTCACTGCGGGCACTTATGCTCAGGGAACCATCTTTATATTCAACAATTGCCATGCCTACAGCTACACTCTCAATAGTAATCAGAGTATCCGCTGTCTGCGCGGCAAGCACGGAAGACATAGTATCATTATCTGCATTACGCATAATTGCAATGGATAAACCGGGTATCGGCATTTTAGCTCCGGCTATCAGCTTAGCCTTCTGCTGTACAAAGCTCAAATCATCCTTAAACAGCTGGCGTATCAGATTCGGGTTGGCACCGCAGCGGCGCAGCAGAGCGGCAGCCTCAAAGGTACGCTCGCCTGTCTGCACATTGAAGTTTTTCGTATCCAGGACAATGCCTGCATACAAGGCAGTTGCCTCCGCCGGAGTAATATCCAGTCTGTCATCAAAATAACCAATCAGCTCCGTTACCAGCTCACTGGTAGACGAGCTGGAAGGCTCCAGATACAGCAGTGTTGTATCACCGATAATATCCTCGGCACGACGATGATGGTCAATAATAATGCGGTTCTTGGCTGCCTGCAGCACAGCCTTGCTGGCCGAAAGCACCTCGCGGTGATGGTCGACGATAACCAAAAGGCTCTTATTGGTAACCAACGGCAAAGCATCGGCACCGCTCCGCATAATATCTATATACTTTGTTTCGTTAGCTGAAAGAATGATATTCTCATTATCCAGCACCTCGGTAATACGCTTATAATAAGCGTTATGCTCGCTGCTGACAATATAGGTTTCCTTGCCCAGCGACAAGCCCAGCTTAGCCATACCAATAGTAGCGCCGATGGCATCATAATCCTCATTGACATGTCCCATAACAAAGATACGGTCAGCCTGCAGCATCTGCTCATGAATCGTCTGTGCCACAATACGCGCACGTACACGCGTGCTTTTTGCACCAACACTGCTCGTGCCGCCAAAGAACTGCGTATTCTTATCCTTCATAACAACAGCCTGGTCACCGCCGCGGCCTAATGCCAGATACAGGCTCTTATTGGCATTGCCGATAAGCTCCTCCAGCGTAACACCGTCGCAGGCTACACCTATACTTACAGTCGGCGGTATTTTATTGCCGCTGCGGATTTCGCGCACCTTATCAAGAATCATGAACTTATCTTCCATCATATCCATAACGGCAGATTGGTAAAAGCCCATCAAGCTGCTTTCCTTATTCATGCGGCATATAAAGCCCTGCTTGGAGGCAGCCCACTTCGTCAGCAGCTCGTTGATTTCGCCATTCAAATTGGCCATATTGGTTTCACTCAGCCCGCGCATAACCTCTTCATAGTTGTCAAAGCGCACATAGGCCAGGCACAGCTTATCATTGCTGCATTTCTGACGCAGCAGCTCATAATCTGTAACATCTGTTAAAAACAGCATCAGACCGCTGGAGGTATCTTCCTTTTTGTTATGATGCTCCTGCGTCTCTACACTGTAATAGCGCATACGGTAATAGTGATTCTCAAATTGGATAACATGCTCCCCATCACGCACGCGCATCAGCTCAAAGGCATTCTGCGCCAACGGCAGAATCTCCTCCGGCTTTTTTCCCTCCAGATTGCTTTTTCCGGTCCAGGAGGCAAATAATTCATTTTTCCATTGCAGCTTGCCATCCTTAGAAAAAACAGCAATACCTACATCCAGCTTGCGCACCGCAAAATGGTTGGTACGTTCAATATTGCGGATAATATTATCCAGATAACTGCTGAAGAAGATTTCCCTGTTGATAAGGTTCTGGCGGCTGAAATAGTAGATAATACCAAAAATAATCAGCGCCGGGATAATCAGCTTTGGCTGCAGATAGCAGACTAATATTGCCAGCAGCACAATTATCAGCAAATAAATATTAGTATCCGCTTTGGAATTCATATTCCGGTTAAACCTACTGAACATTATTTTCACCTCAAATCCGGCACAGCTGCCGAACTTTACCTTTGTTTTCTGAATCTGCTTGCAGGACGGATTTTCCTGAAGTCCATAACAATATCAAAGGCACCTACATAAACCATAATCTGGGTAAAGATAGGCACTATAAAGAGCAATGCTATACCGATATTAGCCCACCAACGCGGCTTATGCTTAGTTTCGACAAACCAGTACAGCAGCACGATGCCCTGCAAAACCAGCACAAAGCTGCAGACAGTCTGCACATTGACAGAAACCGTATACATCCAGCTGGCCTGGTCATGCTGATAATAATAGGTTACTGCAAACAGAGAAGCAGCATAGGGCCACAAAATCCAACCGGGAACCTGCAGCATTGTAAACGGAGGAAAGGCTTCAAAGCTTTCGCCCAGCTTCGTCAAAATCTTTTTGGCAGCCATGTAGTTTACAAAGGCCATCAAAGGCGCACACATCAGAAAAGCACCCGGCATAATAATGCGCATCATACGCAGCATTTCAGCATAACCGTCGACAGTCTTTTTGATATCGGCCTCGCTCATACCATGCTCGCGACAATAAACTGTCAGCTGCTCCAGACTTTGGTAGAAGGAGCTGAACATCATCTCAATCGGGTCAATGCCCAGTACCCAGAAGCTCAGCACGATATTCAGAATCAGCGCAATTATTGCGCCAACACTGCCATAAAGCATCATTTTCATCGGCGGCAGATGACGTCGCATGCACTCGCCTAAAATCAAGCCCAAAAGGCCGAAAATCGCCGCCAGGAAAAAGGCATTAATCGGACTGATAATCATCGCGATAATCACTGTAGCAACCAACAGCGTCATAATGCTCCATTTCAAGCCATGACGGCAGCCGCAGATAACTATAGGCAGCGGCCAGACGAAATTAACGAAAGCACCCAGCACAGGCACATACATACTTATTAAAGCCATAACGATGGCAACGGCAGCTAAAATACCAGCCTCAACCATGGCAGATGTTTTACGAATCACAGGTTATCCTCCTTCATGGATATATTTCTTCAATATATTATTGTACTACATCAACAGCTGAAAAGCAAAGGCTTTGCACCCGCTGGCAAGCCGTATTGTGCATTTCATACAAAAATGGTATAATATATATACGTTCTTGTACAACAATAACTGCCGTACATAGGCGTCTTTTATTTTTTCAAAGGGGTTCTTAGCTTGCACAAGCAATATTTTCCGCAGCGCTGCTGTATGTTTCTCGTCGGCATCTTTACCATGACCATCGGCATCGCTCTTTCCTGTAAAGCTGATTTAGGCACCTCACCCATTTCCAGTGTACCATGGGTTCTGAGTATGTTTACACCCTGGAGCATCGGTGAAATAACTATTGTCCTGAATCTGCTTTTTATTATTGCCCAGCCAATCCTGCTGCGGCAAATTTACTGGCGTGAGCTGTTGGGCCAGCTGGTAACACTGCTCGCCTTCGGCTACTGCATAGATTTTTCGATGAACCTGTTGAGCTGGGTAAAACCGGACACCTTGTTTTGGCAATGGTTTGACTGCATCCTTAGCACCATCATCCTTGCCTTCGGCGTTTTTCTCTGCATCCGCGCTAAAATTTTTGTTGCCGCCGGTGAGGGTATCGTCCTGGTTATCGCCTTCGTCAGCAAAATTAAATTCAGCATCATCAAGAACTGCTTCGACTGCACACTCGTTGCTATCAGCCTGGCAATTTCCTTTATGCACTTCGGTGCTATGCGCGGCGTAGGCGTAGGCACGATTGCCGCAGCCATCCTCGTCGGCCGCTGGATACAGCTTTACAGCAACAAGCTACATATTTTCGACAAATGGAGCATCTTAGAGTAAGATTTTTTTTTACTCTAATTATTTCGTTTTAATTTTCTGAATTTTTCTTGTTTTCTGCAAGATTGTATGTTATAATCCATTACAACAGCTGTTAGTATAATATTTGTCAAAGAAGGTGCTTAATTATGCTCAGTATTGGTACAGTAAAATGGTTTAATAATAACAAAGGCTATGGATTTATAGAAGCACGCAACGGTCAGGAGGTTTTCGTGCATTTTTCAGCCATCCGTTCCGACGGCTATCGCTGTCTGCAGGAGGGCCAGCGTGTTTCCTATCATCTGTCACGCGGTAAACACGGCCCGATGGCATTGAACGTGTCGCCGATTATTTAAGCCTAACAGAAAAGCTTGTTATGTGCTTTATGTACTAAAAAACCGGTGGAAGTTTACCGTTAGGTAAGTTTCCACCGGTTTTTCTATTTAAGGCTGAGTTATGTCCCAGCAACTTTTTATGCCAAATTCACTCTTCTTAAAGCTTTACGTCCAGCGAAGCACTCACGCCCACGCCCTGTACACGGTTAACATTTTGATAGGACACATTATCTACCGGAATCAGCACCTTGCAGCGCACACCCAACAACGTCTGCTCAATCATCAGCGCTGCCTTCACCTGATCAACCTTAGACTGCGGGCCGGAAACCTGCGCCGCACCGGCACGGCTGCCGTCACCAACAGAAATAACAGGTACTACCTTCGTAGCATCCGTCGAGCTTACACCATACTTGGCCGTTACAGAGTTAATTGCATTATTCAACGCCGGAGCGGTAGCATCTACAGCATAACCGATAACGCCGCCCTTGAGAACCTTATCCAAAATACCAGCCTGCGCTGCAGGCATACTGTTACCTAACACAAAGCCGCACACAAGTGCTGCCGCAATCCATTTTTTATTTCTCATAACGCATACCTCCTCGAATACTTATTATATTCGACAAGCAGCATCAAAAGCCTTGCAAGCATTCTGTGAAATTACTACGAACAAAATATGCTATGCTGTATAGTCAATCCTTCATTCTTCAATACCAGCTAATAATCCCGGCATTTGTAGTTGCTCGTAATATTGTGGATATACTGAACTTGCTAAAACATATGCAGCTTCTGCAGCATAATGTGACACACAGTAACGATAATATTTATCTGGCAAAGCAATAATCTGCTTATTTTGTACAGCCTTTAAAGTCATATATGACGGATCATGGAGGATTTCATCTATAGCAGTTTTACGTTTGCTATCTGCCATCATTCTGGTAGCAGTCGGTAAAAGAATAACGTCCGGCTGTAATTTTACTATACCTTCCTTTCCAATACGTGCACCAGTTGGCAGTTCAATATTTCCAGCCGCATTTTCTATATATGCATAATGGCATAAATCATCGAACAATCCACCTTTTACGCCAAATGCACCTTCTACAGATACAGCAAGTATTTTTTTCCGTTCAGTCACTGGAATAGATGAATTAGTCTTTTTTATCAGCTCAAAGATACTCTTCATGTTCTGCACAATAGACTTTCCCTTTTCAGCTTCACCTACTGCTTCACTTACATCTAATACACATTGCTCTATTTCTTGCATATTATGCGGTGCTTTAACAACGAAAACCTTTATTCCCATAGAGCGCATCGTTTCAATCTTCGTCCTGTCGGCATTATATGGCGCCAAAACTAAATCTGGCTTAAGCTTCATTATTTGTTCAACAGGAATAATACGTTCTGTTTTTATCGGCACTTTTTTTGCTTTATCTGCAATAAACGACACTTGCGCATCAGAAAAATACTTTGGCAAAGCCAATATACGTTCTGGTCCAGTAAGATCCATTACTATATCAGGCACACCAACACCTAATGGTAATATCCGATGCGGTTTCTCTCTAAATCTTATATTAACGCCTGTAGCATCTTGAACTGTATATAAGGCTTCTTCATCATGTGTTTTCAGCCCTTTCCCGCAAGCCATCGCCAAAAGGGCTAAGGCTATAAGCATTATTACACAAATTAGTCGCTTCATCTTTCTGCCTCAATTATTTTATCATATCGCATTTGTATATACTGCTGCCAAAGCAGTTTTTTTAAATTATAGTAACCTGTTATTCCTGCAAGCGGCATACAACTGATGTCATCATAAACTGGCTGGGATATTGCAATAAAATATGCTCTGCGTCCTGCACGGCGTATATACTGCTCACTTTCAATGCTACTACCTATAATAAGAATTACTGTACCGCTATTTTCTTGTAGCACATCATCCATATCCCGAACAATCTTATATGGACCATCAGCATTTTTCTGCTTCATATTTCCGTGAATAATTAAGTACATTTTATCAAATCCTGCTAATTCCATTGTCAGACTTTTTGCCAAAGCATATGCAACTGACTCTGGCGCCGCAACTACTATAATCGGGAAATAAATGCCACCCCACTCCCTTTGCAAGCTAAGTTCATCAGCAGTAAACATCTTATAAGTAGCCTCAGACTCTTTTTTCAATACGTTTAGTCTATCCGTAGAAAGATTGCGTTGTTTTGCTATCTTTTCTAGCCATTGCCAAGTGCCAGCATAACCATATGGTATACCTGATGCAAGTATTCCTTCATTCCCTTGGGATAATTCTGATGCTATTACAGGAAAATCCTGATACTGCAAATTCAACCCTTGACGAAGTAAACGACGAATTTCCTGCATATCATAATAAGCATTATAATAGCACAAACTATACCCCCGCAAACAGCCAAATGTTACTTTTAGGCCTGCCTGCTCTACCATCTTAAATGCATAGTTATAACCATCCCAGAAATCGCCAGTCATAGCACCGCTTTCCATACTTAAGCAACACACATCAGGAATTTCTTCTGCTACAATGCCTAAAATGTCATCACCTATTAAACTAACAGCACAAGAATTGACAACACCTATACATGTTATTGCTTGCTTTTGTGTTTTAATCTGCCTCAAGACCTTCTTTACTTTGCCTTCTGTACCAAAAACAATGGCGTTTTCGTCAACATCACTACAATATAGCCTGTCTTCAATACTAAATGGTAGCATTTGCTGAAGTATTCGTTTCATTTGCAAGTAGCAAAATCGCGGTCCATTAACCAACACAACGGCTTCCCCAATATGCTCAAGCAAGCAGGCAATTTCTCCCACACCTGCACAATAATTTGTTTCTTTTTTTAATTCATATAAGCGTTTATTCATAATAGCCTCTATGCTTTTTCTGTACTATCATTCTTTTGATATCTTCTATTACCATTTGCAGGCCTTCTAACCCAAAGCCCATATTCATGTATGGTAACGACACGGCAAATGGTAATAAGTCTCGTGGTACTCTCACAGAAAGCACATTTTTGCCATCTAACCTTAAGCTGATTTCTTCTATGGTAAGATAAAAGCGGTCTATGTTTGAAAGCCTTGGTACATCATGCAGCAAAGTATCTAGGACATTTCCGTTCGCCATTGAATTATCCTGATCCATATAAATGCCTTCTACTTCCAGCTGCAAATCATCCAACAGCTCATTCAGCCATGTAAAGTTGAGTATAACCTTAGCATCTCTGATAACTATGCTAACCTTATTCCCTTTACCAGCTATAGCTAAAAAATCATTTATGAATTGACTATATTGCTGTTTTAACTGTTCGCAAAGCATCTTGTAACTGTATTCTGGCGATTGCAGAGCAATATGTATTCTTTCCAGCCAAGTCAATGTTTCCTTAAAACCTGCCGGATCAGCATAATCTAGTATCTGGATTCCAAGTTTTTCGTTAAGTAAATTCGCCGCTGACTCATAATCCGCTACCAACATGTTATTATGATCGATAATGACACCATAGCGGCAGGTACACAATAGCTTTATTTCTTCCAAACTAGCAGCTCCCGGGAATAATATAACTTTCTTCAGACCTAAGAAGTAAAGATATTGCTCTATGGTGCGGAATGCCGCAGAGTGTTTTCCTTCAAATGGAGCTATTATAACTATTGTATCGTCCCGCTTTTCTTGAAGTATACAAAATCGATTAAGCATTATGCTGACAGCAAGTTTAAAGCCATTAGAGTAAGCGCCATTCATAAAGCCAAAACTATTAATTGAAATGACTGGCACTTTATAGGTACCTTCTGCTTCCGCAGCTACTGCTTCAATATCATCACCGATAATCCCTACCATACACGAATTAACCACCAAGATATAGGCAGGGTTATATAATTCCGCAACCATACCTATTGCAGCAGCCAGCTTTTTTCCGGATCCGTAGATGCAGTCATCATTAGTCAAATTTGTATATACAATCCTTCTACCAATGCTGTTAAACATTCCACGCATAGCGTTGGTAGCCTGATAGTTGCGTTCCAGCTCCCTGTCACGCAAAATATGTGCACATCCCAGTGGGCTGTTTAAGATTACTACCACATCTTCCGCATACGCCACAACGCGGCAAGCCCCTATCATGCTACAACCATAGCCTTTAAATCTTCGCAAAAGCTGTTGTCCCATTATCTAACACCTTTAATCAGAAAGTATATTCCATGCCAACCATATAATTTCTTCCTGGTGAAGCATACCATGCCTCTGGATCCAAATCATATACTCTTTCAGTATAGTTGGTATTAAAAATATTTCCTATTTTGCCGAACAATTTGATACTATTGCTACATTTATAATTAGCACTTATATCCCACACCCAAAAGCTTGTAGACGTATGCACCTTAGCTGCTTTGCGTCCTTCCCTGTTAATAACTCCACGTCCGTCAAAATCTACCGCCAAGCGGTCATTGTCATAGCCGATGTTAAAATTCCATACACCTCGTGGTAAATATCCGTTTTTATTAGGGTTCTTATTTGGTTGCGGGTCAACATAAATATAAGTATAGCCAGCACCAAGATTAATACAGTCATTAATACTCTTATTAACCTTTACGCTAAAACCTTTTGTTTTTTCAATATCATAGTTAGTATAGATACTATCATCACTGCCATCATTTTTCTTTACCAAACCGATAGCATCGCTGGATTTACGTCTATAGGCATTCAAATCAATTGTGGTATTCTTATCAAAGTAATGCTTCATGCCAAGCTCATAAGTATAGCCTGTTTCGTATTTCAAATCAGGATTGCCGGAACCGGAAGAATACAGTTGGTTTACTGTTGGTGCAATAAAGTACTGCTTATAAGACGCGTAAAAATTTGTCTTATCATCAGGAGTAAAACCGATAGTCGCACTACCGCTAGTATGGTTGCCATACTTGGAATGACTGTCATAGCGCAGACCATATGTTAAATTGTATTGTTTGGAAAAATCCCAAATATCTTGTATATATAAAGCTGTATTATGGAAATCTTTGTTTTTAATAGTCTGAGAAGCTCTATCAATACTATCTTTTGTATATTCAAAGCCACCTACCAAAGTATGATGTTCACCTATTTTATTTGTTAATTGGTCATTAATACTAAGGTTAGTTTGTACATATTGTACTGGTTTTCTCGCGGTATAATTGTCATTTATATCCTTGCTATTCCTGCTGAAGCTTAAAATATTATTGCTACTCTCAGAAAACTTATGATTATAGCTCATAACAAAATTATTGTTATCCTTAGTTCCATAAATCGGAGTGGCTTTTTCATAAACTTGTCCTTTTTTAGGTTTAATTCTGGAATAGTCAGATTTATACTGCGTGTACATTAAGCTCAAGTCATTTTTTTCATCAAAAGTTTTGCCCAACTTAACATTAAAAGTTTTGGCATCAACAGTTTCCGGTACCCTTCTTCCTTGACCATCTTTGAAGCTACCAGATTTTTTATTTTGTGCAGCAATATACCAGTTCAAGCCTTTTTCAGTACCGCCAGCACTCAAACCTACGTGGCTTGTCTTAAAGCTTCCGTAATCTGTGTGAAGTTTACCATACCCATTACCAATCTGCTTTCTAGTAACAATATTAATAACGCCACCTTGCGCGTCAGAACCATATAAAGTAGAAGCAGAACCTTTAAGCACCTCTATACGTTCTACTAAATTCATATCAATGAAGTCTGCGCTAGAAAATTTTTCAGCATCGCCTCCATTAAAATTTATTCTTACACCGTCAATTAAAACTACAATATTTTTTGAACCATTAATATAAAGAGTGTTATCTGCATAAGCTTCACCACTGCCACCCATGTTCTGAACATTAACACCCGGCAAGTTGCGGATTGCTTCACCAATATTATTAAAATGCTTATTTTCTATTTCCTGTCTACCTACTACATTAACGTTCGCATTAGCATTAAACATTGTCGTAGGTACCTTTGTCGCACTAACTACCAATTTCTCTAATGAAAATTCAGGTAAATCTTCTGTAGGCATTGCATTTGCAACATTAGTAATAGCGCCAACAGCCAACATCAATATTAAACTCTTATAACCACTTGAAATCATTGCACTCACTCTCCTATAAGCTTCAATATTCGATTGATTTTTTTAGCTTATGTGATATTATATACTATATAGCGCTATACACTCAATATGTTTTTCAAGGGGATTTAGTATTAAAATGAGTAACACAAACTACTTTTCTGTAAGTGAACTCGCTGCCTTAGGTAATGTATCTCGACAAACTATTCTCTACTATGATAAGCACAATTTACTAAAACCTAATTTTATAGACAGCAATGGTTACAGATACTACCACTTCAAAGAATATCTTATTTTAGAAATAATATTAAATTTTCGCAAATTAGGTATGTCTGTAGACGAAATAAAGGCTTACATAAATGAAAAAAGTCCAGAAGCTTTAGATAACATACTAATGAACAAAGCAGCAGAATATGAGTTAACTATAAAAAAACTAAAATGTTTATTAGCAGATATCGAAATAGTTCGCACAAATTTAGCAGCAATCAATAAATATAACGTCGGTAGTCTAACTATTCACCAACAAGAGCAAGAGATTCTAATACTTAGTCCTTTGGTTGATAAAAAAGCACCAATCAAAACAAGAATAAAAATATTAGGAAACTTCAACCTACCACTATATAAATCAAATCACTTTAAGTCCTGCAAAGTCAGTTGGATAATTACAGCAAATGATTTTCTTAATGGTGAATGCAGGAAAAAACGCTACTACTGCTCACCAACATATGTTGATTCAAATAATAAAGAAAAGATTATCTTACCTGCTGGAAATTACTTAACATATATTTTTCAAGGAGCTTTTCAACCGCAAGCCACAAAAATCTATGATATTATTACCCAATATCTGCATAAGCAACATTTAAAGATTATTAGCCCGATAAAAATTACTACCTTGAAAGATTTTTGGACAGCTAAGACAAGAGATGACTATATAAGTATGCTTTCTGTTGCGGTAGAAAAGGAATGAAAATATTTAGCTTATTACTATATTTTGACTTGTTTTCCTTTATAACCTAATTGAATTCCAAGAGATTATAACCCAGATAGTATTACCAATAAATTCTATTTTAAATAACAAGGCTGTTGCACCACCCCGCAGGTACAACAGCCCTTATCATTTTGCTTATTATATTTTATATTCTCATCTATCTTTCCGCTACCATCAGTCCGTTATCATGAACGCGCAGAGGCACCTTCAAAACCTGACCGGGATAAATATGCTTAGAGTTAAGTTTGTTCGCCTGTTCAATGCGGAAAATAACCTCACGCACATCCTCACGCGCTTCTGTATGACGACCGGCAATTTCCCACAGCGTTTCGCCTTCAGCGACAGTCACCGTATATTCCTTATAAACAGGTTCATTAGCAAACACAGCACTATATCCGACATAAAGGAAACAAGCACAGCAGATAATACTTAAAAACTTTTTCATATCTATCACCACCTAATAAATCTCTGTTTGCTTATATTATAGTGTGCCGCACGAACTTTGTCAACACTTTTATGAATTTTTGTTTGTTGTTTGCCGACTCTTTGCGAACGTATTTCCAAATTCCAATATAGTTTATACGTTATATTCAAAAAATTACTGCAGCAAAAAAGGCATCACCTCTCGGCAATGCCCTTTTGCTTAATATATGCTACTCTATATCGAAAATTTTGCCCGGATTCAAAATATTATTGGGATCCAGGGCTTTTTTTATCGCCCGCATCATTTCCAGCTCATCCGGATTAGTGAATTCCTCCATCAGCTGTTTGCGTTTATAACCAATGCCATGCTCACCGCTCAAGCGACCGCCGTGTGCGTAAATAAAGCGGTACAGCTCCTGCTGGTTGGCTTTGACTCTGGCATCCCAGTCCGCATAATCTTCCTGCTCCTGCTTCAGGATATTCAAATGGATATTACCGTCACCGGCATGACTGGCAATGCGTGTTACCAGCTGATACTTATCGGCCAGACGCAAAATTTCCGCAAGCAACGCAGGCTCATGGTCTACCGGGCAGACAACGTCCTCCTTGCAGACAATCAGGCTTTCCGCACGCACTGCTTCGGCGAAGGCCTTGCGTGCCTGCCAGATTTTATCGTGCTCCGCTACCAGCACATCGCCGGCACCGTTTTCCGAGCAGATTTCATCCATCGTACAAGCCTTTTCATCCAAGTCATCCTCGCTGGTGCCTTCCACTTCTACGATAAGATAATTGCCCTTGTCACTGCCCTGCAGCGTTGTACCGAGATAACGCTCTACGGATTTGATAGTGATATTATCCATGTATTCTACGCAGGTAGGCATAATACCGGCCATAATCAGCTTGTTTACCGTGCCGATAGCATCCTCAGGGGATTCAAAAACCGCCAGCAGATCCATGCTGTACTTAGGCAACGGCAGCAGCTTTACGGTAATCTGCGTAATGATACTAAGAGTACCCTCACTGCCGATTATCAGCTGCTCCAGGCAATAGCCTGTAGTCTGCTTTTGCAGGCGTGCTCCCAGCTGCACAATCTTGCCGGTAGGATTTACCACCTCAACGGCATATACCTGATGACGCGTAGTACCGTATTTAACCGCGCGGTTGCCACCGGCATTGGTTGCCACATTGCCGCCGATAAAACAGGAATCACCGCTGCAGGGGTCGCCTGCATAAAAGGCTCCCTTAGCTGCAGCCGCAGTCTGCAAATCGGAAGTGCGCACACCCGGCTCTACAACCGCATACATAGCATCGGCATTAACCTCGATAATTTTATTCATCTTTTCGAGCGAAAGCACTACACCGCCATAAATGGGCACTGCACCGCAGGCAAGACCTGTACCTGCGCCACGTGGCACAACCGGGAAGTGATATTCATTCGCCAGCTTGACCACAGCCGCCACCTGCTGTGCATTTTCCGCAAATACGACAGCCTCAGGCATATGATGATAAGCCGGGTCAGTTACTTCATCATGGGCATATATTTCCATCTGCCCTGCATCCGTCAATACATTCTGCACGCCGACCAAAGCCTGCAGCTTGGCAATTATTTCGTCAGACAGCTTGTTATACTCCATAATTCAGTCCTCCTCATTTGCAACATTTATATTTTAAACTACTCTATGCTTATTTTATCACAAACAGCGACATTTATAACAGCAAATATTTTTCAGTGTACCAGCCACATATAAAACGGTATTGCAAAGACCGCCAGCACCGTACTTACCGCCGTCAGCATGGCAGCATATTTATAATCGCCGCCGTAGCCTTTTGCTACAATCGCCGTATTAGTCATCGCCGGCATCGCCGCCATAATCACAAAAACCTTTTCCATCATCGGCTCCAGATGGAAAAACGGCAGGATCAGGAAAACTATCCAAGGACAGATTAAATAGCGTCCCAGCATAGCAACTACCAGCTCCTTGCCTACGGCAATTTCTTCCCAACGGGTTTTGCTCATGGCAATACCGATGAACAGCATCGCCAGCGGTGTAGTCATACTGCCCAGATAATGAAAGGACTTGAATACCGGCTCAGGCAGATTCCATTCCAGCAGTACCATCACTACACCCAACATAAAGCCCATAAGCGGCGGCGACATAATGCTTTTCAGTGTCTTACGGCTGAAAAGCGGCATGGTTACGCCATTGCTGCTTGCCAAGTCATGAAATCCTATAGTCCAGAAAAGCGTTGTGTTCACCATGTAGTAAATCATAATATAAGGAGCGCCGGCATCACCGAACAAGGCTATACCTAACGGCAGGCCGATAAAAATTGTATTGGAAAAGCTGACGCAGATAGAAAAAATTCCTCTGTGCTCCCGCGGCACACCTATCAGACGTCCGAGCAGCCTGCTGATAAAATAGCCTGCCAGCATCGAAATAACCGGTACAATCAGGCCATGCGAAAGCGTAATGAGCTGGTCATGCTTAAACTGCCCCAAAATATTGGTCAGCATATATGTAGGCAGGCAGACATAATTCACCAGACGCGAAATCAGCGCCACACTTTCCTCGCTGAACCAGCCCCTGCGCTCTAAATAAAAGCCGACAGCAATCATCAGCATGATGGTCAGCACACCGTTTAATGCATGTAAAACTATTTCCATTGTTCATTCCCCTCATAAGGCAAAAATTGCCGAAGCATTCAGCTCCGGCAACGAAGATTTTAGTTTTTGGATTTTTTTACTTCTTCCAGCTTGTTTTTCATCCAGTCAATCATTGCTACCTTGCCAAAATCGTGCCAGGTTTCACATTCGGTATTTTTGGCAATATACTCATTCCACTTATCCTGATTAACATTTTCTACTTCCATCAGGTTCATAATGCCAAAACCGCTGCGCCAGATCATATCATCCATAGATGTAAATTTGCTGTTTTCCTGCAAAAACTTAGGATTGAATAATTCCTGGAAGGATACCTTGTTCAAAATCTTGCCCAGTTCCTTATCCTCGGTAAAAATTCCCAGATAATGCTTAAAGGTTTTATCTAATTTATTTTTTTCCATCTTACTTCCTCCAAAAATAGTTGTATAAGGGTATTTTAACACAAAAGCAATAAAATGGCACTAGCATTTTCATATTCCGTGTGCAGAATCATTAATTTATGCCCGCATAACACAGATATGATAATCATTATTGAATTCCTACTAAATTCATAGTAGAATATAGTCATTAGAAAGGTTGTGACCGTAATGAAAATTTCTACCAAGGGACGTTATGCCCTGCGATTGATGCTCGATTTAGCAATCAACCACACCGGTAGCTATATACCATTAAAAACAGTTGCCCAACGGCAAAATATTTCCGATAAATACTTAGAGCAAATTATTCACCAGCTGAGTAAAGCAGGCTTTGTCCAAAGTGCCCGCGGCGCTCAGGGAGGCTATCGTCTGGCGCGCACGCCTGATGAATACACTGTCGGTGAAATTCTGCGCACAGTCGAGGGCAGTCTTGCTCCCGTATCCTGCCTGGACTGCAAAACACCCTGCGATCAGTTTGACTCCTGTATCACCATCGGTCTTTACAAAAAAATTCAGCAGGCCATTGACGGCGTAGTTGACCACACTACGCTGCACGATATGATAAGCGATTACCGTGCCAAGCATCCGAAGGCTGAAAATATTTAAAAGCGAGCTAAGCACCCGCATTTTATAGAAAAATAACAAAGCATTAGGAGGAAAATAATATGAACAGAGAAGAAGCCTGGAATTTATTACGTCAATATAACAAGGAGTCCTTTCATCTGCGTCATGCACTGACTGTAGAAGGCATTATGCGTTACTTTGCCAAGGAGCTTGGCTATGCAGACCAGGAGGAATACTGGGGCATCGTAGGCCTGCTGCATGACCTGGATTTTGAGCTGTATCCCGAAGAGCACTGTGTAAAATCTCAGGAGCTGATGCGCGAGCACGGTGTAGATGAAAACATTATCCGCTCCACTGCCAGCCACGGCTGGGGCCTGACTGCCGCTAACATCGAACCTGAGCATCAGATGGAAAAGGTGCTTTTCGCTATCGATGAGCTTTCCGGCTTAATCGGTGCCGCTGCCCTGATGCGCCCTTCCAAAAGCGTACAGGACATGGAGCTGAAATCCCTGAAAAAAAAATTTAAGGATAAACACTTTGCAGCCGGTTGCAGCCGCGATGTAATCAAACAAGGTGCCGATATCCTGGGCTGGCCTTTAGACGAGCTGATGGAAAAAACTATCGCCGCTATGCGTGTAGACGAAGCAGCCATCAACGAAGTCTGCGATAAATTATGAGGCGCACAGTCTTAATCTGCTCGCTGCTGCTCAGCCTTGCAGGCAGCAGCTTTGCAGCTGCAGCCGAGGAGCTGCCAAATTATGCTACGCAGCCTGCTGTAGTTTCCACCTCTCCGGCTCAACCGGCTGAGCCTACGGAAGCAGAAAACAGTATTGGCACTTCCCAAGCAGAGGAAACCGCTGCAGACAATAACATCGTAAGCACTGCTCCTACTGTACCGGCAACGCCAAAGCAGGAGGAAGCCGTAGCTACCGAAGCAACAGCAGCAGAAGCTGCAAACGCTGCAGCCACGCCTCCCGTTGTCAGCAACGAGCCTGTGCCGCCTGCAGATAAACCCAAGCCTAAACCAAAGCTGAATCTGGTAGGCAAGCCGCCGCTGCCCAGGCAGTTCATGCGTACACCGCAGGCAAGCGATTTCATCAGCGTCAGCAGTGAAGCCGGCGGCTACAGTATGGTCGTGCCCAAGGCCTTCGGTAAAAATCCGCTGGCAGACCTGCCGCAAACCGAAGGAGCTATGCTGGTGCGCACAGCCGGCAACACTCTGATGCTGGCAGCAACCGTGCTTGACCCTGCGGACACTGCAAGCTTTAAGGCAACAGAAGCTCTGCCTGTCTATGAAAATGCCAAAGTATACTGGCAATGGCAGCATGGCAATCAGTTAATTTGGACCTGCCGCCTGAGCGCCCACAATGATTATCACAGCAACAAGCTGCTTTTGACTGCAGAAGCTCAGCAGAACAACAAAACCTACCAGCTGCTGTACGTAATGCCTGCAATGCAGGCAGATAACTATCTGCCTCAGGCAATTTATTCCTTGGACAGCTTTAAATTAAATCAGCCATAAAGAAAAATCCTCCGTCAGCTCGCCAGCTGCGGAGGATTTTCTTCTTTCTCTCTCGTTAATTATGAGTCCGGGGACATTAGCTTTGTTGGGACATTGGCTAAAAGCAAGGGGTGTTAAAAGTTAAGAAGAAATAAGCAGAGGGATAACACCATATGCAGACAAACTGTATAACTACGAGAATTTCTATGCAAATTGACTTTTAAAGAAAGGCTTGTTAAATTAGCTCAGCTTTTTCAGATAAGCTTGTCCTTTTTCGTGCTCGGACATAAACTGGAACAGGTAGAGGCCGCACAGGAATAAGAAGATGTTCGGCAGGAAAGGCACATACTCCAGCGAGACAAAATCTGCACTAGGCAGCCCCAGCCATACGTTCCAGTCACCGTACAGGAAGGACGGCAGATGTCCGATTATCTTACCTTGCCAGATGATCACGCCATCGGTAAGATGCCTGGTCAAATCATAGGCTATTGCAGATAACAGCCAACCGCAGGAACCGGGAGACTTCTGCAGCCACCAATGAATGGGCTGTACTACCAGATATGCAAGACCAAGGAAGGTAAAGATGCCGAAATAAATGGGATGCTGCGGTGTGAAGATATAGGTGCAAAGCGAAATCGCAGTGCCTACACCCAAAAGGCCCAATCCCCATTTGAGGTAATTGCTGCCCTGGCTAAATGTCATACCGCACAGAACCACAATGCTCCACAGCGTCAGCCGCTGCCACCAAGCATAATCCCAAGCAGGATTAGTACCCTGAGCTACATTTATATTATACAGGAAGTAGAAAACTGCCAGATTTAAGAAGGCTGCAGCCTTGAGTGCGTTCAGCACCCGGTACTGCTTCTTTTCTGCTTTGCTTTCTGACTGCTCATACATTTTTGCTAATAACTTTTCCATAATACTTACCTCGCTTTCATCGTGGGAGGTGAAGCGCCGCGCAAACCTTGGGGAATATTTATTATTCCCTGTAGTTATAATATAAACTATTCTGTCAGAATTTTCAAGAGGTCAAGTTATATCGTTTGGGCATGCGGCAATTAGTTTTATATTAGTTATGCTTTATTGGAATATTAATAATGCGCAGTAGGAATAACATAAGCCCTTTAAAGCCAAAAACAGCAGAGAAAGTGTAAACTACGTTACATTTTCTCTGCTGTTTTGTAAAGTAACTTCTTTTCAGCGTTTTTTATTTTTCTGCACCGAAGGTATTGGTCAAAGCCGCAAAATCCTCCAGGCTGAGAGTTTCCGCTCTGCGCTTTCCGTCTACGCCGGCACGCTGCAGCCACTGCGCACACTGCTCGGAGTTGATGCCCATATTCTTCAGCGAATTGCTGAGCATCTTGCGTCTGAGGGAGAAGGCTGCCTTAACCACGCGGAAGAACAGCGCTTCGTCGCACACCTTTACCGGCGGCTCGGAGCGGCGCTTGCATACAATAACAGCCGAATCAACAGCCGGTGCGGGAATAAATGAGGTCGGAGGTACGATAAACGCTATCTCCGGCTCGGTATAATACTGAATAGCTACCGAAAGCGCACCATAATCTCTGCTGCCCGGTTTGGCAGCCATGCGTTCGGCAACCTCCTTCTGCACCATAGCAACTAAGCGTTCCATAGGCAGGCGCTTTTCCAACAGGGCAAAAATAATCGGCGTGGTAATATAATACGGCAGGTTAGCACACACCTTAAATTCCGGTGCTGCCACCGTTTCCATAATATTTACCTGCAGGATATCGCCATTGACGATGCGAACATTGTCATAACCCTCCAGCGTAACATCCAGTACCGGCAGCAGGCGTTTATCCAGCTCTACCGCCACAACATCGGCACCGCTTTCTGCCAGCCCCTGTGTCAGCGTACCGATGCCCGGGCCTACCTCCAGCACCTTATCTGCCGGGGACAGCTCTGCTGCTTCCACAATACGGCGCACGATATTTTCATCAATCAGGAAATTCTGCCCCAGCTTCTTATCGGCACGCAGCTTAAAGCGGTGCAGAATATGATTCGTTACCTGGGGAGAAGCAATAACCGGTTTATTCACTCTTCACTCTCCAATTTTTGTAAAGCAACCGTAAATTCTTCACGGCTCACACCATAATGATTCAGGCGTTCCAAAAAGCGTTTGGCATTGCCATAGCCTATACCAAGCTCGGCACCCAGCGCATCACGGCGTGCAGAAGCACTCTCGCTGCCGTTCAGATTATTTTGGAACAAATCGCGCATAGTAAATTCCTGCTGCGGACGATATTCATGGTGTCGCACCTTAGCCAGAGCTTCCAAAATAGCCTCCGGCTGCGCCTGCTCCACGCCTACATCATTATTGGCAGTTGCCTGACGCTTAGGAATAAACGCCTGCCCTGCTTCCGGAAAGCGCTCCGTCAAAAAGCGGCGAATGCGTTCACCGGCACCGTCAGGATCAGTCAGGATAATTATCCCGCGTTTTTTATACGCAGCCTCTATCTGGCGCAAAGTATAGGGGGCCAGCGTAAAGCCGCCGGTTTCGATAGTATCGGCCTCCAGCGCCTTACCGATTGCCACCGTATCCATTTTTCCTTCTACTACGAGCACTTCCTTAAGCATCAGATAAATTCCACCTTAATCAGCTAAAATATAAATATCTACATCGCGTCTGCCCCACTGGATAGCACGATGATAATCATTAAAAAACAAATCTACTCTGTGGTGAACCATATCGCCACCGGTATCACCGGCCATAGCGATACCATAACCGGGGATATACATTTTTGTATAATACGGAATAAAGCGCGGGTCAACAGCCACAATGCCTTCATACGGAACAAGACCGATAGAAGTACGGCTGCCTGTTGCTACATAAGCAGAGGCATGCGCACTGATTTTTTTCGTATAGCGCTTATAGCCCTCAGGAGTATAGACGCTCATCGCCATACCCTTGCGGATAACCTTTGTTTCCGGCTCAATCAGCACATGACGCGTCAGCTCCTGTACAGAATGACTGCCATCACCGTTTTTCACCTTTTTGGAAACAACCTTCGCTGTACCGGCCTTGCCTTCAACATGTATCTTTTCCGTACCGAAGTTCAGACTGTAATCGTCCTCATACTTCACCGGAATATCTACACTCGCTTCACTGAATTGCAGCTCCTCATCGGCATTCAAAATATAAACCTGCATACCTTCCTTGAACGGCTCATGCACATCCGGATAAACACGCTCCTTTTTGTAGGAGATGCCCAAATCCTTCAGCGCCTCGCCTACAGTCGGCTTGCAGCTTTTGTATTCTACCGTTTCATTGCCACGGATAACAGTAAAGGGCTTGCCGCGCAGTACCTCAATCACACTGCCGTTCTGTACCCTTTTGGTATTCTGCAGCTTCCAGCCATCGCCCTTCTCCAGGACAATGCCGGCCTCCTGCAAAATTTTGCCAGGCTTTACTGCATTAGTACGCACTTCCTTGGTCTGACCATCATAAAGAATAGTCACCTGCTGTGAAATATCAAAACCGGTCAGGAAAGGCACCATCAGCATAAGGATAACGGCAGATAATAAACAATTTAAATGTAATCTGCATATATGCTTAATCATAAAAACCTCCTTAATCCGGTAATTATTTTAACATAAAACAGCAGGAAGCGTCAAATCCGTGACATTTACAGCATTTTCGCATATCTAAAATATATAATTTGTTAGCATATAGACTACTTATATTCTAACATTTTCCCGTCCATTGAGATTATTTAACAGCAGGCTCATAGAATTTTTTCACCTGCTCCGTATAGCTGCCATCCTGATTATACATAATCAGCGGCGGCAGAACATCCAAGCCGTAGCTGCCGCCCTTCTGCATTTCCATCAGGAAAATCCAGGCAGGCTTATCAATTTTGGAATGCACCCATTGCAAACGCTTCGGCTGCAGGCCATATTTCAGCGCCAACTGCATGCTTTCGGCAAAGCGCTCCGGCAACTGCACCAAAGCAAAGCGTCCGCGATAGCGCACAGCAAAGGCCGCCGCCCGGAAAAAATCCTCCAATGTCGAGGTAACCTCGTGGCAGGCAGCAGTGCCTACCTGGCGCACGTTGCCGCTGTTGCGGTAGGGCGGATTGGCAGCCACCAAATCCATGCTCTCCGGCTGCAGCAGCTGCTTGTAATTGCGTAAATCGCCGTCTATAACATTAAACTTATCCTGCAGGGAATTATCCGCAACGCTTTGACGTACCAGCTTTGTTACCTGCGGATTGCAGTCCAGTGCCGTCACCTCTGCGGCACCTCTGCTTTCCAGCAGCATACTTATAGCACCGGTACCACAGCCCAGCTCCAGCACCTTAGCCTTACGCACAACATGCGGAAAGTTGCCTAAAAACACAGCATCCGTAGTATAGCAGAACTCTTTGGCATCCTGCCAGATTTTATAACCGCAGCCCGGCACATAATCACAGCGCAGGCTGTTTTCCTGCTCAGACATTGTCAGCCTGGGAAGCATCTACAAGCTCTTCCCACTCCACCTGAATAGTATTATCCGGAGAAAGCTGCACGGCAGCGGTACGCTCCTTGCGGTTAATGCCTACTACCTTGCCTTCGCCCATAGTAGTCACTACCTTGCTGCCCATCTTGGGAATTTCAATACGCTCGCGACGACCGCAGCCGTTGCAGCCGTGCTTGCAGTACATATGGTTTTCATACTTCAGGCAGCACATCAGACGACCGCAGATGCCGGAAATCTTCGTCGGGTTCAAAGACAGGCTCTGGTCCTTGGCCATGCGGATAGAAACAGGCTCAAAATCGCCTAAGAAGGTTGCACAGCACAGCGGACGGCCACAGCTGCCGATACCGCCCAGCATCTTGGCCTCATCGCGCACACCGATCTGGCGCAGCTCGATACGGGTACGGAAAACAGCTGCCAGATCCTTAACCAGCTCACGGAAATCAATGCGTCCGTCAGCAGTGAAGTAGAAAATAATCTTATTCACATCAAAGGTAAACTCTACGTCAATCAGACGCATGGGCAGGCCATGATTTTTGATTTTGCGCAGGCAGATATTGAACGCTTCCTTTTCACGGATTTTGTTTTCTGCCAGCTTCATGTCATCATCGGCTGTTGCTTTACGCATAACCGGCTTGAGCGGGGAAACAATCTGCTTGTCTTCTACCTCACGCGGTCCGATAACAACCTCACCGTATTCCACACCGCGCGCTGTTTCCACGATAGCGAAATCACCCTTTGCTACACCTGTTTCCGCCGGGTCAAAATAATATATCTTGCACGCTTTTTTAAAGCGAATGCCTACTACTGTCGGCATAAATTATCACTCCTTATAAATTTTATCTATTTTAAGCGCCATGGTTTCCAATGCCGTTTTCATACCGACACTGCTCACCAATGCGTCATATGCTTCTTGTACAATCACTAAAGCCTGCTTCAGCGCCGACAGCTGCCAGCCGCTGCTCTGACTTTTAAGCTCATCCAGTAAATCTATATTATATATTCTATCATAAAGCTGCAATTTGCACATCATTAAATCGCGCAACAGCAGTTGCCACAGCTGCACGAGCAGCAGTGCCTGCTCACGCTGCACCTTTTTGTCCAGCCAGCTGCGGCCGGCCAGATAATTCATCGGCATCGCCAAGGGCAAAGCCTCCAAAAAGGCTGCCGCCTGCTTACGGCATTCAAATACATCCAGCTGCCCCTTGGCTGCAGCTAAATTCAGCGCCAAGCCGATTGAGCCTTCGCTGATACGCGCCAATACCGCGGCCTTGGCAGGCTCTATCTGCCTTGCCTGCAGCGCCCGCTCCACCAATTGTGGCTCCAGCGCCTGAAAACGCAGCTGTACCACACGCGACATAATAGTCGGCAACAGCCTGTTGACATTGGCTACCAGCAAAATAATCACCCAGCCGGCCGGCGGCTCCTCCAACAGCTTCAAAAAAGCATTGGCTGCGGCGGGAACCATGGTATCTGCATCCTCAACAATGCACACCCGCGTCGGTGACATCACCGGTGCCAGCGCCGTTTTAGCCGTCAGCTCCCTGATCTGGTCGATAATAATCGTATCTCTTAAACGGTCTTTTTTATCATCCCATTCATGCTGCACCAGCACGAAATCCGGATGGCTCAGATTGCCGTCCTGCAGATTCATCAGCCTGCAGGCCTCACAGCCATCTGTTCCGTTATGCTGAAAGCACAGCAGTGCCTTAGCAAATTCCAGAGCCAGCGTGCGCTTGCCCAAGCCGGCAGCACCGCTAAAAAGCAGCGCATGCGGACGCTCCTTGGCCTGCAGATAGTTCTGCAGAAATTTTTTCTGTTCTGTGTGGCCGATAATATGCTCCCACATTTTATTTCTCTCCGCTGATTACTCTGCTGATGGCCTGCAGCACCTTCGCAGTAACCTCCTGCTGACTGCCTAAGGCATCAATCACCTGCAAGCGCTCAGGCTCTGCCTCGGCAAGCTGCAGAAAGCCTGCACGCAGACACTGCTGAAATTCCAGCCCCTGCTGTTCATAACGGTCCTGCACACCACGCTGCTGGCGACGCGCCAGTAATTTTGCCGGGTCGGCATCAAAAACAAGCGTCAAATCAGGCTCCAAGCCTCCGGTAGCAAAAGAGCCCAACCGGCGTAACTGCGCAATCTCCTCCGGAGTTTTGCCCTGCGCCAGTCCCTGATAAACCAGTGTTGAATCATTGAAGCGGTCACAGATAATAATCTTGCCTGCTTCCACCGCCGGACGCAGCAGCTTGTCAACATGCTCGCTGCGTGCTGCCAGATACAGCAGCGTCTGCGTTGCCGTTGTCAGCGGCAGCTCCGGGTCCAGCACCAGGGCGCGCACCTTTTCAGCCAGCTGAGTACCACCGGGCTCGCGGCTTTCCAGCACATCATAGCCCTGCTCGCACAAGGCCTGCGCTGCCAAATGCTGCTGGGTAGTTTTCCCCGCTCCGTCTATTCCTTCAAATGTAATAAAAAATCCTCGCATCTTATTTACCTCAATCCGCAATAATACGTATCGTTTGTAAGCTGCTGTCCGCAGGTCCGCTTACCGGCAAACCCAGCTCCTTCTGCGCTCTGCAGTAGGCAATAATCTCTTCCGTTACCAGCTCACCCGGCAGCAGCACCGGTATTCCCGGCGGATAAAAGCTCACCTGCTCACCACAGATTTTGCCTGCAGCCTCTGCCAAAGGCACTGCTTTTTTCGCACGATAGAATACGTCGCGCAAGGGCAGAACTGCCTGCGTCTGCGGCACCTTCGCTGCCGCTGCTAACTGCAGCGGCGCACGCTTCTGCGCCTGCATTTTATTCAGTACAGCGGCAATTCTTGCCAACGCCTCGTCATAATCCGTAGTAACATCTGCATAGGTCACCAGAAAGAGTACATTATAGGCATCTACAAGCTCAACAGCCACTCTTGCCTCACGGAAAAGCTCACCAACCTCTACGCCGGTATAGCCCCAGGCTGCAAAGTTGACTGTCACCTTCGTGCTATCCAGCTGCAGTCCGCCGCAATCTGCCGTCTCCATTACACGCAGGCCGCTATAGGCGGCACACAGGCTGCGCAGCTTGGCAGCAGCCTGTACAGCCGCCGCTGCCATCTCCTTGCCGTAGACCTGCACCTGCGCTCTGGCAGCATCCAGTGATGCCATCAGCAGATAGTTGGGACTTGTCGTCGTCAAAAGGCTCATCACATCCGCCGCACGCTGCAAATCAAGACGTGCTCCCTGCACATGCAGCATACTGCACTGCGTCATCGCGCCCAAAATTTTATGCGTACTCTGAGCACAGGCATCAGCGCCGCACTGCAAAGCAGACGGTGGCAACAGCTCACTGAAGCCCAGATGCGGTCCATGCGCCTCATCCACCAGCAGCACTGCATTATGCGCATGGCAGCAATCGGCAATCGCCCGCACATCTGCCGCCACACCGTAATAATTGGGGCTTGTCAGCAGCACCGCTTTAATTTTGCCGTCCTGTGCCAGCGCTGCCTCTATCTGCTGCACGGTAACCTGCATCTGAATTCCGAATTCAGGCTGATACTCCGGTTGCAGATAGACTGCTTCGATACCGCCCAAAACAAGTCCGCCGGCAACACTGCGGTGCGCATTACGTGGCAACAGCAACTTTTCCCCCGGGTTCAGCGCCGTTAGCAGCATGGCATGAATTGCCTGGCTCGTGCCGTTGACTGCCCAAAAGCAGGCATCACTGCCGTAGGTTTGCGCTGCCAGCTCTTGCGCTTCTTTAATATAGGTTTCCGGCTCATGGATATCGTCCAGCTCGCTCATCAGCGACACGTCCATCTGCACGCTGCCACCCAGCTCCTGACGCAGCAAGCGCTGCATGCCGCGTCCTCCCTTATGTCCGGGAGTATGCAGAGGATAGACATCCTCACTTTTATATTGCAGCATCGCCTCTATTAAAGGCATGCTAATTTTATCTTTCATTATTTGCTCCCTCCGGCAAAGCTAAACTAATTTAGTACATCATTATATTTTAACATATTTAGCTCTGCAGATATAGCATTTCAGCTGCTAACAGCGTAAATTTATTCTTTAAACGCAGGCTTTGGCACAAAAAAAGAGAGGACTGTGCATCACAAGACCTCTCTGAGTTTTTATATTAGTCCATTACTTACGCTTTAGTTGAGCTAATCTAATTTTGAAGAATAATTATATTAAACAGCTATATTAAAAGCTTATTGCAATATAGCCGATAATCAGGCATACCAATAATAAGTACAAAGTGTATAAAAGTGTGTATACTTTATATTAGTTCCACGAGTTAACATCAATTCTCCACAACGTCTGCTCATCACTCTTTTTCACAATCTTTAATACTACGGATGTCTTTACGTTATTTTTAGTTTTCAAAAAAATTTTACCATCTTTGCTATATGAACCTCTATCTTCTATCCACCCCTTATTTTGTAAAGAACTATTGTAATAATTTATTAGCCGACAACTCTGACTGGTCGGAACTTGAACTGTATACCAATAATGTGAATCTCTATGCATATCGTAAATTACAGTCGAAAAGCCAGACTTATAAATAATATTGATCGCCTCATTTCTTAGTTCCTGTTCATCAGCACTTTTCATGAATTGATTGCCTAATATAACACATACAATTAACAGTACAACTATTACACAAATCTTTCTTTTATCTATAGTCTTTAATATTGCCAATATACTTTTCTCCATAGTGTTTAAGGTAACATCCTTTCCTGCGACAACACTGCTGCCTTTAACATTAGCAGCCTTATCTGCATCCAGGTTCACATTGCCTTTAACACTGCCAACTATATCAATTGGAAAGCAAAAACAATATATTTATTCCAAATTCATTCTTGAAAAATAATATAACGAACGGCATTATGAATATAAGAAGAAAACTTCCTATTAAAAAGATTAGGCTGTTTTTTATAAGAAATCTTTTCTTTAAACGTTGTGTTTTTTCTTCATCTTTTCTCATGTAGGTAAGCATTTCTCTAACATCATTATGTATATTCCCCCATATTATGGCTAAAAATAATGGTAATACTTTTATTGGAAAATAATACTTCCATAACACAATTCTTGAAGGTGTCGGAGGCCCAACTATATATACCATATAAAATATTATGTAGTATATTATATATGTAATATAACATTTAGTTGTTTTGTTTATTTTCATTTCCTGATCCTCTCAATTCATTTATGGTTTTTATATCAAGCATTAGTCCTAAATTATCTAGCGTATCTATTAACTCATTTTGTTCAAACTTATCAGTAACAATTGAATCCCAATCAATATTACTAAAGTTTTTGTTTTTAACAATTTCATAAAGCTTCTTAGCATCTCCAGTTAAGCTGATAACTTTAGCCGTAGAGTCAAAATTATTATAATTTTCTTCTCCAAGTATATTTTTTAAAGAATTATACTGTTTACCTTCATTATCAATAATATCATGCCAAGAATCCACTATTAGTAAGTTCACTCATGATACCACCTACAAGAGCATGAAGAGCGTTCTTTTCTGCACTGCCTTCTTGCCAGCCATTTTTTATAGCCAAATCGCCTACTGCTTTATAAGCAATCTCTCCAAAAAGTCCAGCCAGCTCTTGGCGTTCTTCAACCTTCGTCTTGTCAAAAATCTCACCAATCTTGTTAAGGCTGTTTTGGGTATCACGATTCAGGTCTTTAAGATCCTGCTTCTGGTTCCCTTTATCCCTGATTTCAATTTCACCTTCAGAAACAGTTGTCTTGGTTACGCTTTCAGCATTATCTTTAGCACCTACACCAATGTTAGGCGTTACACCTGCATCTTTGTTCTTAGCATTCTTAGATGTATCGACATTGATACCAATACTTCCGGCTTTATAATCCGCTTTGTTCTGAATATCTTCATAGGTAAGTGTACCTGTGGAGATTTTATTTTTGTCTTTTTCATCTTCACTGGAGATAATACCACCTTTGAGGTCAGTGTTTTCACCTACGTTAATATCAAAGCCTTCTGTGCCTGCGTAAATGCCACTTTGGTCAGTAACGCTCTTATAATTGCTGTCAATCTTGCCTACGCTTGCACTGCCGCTGACTGCTTTATTACTGCCAAGACCAACGCTCGCACCAACAGATTTGTTGCTTTCTTTGTAATTGTTGCCATTTGCAGACACCCTTCTCTTATTTATATTATTTAATTCAATATCAAAAAGAATAAATCTATCCGGCATATCTTCCCCACTATTGACGCAATCAAAGGTAGGACAAATACGGATAAAACACAACATATTAAAAATAAAAAAGGTAGATTGTATAATCAACTTGAACAAAAAATAAAATAAAAAATCCACAGTGGA
>NZ_CALDXR010000048.1 GCF_937920985.1 uncultured Phascolarctobacterium sp.
CAGGTTTAGTCAATGGCGATAACGGTCTGGTAATCAATGCTAACAAAGATGGCGCGATTACGGAAGGCAGCGTAAGCGACGTTAAGAAGACCAATAATGTAGGCAGCTACGAATGGAATGGTACTGCCAGCGGTGTAGATAACCTGAATACAAACTACGATGTGCAGATTAACGCAGGCAAGTCCGACGTAACGAAGGCCAACCTCGTAGTAAATCTGAACGACATCACCCGCGTTTACGGTAATCTTGATGCTAAGGACTACAGCAAAGCATATACCTTTGGTGCAAATGCAGGCTTAGTCAATGGCGATAGCGGTCTGGTAATCAACGCTGACAAAGATGGCGCAATTACCGGCGGTACTCTCACCAACGTAGAGAAGACCAACAACGTAGGTAACTACGAATGGAATGGTACTGCCAGCGGTGTAGATAACCTGAACACTAACTACGATGTAACAGTTAACGCAGGTAAGTCTGACGTAACAAAGGCTAACCTCGTAGTAAATCTGAACGATATTACCCGCGTTTACGGTAATCTTGATGCTAAGGACTACAGCAAAGCATTTACCTTTGGTGCAAATGCAGGCTTAGTCAATGGTGATAGCGGTCTGGTAATCAACGCTGACAAAGATGGTGCAATTGCCGGCGGTACTCTCACCAACGTAGAGAAGACCAACAACGTAGGCAGCTACGAGTGGAATGGTACTGCCAGCGGTGTAGATAACCTGAACACTAACTACGATGTAACAGTTAACGCAGGCAAGTCCGACGTAACGAAGGCTAACCTCGTAGTAAATCTGAACGATATCACCCGCGTTTACGGTAATCTTGATGCTAAGGACTACAGCAAAGCATATACCTTTGGTAACAATGCAGGCTTAGTCAATGGCGATAACGGTCTGGTAATCAATGCTAACAAAGATGGCGCAATTACGGAAGGCAGCGTAAGTGACGTTAAGAAAACCAACAACGTAGGCAGCTACGAATGGAATGGTACTGCCAGCGGTGTAGAGAACCTGAACACTAACTACGATGTAACAGTTAACGCAGGCAAGTCTGACGTAACGAAGGCTAAGCTGACCTTTGTAGTAGATGACAAAACCATTACCCAAGGCGTACCGGCAAAATACACCGGCAAAGCCAACGGCCTGACCAATGGCGACACCTTGGCTGGTATCGGCGTAGGCGGTTATGAACTGGACAGCTCGGTAAATCCGTTAATCGTTGGCGTTTACGAAGACAAAATCGGCGTCCTGATTAATGGCAGCTTGCATCTGACAGGTGGCGACGGCCTGCTCAAAAACTACAAAGTGGAAATTGACCCGGGTACCCTGACCGTTTTGGCAAGCTTTAATCCGGCAGACGATTACTGGTTCGGCACTGCTCCCTGGGATAAGGAACGCAACCTGCGTGAGCGCAAGGCTGAATTCCATTATGTAGCTGGCGGTATGAGCCTCTAAGTAAAATTAAATATTGACGGTTAAAGCACTTTTATGGATTGTACAATCCTGATAGAAGCGCAGCTAAAGCAAAACCCCGGCATTTGCCGCATCGTAAACGATGCGTCTGTGCCGGGGCTTTTGTCAGGACGTTTTGCTGCAGCATTACCTGAAGTAAAGTAAAGCTTAATGTAAGCACTCTTTTTTTGCAAGTTAACTAGAAAAACACAGCTTTTTTCAAAAAAATGTGCTACAATATATTTACGAAAAACGAAGGGAGTGTTTCGTATGTCTGAAGTATCTCAAGAAACTATGATGTTCAAACGTGAGCCGGAAAAGCTGAACGTTGCCGAAACTATAAAAGAAGTATATGCTGCCCTGGAAAAGAAGGGCTATAACCCTGTGGACCAATTAGCAGGCTACCTGCTGAGCGGTGACCCCACTTATATCACCAGCTTTGAGGACGCACGCACCAAGCTGCGCCGTCACGAGCGCTATGAGCTGATTGAAGAGCTGGTAAAGAATTATCTGCAGCAGATTAACAAGTAAAAGGAGAACGTAACTTAATGCGTAAAATGTCCCTTGATGTAGGAACAAGAACTATCGGTATCGCTGTGAGCGATTTGCTGGGTATGATTGCCAACGGCGTGGAAACCATCCACCGTACTACGGAAGAACGCGACTACGCCCGCATTGCCGAGCTGATTGCCGAGCATGAGGTTGATACCTTGGTTGTAGGCTATCCTAAAAACATGAACGGCACTATCGGCGAACGCGCGCAGGCCTGTGAAGCAATGGCCGAAAAGCTTCGCACCATGTTCCCGAAGGTGCAGGTTGTGCTGTGGGATGAACGCCTGAGCACAGTGGCTGCCGAAAAGGTGCTGGTTGATGCGGACTTGCGCCGTAAAAAGCGTAAGAAGGTTATTGATATGATGGCGGCAGTTGTTATTCTGCAAAATTATCTGGACAGCAAGAGCTTTAAAATTTGACAGATAGCGTTACCTATTATACAATATGTTTAGATTAAAATTGAGCTTTTCATTTATTGAGCTATGACGAAAGAGGTGCCTTTATGGAAAAAGACATTAGAGATGAAGAATTAGCAGCTATGCAGGCTGAAGGTGAAGAAGAAGTTATCTGCGTTGTTCTGACTGACGAGCAAGGCAACGAGCATGAGTTCTATCAGGATATGGTTATCACTGTTGATGACAAACAATTCGCAGTACTGGTTCCGATGGAAGACTGCTGCTGCGAGGATGACGACTGCGATTGCCACGAGCATGACGAAGAAGAAGATACCTGCGTTATCGCACGCATGGACTTTGACGAAAACGGCGAAGCTGTTTACACCGCTCCGACTGACGAAGAATACGAAGCAGTTGCTGCTAAGTATGACGAAATGTTTGAGGACGAGGAGTAATTCACAGTCAATAATTTTACCGGACTTCGGTCCGGTATTTTTATGCGATGTGACGATGTTTTCTGATGGATATAGAAAAGCTGAAAAAGCTGGTACGCGACAATCCGGTGCAGGCTGCAGCAGGTGCTTTGGCGGTGCTGCTGGTTGCCGGCGTGGTAGCATTTACGATTTATCTTAACGGACAGGGCAATAATAAGGGCTTTGCCGTAGAAGGCTCACGTCTTATTGTTGTCAAGGACGGCATGACTACGGCGGATATCGCCGAGCTGCTGCATGAAAAGAAGCTGGTAAAAAATCCCGCTGCCTTTAAAATGGAGGCGCGCTGGAAGGGACTAGCAACTAAGCTGCAGGCAGGTGCCTACCAGATTGACGGTGGCATGAGCAATCAGCAGATTGTTGATGTTATGGTTAAGGGACGCATCAAGCAGGTGCGCTTTACCGTACCGGAAGGCTATAGCGTGGTGAAAACTGCGAAGAAGCTGGAGGCCGAAGGGCTTGGCAGTGCTGACAAGTTCATGGCGGCGGCGAAGGATTATGCGCCTTATCCGTATATGCAGACCGATGACAGCAATGTGCTGTTTAAGGCAGAGGGCTTTATCTACCCGGCAACCTATGATTTCCCGGTGGGAATCAGCGAGCAGGAAATGCTCAAAATGATGGTTGCACAGTTTGATAAGGAAATGCAGAGCAGCGGCATTGCCAAAACTGTGGCAGAACGTAATCTGCCACTGCGTGATGTAGTAAATATGGCTGCAATGGTGGAGCTGGAGGCAGTTTTTGCCGAGGAGCAGCCGAAAATCGCCGGCGTTTTCCTCAAGCGTGTGGCTATCGGCATGCCGATTCAGTCGGATACGACGATTCAGTATCTTTTGGGAACGCAGAAGGAAGTAGTTACCTTTGCCGACACCAAAATCCAAAGTCCGTATAATACTTACCAAAATCCCGGTTTGCCTCCGGGACCGATTGGCAGTCCGGGACTGACCGCAATTAAGGCGGTGCTGCAGCCGGAGCAGACAGATTATCTGTACTTTGTTGCGGAAAAGGACGGACACCATCGCTTTACCAAAACCTATGCCGAGCATCTGAAGGCGATTGAGGAAATAGGTTAACAACAGGTTATTACATATTTTTGCGCTGTCAGTGTGGCGGAGCAGAGAAGTGTTTTAAGGAGATTTAATGAGCAGAAACTTAGTTAAACCCGAATTACTGGCTCCTGCCGGTAATATGGAAAAAGGAAAAATGGCCCTGCTGTATGGTGCTGATGCTATTTATCTGGGCGGCAAGCTGTTCGGTCTGCGTGCCTTTGCCAACAATTTCTCTTTAGAGGAAATTGCGGAGATGGCAGAGTATGCGCACAGCCTCGGCAAAAAGGTTTATGTAACGGTAAATATTTTTGCACATAACGAGGATATCGACAGACTGCCGGATTATCTGCGCGGTCTGCAGCAGGCCAAGGTTGACGCACTGCTGATCAGTGATTTGGGCGTATGGAGCACTGCCCGCCGGGTTGTGCCTGATATGCCGCTGCACGTGAGCACGCAGGCTAATACCACCAACTATGCCACGGTGCAGGCGTGGGAGCAGCTGGGCGCTGAACGCGTGGTGCTGGCACGCGAGCTGTCCTTGGCAGAAATCAGCAAAATCAGTGAAAAAACTTCGGTAGAGCTGGAAACCTTCGTGCATGGCGCGATGTGCATTTCCTACAGCGGACGCTGCCTTTTGAGCGCCTATCTGACTGGGCGCGACGGCAACCGCGGTGCCTGCACTCAGGCCTGCCGTTGGGAATATAATATGTATAAGCTGGGTGAGCAAAAGCGCCCAGGTGAATACTTCGACCTCGAAGAGGACGAGCGCGGTACCTATGTGATGAACTCCAAGGACCTGTGCCTGATTGAATATCTGCCGGAGCTGATGCGCGCCGGTGTGTGCAGCCTGAAGATTGAAGGCCGCATGAAGAGCGTGCATTATGTGGCAACGGTAGTCAGCGTTTACCGCAAGGCTATCGACCAATGCTGGGCAGACATGGAGCATTACAGCGTGCCGGAGGCGTGGATTACCGAGCTGAACAAGGTTTCCCACCGCCAGTACACCACAGGCTTTGCTGTGGCCAAGCCTGACAGAAATGCGCAGGTTTACACCAGCTCGAAGTATGAGCAGACACATGATTTTGCCGGTATCGTTATAGGCTACGATGCCGAGAAAAAGCGCGCTTATTTTGAGCAGCGCAATAATGTAAAGGCAGGCGAGCCGCTGGAGCTTTTGATGCCTGACGGCAACACGATGCCCTTTGTTTTGACAGAAATGCTGGATGAAGCAGGTACGCCGATTGACTGCGCACCGCATGCACAGCAGAAATTTTCCGCAGCCAGCGATAAGCCGTTGCTGCAATTCAGCTTATTACGCAGAAAGGTTGTAAAAGAATGAGTGACAATGACCCCGGACCCCACAGTATGATCTACGCGCAGGTTGAGCCTGAGCGTATTGCAGATGTTAACTGGATTATGGAAGGCTATGAGCATCTGGCCATGGTGAGCACCGTAGACGGCACCAGCGGACTGATTAAGTTTTATGCTACGCCGGATACGTATTTTGATACATTGGATATTATTGAGAATATGCCGTTTAAGGTAGATGTAATCGATAATATGGAAAACGGAGTGTATCACAGACTTTGGCAGATTTAAACTGCAGGGAAAGGACTGCCGCAGGCAGCTTTCGTTTTTTCTACAATCGCATATCGTAAATAGTACAAGGCTGAGAGCTTGCTCTCAGCCTTTTTTGCATGCTTCGCAACTAATTTACGCCTGTTAAATTTTTTACCTAAATTTAACAGGAAAAAATTCGGCTTTGCGTATATAATAATGCATAAGAGTATTGATTGGTGGTGTTTTGCATGATTTTCTGCGTGGAGGATGAACAAAATATTTGCGAGCTGGAGGTTTACACTCTGCAGTCCGTAGGCATGGAGGCACAGGGCTGCGGCAGCGGCCGAGAGCTTTTCGTCTTGCTGGAAAAGCAGGTGCCTGAGCTGATTGTTTTAGATATTATGCTGCCGGATGAGGATGGCGTGAGCATATTAAGACGTTTGCGCGCTGATAAGCGCTATGCGAATATCCCTGTGATTATGGCTACGGCCAAGGGCTCGGAGTTCGATAAGGTCAAAGGACTGGACAGCGGTGCCGATGACTATATCGCCAAGCCCTTCGGTATGCTGGAGATGGTGGCGCGCATCAAGGCTGTGCTGCGCCGCTGCGCAGCACCATGCCCCGGTGAGGATGAGAAAGAAATCATCCGCATCGGTCGGCTGGAGGTCAACCAAATGGAGCATAAGGTGAGCGTAGGCGGCAGTGAGGTTGTACTGACGCTGAAGGAATACGAGCTGCTGCGTAAGTTTTTGCAGCATCCGGGCATTGTTTTTTCACGTGATAAGCTGCTTAATGATATCTGGGGCTATGAATTCAGCGGTGAAACACGTACCGTTGATGTACATATCCGTACTCTGCGCCAAAAGCTGGGCGATGCAGGCGAGCTGATTGAAACTATCCGTGGCGTTGGCTACAGAATGGCGGCCGTAAAATGAAGCAGAGGCTTTTTCGCAGCATACTGCTGCTGACAGGGGCAGCGGTAGGCCTTGTTTTGCTGCTCTTCTTCTGGGTTTCCTGCCAATATATTACGCAGGACAGCTTCGCCAGCCTCAAGCGTGAGGCTAATCTGCTGATCGTGGCCGACGGCGAGGGTAATGTGCCGGTGAGCGAGCTGCAGCGCTTGCAGCTTGCCGACCGCGTAACGCTGATTGCACCTGATGGTCACGCCGTGTATGACAATTATGCTGATGCCGAATCTATGGAGAACCATCTGCAGCGCGAGGAGGTGCAGGAGGCGCTGAAAGGCGGTGAGGGTCGCAGCCAGCGTGCGTCCGAAACCTTGGGCAAAAACATTCTGTACTATGCCGTGCGTCTGCCGGACGGCAATGTGCTGCGCCTGTCGCGCACGAATGATGCCGTTTTTCAACAGTATAAAATAATTCTTGGTTACTTTGTGCTGCTGGCACTGGCAGTTTTGTGCGGTGCCTTTTGGGCAGCCAAAACAATTACCGCCAGAATACTGCAGCCCTTGGAAAAGCTCAATCTGGAGCAGCCTGATTCGGAAGCTGTAGTTTATCCTGAGCTAAAGCCGATTGTGGAATATTTTGAGCTGCAGCAGGAAAAGCTGCAGAAGGAAATGCGCCGCTATAAAAATAAAAAGCAGGAGCTGAAGGCCGTAACCAATAATATGGATGAAGGCATGATGTTCCTCAATCCGGTATGGGAAATCGAATCAGTCAATAAAAGCGTGATGAAATTTTTCGGCAAGGAAAAACAGGAGCTTTTGGGCAAGAGCTTTTACATGATTGATGACAGCGACGAAATTCGGGAGTTCTTTGCCAAGATTGAGCAGGAGGGCAAGGGACGCATTGTAATCAACCGCGGCAGCAGCTATTATCAGCTCAACGGCAGCAGAATCACCGATAAGGGCTTTGTACTGCTGATTATGGATGTAACGGAACGCACGGCCTCGGAGAAAATCCGCCGTGAGTTTTCGGCTAATGTTTCGCATGAGCTGAAGACGCCGCTGCAATCGGTATTGGGCTATTCGGAAATCATGCTCAGCGGCCTGGTGAAGCCGGAGGATACCAAGCGCTTTCTGCAGAAAATCAATGACGAGGCACACAATCTGCTGCGTCTGATTGATGATATCATGCAGCTGTCGAAGCTTGATGAGTTGACGCATGATATGATGGAGGAATTTACCCTGCAGGATGTGGCACAGAGTGCGCTGGCACGATTGAAGGACAAGGCAGGCAGATTGCAGGTCAATCTGCAGCTTATCGATAACACCAATGGCAGCAGTAAGCTGTTGGGTATTTCTTCGCTGATGGAGGAGATTTTCTTTAATCTGCTGGATAATGGCCTGAAATATAATCATCCCGGCGGTGAGGTGACGCTGCGCCTGAGTGAAGGTGAAAATAAATATACCGTCAGTGTTGCCGATACCGGCATGGGCATTGCCGGTAACGAGCTGCCGCATATTTTTGAACGCTTTTACCGCGTCGACCGCAGCCGTCATAAAGCGATTGAGGGCACGGGCTTAGGCCTTTCCATCGTCAAGCATGGCGTCAGCTTCCATGGCGGCAGTATCCGTGTGTTGAGCACAGTGGGACATGGGACGGAGTTCATTATGAAGTTCCCTAAGCCGAAGTATGAGGCTGAAAAATAAGCGCCTTCTTCATGTATACAACACAGAACTTCAAAGATGTGATACAATAAGAGCAGTACTATGAGTGCTGCTCTTAATTTATTTTGAAGGAGGACGCAGATATGCGAGTTGTTTTAACTATCGTAGGTAAGGATAAGGTAGGTATTACCGCTAAAGTCAGCAACGCTTTAGCAGAAATGAATATTAACATTATCAACATCAATCAAAACATTATGCAAGGCTTTTTCAATATGGTGCTGATTGCTGATATGGCAGAGGCTAACGTGCCCATTGCCGACGCACGTGACAAAATGGCTGCGCTGGGCGAAGAAATCGGCGTAGAAATCCGTCTGCAGAGCGAAGAGATTTTCAGCGCAATGCATCGTATATAGGAGGCTGTCATGTTATTTAATACTGACGATATTTTAGAAACTACGCGCATGATTACCCAAAATAAGCTGGACGTGCGTACTATCACCATGGGCATCAGCCTGCGTGATTGCGGTCATCCGGATATTAAGGTAACAGCGCAAAAGATTTATGATAAGATTTGCCGTAAGGCAGAGCATCTGGTAAAAACCGGTGAGGATATCGAGGTTGAGCTGGGCGTGCCCATCATCAACAAGCGTATTTCCGTAACGCCGATTTCCATGGTTGGTGAAAGCTGTGACAGCAACGATTATGTACCGCTGGCACAAGCTTTGGACAACGCAGGCAAGCAGGTTGGCGTTAACTTCATCGGCGGTTTTTCTGCCCTCGTTGACAAGGGCTACACCAAGGGCGACCGCAATCTGATTGCTTCCATTCCGGAAGCACTGGCAGTTACTGATATTGTCTGCTCCTCTGTAAGCGTCGGTTCTACCAAATGCGGTATCAACATGGACGCTGTAAAACAGATGGGCGAGGTTGTGAAGGCTGCTGCCGAGCGTACTGCCGACCGTGATGCAATCGGCTGCGCTAAGCTGGTTGTATTCTGCAACGCTGTGCCTGATAACCCGTTCATGGCAGGTGCTTTCCACGGCGTAACCGAGCCGGAAAGCGTTATCAATGTTGGTGTCAGCGGACCGGGCGTTGTTAAATACGCATTGGAGCAGGTGCGTGACGGCGACATAGGTATGGTTGCCGAAACGATTAAAAAGACTGCCTTCAAGATTACCCGCGTCGGCCAGCTGGTAGCGCAGGAGGCTGCACGCCGTCTGAATACCCAGTTCGGCATTATCGATCTGTCCTTGGCTCCGACTCCGGCAATCGGCGACAGTGTTGCGCATATTCTGGAGGAAATCGGTCTGGAAAGCTGCGGCGGCCACGGCACTACCGCTACCCTGGCTATGCTGAACGACGCAGTTAAAAAGGGCGGCCTGATGGCTTCCAGCTATGTTGGTGGCCTGAGTGGTGCCTTCATTCCTGTAAGTGAGGATGCAGGCATGATTGCTGCGGTAGAACGCGGCGCTCTGTCTTTGGAAAAACTGGAGGCTATGACCTGCGTATGCTCTGTAGGTTTGGATATGATTGCTATTCCGGGAGATACCACGGCAGCCACTATTTCCGCAATTATTGCCGATGAGGCTGCTATCGGTATGATTAACAATAAAACTACTGCAGTACGTCTGATTCCTGTTCCGGGCAAGGACGTAGGCGACCGTGTTGAATTCGGCGGTCTGCTTGGTTATGCGCCTGTTCTGGGCGTGAAGAAATTCAGCGCTGAAAAGTTCATCAACCGCGGTGGACGTATTCCTGCACCGGTAAGGAGCCTGACCAACTGATGCGCAAGGCTCAAAGAGAAGCTATTCTGGCTAAGCTGGAGGAAACCTACAAGGGCAGCAAGACGGCGCTGAATTATAATTCACCGTTTGAGCTTTTGGTAGCTGTAATTCTTTCGGCCCAATGTACGGATGAACGCGTAAATGTGATTACGGCGCGTATGTTTCCGCGTCTGAACACGCCGGAAAAAATGGGTGCTCTGACGCAGGAGGAAATGGAAGCGGAAATCCGCGACTGCGGTCTGTACCACGCTAAGGCCAAAAACCTGCTGGGAATGTGCCATATGCTGACGGAGCGCTTTAACAGCGTGATTCCGGATGACATCAAAACGCTGATGGAATTGCCGGGTGTGGGGCAGAAAACGGCAAACGTTATTGCCAGTATCATCTATAATATTCCGGCGCTGGCAGTAGATACGCATGTTTTCCGTGTGTCGCACCGTCTGGGGCTGGCGAAGGGCAAGGACCCGCTGGCTACGGAAAAGGAGCTGGAAAAAATTATTCCGCGTGAAAAGTGGAGTGACGCGCACCACTGGTTTATCTGGCACGGGCGCAAAATCTGCAAGGCACGCAAGCCGCTGTGCCGTGGCTGTGTGGTCGTAGAGGAATGCCCGTTCAAAGAGAAAAACTTTGAGTAAGGCTTCGTCTGTAAGGCTATTGCTAAACGTGTAAGCGTTTACATTAAGTGCTTGCGGTAGAAGTGCTGACATAAGTTATAAGTAAAAAGCGAAGCAAAAAAATTGGCCTGCAACCCGTGAGGGTGGCAGGCCTTTTTGCGGTGCGCAGATTTGCTTTCCTTGTGTCCGCAGAAGATGGACTTTTTCGAGCATTTTTGCACTGTCTTTTTATGACGCACACGGTTAGCAATGGCTTTGCCTTGCTATGAGTGCAGTTCACGTTTTTGTCAAGAAATTGTCTACTGTGACAAAAATCTTTTACATTCTATTCTTTGTAATAATTATTAAAGTATAAAATATATAAAAGAGAAAATTCCAACAACTATGATTAATGCGTAAAAGTGACGAATGAAAAATTGTGTATGAATATTTTGTTATTTAGTGTCTTTATAAAGAATACGAAAGTTTGACGTACGGAGACGAAAAGAGTACAATTAAAGCAGGTAAAGGAGACGAACTGCTAAATTTTCAAGGCCTTGAATTTTAGTACCACCTTATCTGAGTTATATTTGGTTAATGAAATGCTTTGTAACGAGGATTAAGCTTGCGTCACTGTGGCGCGGCGTGGAAAAGGGGGATTGAAAATGAAAAAGACTAGAAAGCAAACTGCTTTGGCAAAGTGCGTACTGGCGACAATTATGGCAATGGGCATGATGGGTTACACTACTGTGTGGGCCGAAGATACTGTTACGCCGTCTCCGATTGATAAGTCTGTTTCCAAAGACGCTGCAGGACAGATTTATGATGCTTCCCATAATTATTACCAGGGTTACTTCTGGACGGATTTAGGACATGCGCAGGTACAGATTGGCTCCGGTGAGAAGATTGAATTGTTTACACCCTTTATTTATCATACCAATACCAGTGTATGGGATTCGACAAGTAATAGCTATAATCCTGTGCATGAGGGCGACAATTCCGAAATGAAGTGCAAAGAGTCTATGAGCAGAATTACTGTAGGCGAATTTGACAGAATTATCAAATCTCTCTATACAAATGATATCACTATGGCGAAAACTATCTATGGTGAAGGAGACCAGGCAGGCCTAAAGGATAAGGTTATTAAAGAGGTAAAGGCAACTCCAGGGCAGGGCGCAACAGTTAATACCTATAAATTGGTACGCGAAAATGGTACAGATGTTGCAGTCGGTATTGTTGATACTGATACCAAAGTTGTTGATAATAAATTGACCTTTGCAAATGGCACATTGACTTCCGAGATTACTGATAATACCGGTGGAACCTTTGCAAGCTCTGTAAACGGCATCGCTTCCCAGGAGTGGGTAACCAATCAGCTGAATGGCATTGGCGGTACTGATACGGTTACTACAGCAGAATCCGGTCATGCGATCATTACCGTTGTCGATGCTAACGAGGCTCTTCCTACTGATAATAAACATCACGTAATTGGCATCAACGAGGATGCTTTGAGGGGATTTATTCAGGATGCAGCGGCAGCGCAGGACACCAACACAACTAACACCAGCATGGAAGGAAACCTGGATGAATATGGCAAGCTGACGGTAAGGGTTAATGATTCCGATAGTAAGAGCGTAGAGGCAAGCATTGAAGGGGTAGCATCTCGCAGCTGGGTAACTAATCAGTTGGAAAATGTTGCTGACACCAACACCATTACTACAGTAGCTGTTAATACCAATATCCTGACGATTGAAGATAAAGGTGTAGACGGCAATCATGCATATGAGCTTGGCATTAATAGCGAGCAGTTGGGCGATTTTGTTAAGCAGTATGATACCAACACTATTACTACCGTTGGAGCTGACGAGAATGGTTATGTAACTGTTACTGAAGCGCCTGATCCGAACCAGAGCGGCAACCATGCTTACACTGTATCTTTTAATGAGCAAAAGCTGATTCAGACCATTGAAGATCAGGACAGATACGTTAACGGCGGCAGCATTGGCGAAGACGGCAGCATTACTCTCAATGTTCACAACGGCAGAGACGTTACTCTGGAAGGCCAGATGAAGGATGCACGGCTGACTGATATTGAAAGAGATAAGGAAGCCGGAACTGCTACATTAGTAGTAAAGGATCGCTATAATCCTGAAGAAGTAAACAGACTGACGATTGATGATATCGCCAGCAAGGAACAAAATGATAGGGACCATGCCGAATTCAGAGAGCATTTTAATGAACTCGATTATCGTGTTGATAACCTCGGTAGCCGCGTTGACAAGGTTGGCGCCGGTGCCGCCGCTCTCGCAGCGCTGCACCCGATGGATTTCGATCCCGATGACAAGCTGACCTTTGCTGCAGGCTACGGGAACTACAAGGGCAGAAACGCTGCTGCGGTAGGCGCGTTCTACCGTCCGGATGAAAAGGTTATGCTGAGCGTAGGCGGAACCTTCGGCAACGGCGAGAACATGGTAAATGCAGGTATTTCCTTCTCCCTGGACCGTACCGCACGCGTAAGCAATTCCCGTACAGCGATGGCTAAGGAAATCGTGGACCTGAGAGCGAATGTAGCTAACCTCACCGCATTGGTAGGTCAGTTGACCGCAGGCATGGGCGGCACGATTGAGATGGACAGAATGAAGCTCTTCCCGGATGTTCCCGAAAACCACTGGGCTTACGAATACATCGGCCGTCTGGCGGCAGCAGGCATCGTTGAGGGTTATCCTGACGGTATGTTCAACGGCAATCGCATGATGAGCCGTTACGAATTCGCAGCAATGCTGTACAGAGCGCTTGAAAAAGGCGTGAAGCTGGATCACAAGCTGGTTCGCGAATTTGAGCCTGAAATGGGCCGCATCCATGTTGCCCGTATTTCCGGTGCGGATGGCGACAGAGGCAAGATTGAACGTGTACGCGTATACGGCGGCGACAATCGTGACCACTACGGCAGCAAGCTGAATTGAAAATGCAGGCAACTGCATAGTTTAAACCTTAAATAAACACTCCCTTTTCTATAATTAAAAGAGGAGAACACCCAGTCCTTTACAGGATAAAAGGTGTTCTCCTCTTACTTTTGTTTTACACAGTGTTTTGCTTAATCCCAGCGCTTGAGCATGTCCTCAATAATTTCCTTATTGGTTTTGCGGCGCTTCTTCTCGTAGTTACGGAAGTTGTTGTCTCTGTGGTCGGTGGAGTAGTCGGCGTAGTCGAAGTCATCGTCGCTGCGTTCGTAGCTGCGGTTGTAGTCGCCGTGGCCATCGTCCAGGGAGAGGGGGATTTGCTGTGTGTAGGTATAGGGTTGTGTGTACATGATTGACCTCATAGACGTTGGAAGAAAGGGCGTCGCAATTAATATATCCTTACGCTTGGCTTTAGAGAGAGCCTCTCCTTGGGGAGAGGTGGCATCGCGAAGCGATGACGGAGAGGGGAAATAAATCTAATGTTATTTTGCAATTATAAAGAATGCAGACCCCTCTCAGTCGCCCTGCGGTCGACAGCTCCCCCCTAGGGGAGCCTTTTAGTGTCGCTTTACGCTAACGTACAAAACCGCAAGCGTTGGTCGGATTTTAGTATAGGTAGTAATGAAAAAGAAAAAAGTTAAGAGAGCCTCTCCTTGGGGAGAGGTGGCATCGCAAAGCGATGACGGAGAGGGGAAATGACCAACATAAGGCTAGTCGTAAGAGTAGAAACAGCAGACCCCTCTCAGTCGCCCTGGCGGGCACCAGCTCCCCCCTAGGGGAGCCTTCTCTTGCCCTATTGGTAATGCATCTTGCCTCTCTAATGAAGACATTGCAGTTTGCGAGTCGTGTTCTTCTTCCAATTTTCTATTACATATAATTATGCTCTTTTACATGGTCAGAGTGCAGCAGCTGCTCTGCCTTCTCGCTCAGCGGTTTTTCCAGGAAGTCCTTATAGAGCTCCTGTACATCCGGATTGTTGTGGGACTGGTGCAGAGGACGGTTGCTGTCGATGGTATAGAGCTTATTGCCAAGTACGTCGGCACGCTCTTCCCCGTCGTGAATCGGCTGACCGCCGCCGCCAACGCAGCCGCCGGGGCAGGCCATAACTTCCACGAAGTCATAATGAACCTTGCCTGCTTTGAGCTCGTCGAGCAGCTTGCCTGCATTGCCCAGACCGCTTACGGTACAGGTGCGCAGTGTTGCGCCGCCAAGGGTGAATTCACGTACCTTGCGGCCTTCCGTACCGCGAACGTCGGTGAAAGCATCCTCAGGAGCTTCCTTGCCTTCGATTACATGGTAAGCAGTACGCAGTGCTGCCTCCATTACGCCGCCGCTGGCACCGAAGATAACTGCGGCGCCGGTGCTCTGGCCCAGCGGATTATCAAAGGGCAGTTCACCCAGCATTGCCGGGTTGATGTGCTCGGCACGCAGCAGGCGGATAAGCTCGCGCGTGGTGAGTACGATATCTACATCATGGGTGCCGCTGCTGCGCATAGAGAAGAGAGCGGCCTCGCGTTTTTTAGAAACGCAGGGCATGATGGAAATAGAGCAGATTTCCTTTGGCTTCAGGCCCTTCTTCTGTGCAAAATAGGATTTTGCCAGCGCACCGAAAATCTGTTGCGGAGATTTGGTGGTGGAAAGGTTAGGCACGAAGTACGGGTGAGTTTTGTTGACATAGCTTACCCAGCCGGGGCAGCAGGAGGTGAACATCGGCCAGCTGTGGTCCTGCGGATTTTGCAGATGCTCTAATAGCTCGCTTGCTTCCTCCATGATGGTAACGTCGGCAGCGTAGCAGGTGTCGAAAACATAATCGAAGCCGATTTTCTTCAGTGCTGCTACCATGCGGCCTTCGGTTGCCAGCTCGGGCGGCAGGTTGAAGGCTTCGGCCCAGGCGGTGCGTACTGCAGGCGCAACCTGCACTACAGTTACCTTGCTGGTGTCAGCCAGTACGTCATAAATTTTGGGAACGTCGTTACGCTCCTTCAGCGCGCCAACGGGGCAGTGGGTGATACACTGACCGCAGAGGCTGCAGTCACTGTCCTCAATGGAAACATTGCCGGCAACGTCTACGGTAGTACGGGCACCGGTATTCTGCACATCCCAGATATGCAGCTTTTGCACCTTGTCACAAATCTGGACGCAGCGCATGCATTTGATGCATTTTTTGGAATCGCGGATGAGCGGGAACTCCTGGTTCCAGGGAGTGTCGACAACATCGCGCTCATAGGGAATATCGTAAATGCCAAGGTCATTGGCCAAAGTCTGCAGGCTGCAGTTGCCGCTGCGTACGCAGGTTGCGCACATGCAGTCATGCTGGGATAAAATCAGCTCCACGTTGGTGCGGCGGATGCTGCGGGCCTTAGGGGAGTTGGTATAAACTACCAGACCTTCCTGTACCGGAGTGGTGCAGGCGGTAACTACACGGTTCTGTCCCTGAATTTCAACTACGCAGACCTTGCAGGCACTGATTTCGTTGATGCCTTTAAGATAACACAGGCGGGGGATTTCGATGCCGACGGTGGCAGCAGCCTGCATGATTGTTGTCCCTTGGGGAACGGAAACTTTTTGTCCGTCGATTGTGAGGTTTACCATTTTAAGGTTCTGCCTCCTTTCAGTGTGCTGAAGCCGAATTTGTCGCAGCGCAGGCAGCGTCCTGCTTCCTGGCAGGCCTCCTGCTTGGTCATGCCGCATTCAATAGGCTCAAAGGTATGCTTGCGTTCGCCTGCTTCGGTTTCGTGCATCTGGATACGGCCGCAGGGACGTTTATCGTCAATAGACGGGTCGGGAATAACTACATCACAGGAAATGGTGTGGTTATAGCCCAAATATTCATCAATATTAGCGGCAGCAACCTTACCGGCAGCAATAGCACGGATTACGGTTGCAGGACCGGTTACGCAGTCGCCGCCGGCGAAGACGCCTTCATTGTTGGCAAGCTCACTGCTGGAGAGTGCGGAAATAGTACCGCGTTTGATTTTGATGCCGGCCTCCTCGAACGGACGCAGCTCAATGCCTTGGCCGATAGCTACAACGATAACGTCGCAGGGAATGCGCTCCAGCTCTACGTCAGCGTGAATCGGACGTGCACGTCCCCAGGCATCGATAGGACCGATGATTTGCGGCTCAGCCCAGAGAGCGGCCACATTACCTTCGGCATCCGCCTCAATGTGGTGCGGAGCCTTCAGGCCGTACAGCTCAGCGCCCTCGGCAATAGCACCTTCGATTTCCTCGGGCAGCGCTGTCATATCGTCCTGACGACGGCGGTAGGCGATGATAACCTTCTTGGCACCGAGACGGATGGAGCTGCGGGTGCAGTCCATAGCAACGTTGCCGCCGCCAATAACGACAACGGTTTTATCCTTAAAGTCAGGCATTTTTTCTTCGCCGATGTTGCGCAGCATTTCTACCGCACTGATAACACCGTGGGAATTCTCGCCTTCAATACCGATTTTCTTGTCAGTGTGGGCACCGATGGCAATGTAAACTGCGTCAAATTCCTCACGCAGCTTTTCGAAGGGGATATCGCCCTCCTCGTTGCCGATTCTGGTGTTGCGATGTACCTCTACGCCGGTGGACAAAATAGCGTCCAGGTCCTCCTGCAGACGTTCGCGCGGGAAGCGGTAAGCAGGAATGCCGTAGCGCAGCATGCCGCCGAGCTTGCTCTTTTCTTCGAACACAACAGCATGGTGTCCCATCAGCTCCAGGTAGTAGGCTGCGGACATACCGCTGGGGCCGCCGCCGATGATGGCGATACGTTTGTTGGTAGCAGGCTGTTTTTCGGGCAGCGGCACAGTGTTGCTGGGCGCATTGTCAACAGCCATACGCTTCAGGCCGCGGATATTGATAGGAGCATCAATCATGCTGCGGCGGCAGCGTGCTTCGCAGGGATGCTCGCAGATAAGACCGCACGCAGTAGGGAAGGGGTTATCCTTGCGGATGAGCTTGACAGCGTCGGCATAACGGCCTGCGCCAACCAGCGCAATGTAGCCGGGGATATCAACCTGTGCCGGGCACAAAGCTACGCAGGGGATAGAATGATGGACGTTGACAGAGCATTTGCCCTTCTTTATGTGGTTAATGTAATCTTCGCGGAAGCCTTCCAGACCGGCCAAAACCATTTTGGCTGCTTCGAAGCCGATGGCGCAGTCAGCGCTGTTGGCAACGTTTTGCGCGGTGCTTTCGATTAAATCCAGAGTGTGCATGTCAGCCTTGCCGGCGAGCACGTCTTCCATGAGATTCTGCAGCTGCGCGAGACCTACACGGCAGGGTACGCATTTGCCACAGGTTTGTGCGTGGCAGACTTTGAGGAACGACAGCTGCAGATCAACAGGGCACAGTCCCGGGGGGCTGGCGATGATGTGTCGTTCCAGGTCCTTGTACAAGCGCTCGACCGTAAGCTGTGCCTGGTCGGGTGTTTCGATTCTTAAACGGCTCATAATTTTCCTCCAAAAAGCATACACTAAATATATAAAGGTATAAACTATATTATACAGAAAAAAGCTGATTTTCGCAATAATAAAGAAGATAGTTTTTATGTAACAATCTGAGCAGAAAGAGCTCGCAAGCGCTTTTCTGCCTGCTGCCGCAGGCAAGCACGCTTGCAGTAGCAATACTTTTTTTGCCTTGTTTTTTGTGTTATACTAATACTGAGCTTTAGAGCATTAATGCTGTCGGCAAAAGGTTTGTAACCGGCAGCTTAAAATATTGGAGGGTTGGATATGCAGCTTACTGCTACACATTATATCAGCCTGGCTGTGACGCTCCTGGTGACGCTGCTGCCGGGGCTTTTGGCAGCCAGAAGGGTGAAGTCTGCCGATGATTATAACGTAGGCGGCCGCAGCTCTGGCGCAGGCCTTGTCGCTGGTACGATTATCGGCACGATTGTAGGCGGCGCTGCTACCGTTGGTACGGCGCAGCTTGGCTTCAAGCTGGGGCTGACGGCTTGGTGGTTTACGCTTGGCAGCGGCATTGCGCTTTTGCTGATGGCGGCGTTTTATGCTGTGCCTTTGCGCCGCAGCTCGCTGACCACAGTAGCGGAGTATCTCGTTACGGATTACGGCAAGCCTGCGGGGTGGCTGGCGACCTTCAGCGCCTGCGCCGGCATTTTTTTCAGTATTGTAGCAAGCACGCTTACGGCGCTGCATCTCATAGCAGGCTTGTTCGGCGTACCGCTTTTGGCTGCAGCGGCAATTGTTGTTACTGTTACTTTGCTTTTAGTATTTTTTGGCGGCCTCAGCAGCAGCGGGATGGCCGGTATTTTTAAGATTGTGCTGATTTTTGCCAGCATTTTTGTCGGCGGCTTGCTGGCCTATGCCGATATGGGACATTGGCAGGGCCTGACGCAGAGCTTTGCGGCATATCCATGGTTCAGTCTTTTCGGACGCGGCGTGGAGGACGGTCTTGTCAGCCTAGGTTCGATGATTGTGGGGGTTATTTCTACGCAGACCTATGTGCAGGCGCTGTTTTCGGCGCGCGATACCAAAACTGCAGCTGTCGGCTGCTGTGCTGCCGCGCTGATAGTAATTCCCGTGGGACTGCCGTCGGTAATGATCGGTATGTTCATGCATCTGCATCATCCGGAGATAAATTCTATTGACGCACTGCCGCTGTATCTCGTTACCTATCTGCCGCAATGGCTTGGCGGTATCGGCCTGGGCGCTGTGCTGCTTTCGGCCCTGGGCTCAATCGCCGGTCTGGCGCTGGGCGTAGGTACGATGATTTCACGTGATATCGTCAGCAAAATCTGGCTGAAGGCTACGGCTGCAGGACAGCTGTGGGCAAGCCGCCTGAGCGTGCTGGCCGTTTCGGTCGCTGCGATGGTCTTCGTCTTTATGCATCTTGATTCGTCAGTGCTGGAGTGGAATTACCTGTCCATGGCGCTGCGAGGCAGCGGTATCTTTCTGCCGCTGACGTTCTGCATCTTCTTCCCGGGTAGGGTGCGTGCTTCGATGGGCGTGGCTGCTATGGGTGCAGGCATTTTTGCAGCGCTCTTCTGGAAGCATATCAGCCCGTGGGAAATCAACAGTCTGCTGCCGGCGCTCGTGTATAATCTGTTCTTTTTACTCATTGGTCTGGCATGGGGCAAGGAAGGTGAATAGAAGCGAAAAAGCTGCTTTTGCAGCAAGCGGTTTGCTTGCAAAAAGCAGCGTGATATGCTATGTTATAAGGAAGGGGAACTGCCTATACGGTGGGTTCTCCCAAGTTCTAACGCGGGAGAACCGCCCTGTTACTAGGCAAAGATTAAGGGCGGTTTTCTTATGTCTGGATTAGTAAGAAAAAAGCTGCTTTTGCGGCAAGCGGTTTGCTTGCAAAAAGCAGCGTAATATGCTATATTATAGACAAAGGACAACCGCCCACACGGTGAGTTGCCTTAGTGGAAAATTAGCTCAAGAAGCCACTCCGCCACCGGGCAATGTGTAGGAGTGGTTTTCTTATGTCTGGCTTACTTGTTATATTGAAAAATAAATTCCAGCAATGCCAGGAGAAACATGCCAAAGGCCATCAGGTCCTTGAAGTCATAGTTCTTCATAAGCATCACCTCCATTCTACAAGAGAATGTCGGCAACACCACCCTGCAACACGGTTGTCAGTGTCTTGTCTTATTGTAACATATGTTAAGAGAACATACAACGAACGAATTGTGAATTCACGGTTGTATGTTTTTTCGATTTTAGGCAGGAAATTTATCTGTAATGCTAGAATAGTTTTACATACATTTGCCGCAGATTTGCGCGGCAGCGGTCTTTTAATTTAAGGAGCAAGAGATGACAAAACGCTTTACTCATTTACATGTACATACGGAATACAGCCTGCTGGACGGCGCTTCAAAAATCCCTGAGTTGGTGGCCTATGCCAAGGAGCTGGGCATGGACAGTCTGGCGATTACCGACCACGGCGCAATGTACGGCGCAGTGGAATTTTATCAGGAGTGTACCAAAGCAGGCATTAAGCCGATTATCGGCTGTGAGGTGTATCTGGCGAAGGAATCGCATCTGGAAAAGAATAACCGTGGCATGTATCATCTGATTCTGCTGGCGGAGAACGATACAGGCTACCATAACCTGATGAAAATTGTCAGCATTGGTCAGCTGGAGGGCTTTTATTATAAGCCGCGTGTAGACAAGGACGTACTGCGTACCTATCACGAGGGAATTATTTGCCTCAGCGCCTGCGTTGCCGGTGAGGTGCCGCAGATGATTCTGCAGGATAACCTGGAGGGAGCACGCCGCTGTATTCAGGAATATATCGATATTTTCGGCAAGGAAAATTACTTTCTGGAAATCCAGGACCATGACCTTGATGAAGAGCACAAGGTAAGCGCGGAGCTGAAGCAGCTGGCGCAGGAGTTCGGTCTTGGCCTGGTGGCGACGAACGATTTGCATTACGTGCAGCAAAAGGACGCGGCGGCGCAGGATATTCTGCTGTGCATCCAGACGACGAGCACGGTAGATGAACCGGACCGTATGCGCTTCAATAACGACAGCTATTATCTGAAAAGCTATGATGAGATGGAGGCACTGTTCGGCGACTGTCCGGAGGCTTTGAGCAATACCAATAAAATTGCCGACCGCTGCAACGTAACGATGGAGTTCGGGCACCTGCTGCTGCCGGAGTTCCCGGTGCCGGAGGGCTTTGACGCTGTGAGCTATCTGCGCCACCTGTGCGAGGAGGCTTTGCCCAAACGCTACGGTGTTGTTGATGAGAAGGTGCGCAAGCGTCTGGACTTTGAGTTGGATATTATCAACACGATGGGCTACGCCTGCTACTTCCTGATTGTCTGGGATTTTATCAACTACTGTCGTAGCCATGATATTCCGGTAGGTCCTGGACGTGGCAGTGCCGCAGGCAGTATCGTGGCTTATCTGCTGCGCATAACGAATATTGAGCCTTTGCGTTATCATCTGCTGTTCGAACGCTTTCTGAATCCGGAGCGCGTCAGCATGCCTGATATTGATACCGACTTCTGCTACGTGAAGCGTAACCAGGTGCTGGATTACGTGGTGCGCCGTTACGGACAGGAGCGTGTAGCGCAGATTATTACCTTCGGCACCTTGCAGGCGCGCGCGGCAGTGCGCGACGTGGGCAAGGCGTTGGGCATGAGCTACAGTGCAGTTGATGAAATTGCCAAGCTGATTCCGCGCGAGGTGGGCATTACGCTGGAGAAGGCACTGAACGGCAGCAAGGATTTCCGTAACGCGTACGACACGCGTCCGGAGGTCAAAAAGCTGATTGACCTTGCGCAAAGCGTTGAGGGCCTGCCGCGTAACGCAGGCACACATGCCGCCGGTGTTATTATCGCACCGCATAATATGAAAAACTACGTACCGCTGCAGCAGGGCAGTGAGGGTGGCGTCATCACCCAGTACGATAAGAATAAGGTAGAAGAGCTGGGCCTGCTGAAGATGGACTTTCTGGGTCTGCGCACACTGACAGTTATCGGTGATTGTATTCGCTTTATCCGCGAAACTACGGGTGAAAAGATTGATATCGATAACATTCCGCTGGCAGATGAGGCGACCTGCGCTATGCTGCGACGTGGTGAAACGTCCTGCGTCTTCCAGCTGGAGTCGGCCGGCATCACCAAGCTGGTTGTGGACCTGGCGCCGGAAAGCTTTGAGGATCTGATTCCGCTGGTGGCACTGTACCGCCCCGGTCCTCTTGGTACCGGTATGGCAGAAGATTTTATCGCCGGTCGTCATGGGCAGCGCACAGCGAAGGTGCTGCACCCGCTGATGGAGCCGATTTTGAAGGATACCTATGGCGTTATTCTGTATCAGGAGCAGGTTATGCAGATAACATCTGCGCTGGCAGGCTTTACGCTTGGTCAGGCCGATATCCTGCGCCGCGCGATGGGCAAGAAGAAGGCCAAGGAGCTGGATTCCATGCGCCAGTCGTTTATCGACGGTGCCAAAAAGCTGCATGATATTCCGGAAGAGCTGAGCGACCAGATTTTCTCGCTCTTGCAGCACTTTGCCGGTTATGGCTTCAACAAATCGCACTCCGTTGCCTATGCGCTGGTAGCCTATGAAACTGCGTATCTGAAGGCGCATTGGCGTCCGCAGTTCTACGCCGCCTTTCTCAACAGCATTATCGGTGATGCTGATAAGGTGAGCTGGTATATCAACGTCTGCCGTAATGATAGCATCAAAATTCTGCCGCCTGATGTCAATGAGAGTGGCAACAACTTCACAGTTCAGCAGAATGACACTATACGCTTTGGTCTGGCAGGCATCAAAAATACTGGCGATACTGCTGTAGATGCTATCATCAGCGCCCGTAACGAAGGCGGTCCCTTCAAGAGCCTGGTTGATTTCTGTTGCCGCGTGAATATGCGCGTGGTCAACAAGCGTGTTATTGAAAATATAATTAAATGCGGTGCTATGGATTCCTTTGGTGCCAGACGCTCGCAGCTGCTCGCTATTTTAGAACAGGCGGTTGATTTGGGCGCTGCCTGCCAAAAAGACAAGGCCAATGGCCAACTGGGACTTTTCGGCGATGTGCAGGATTTTGGCGCAAGTGAAATTAAGCTGCCACCGCTGGATGAATTCCCTAAGCAGCTTATTCTGCAATATGAAAAGGAAATCATCGGCTTTTACGTTACTGACCATCCGCTGAGCGATTATAAAAAAATGCTGGAACGTTTTATGCCGCTGCACCAGTTTGGCGGCGATACACAGGTTGCAGACGGTCAGTTAGTGCGGGTTGCAGGCATCATTACCAACTGCACTATCAAAACAACTAAGCGCGGCGATACGATGGCTGTGCTGACGCTGGAGGATTTCAGCGGACGCTTCCCGATAATTGTCTTCCCGCAGGCCTATCGCAATAGTGTCAAGGATATTTACGAGGACAGTGTGGTAGCAATTGAAGGACGCTTCAGTGTAGACGAACGTGAAAGCAAGATTATTGCCAACAGCGTGCGCGCTCTGCCCTCTAAGCCGCCGACAGAAATATGCCTGCGCATTGAAGCGCATCTGGAAAATCCGCTGATTCAGCGTGAGCTGATGCAGCTGTTCCAGAAATATAAGGGTGATGACTGCGTATACCTGCAGCTGATGGGCTCGCGTAAGCTGATCAAGACTACGCCTAACTTCTGGGTGAACAGTGAAGCACCGGGCTTTGCCGAAGATGTTGTGAAAATTTTGGGTGATAACTGCGTAGTAAAGCGGAATTAAGTATAATCGCTTGAGCTATTTTTCATAAACTTTCATGATATACTTGCAAGTTTAAGTGCAAAAATGCTAAAATAAAGAGAAGAATGTAAAAAAGCCGGAGCAACAGCTCCTGTATAAAGCTTAAGGAGGCAGCAAATGAATATTCTCGTTTGTTTAAAACAAGTGCCGGATACGGCAAAAGTAAAATTTAACCGCGAAACCAATACCTTGGACCGTACGGGTGTAGAAAATATTATGAACCCTTATGACCGTCAGGCATTGGAGGTAGCACTGTGCCTGAAGGACAAGGAAGGTGCTAAGGTAACTGTACTGTCCATGGGCCTGCCCCAGGCAACCGATATCCTGAAGGAAGCAATCGCTATGGGCGCTGATGACGGCGTTCTGCTGAGCGACCGCGTTCTGGGCGGCAGCGATACTCTGGCAACCAGCCTGGCTCTGGCTGCTGCTGTTAAACATTTGGGCGAGTTCGACCTCGTGCTCTGCGGCAAGCAGGCAGTAGACGGCGATACCGCACAGGTTGGCCCGGAAATGGCTGAGCATCTGGGAATTCCTCAAATTACCGGCGCTCTGAGCCTGAGCTACGAAGACGGCAAATTTGTTGTGGTACGTGAAAACGAAAACTACCAGCTGACTTTGGCTTGCGCTGCACCGCTCTTAGTTACCGTAACCAAATCTGAAAAAGAGCCACGTTTTGCCAGCATTAAGGGCAAAATGAAAGCACGTAAGGCGCAGATTCCTACTCTGACTGTTGCTGACCTGGAGCTTGATCCGGCAACCGTAGGCCTGAAGGGCTCTCCGACCAAGGTTAAAAAAGCCTTCACCCCGGCTCCGCCTGAAATCAACGGCGAAATCATTACCGAAGCAGATGCTGATGCAGCAGTAGATATGCTGTTTGAAAAGCTGGTTAAGGCAGAGGTTATTACCCGCTAAGGCGAACCATGCTGATAAAAGTAAACAGGCAGCTTTGCTGTGGCTGTGAGGAATGTGTGGCAGTATGCCCGATGGGGGCTATTGCGCTGCACGAGGGCAGGGCGCAGATTGATATGCAGCAGTGTGTCTGCTGTGGTGCCTGCATCCGCGAATGTTCCATGGAGGCCATAGCTATTGCCGAAAATGACAATACTGAAGATAACGAATAGGAGTGTGTAAATATGTGGGTTATTGCTGAACAGGAAAATGGTCAGCTGATGAATGTTACCTTTGAGCTGTTGGGCGCTGCCAAAGAGCTGTGTGCCAAGCTGGAGGAAAAATGCTGTGCGGTACTGGTGACCGCTGCTGCTGGCGAGCTGCCGCAGCAGCTGATTGCTGCCGGTGCTGACGTTGTTTATGTTATTGAGGATGCTAAATATGCAGATTACGATACCGAGTTATATACCGATGCTATCTGCCAGCTGTCCAAGAAATATGATCCGGCTTCTATTATGTTCGGTGCTACCGATGACGGTCGTGACCTGGCTCCGCGTGTTGCAGCACGTCTGCATACCGGCCTGTGCGCTGACTGTACCGCTCTGGATGTAACCGATGACAAGCTCGTTGCCTGGACTCGTCCCGCACTGGGCGGCAATATCTGCGCTACCATCATCTGCGACGTTAACCGTCCGCAAATGGGTACCGTTCGTCCTAAAGTATTCAAACCGGCTGAATTGGATAACACCCGCACCGGTGAGGTTATTGCCTTCACTCCGGAAGCAGGCGCTGTAAGCCGTGTTGAACTGGTTAAAAAAGAGGCTCTGAGCAGCGAAAATGCTGTGAAGATTGATGAAGCCGATATGATCGCAGCAGGCGGCCGTGGCTTTGGCAGCAAGGAGAAATTCGACGTGCTGGAACAGCTGGCTGCTCTCTTTGAAAATTCCGCAGTAGCAGGCACCCGTGCCGCTATTGATGAGGGCTGGCTGACTCATTCCCAACAGGTTGGCCAATCCGGTAAATCCGTTACTCCGCATATCTACTTTGCCTGCGGCATCAGCGGTGCAATCCAGCATCTGTCCGGCATGAAGGACAGCGATATCATCATCGCTATCAACAAGGATGCAGAGGCACCGATTTTCACCGTTGCTCATTATGGCATCGTAGGTGATGTAAACGTAATCCTGCCGAAGCTGATTGAAAAAATCAAAGCTTACAAGGCATAATCCAATTACCTGATTTACAGGAGGCATTCTAGTATGTGGAAAACAATTTATATTGCCCACACTGAGGAACAAGCCAAAAAAATAAAGCAAATGCTGACGGAAAACGGCTTTTTGGTACAGCTGAAAAGTGCCGGAGGCAAGCATAATAAGGCTTATGAAATCTGTCTGCCGGTTTCGGAGGCAGAGGATGCCTATGAGGTTTTGTGTGAGAATAAGTTTCAGTACTGAGGAGGCGCAGTCCTGATGAAGAAAACGAAGATTATCTGTACAGTAGGTCCAAGCACGGACAACGTAGAGCTGCTGCGTAAGATGATGCTTGCAGGCATGGACTTGGCACGCTTCAACTTTTCGCACGGTAATCATGAGGACCATGGCAAAAGGCTGCAGCTGGTGCGCCGAGCAGCAGAAGAGGCCGGTAAGGTAATCGCTACGATTGCCGATACCAAGGGCCCGGAAATGCGTTTGGGCATGTTTGCCGAAAGTAAAATCGAGCTGAACGAGGGCGATGATTTCTGCCTGACTACCGAGGATTATCTGGGCGACCGCCATATGGCACACGTTAATTATGCCGGTCTGCCGCAGGAGGTAGAAATCGGCAGCAATATTCTGCTGGCCGACGGACTACTTTCCCTAAAGGTTGTACGCATTGACGGCTGCAGAATTTATACCAAGGTAGTCAACGGCGGTGAGCTGAGCTCGCGTAAGCGTGTGGCCTGCCCCGGAATTGAGCTGAAGCTGCCATTCTTGTCGGAGCAGGACAGGGCAGATATTCTTTTTGCTGTCGAGCATGATATGGATTATATTGCGGCATCTTTTGTGCAGAAGGCCGATGATGTTATCGCTATCCGTAAAGTGCTTGAGGAAGCAGGCTCTTCTATCGGGATTATTTCCAAAATCGAGAATGAGGCCGGTGTGCAGCATATCGATGAGATTATCGGCGTATCTGACGGCATTATGGTTGCCAGAGGCGACCTGGGCGTAGAGATTCCGACCGAGGATGTACCGCTGGTACAGAAGGATATTATCGCGCGCTGCAACAAGGCAGGCAAGCCTGTTGTCACCGCTACGCAGATGCTCGAGAGCATGATTAACAGCTATCGTGCAACACGTGCCGAGGCCAGCGACGTTGCCAACTCTATTTTCGACGGCAGCGATGTTATTATGCTGAGCGGCGAAACTGCCAGCGGCAAATATCCGCTGGAGGCAGTGCAGACGATGGCCAAGATTGCTGTGCGCACGGAAAACGCGCTTGATTATGTGCATATTTTCCAGAAGAAGGGCATCAGCGAGCGCATCCATTCCACCGATGCCATCAGCCATGCTACTGTACAGATTGCCCAGGAGATCAAGGCAGATACTATTCTTACGATTACGGAATCAGGCTTTACTGCGCGCATGATTGCCAAATATAAGCCTCAGTGTACTGTTGTTGCTGTATCACGCCTGCCGGAGCGCGTGCGTGCAATGCAGCTTTATTGGGGTGTGCTGCCGCTTTTGGGGCCATACTCCACAAATACTGACGAAATGATTGAGCTGTCTTTGCAGTGTGCTTTGCATCACTCTGTAATCAAGGACGGCGCATCTGTTGTTATAACTGCCGGTGTACCTATCGGTACTCCGGGCAGTACTAATCTGATTAAGGTGGTTACAGTGGGTACCAAGCTGCTCAGCGGCACCGGTATCGGCAGCAATACTGTCACCGGACGCATTTGTGTAGGCCGGACTGCGGCAGACTTCACGGACAAGCTGCAGAAGGGCGATGTCCTTGTAGTTGATGTGCTTAATGACGAGTTTGTACCGCAGGCTGCTGCCAAGGCAGCAGCGATTATCGCTGAAGAGGGCGGGCTGACATCTTCTACCGCCATTGTTGCCGTAACCTGTGGCCTGCCTGTTATCGTAGGCGCGGAAAAGGCAACGTCCAAGCTGGCTGATGGCCTGTTGGTGACGGTGGATCCTGTTTCCGGCGACGTTTACGAAGGCGATATTAACCTGTAGGAATATGGTAGCAGAACTTATTTTAGAAACATGTGTTGCTCTGCGCGAAGGCAGAGAAGAAAACGCCTGCACAGCTTTTTCGGGTATTATTGCTGAAGCAGCAGATAACGAAGCATTACAAGCAATCAGCTGCTGTCTGCTGGTGGCCTTACGCCACCGGCAACGGCAGCTTTTTGCGGCCTGGATGCAGGCAAGCAGGCTGCGCCTGGAGCAGTTGCTGGTTAATCCGCAGTTGGCTAGGCAGGGCGGCAGCGTTTTGCTGCAGCTGGCCTTTGCTGTGTGTGACAGGCGTTTGAGCGAGGAGCACGCCGCGCTCGCGCTGCTGGCGCGGCGCTGGCTGCGGATGCACGCCGGTGATACGGCGCTGCTGCAGGAGTTTATGGCTGAATGGCTCAACCTGGCGGCGCGTATGGCACGCAGGCGGTGGCGCGATGAGACAGCGTTTTTGCTGCGTGAGGCCGGGCGCTGGCTGCTAAAGCAGCAGGATCTGCAATGGTGGACGTGGAGCCTGCAGCAGCTGCAGCTGCACTTTGTTGTCTATGCACGCTGGGATGGCTTTGATAAGGCCTGCAGAATGTACAGGGAGCTGACGCTTCTGTATCGCCTGCTGCTGCGGCGCGTGCCCATGGCACAGCCTGAGCAGCAGACAGCGCTTTTGCAGCTGCTTTTGCGTCATCTGCGCGATGTAACAACTAACGTATCGCGCTCAGCGATGCTGGACGATGCTGACATCTTCCGCCAATGGTACAGCTTTTGGTGGCAGCTTACTGCCGAAGACAAGAGCGCCAGGGAAGAGCTGCTGCGACTGCTGCAGCTTGCTATAACCTATTGGCAGCAGACCATGCCAAAAACGAGCCGCAAGCAGATAGCACTGCTCAAGGATTTGCTGCAGCCAAATCTGATTGTCGGCGAATATGCTTTGTTATTACAAAAAATAATCTAAATATAGACAGCAGATACATACTGTGATAGCAGAAAGTACGCTGCTGTAATAATCCTGAAGACAGGAGGTTGTAAATATGTCAAAGATTGTCGTAGTAGGTAGCTGTAATATTGATATTACCGTGGAATGTGACCGCTGGGTGCACCCCGGAGAAACTATTTTCGGCAACCGCCTGACCGTTTCCCCCGGCGGTAAGGGTGCCAACCAGGCTGTTGCTGCTGCCCGTCTGGGAGCAGATGTTATGATGGTTGGCTGCATCGGTGATGACGTATATGGTCAACTGGTGCTGAAGGCTTTGAAGGAGAACAATGTTGATTCCACCTATGTGAAGGTACTGCCGGGTGAAAACAGCGGTACTGCTCACATTACTGTTGCAGAGGACGATAACACGATTATCGTTATCAAGGCAGCGAATGACCTAGTATCCCCTGAGCTGATTGATGAAGCATGGGAAGATATCAGCAAGGCAGATATGGTGCTGCTGCAGCACGAAATTCCTGCTGCCACCAATGCCTATGTTATTGAAAAATGCGCAGCGCACGGCGTGCCGGTGTTGCTGAATCCTGCGCCTGTTGCTCCGGTGCCGCAGGCTTTGCTGGATAAGATTACTTATCTGACTCCCAACGAGCATGAGGCAGCAACACTGTTTGCCGGTAAGGGCAAGGCGGATATCCTTGACCAGAACCAGGGCAAGGTAATTATGACGCTGGGCAGCAAGGGTGTTGCCTATGCGGAAAAGGGACAGGTTATTACTGTTCCCGGCTTTAAGGTAAAGCCGGTTGATACTACGGGTGCAGGCGACACCTTTAACGGTGCCTTTGCTGTTGCCCGTGCAAATGGCAAATCCATGCAGGAAAGCATCAGCTTTGCCAATGCTGCCGCAGCTCTTTCAGTGCAAAAGCTGGGAGCGCAGGGCGGTATGCCTTATTTACATGAAGTAGAGGAGATGCTTAAATAATGCAAAAGGGTGGAATGTTAAACAGCTCTATTGCGAAGGTGCTGGCTGATTTGGGCCACACCGACACTATCGTTATCGGTGACTGCGGTCTGCCTGTGCCTGCAGGCGTGCAGAAAATCGACCTGGCTCTGAAGCCGGGAACTCTTTCCTTCCTGGAGGTTGTTGAAGAAGTAGCCAAGAATATGGTTATCGAAAAGGTAGAAATTGCAGCGGAAATGGAAGGCAGAAATCCTGCTGTCTACGGCGCTATGAAGCAGCTTTTCACTGAAGAGCAGTGGATTATCGATGCAGATCACGAAGCCTTCAAGGAGGCAACCAAGCATGCAAAATGCATTATCCGCACCGGCGAAATTACTCCTTTTGCCAATGTGATTCTGCACAGCAATGTTTTCTTTTAAAAATTAGCGTAAGGTAGGAATAAGGAAAAGTATGGAGATTGAATTAAGAAATATCCATAAGGCCTTTGGTTCTAATGAGGTGCTCAAGGGTGTTGACCTGAAGCTTAAAAGCGGTGAGGTACACGCTCTGATGGGTGAAAACGGTGCCGGCAAATCAACACTGATGAATATTCTGACGGGTATTCACAAGCAGGATAAGGGACAGATTTTTGTCGACGGCAAGGAAATCAGCTTCAAAAATCCTCTGGAGGCAGAAGCTTACGGCATCGCCTTCATCCATCAGGAGCTGAATATATGGCCGAACATGAGCATTCTGGAAAACCTGTTTTTGATGCACAGCGTAACCAACGGCATGGGTATCCTGGATTTTAAGGCTATGCGTGCTATGGCAGAGCAGAAATGCCGTGAAATTGAAATTGAGCTGCCACTGGATATGGAAGCCGGCGAATGCTCGGTAGGACAGCAGCAGATGACGGAAATCGTCCGTAACCTTCTGCTGGATGCCAAGGTTGTTATTATGGACGAGCCTACGGCGGCGCTGACCGAAAGAGAAACAGAAAAGCTCTTTGAGGTTATGCGCTCCTTGAAAAAACGCGGTGTAGCAATGGTGTATATTTCGCACCGTATGGAAGAGGTTACACAGAACTGCGACACGATTACCGTTATGCGTGACGGCGTATCCGTTGCAACCAAGCCTGTTAAGGAATACAGCATGGAGCAGATTGTCCGCGATATGGTAGGACGCTCCATTACGGAATTTTATCCCGGCCGCCGCAATAAGCCGGGCGAGGTGCTGCTGGAGGTTAAGCACTTTGAGCAGCCGGGTGTTTTCCATGATATTAACTTTAACCTGCGCAAGGGCGAGATTTTGGGCTTTGCCGGCCTCATGGGCAGCGGCCGTACCGAAATCATGCGCGCTGTTTTCGGCGTAGATCCTCATGCAGGCGGCGAGCTGGTTTTCAAGGGCGAGCCTTTGAAGATTACTAAGCCTGAGGATGCTATTAAGGCGGGTATGGGCTTTGTAACCGAAAACCGCAAAACAGAGGGTCTGATTCTGGATTTTTCCATTTTGCGCAACATTGCTTTGCCAAGTGTTGACAGCTTTGCCAAAAGCGGTGTCATCAATTTTAATGTTCTTAATAATTTTGCCGATAAAATGGCAGCAAAGCTGGGCGTAAAGACCAGCAGCCTGGACCTTGAGGCCGGTGCGTTGTCCGGCGGTAACCAGCAGAAGGTGGTTATTGCCAAATGGGTTGGCATGCACCCGGAGGTCATTATTATGGATGAGCCTACCCGTGGTATCGACGTAGGTGCAAAACGCGATATATATGAGCTGATGAACGAGCTTACTGCAAGTGGTGTTTCGATTATTATGGTTTCCTCGGAGCTGCCGGAGGTACTGGGCATGAGCGACCGCATCGTCGTTGTCCACGAAGGCCGCATTGCCGGCGAGCTGCTGCATGATGAAGCAGACCAGGAAAAAATTATGACACTTGCAACGGGAGGGCAATAAAAATAATGGATGTAAAAGCAATCTTGAAAAAATCCGGTTCCATAATCGGACTTGTTGTGTTGTTTGTGGTTATTTCCTGCCTCAACAGCAGCTTTATCGACCCCAGCAACCTGAAAAACCTGCTGCGTCAGGTTTCTATCAATGCCTTAATTTCCTTTGGCATGACCTTTGTTATCTTAACCGGCGGGATTGATTTGTCCGTCGGCAGTATTCTGGCGCTTTCCAGTGCACTCATGGGCAGCTTTATCAAGGGCGGTATGGATCCTGTATTCGGTATCGTGCTGGCCTGCCTCATCGGTGCTGCACTGGGCAGTGTCAACGGCCTGGTAATTACCTACGGCAAGGTGGCGCCCTTTATCGCAACCCTGGCGACCATGACCATTTTCCGTGGTCTGACACTGGTATATACCAACGGCAACCCTATCAGCAGCCTGTCTGAGGATGACCGCTTCCTTGAATTCGGCCAGGGCTATGTTGCTGGTCTGCCGGTTCCTGCCATTATGATGCTGATTATGTTTTTCATTTTGTGGTTCATCCTGCACAAAACTCCGCTGGGACGCAAAACCTATGCTGTCGGCGGCAATGAGAAGGTTTCCTTCATCGCAGGTATTAAAATCAACCGCATTAAAATATTTGCTTATACCGTAACAGGTTTCCTCTGCGGTATGGCAGGCGCAATCCTTACCAGCCGTCTGAACAGTGCTCAGCCTACTGCCGGCACCGGCTATGAGCTGGATGCTATCGCAGCTGTAGTACTCGGCGGCACCAGTCTTTCCGGCGGTAAGGGCCGCATCTTCGGTACCATTATCGGTGCGCTGATTATCGGTACGCTGAACAATGGTCTGAATATCTTAAACGTATCCAGCTTTTACCAACAAGTTGTCAAAGGTATTGTAATTTTGCTGGCTGTGCTGATGGACAGAAAGAAAAACTAAGCGTGATGCGGACGTAAAGCACCGTTCGGTGCTTTTCAGCCGCAGCCTGCTTAATGCAAGTTTTTGTCCGCATAGTAATTTCTAATTCCGGGAGGTATTTTCTCACATGAAAAAAATTTTATTGGTATTAACCTGCATTGTAGCAATGGCTATGATGATTGTCGGCTGCGGCGGCAGCGACAAGAAGGATGCTGCAAAAGGCAACGACAAGAAAATCACCGTTGGCTTCTCCGTATCCACTCAAAACAATCCGTTCTTCGTTTCTCTGGCTAAAGGCGTAGAAGCTAAGGCTAAGGAGCTGGGCGTAACCGTAAAGGTTGTTGACGCTCAGAACGATCCTGCAAAGCAGGCTAATGATATTGCTGACCTGCTGCAGCAAAACATCAGCGTTCTGCTGGTTAACCCTGTTGACTCTGATGCAATTTCTACATCCGTAAAGGCTGCCAACAAGGCTAACATCCCTGTTATCTGCCTTGACCGCAGCGCTAACCAGGGCGATGTAGCATGCCTGGTTGCTTCCGATAACGTAAAGGGCGGCGAAATGGCTGCTGATTACATTATCAAAAAGCTGGGCGAAAAGGTTAAGGTTGCTGAGCTGGAGGGTATCCCCGGTGCCAGTGCTTCCCGTGAACGCGGCGAAGGCTTCCACAAGCTGGCTGACAGCAAGCTGACCGTTGTTGCTAAACAGACTGCTGAATTTGACCGCAGCAAGGGTCTGACTGTAGCAGAAAACATGCTGCAGGCTAACCCGGACATCAAAGCTATTTTCGCTCAGAACGACGAAATGGCTTTGGGTGCAATCGAAGCTGCTAAGAGTGCTGGCAAGCAAATCTTCATCGTTGGCTTTGACGGCACTGCTGACGGCGTAAAGGCTGTAGAAAGCGGCGCTATGAGCGCTACTATCGCTCAACAGCCGGAAATCATGGGCCAGCAAGGTCTGGAAGTAGCTGTTAAGGCTGCTAAAGGCGAAAAAGTAGAAGCTAAGATTTCTGCTCCGCTGAAGCTCATCGAAAAGAAATAATAGCCGCTTAATTTATATTAACCTGACAACTTGAAGCAATAATGCCTCTGCGCGTTCGCGTGGGGGCATTTTGTTTTTTGGAGGCGGTGGGGCGTGAGGATTTGAGGGGCGTCTGTGATGTGTTGGCGCTGGTGTATTGGTTTGGTGTCTTTAGATACTAATGGCTTTTTTTTATCGCATTTGTCAGACAAGAAAAAATACTTTTCAAAAAGTTCACAAAATCGATTTTTCCCTTGTCTGACATTTGGGCATTTTTTTGCCATTAGTAAAGTGAATCTTCTTTTTTCTATCTTCCTTTTTTTAAGCCTATAAAGCAAAAAATCCTGCCGGTGGCATCAAGCTGAAATATCTTATCAACGCCCGTCAGGATATCAAAAATGTTGTGGATACGGAGATAGTACCGCTGCTGAACTTCTGATGCAGGCGCATGTAGCGGAGCGTTCTGCCGATTGTATATAATTACGTTGGACTGGCAATGCACGCAGGGGAGCGGAAGGCAAAGCAAATGCTTTGCCGGTAGCGATTGCACTTCGCATAGCACGCAAAATACAGTAAAGGCGTTCTACTTAAGTACGGTAGAACGCCTTTACTGTTTAAAGTTCGTATCGAGTTTCAAGTAACTGATTTCATCGTCAATCTGCTTGGTGAAATCAGTGTTAGAGTGGTTAAGCTTCTTCCTTCAGCTTTTCCACATCAGCGAGAGATAAATTTGTCAGCTCCGCAATATCCTGCAGAGAATAGCAGCCCTTAGACAGCATGCGTTTAGCAGTAGCAAGGTTGGCATTGTTTTCACCTTTAGCCATGCCTATAGCTTCGCCTTCAACAAGGCCTACGTTTTTGCCTTCAGCAAAGCCGATGTCCTTGCCTTCAGCAATACCTTCGCGCCGTTCATCCAACAAACGAGCTTCCATAAGCATAAATTCTCGCCTCACTTTCGTATCAAGTTTCAAGTAACTAATTTCATCGTCAATCTGCTTAGTAAAATCAGTAGTTACAATGTGATTATTGACATAATCATAGAAGCTTTTAAGATCCTTGGAGATTTCGCCATGCGTACCCTGAGTGTTTAAAAGCATCGTAGTTGTTTCATCCGGAAGCTCCAGCTCCAAATCCTCCAGGCAGCGCTTTTTAAAGGTGTAGACATATTTACCTTTTTCAAAGAAATCAAAAATGCAGATGAATATGATGTAGGTCGGCGGCAGCAGGTCATAAGGCTGGCCAGCCTGCAGCAAATCAAAATCAAGCAGCGCCTGATAATAGCGCGAGCGTTTGGGCAGGACAAAGGCTTTGGTTTGGGGATTCTTTTTGTTTTTTACCTGCATTTCCAGATTATAATGTGTATTCTTGTCATCTGCTACGATGATATCCAGGCGGATGCCGTGGCTTGTGTAGTTAGGATCAATAGTTTTTTCTGCCTCAATGTAGTTGATGTCTG